>NZ_JAHAWC010000076.1:0-200 GCF_018383635.1 Enterobacter sp. 120016 | reverse complement strand
GTCAGAGGCGATGAAGGACGTGCTAATCTGCGAAAAGCGCCGGCGAGGTGATATGAACCTTTGACCCGGCGATGTCCGAATGGGGAAACCCAGTGCAATTCGTTGCACTATCGTTAACTGAATACATAGGTTAACGAGGCGAACCGGGGGAACTGAAACATCTAAGTACCCCGAGGAAAAGAAATCAACCGAGATTCCCC
>NZ_JAHAWC010000075.1:0-203 GCF_018383635.1 Enterobacter sp. 120016 | reverse complement strand
ATTTTGAAACAATGCTGCTTGTGGCTGTTTTTAATCCTGGCCACCCTGACGGGCTGCCATACAGGTGAGCCAGCAACCCCCGAAGAGACCGGCGGGATGCCTTACGGGAAATGGGACTTCGCTTTCTTCACCCCGAAAGCGCTGTATGCCGACGTCACGCAGGCGCTGATAATTGATGAGAAGGGGGTGGTGTATACCTTCCG
>NZ_JAHAWC010000074.1:0-209 GCF_018383635.1 Enterobacter sp. 120016 | reverse complement strand
GCCGGGCCTCCTGGACCGGTAACCAGGGTCAGCAGCGCCCCGAATACCAGACCGGAAAGGATTTCCCCCGCAAATTCGGCCAGGGGGGTGAGCAGGTGTCCCCAGGGATACATGCGCAGGCGCAGCAGGGTGGCGCGGGTGAGCAGATACAGGGCAGCTTCATCGTTAAACAGCGCCATCAGCTCACGGGCGCGCGCCTTGTTGGCCTC
>NZ_JAHAWC010000073.1:0-213 GCF_018383635.1 Enterobacter sp. 120016 | reverse complement strand
CAGCGGTAGCCGGTCAGGCGGTGCTGCGTGTCCCAGGTGTAGTGATGCTCCTCGCTGCCGGTCACCTCAAGAATGCGGTTGCCGTAGCCGTCGTACTCATAGCGGGTGTCCCCGGCGTGCGTCAGGCGATTGCCGGAAGTGACCGTCAGGGGGCCGGTCAGGTTGCCGGCGGCATCGTGGGTGAAGGACTCCTGCCATGACATGAGTCCGTCC
>NZ_JAHAWC010000072.1:0-213 GCF_018383635.1 Enterobacter sp. 120016 | reverse complement strand
TACGCCCAGTAATTCCGATTAACGCTTGCACCCTCCGTATTACCGCGGCTGCTGGCACGGAGTTAGCCGGTGCTTCTTCTGCGGGTAACGTCAATCGACAAGGTTATTAACCTTATCGCCTTCCTCCCCGCTGAAAGTACTTTACAACCCGAAGGCCTTCTTCATACACGCGGCATGGCTGCATCAGGCTTGCGCCCATTGTGCAATATTCCC
>NZ_JAHAWC010000071.1:0-213 GCF_018383635.1 Enterobacter sp. 120016 | reverse complement strand
TACGCCCAGTAATTCCGATTAACGCTTGCACCCTCCGTATTACCGCGGCTGCTGGCACGGAGTTAGCCGGTGCTTCTTCTGCGGGTAACGTCAATTGCTGAGGTTATTAACCTCAACACCTTCCTCCCCGCTGAAAGTACTTTACAACCCGAAGGCCTTCTTCATACACGCGGCATGGCTGCATCAGGCTTGCGCCCATTGTGCAATATTCCC
>NZ_JAHAWC010000070.1:0-214 GCF_018383635.1 Enterobacter sp. 120016 | reverse complement strand
CGATGGTAGTGTGGGGTCTCCCCATGTGAGAGTAGGGAACTGCCAGGCATCAATTAGAAGAACCCCGTACCGAAAGGTGCGGGGTTTTTTGCTTTTGTTTTCTCCCTCTCCCTGTGGGAGTGTACGGTCCGGGGACATGGTAGACAGGTGTTCGGGGACATGGTGAACACTTTTTAACATCCTTTACCCATGGTGATCGACTTTTTCTTCAGGT
>NZ_JAHAWC010000069.1:0-220 GCF_018383635.1 Enterobacter sp. 120016 | reverse complement strand
AGGGCCAGCGCGTCGATACCAGCGCTTACCCGCTGCCGTCGGGCAACAACGGCTATTTTGTCTTCTCCGACAACCCGAAAAGCCCGTACCTGATCGGCATCAACCCGAAACTGAACGGTCTCGGGCAGCTTGATCCCGCCCTGTTTGCCGACCTGAACGCGATGCTCGGGGTCAAACCGTCGTCCACCGCGCCGCAGGAGACGCGGCCGGCGTTTACCGA
>NZ_JAHAWC010000068.1:0-222 GCF_018383635.1 Enterobacter sp. 120016 | reverse complement strand
CAGCAGCCCGCGGCGGTCATACTGCCATGCGAGCGGCCACTCACCGTCGTCTGCTGACGTCAGCCGGCCGAAACCGTCCCGGGCGTAGCGGATTTTTTTCCCGTCAGGCAGTATTTTCTCCGCGATCCGCCCGGACACATCCCGCGTCAGGCGGGTGACACGCACCTGCTCCTCTCTGCCGCTGAGGTCATATTCCCGCAGGGTGATGAGCCTGCCACAGGC
>NZ_JAHAWC010000067.1:0-225 GCF_018383635.1 Enterobacter sp. 120016 | reverse complement strand
ATCCGGCAGCCTGCCGGGCCAGAAGCGTCCGGCATCACACTCGCCGAGCAGGCGCTCTCCCTGCCAGAAAAAGCGGCGGGCAGTGCGGGCAAGTAAATCCTCCTTCAGAATACGGCGCCCCAGGGCATCATACTGATAACGATAATGCGCGGTCTCCTGACCCCGTACCCGGCAGCGGTAGCCGGTCAGGCGGTGCTGCGTGTCCCAGGTGTAGTGATGCTCCTC
>NZ_JAHAWC010000066.1:0-232 GCF_018383635.1 Enterobacter sp. 120016 | reverse complement strand
CCCCCTGGCCGAATTTGCGGGGGAAATCCTTTCCGGTCTGGTATTCGGGGCGCTGCTGACCCTGGTTACCGGTCCAGGAGGCCCGGCTTTTCTGGTGTATAAAGTGGTGCGAATGCTGACGCGCTACGGCCCCCGCCTCGGACGAACGATCCGGACCTTATGGCAGGCGCTGACTGACATCATGAAGGACATGGTCAGCGTCATGTCCGGTTTTCTGGACAACCATGGCGCC
>NZ_JAHAWC010000065.1:0-236 GCF_018383635.1 Enterobacter sp. 120016 | reverse complement strand
ATTGGCAGCAGGAATGGCTTGTCAATCGCACGCTCTGGTTCTGGGATGTAAGAATCCAGGAAGCCAGCCAGTTCGATGATTTTCGCTTCCCACTCTGCGTCACCTTCCAGCGCTTTCAGAGCAGAACCACGAACGATTGGAGTATCGTCGCCTGGGAAATCGTACTGAGACAGCAGTTCACGAACTTCCATCTCTACCAGTTCCAGCAGCTCTTCGTCATCAACCATGTCGCATTT
>NZ_JAHAWC010000064.1:0-236 GCF_018383635.1 Enterobacter sp. 120016 | reverse complement strand
AACGGGGCGGGCATTTCGCATAACCAGTTCGGTGAGTATAACGTCGGCAAAGAGGGGCTTATCCTCAATAACGGCACGGACCGTTTAACCCAGACCCAGCTCGGCGGGCTTATCCAGAACAACCCCAACCTGCAGGCCGGGCGGGAAGCGAAAGGCATCATCAACGAAGTCACCGGCGCCAGCCGCTCGCAGCTGCAGGGCTACACGGAAGTCGCCGGTAAGGCGGCAAACGTCAT
>NZ_JAHAWC010000063.1:0-241 GCF_018383635.1 Enterobacter sp. 120016 | reverse complement strand
TACAGCGCTTTCGGGGTGAAGAAAGCGAAGTCCCATTTCCCGTAAGGCATTCCGCCGGTCTCTTCGGGGGTTGCTGGCTCACCTGTATGGCAGCCGGACAGCAGGAAGAGGCAGGCCAGTACGGCGGTGAATCTCCTTTTCATTGTTTTTCCTTACCACTGTCCGTACGGGTAGGTTTTGCCTTTGATAAACTCCGGCGTTTCTCCGTAATAAGCATAACCATACGGGTGCTGAGTAATTC
>NZ_JAHAWC010000062.1:0-242 GCF_018383635.1 Enterobacter sp. 120016 | reverse complement strand
CGCCCGGACACATCCCGCGTCAGGCGGGTGACACGCACCTGCTCCTCTCTGCCGCTGAGGTCATATTCCCGCAGGGTGATGAGCCTGCCACAGGCGTCATAGTCCCGGCACAGACGGATCCCGTCGACCCGGATCTCCTCCGCCAGAAGACCGGTGCGGGTGTAACGCAGCAGCCAGCGCTGGCCGCTGCCGTCAGCGATCTCAGTGACCTGTCCCGTACGAAGGTCGTACCGGTACGTCTC
>NZ_JAHAWC010000061.1:0-248 GCF_018383635.1 Enterobacter sp. 120016 | reverse complement strand
GACGATGACGGCAGGGCGCTCAGCGCGGCGATTGTCTGCCCGAAAAACCGCACCCTTACCGTGGTCCTCAGGCACCAGTCGATAACCGACCTGCCAGTCCCGGACGCCAGCATTGAGCTGTATGAAACCCCCTCGTTTGCCCCTGACAAACGAGTTGACGTAAAAATAACGGATGAAAGCGGCAGGGCCGTTTTTACTGACCTGAAGGCAGGTAAAAGCTATTACGCCCGGGCCGTCGATCCGGCGCT
>NZ_JAHAWC010000060.1:0-249 GCF_018383635.1 Enterobacter sp. 120016 | reverse complement strand
ATTCATTTATTGTCCGAAGACATTAAGAATCCATGTCACTTTGAGTGCCCACACAGATTGTCTGATAAATTGTTAAAGAGCAGTTGCAACGCGGCGTTAAGCTCACCGTTGCGAGGTCCCGTATATTACGTTTTCCTCATTCAGAGTCAAGTGATTATTTTCGCTTTTCTCTGCTGGCGTTCATCTCTGAACCCCGCTAACCCGGCGGCCTGTAAGCCGTTGTTCCGTGTCAGTGGAGGCGCATTATAG
>NZ_JAHAWC010000059.1:0-263 GCF_018383635.1 Enterobacter sp. 120016 | reverse complement strand
CAGCAGAACAGCATCATCACGGGCGGGTGACGCGCCTGATTAAACTGGGCGTTCCGTCGCACCCGGTTACTCCATGTTCCCACGGTAACGCCACTGTCCTGCACGGAGTCCAGCGTCCGGAAGGTATACACCACCCCTTTCTCATCAATAACCAGCGCCTGGGTGACCTCGGCATACAGCGCTTTCGGGGTGAAGAAAGCGAAGTCCCATTTCCCGTAAGGCATTCCGCCGGTCTCTTCGGGGGTTGCTGGCTCACCTGTATG
>NZ_JAHAWC010000058.1:0-277 GCF_018383635.1 Enterobacter sp. 120016 | reverse complement strand
GCTCCGTCAGCAGCTGGCCGTCACCGTTCCACGTCCATCTGCGCTCGCTGCCGTCCTCATGGATAATGCACTCCGGATTGCCCGCGTCGTCCCGGCGGATCTGCTCCCCTTTTCCGGTCTCAGGGTTGCCCTGCCAGACGGGCCGGCACAGCAGGTCGTAGCGAAAGGCGGTGACTTTTCCTGTGCGGTCTTTCTGACGTATCACCAGGCCCGCGGCGTTAACCTGACGGGTTTCATTACTTCCGTCCGCCCATTCCGTTGCGACCCGCGCGCCTTC
>NZ_JAHAWC010000057.1:0-282 GCF_018383635.1 Enterobacter sp. 120016 | reverse complement strand
GAGGAAGGTGCCGCCGGCCTTCAGGACCGGCCCCGCATACCGCACCATTCCCCGAACCGCTCATCTGACGACATCACAGCCCTGCTGCGCATGGCACATGACCGCCATGAGCGCTGGGGCGCACGCAAGATAAAGCGCTGGCTCGAGGACCAGGGGCACACTATGCCCGCCTTCAGCACCGTCCATAACCTGATGGCCCGCCATGGCATGCTGCCGGGCGTTTCACCGGGCATTCCCCCCACGGGACGGTTCGAACATGACGCGCCGAACCGCCTCTGGCAG
>NZ_JAHAWC010000056.1:0-282 GCF_018383635.1 Enterobacter sp. 120016 | reverse complement strand
GAATGCCGGGCACAACCTTGACGTGACCGCCAGCGACCTGAAGGCGGGCGGCAGCGCGGGGCTGAGCGCGGGCAACGATCTCAATCTGAACGCGGCACAGACAAGCGAAAGCAGCCGTAAAGGGAAAAGTGAGTCCCACAGTACCGGGCTCGACCGCACCACGATTTCCGCAGGCGATAACCTGGTTCTGAAGGCCGGGCAGGATATCAACGCTCAGGCCGCCGCGCTGGCGGCGGAGAAAAGCGTCGGGCTGCAGGCGGGTCGCGACGTGAATCTGGCTGC
>NZ_JAHAWC010000055.1:0-316 GCF_018383635.1 Enterobacter sp. 120016 | reverse complement strand
CACATGGGGAGACCCCACACTACCATCGGCGCTACGGCGTTTCACTTCTGAGTTCGGCATGGGGTCAGGTGGGACCACCGCGCTAAAGCCGCCAGACAAATTCTTTTACTTCTTGCCGAACTTTAACCTAAGTATAAAGTGGTGCTGATACCCAGAGTCGAACTGGGGACCTCACCCTTACCAAGGGTGCGCTCTACCAACTGAGCCATATCAGCACGCTAAATTTGATGCCTGGCAGTTCCCTACTCTCACATGGGGAGACCCCACACTACCATCGGCGCTACGGCGTTTCACTTCTGAGTTCGGCATGGGGTCA
>NZ_JAHAWC010000054.1:0-319 GCF_018383635.1 Enterobacter sp. 120016 | reverse complement strand
TCGTAACAAGGTAACCGTAGGGGAACCTGCGGTTGGATCACCTCCTTACCTTAAAGAACCTGCCTTTGTAGTGCTCACACAGATTGTCTGATGAATGATGAACTTCTGAATGTACTTTTGAGTGCATTAAGAAGTTTTGCTCTTTAAAAATCTGGATCAAGCTGAAAATTGAAACGACACATCTTAATTGGTGTGTTCGAGTCTCTCAAATTTTCGCAAGTCGATGATGAATCGAAAGAAACATCTTCGGGTTGTGAGGTTAAGCGACTAAGCGTACACGGTGGATGCCCTGGCAGTCAGAGGCGATGAAGGACGTGCT
>NZ_JAHAWC010000053.1:0-340 GCF_018383635.1 Enterobacter sp. 120016 | reverse complement strand
CAGTTCACCGGCACCGGCTGGCTGCAGGCCACCGACCTGATACTCAATGCGGCAAACGCCGTCAACGGCGGCACGTGGGTGGCCGACCGGGCCACGCTGACCGGCTCCACGTTTGCCAGCCAGGGCACCACCCAGGCGGGACAGCTGACGGTTAACTACGGCCAGCTGAACAACAGCGGCACGCTGCTCGGCAACGCGCAGCTGAACATCAATGCCGACCAGGTGACCCAGAGCGCGGGCGGTAAGCTGCTGAGCGGCGGCAACCTGTGGCTGCAGAGCCGGGGGCTGGACCTCACCGGCCAGCTGGTGTCCCTGGGGGATTTAACGCTGCAGCTGACGA
>NZ_JAHAWC010000052.1:0-340 GCF_018383635.1 Enterobacter sp. 120016 | reverse complement strand
AACTGGGTACCAGCCGTCACACCGAAATCGGCCTGAAAACCCGCGAGGAAAGTTCTCCAGCCACGGACCCCGGCGGCAACCCGACGAAAAATACCGACGCCTGCGATACGGACGGCTGCCCGGTATCCTTGATCACCGGGGAAGAGCTGCTGGCGCTGACGGATTTCACGCTGCCCGGCGCCGTCCCGTTCAGTATTGGCCGGCAGTACCGCACCACGGCGGTTGAGGAGGCGTCAACGCTCGGGTATGGCTGGCGGCATACGCTCGATCATCGCCTCACCTTCACCGACAGCCATATTCTGTGGCGGGACCATGAGAACGTCACCCTGCGCCTGCCGCT
>NZ_JAHAWC010000051.1:0-344 GCF_018383635.1 Enterobacter sp. 120016 | reverse complement strand
ATACGCTCGATCATCGCCTCACCTTCACCGACAGCCATATTCTGTGGCGGGACCATGAGAACGTCACCCTGCGCCTGCCGCTACCGGACCCCACGCTCCCCGTCTCCCGTAACCCGCTGGCCAGTGCCAGGGCCTGGTGTGATAACGCAGAGAATACTTTCGTACTGAGCGCGCCATCGCTGAATGGCTGGCTGATGCATGTGGTACGGTCTGCGGACAGCCCTCAGGGACGCGTGAGCGGATTTTCCTGCCAGCGTCAGCGCTGGCAGGTGGAATACGAAGGGGAATTACCCGTCAGGCTGGTCAGCACGGCGGGGATGCTGCTGCATCTGAACTACCGCGAA
>NZ_JAHAWC010000050.1:0-379 GCF_018383635.1 Enterobacter sp. 120016 | reverse complement strand
TTTGTTCGCCTCGCAGGACGGGGCGAACATCCGTTCCCTCTGCCGTCGCTTCGGCATTTCACCTGCCACCGCCTACAAGTGGCTTCGCCGCTGGGGGGAGGAAGGTGCCGCCGGCCTTCAGGACCGCCCGCGCATACCGCACCATTCCCCTAACCGCTCGTCAGACGACATCACAGCCCTGCTGCGCATGGCACATGACCGCCATGAACGCTGGGGAGCCCGCAAGATTAAGCGCTGGCTCGAGGACCAGGGGCACCGCATGCCCGCCTTCAGCACCGTCCATCACCTGATGGCCCGCCATGGCATGCTGCCGGGCGTTTCACCGGGCATTCCCCCCACGGGACGGTTCGAACATGACGCGCCGAACCGCCTCTGGCAG
>NZ_JAHAWC010000049.1:0-392 GCF_018383635.1 Enterobacter sp. 120016 | reverse complement strand
AACGCCCAGTTTAATCAGGCGCGTCACCCGCCCGTGATGATGCTGTTCTGCTGGGATTCGGTCATCGACAAGAAGACCTATGAGACCCGGATAGTCTTTCCGGCGTCGCTCAGGACCAGAATGCTGGCTCCTACAGGCCAGGACTCATACGGCACCACGTGGTATGACACGCTGCTGATTGGCCTGGCCCCGGAAGGCAGGGTGCGTGTCTGGCTGCAGAACAGCGGGATTGGCGAGAACCTCCCGGTAGAGCCACAGCGGCTCACCACGCTGTCCGGTGAAAAACTGGATGCCTGTAAGGGAATTACTCAGCACCCGTATGGTTATGCTTATTACGGAGAAACGCCGGAGTTTATCAAAGGCAAAACCTACCCGTACGGACAGTGGTAAGG
>NZ_JAHAWC010000048.1:0-419 GCF_018383635.1 Enterobacter sp. 120016 | reverse complement strand
ACGACTATGGATACCCGTCACCCACCCGTTCGTTTCTCGCAGCGTCTGATTAGCTGGATTGTCTGCGGCCTGATGGTCTGGCAGCCGATGGCACCCGCCGTCGCGGCGGCGCTTACGCCGGCCGGGCAGACCACGGTCGATCGGGCGGGGAACGGGGTGCCGGTCGTCAACATTGCCACGCCGAACGGGGCGGGCATTTCGCATAACCAGTTCGGTGAGTATAACGTCGGCAAAGAGGGGCTTATCCTCAATAACGGCACGGACCGTTTAACCCAGACGCAGCTCGGCGGGCTTATCCAGAACAACCCCAACCTGCAGGCCGGACGGGAAGCGAAAGGCATCATCAACGAAGTCACCGGCGCCAGCCGCTCGCAGCTGCAGGGCTACACGGAAGTCGCCGGTAAGGCGGCAAACGTCAT
>NZ_JAHAWC010000047.1:0-419 GCF_018383635.1 Enterobacter sp. 120016 | reverse complement strand
CCTTCACGGATTGCGAAACGCAGACCGTCGTCCATCGCGATTGGGTGGATCAGAGTCACAACCATCTTGATGTTGTCGCCTGGCATTACCATCTCAACGCCTTCTGGCAGTTCGATGGTACCGGTCACGTCAGTTGTACGGAAGTAGAACTGTGGACGGTAGCCTTTGAAGAACGGAGTATGACGGCCGCCTTCGTCTTTGGACAGGATGTACACTTCAGATTCGAACTTGGTGTGTGGCTTGATTGAGCCTGGCTTCGCCAGAACCTGACCACGTTCGATTTCTTCACGTTTGATACCACGCAGCAGAACACCAACGTTCTCACCAGCACGGCCTTCGTCCAGCAGTTTGCGGAACATTTCAACGCCAGTACAGGTAGACTTCGCAGTCTCTTTGATACCAACGATTTCAACTTCTTC
>NZ_JAHAWC010000046.1:0-450 GCF_018383635.1 Enterobacter sp. 120016 | reverse complement strand
TTGTTCGCCTCGCAGGACGGGGCGAACATCCGTTCCCTCTGCCGTCGCTTCGGCATTTCACCTGCCACCGCCTACAAGTGGCTTCGCCGCTGGGCTCAGGAAGGTGCCGCCGGCCTTCAGGACCGTCCGCGCATACCGCACCATTCCCCTAACCGCTCGTCAGACGACATCACAGCCCTGCTGCGCATGGCACATGACCGCCATGAGCGCTGGGGAGCCCGCAAGATTAAGCGCTGGCTCGAAGACCAGGGGCACCGCATGCCCGCCTTCAGTACCGTCCATAACCTGATGGCCCGCCATGGTCTGCTGCCGGGCGCTTCACCGGGCATTCCCCCCACGGGACGGTTCGAACATAACGCGCCGAACCGCCTCTGGCAGATGGATTTTAAGGGCCACTTTCCCTTTGGCGGCGGCCGCTGCCATCCGCTCACCCTGCTGGACGACCACTCC
>NZ_JAHAWC010000045.1:0-458 GCF_018383635.1 Enterobacter sp. 120016 | reverse complement strand
ATCCACCGTGTACGCTTAGTCGCTTAACCTCACAACCCGAAGATGTTTCTTTCGATTCATCATCGACTTGCGAAAATTTGAGAGACTCGAACACATCATTTAAGATGTGTCGTTTCAATTTTCAGCTTGATCCAGATTTTTAAAGAGCAAATATCTCAAACGTCACCCGAAGATGAGTTTTGAGATACGGGGGTCGGCGACTTTCACTCACGAACCAGCAAGTGGCGTCCCCTAGGGGATTCGAACCCCTGTTACCGCCGTGAAAGGGCGGTGTCCTGGGCCTCTAGACGAAGGGGACACTGAAGTCTCAATCGCAAGACGCCTTGCTATTTACTTTTCATCAGACAATCTGTGTGAGCACTGCAAAGGCAGGTTCTTTAAGGTAAGGAGGTGATCCAACCGCAGGTTCCCCTACGGTTACCTTGTTACGACTTCACCCCAGTCATGAATCACAAAGT
>NZ_JAHAWC010000044.1:0-598 GCF_018383635.1 Enterobacter sp. 120016 | reverse complement strand
ACTGCTCTTTAACAATTTATCAGACAATCTGTGTGGGCACTCAAAGTGACATGGATTCTTAATGTCTTCGGACAATAAATGAATACCAAGTCTCTGAGTGAACATACGTAATTCATTACGAAGTTTAATTCACGAGCATCAAACTTAAATTGAAGAGTTTGATCATGGCTCAGATTGAACGCTGGCGGCAGGCCTAACACATGCAAGTCGAGCGGTAGCACAGGGAGCTTGCTCCTGGGTGACGAGCGGCGGACGGGTGAGTAATGTCTGGGAAACTGCCTGATGGAGGGGGATAACTACTGGAAACGGTAGCTAATACCGCATAACGTCGCAAGACCAAAGAGGGGGACCTTCGGGCCTCTTGCCATCAGATGTGCCCAGATGGGATTAGCTAGTAGGTGGGGTAACGGCTCACCTAGGCGACGATCCCTAGCTGGTCTGAGAGGATGACCAGCCACACTGGAACTGAGACACGGTCCAGACTCCTACGGGAGGCAGCAGTGGGGAATATTGCACAATGGGCGCAAGCCTGATGCAGCCATGCCGCGTGTATGAAGAAGGCCTTCGGGTTGTAAAGTACTTTCAGCGGGGAGGAAGG
>NZ_JAHAWC010000043.1:0-663 GCF_018383635.1 Enterobacter sp. 120016 | reverse complement strand
GTCCGGGGACATGGTAGACAGGTGTTCGGGGACATGGTGAACACTTTTTAACATCCTTTACCCATGGTGATCGACTTTTTCTTCAGGTCGATCACCCCCACTTTCGTGCTGTACCACCACACCTCGTAGCTGCCGTCTTCCTGCATCTCCTTCAGCCCGACCCGTTCTCCCCTGAACGCCTTGCCTGCCTTCAGACTTACCCCTTTCACGCTCAGCTTTCCGCTGATATCCACCTTCCTGACCATCACGCCTTCGTCGTATTCCGGGGGCGTTGTGTTGCCGCTGTACTGCCGCGCTGACGGCTGATACCGCGAGCCCGGTACCGCCATATCCAGCGCCTCGTGCGGGCGTTCAAGGTTGTACACCGTCCGCCAGTGGTCGAAGGCGCGCTGCAGCTCACCGCTGTCTGCGAACCACTTCCCCTGGAGTACTTCCGCCTTCAGGCTGCGGTGAAAACGCTCCAGCTTGCCCTGCGTCTGCGGATGATAAGGCCGGGAGTGCCCCACCCGGATACCGTGGCGCATCAGCCACAGCTCCAGCGCCGTCCAGGTGCCGGTGGTGTCTCCCCACGGTGAGCCGTTGTCCATCGTCATCCGGTCCGGCAGGCCGTAACGCTCAAACACGCTGACCAGCTGCTGCTGCACGGTCTCGCGCCGTTCATCG
>NZ_JAHAWC010000042.1:0-757 GCF_018383635.1 Enterobacter sp. 120016 | reverse complement strand
ACTTTGTGATTCATGACTGGGGTGAAGTCGTAACAAGGTAACCGTAGGGGAACCTGCGGTTGGATCACCTCCTTACCTTAAAGAACCTGCCTTTGTAGTGCTCACACAGATTGTCTGATGAAAAACAGCAGTAAAAATCTCTGCAGGCTTGTAGCTCAGGTGGTTAGAGCGCACCCCTGATAAGGGTGAGGTCGGTGGTTCAAGTCCACTCAGGCCTACCAAACTCCTTTTAAAGGATGAGCGGTACAGAGATTACACACGATGGGGCTATAGCTCAGCTGGGAGAGCGCCTGCTTTGCACGCAGGAGGTCTGCGGTTCGATCCCGCATAGCTCCACCATCTTTTACTGCGAATACAAGAAAACTTCAGAGTGAACCTGAAAAGGTGCACTGCGAAGTTTTGCTCTTTAAAAATCTGGATCAAGCTGAAAATTGAAACGACACACATGTTATGTGTGTTCGAGTCTCTCAAATTTTCGCAAGTCGGTGATGAATCGAAAGAAACATCTTCGGGTTGTGAGGTTAAGCGACTAAGCGTACACGGTGGATGCCCTGGCAGTCAGAGGCGATGAAGGACGTGCTAATCTGCGAAAAGCGCCGGCGAGGTGATATGAACCTTTGACCCGGCGATGTCCGAATGGGGAAACCCAGTGTGTTCCGACACACTATCGTTAACTGAATACATAGGTTAACGAGGCGAACCGGGGGAACTGAAACATCTAAGTACCCCGAGGAAAAGAAATCAACCGAGATTCCCC
>NZ_JAHAWC010000040.1:0-1111 GCF_018383635.1 Enterobacter sp. 120016 | reverse complement strand
CCGCGTTCAGATTGAGATCGTTGCCCGCGCTCAGCCCCGCGCTGCCGCCCGCCTTCAGGTCGCTGGCGGTCACGTCAAGGTTGTGCCCGGCATTCACCAGCAGGTTGCCGCCCGCGGTGACGTTACTGCCCTGATACGTGACGGACGAACGGCTGGTTTTCTCCCGGCTGGAGCTGAATGCGTCGTTAATCTGGTTCGCGTTGACGGCAATATCGCCCCACGCGTTCAGCAGCATATCCCCGCCGGAGGCCAGGTTCGCCCCGGTAACGGTGATGTTTTTTCCCGCCTCAAGCGACAGGCCATCCTGCGCGGTAATCGACGCCGTGTTGCCCAGCAGGGTGTCTTTCAGGCCGATGTTGCCGTATTTACCTCCGGCGTTGATATCAATCTGCTCAACCTGAGTCAGGTTGTTGATGCTGCCGTCGAGGCTCTCCAGCGCGACCGTTTTGCCGCTGATGGTGGAGCTGATGTTATTGATATCGCCGATGGCGCTCAGGTTCAGGTCGCCGCCCGCTTTCATCAGGCCGCTGTTGAGGTTGCTGATGCTGTTCTGGCTGTCGAGCGTCAGGCTGTTTTTCGCCAGCAGCGAGCTGCCGCTGTTGGTGATGTCGCCGCCCTTCAGGGTGACGTTATTGCCCGCGATCACGCTGCCGTTATTGACGGTGACGTCCTTCGGCGACAGGTAGAGTTTCGGCACCATCACCGTTTCGCCGTTGACGGTGGCTTTCTCCCACCACAGCAGGCTGTGGTCGAGCGCGGCAATCTGATCGGCGGTCAGCGAGACGCCAAACTGCAGGCCCAGCGACTGCTGCGCCGCCGCGGCGTTGTCCATCAGATAGCGCATCTGATCCAGATCGGAGCCGATGCCGTTCAGGTAACGGTTACCGGTCTGGTTGAGCACCACGTTGGAAACATAGCGGGTATCGAACGCCGCATCGCCGAGGAAGCGGTAATCGTAATCCGGGTTCAGGTTGAGGCGGCCCAGCATATAGGACGAGCCGAGGAACTGCTTCTCGTCGGTAAACGCCGGCCGCGTCTCCTGCGGCGCGGTGGACGACGGTTTGACCCCGAGCATCGCGTTCAGGTCGGCAAACAGGGCGGGATCAAGCTG
>NZ_JAHAWC010000039.1:0-1236 GCF_018383635.1 Enterobacter sp. 120016 | reverse complement strand
CGGCTTCACCGGCACGCGCGGCTCGCTGACCCTGAGCGCACCGGGCTCCATCGTCAACACCGCGCTGCTGTACGCGGCGAATAACCTGGCGCTGTTTGCCGAAAGCATCACCAACCAGCGCGGCGACATCATGGCGGGGAACAACCTGTGGATGCAGCGGGATGCAGCGGGGAATGCCAACAGCCAGGTGGTGAACACGTCGGGGAATATTGAGACGCAGAATGGGGATATCACCATCAGGACAGGAAGCCTGTTGAATGAGCGAGAGGGGATCAGTGAAACCCGCAGCTATCAGGCCGCGACGGGCAGTCCTGCGGCAAGCGGTGCGACCTCCATTCGTGTAAAAGTCACAGACCTGCCACCTGATGAGTGGGGGTATATTTATACAATTTACAGTGGTGCGGGTGGCGGTAATATCTTCTCAATTGTCGCGCCGATGCCAAGCGGGGCAGTACAACGTTATCTGGTCGGATCGACCGTAGTCAATGTCACCGCAACAGGTGGAGTTGCGCGCATCGCCGCTAAACGCGATCTGACTATCAATGCCGCTACGCTGAACAACCGTGCCGGTTATTTACTGGCCGGGAATGGGATGAACCTTTCCGGCAACAGCCTGAATAATCAGTCCTGGTTTGGTTATTCAGAGGATGAATATAAGGTCTATCGTTATAGTGGGAAAACAGGCAAGGTATCCAGCCTGAAAGGAAGTCCCGCCTCCGGCAACGATAACAACCGTCGTGTGACTTATACGCTGGATGGCGCACCTCAGTACGAAACCCATACCACCGATCAAGCCCTCCGCGCAGTGATTCAGGCCGGTGGTCAGGTCACTGCTAATTTCACCAGTAATATCAGCAACACGGCGACGACTTCGAATGGCGGAGGAATAAGCAATGCCATTCCTGCGCCGTCGCTGAACACCCTCAGCAACCAGACCATCGGCAGCGGTGTTCAAAAGCAGGGGCTGAACGCTACCGGCACCGTGGCGGTGAACTCGCCGCAGTGGAACGATCAGCTCCAGGGTGCGCTGCAGCAGCTTAACGGCGGTGGCGCGCTGGAAAACGGCGGCGCGTCCGGCACGCCTCTCAGCAACATTGCCACCACCCAGAAAGGCAACGCGAACCTCGGCCAGCTGGGGGCACTGGCGAACGCCGGGGTCACCACCGCCGATCTCCGAACCGCTCAGGGCGGTGCCGTCGGGCATTATCAGGGCCAGCGCGTCGATACCAGCGCTTA
>NZ_JAHAWC010000038.1:0-1294 GCF_018383635.1 Enterobacter sp. 120016 | reverse complement strand
GGTATGAACCGGAAACATGGGTAACACTTTAGACCGGATACATGGGTAACAGTTATAACTGGCATAGAAGAGGAGACTCGCTATGCCCTGGACTGAGACCCGACCTATGCAACGCCTTGATTTTATCCGTGCCTGTCATGCAGGTACGGACTCCTTCTCCGCTCTTTGCCGTCTTTTTGGCATCAGCCGTAAAACCGGCTATAAATGGCTTCAGCGTTTTGACCCCTCTGACCTGTCATCCCTCTCTGACCGGTCGCGCGCGCCACGCTCCCACTCCCGGACGGTTCCTGATGATATCGCCGGACAGCTTACGGCCCTGAGGCAAAAACACCCTGACTGGGGCCCCAAAAAACTGCGGATGTGGCTGCTCAATCATCACGTCGATTTTACCGTCCCTGCTGCCAGCACTATCGGCGATATCCTCAAGCGTGAAGGCCTGGTTCCGGATAAAAAGCGAAAACGCAGAACCCCGGGCAATCGCCAGCCCCTGACCACCATCAGTGAGAACAATCAGGTCTGGAGCGCGGATTTTAAAGGCAAGTTCAGGCTGCTGAGCAGAGAGTACTGCCATCCCTTCACCCTGACCGACAATCACAGCCGGTACCTTCTGAGCTGCCGGGGAACGGACCGGGAGAGCGAGCCCTTCGTCAGGCAGTGCCTGACGGATGCGTTCCTGGAGTACGGTCTGCCGGAAGTCCTGAGAACGGATAACGGTCAGCCGTTCGCGGGAACAGGTATCGCCGGGTTAAGTCGCCTTGCCGTCTGGCTGATAAAGCTGGGCATCAGACCGGAACGTATCAGAAAGGGGCATCCGGAAGAAAACGGCCGTCATGAGCGAATGCACCGCTCGCTGAAAAGTGCAGTGAAACAGGGCAACACCTTCATGACGATGGAAGAACAACAGCGGTGGTTCAGTGACTACCGGGAAGAGTTTAACCACGAAAGGCCGCATGAAGCCCTGGCGGGTGCAACGCCCGGAACGGTGTGGAAGCCCTCAGGCCGGCACTGGGATGGCAGGGTTCCTGAATATGCTTATCCGGAAGGAGGGACGGTCTACAGGGTGAAATCGAGGGGGACACTCTATATGGGGAAAAAGGGGACGGTGTTCCTGAGTGAAGCGCTGACTGATGAGTACATCATGCTGGAAGAACAGGATGATGGCCTTGAGGCCATCATCTTTAACGGAATAACGCTTGCGTACTATGACCGAAAAACCCAGAGTGTGCTCCGGATAGACTAAAAAGTGTTACCTATGTTCCCGGTCTGATCTGTCACCTATGTATCCGGTCATACA
>NZ_JAHAWC010000037.1:0-1545 GCF_018383635.1 Enterobacter sp. 120016 | reverse complement strand
ATACCATTACCCTTTCCGGCGCGACCTTAATCCCCCCGAAAACCCGTCAGGCCCTTGTTGCGCCGTGGCAGGGCCGGTGTCTGGATATGGCGAAAATAACGGAACTTCTCGCCCATATTTCTGACTGGTATATCAGCCGCGGATATATCACCAGCCGCGCCTTTCTCACCGAGCAGGATCTCTCCGGCGGTCGGCTGAATATTGTTGTGCTGGAAGGGCGGCTGGAAGCGATCCGTCTGGAAGGCGAAACGCCGCGAATGCTGAAAATGGCGTTTCCGGGACGGGTGGGCGGCATCCTTAATTTACGCGACATCGAACAGGGTATGGAGCAAATTAACCGTTTGCGCGCCGAACCGGTTCAGATTGAAATTCTTCCGGGAACGCAGGCCGGATATTCCATCGTTAATCTCACGGCTAAACCGGAATTTCCGTTAAGTGCATCCGTAAGCCTGGATAATAGCGGGCAGAAGAGCACCGGTGAAAACCAGCTTAACGGCGTGCTCACCGCCAATAATATGCTGGGGCTGGCGGATAAATGGTTTGTCAGCGGCGGGCGCAGCAGTGATTTTGCCAGCGCGTACGATGCGCAGAATTTCCAGGCGGGCGTCAGCGTGCCGTTTGGCTACGGCCTGCTGGACTACAGCTACGCCTGGAGTAACTACCGGACCACCATCAGTAACCAGGGATTCAACTGGCTCTCCACGGGCGATACCAGAACCCACCGCCTCAACGCGTCATGGGTGTTTTTCCGCAACGGGGATGTCAAAACCGGCATCGCGGCAGGCGTGGTTCAGCGCTCCAGCCGCAACTGGCTCAACGACGCGCCGCTGCAGAGCAGCACGCGCAACCTCTCCAGCCTGGTCCTGGGAATTACCCACACGCAAAAAATGCTGGGCGGCGTGGCGACCTTCAACCCGACCTGGAGCCACGGCATGCCGTGGTTCAATGCCGAAACCGACGAAAATAAATCCGGGGATATGCCGCGGGCAGAGTTCCGTAAATGGAGCCTGAACGCCAGCTTCCAGCGTCCTGTTGCCCGCAACGCGTGGTGGCTGACCAGCGCCTACGGCCAGTGGTCGCCCGACCGGCTGTACGGCGCCGAGCGCCTGACGCTCGGCGGCGAAAGCTCCGTGCGCGGTTTTAAAGAACAGTACCTGTCCGGGGATAACGGCGGCTACTGGCGTAACGAGCTGGGGTATTCCCTCTTCACCCTCCCGGTGATTGGCGCGGTGAGCGCAACGGTCGCCGTTGACGGCGGCTGGCTGGAAAAAGACAGGCAGGACCGCTTTGCCTCCGGCACGTTGTGGGGAGGCTCGGTGGGGCTGAGCAGCGCAGGGCGCTGGTACAGCAGCCAGATTTCGGTCGGTACGCCGTTGCACTACCCCGACTGGCTCGGCCCGGATCATGTGAGCGTTAACTGGCGCATTGCCTTCATGCTTTAAGAGACTCTACGACTATGGATACCCGTCACCCACCCGTTCGTTTCTCGCAGCGTCTGATTAGCTGGATTGTCTGCGGCCTGATGGTCTGGCAGCCGATGGCACC
>NZ_JAHAWC010000036.1:0-2060 GCF_018383635.1 Enterobacter sp. 120016 | reverse complement strand
CAGTTCACCGGCACCGGCTGGCTGCAGGCCACCGACCTGATACTCAATGCGGCAAACGCCGTCAACGGCGGCACGTGGGTGGCCGACCGGGCCACCCTGACCGGCGCCACGCTTGCCAGCCAGGGCACCACTCAGGCGGGACAGCTGACGGTTAACTACGGCCAGCTGAACAACAGCGGCACGCTGCTCGGCAACGCGCAGCTGAGCATCAATGCCGACCAGGTGACCCAGAGCGCGGGCGGCAGGCTGCTGAGCGGCGGCAACCTGTGGCTGCAGAGCCGGGGGCTGGACCTCACCGGCCAGCTGGTGTCCCTGGGGGATTTAACGCTGCAGCTGACGAACGCGTTTACCAGCCGGACCGCCGTGGCGGCAGGCAGAACCCTGACCATCAGCAGCGGCGGCGACATCGATAACCGCAGCGTGCTGCAGGGGCAGGCGGTGAACCTCAGCGCGGGCGGGCAGCTCAGCAACAACGGACAAATCACCACCGGCGGCGGCACCAGCACGCTCTCCGGCAGCAGCGTGGCGCTGAACGCCGCGGGCGCGGTGCAGGGCGGGGGCGACATCACCGTGGCCAGCCGGAGCAACATTACCGTCGACGGCTTCACCGGCACGCGCGGCTCGCTGACCCTGAGCGCACCGGGCTCCATCGTCAACACCGCGCTGCTGTACGCGGCGAATAACCTGGCGCTGTACGCCGACAGCATCACCAACCAGCGCGGCGACATCATGGCGGGGAACAACCTGTGGATGCAGCGGGATGCGGCGGGGAATGCCAACAGCCAGGTGGTGAACACGTCGGGGAATATTGAGACGCAGAATGGGGATATTACGGTTAAGACGGCTAATTTGCTCAATCAACGTGCCGGATTAACGTCAACCACAACCACAAGTATGTCGCCAGCGTATGGTTGGGTTGGGCAGGCAACTGTTGACATACCCGTGTCGGTTCTCGGAATTGATACGCTTGTTCGGGATAAATACAGCACTTATACCCATGAGGGTTCTGGTACATGTGGAGGGGTTCCCTGTTTCTTGTATGAGGATACCCATTACTATTACAGACCAATTACAGGCTATGAAACACGTAAATATGCATTAAATCAGACAGCTCAGGTTGTAAATGCTGAAGGTGGAAGCGCTCGTATTTCTTCCGGGCGTAACCTGACTATCACTGCCGCAGAGTTGAGCAATCAGGCTAGTGCAATCCTGGCGAATAGCAATATTACGCTTACAGGAAACACGCTGAATAATCAGAGCTATCAGAGCGGAACTTATACAGAATATGCTGTATATAAATATGTAAGCCCATCATATGGCGGTAGTTTTTCTGGCTCCTACTTTCCAACCCATCGCAATACTTACTACGACAATGACGTAACCTATGTATTAGATGGGCATGTCACAGAAAGTGAAAATGGCGAAACATTCCGCGCCGTCATCCAGGCGGGCGGCAACGTCACCGCGAACTTTACCAGCAACATCAGCAACACCAGTACCACCGCTAACGCGGGCGGCGTCAGCAACGTTATCTCCACCCCGTCGCTGAATACCCTCAGCAACCAGACCATCGGCAGCGGCGTGCAAAAACAGGGGCTCAACGCTACCGGCACCGTGGCGGTGAACTCGCCGCAGTGGAACGATCAGCTTCAGGGTGCGCTGCAGCAGCTTAACGGCGGCGGCGCGCTGGAAAACGGCGGCGCGTCCGGCACGTCTCTCAGCAACATTGCCACCACCCAGAAAGGCAACGCGAACCTCGGCCAGCTGGGCGCGCTGGCGAACGCCGGGGTCACCACCGCCGATCTCCGAACCGCTCAGGGCGGTGCCGTCGGGCATTATCAGGGCCAGCGCGTCGATACCAGCGCTTACCCGCTGCCGTCGGGCAACAACGGCTATTTTGTCTTCTCCGACAACCCGAAAAGCCCGTACCTGATCAGCATCAACCCGAAACTGAACGGTCTCGGACAGCTTGATCCCGCCCTGTTTGCCGACCTGAACGCGATGCTCGGGGTCAAACCGTCGTCCACCGCGCCGCAGGAGACGCGGCCGGCGTTTACCGA
>NZ_JAHAWC010000035.1:0-2786 GCF_018383635.1 Enterobacter sp. 120016 | reverse complement strand
CGCCGAAACAGCTTCGGCGTTGTAAGGTTAAGCCTCACGGTTCATTAGTATCGGTTAGCTCAACGCATCGCTGCGCTTACACACCCGACCTATCAACGTCGTAGTCTTCAACGTTCCTTCAGGACTCTCAAGGAGTCAGGGAGAACTCATCTCGGGGCAAGTTTCGTGCTTAGATGCTTTCAGCACTTATCTTTTCCGCATTTAGCTACCGGGCAATGCCATTGGCATGACAACCCGAACACCAGTGATGCGTCCACTCCGGTCCTCTCGTACTAGGAGCAGCCCCCCTCAATTCTCCAGCGCCCACGGCAGATAGGGACCGAACTGTCTCACGACGTTCTAAACCCAGCTCGCGTACCACTTTAAATGGCGAACAGCCATACCCTTGGGACCTACTTCAGCCCCAGGATGTGATGAGCCGACATCGAGGTGCCAAACACCGCCGTCGATATGAACTCTTGGGCGGTATCAGCCTGTTATCCCCGGAGTACCTTTTATCCGTTGAGCGATGGCCCTTCCATTCAGAACCACCGGATCACTATGACCTGCTTTCGCACCTGCTCGAGCCGTCACTCTCGCAGTCAAGCTAGCTTATGCCATTGCACTAACCTCCTGATGTCCGACCAGGATTAGCTAACCTTCGTGCTCCTCCGTTACTCTTTGGGAGGAGACCGCCCCAGTCAAACTACCCACCAGACACTGTCCGCAACCCGGATTACGGGTCTACGTTAGAACACCAGCCATTAAAGGGTGGTATTTCAAGGGCGGCTCCACGCAGACTGGCGTCCACGCTTCAAAGCCTCCCACCTATCCTACACATCAAGGACCAGTGTTCAGTGTCAAGCTATAGTAAAGGTTCACGGGGTCTTTCCGTCTTGCCGCGGGTACACTGCATCTTCACAGCGAGTTCAATTTCACTGAGTCTCGGGTGGAGACAGCCTGGCCATCATTACGCCATTCGTGCAGGTCGGAACTTACCCGACAAGGAATTTCGCTACCTTAGGACCGTTATAGTTACGGCCGCCGTTTACCGGGGCTTCGATCAAGAGCTTCGCGTTGCCGCTAACCCCATCAATTAACCTTCCGGCACCGGGCAGGCGTCACACCGTATACGTCCACTTTCGTGTTTGCACAGTGCTGTGTTTTTAATAAACAGTTGCAGCCAGCTGGTATCTTCGACTGATTTCAGCTCCACCCGCAGGGGCTTCACCTACATATCAGCGTGCCTTCTCCCGAAGTTACGGCACCATTTTGCCTAGTTCCTTCACCCGAGTTCTCTCAAGCGCCTTGGTATTCTCTACCTGACCACCTGTGTCGGTTTGGGGTACGATTTGATGTTACCTGATGCTTAGAGGCTTTTCCTGGAAGCAGGGCATTTGTTACTTCAGCACCGTAGTGCCTCGTCATCACACCTCAGCGTTAATAAGGTACCGGATTTACCTGGAACCTCCGCCTACATGCTTAAACCGGGACAACCGTCGCCCGGCTAACATAGCCTTCTCCGTCCCCCCTTCGCAGTAACACCAAGTACAGGAATATTAACCTGTTTCCCATCGACTACGCCTTTCGGCCTCGCCTTAGGGGTCGACTCACCCTGCCCCGATTAACGTTGGACAGGAACCCTTGGTCTTCCGGCGTGCGGGCTTTTCACCCGCATTATCGTTACTTATGTCAGCATTCGCACTTCTGATACCTCCAGCACCCCTCACAGGACACCTTCAACGGCTTACAGAACGCTCCCCTACCCAACAACGCATAAGCGTCGCTGCCGCAGCTTCGGTGCATGGTTTAGCCCCGTTACATCTTCCGCGCAGGCCGACTCGACCAGTGAGCTATTACGCTTTCTTTAAATGATGGCTGCTTCTAAGCCAACATCCTGGCTGTCTGTGCCTTCCCACATCGTTTCCCACTTAACCATGACTTTGGGACCTTAGCTGGCGGTCTGGGTTGTTTCCCTCTTCACGACGGACGTTAGCACCCGCCGTGTGTCTCCCGTGATAACATTCTTCGGTATTCGTAGTTTGCATCGGGTTGGTAAGCCGGGATGGCCCCCTAGCCGAAACAGTGCTCTACCCCCGAAGATGAGTTCACGAGGCGCTACCTAAATAGCTTTCGGGGAGAACCAGCTATCTCCCGGTTTGATTGGCCTTTCACCCCCAGCCACAAGTCATCCGCTAATTTTTCAACATTAGTCGGTTCGGTCCTCCAGTTAGTGTTACCCAACCTTCAACCTGCCCATGGCTAGATCACCGGGTTTCGGGTCTATACCCTGCAACTTAACGCCCAGTTAAGACTCGGTTTCCCTTCGGCTCCCCTATACGGTTAACCTTGCTACAGAATATAAGTCGCTGACCCATTATACAAAAGGTACGCAGTCACACCACAAGGGTGCTCCCACTGCTTGTACGTACACGGTTTCAGGTTCTTTTTCACTCCCCTCGCCGGGGTTCTTTTCGCCTTTCCCTCACGGTACTGGTTCACTATCGGTCAGTCAGGAGTATTTAGCCTTGGAGGATGGTCCCCCCATATTCAGACAGGATACCACGTGTCCCGCCCTACTCTTCGAGTTCACAACCTGTGCATTTTCGTGTACGGGACTATCACCCTGTACCGTGCGACTTTCCAGACGCTTCCACTAACACACAAGCTGATTCAGACTCTGGGCTGCTCCCCGTTCGCTCGCCGCTACTGGGGGAATCTCGGTTGATTTCTTTTCCTCGGGGTACTTAGATGTTTCAGTTCCCCCGGTTCGCCTCGTTAACCTATGTATTCAGTTAACGATAGTG
>NZ_JAHAWC010000034.1:0-3352 GCF_018383635.1 Enterobacter sp. 120016 | reverse complement strand
GATCACCATGGGTAAAGGATGTTAAAAAGTGTTCACCATGTCCCCGAACACCTGTCTACCATGTCCCCGGACCGTACAGGGAGAGGGTTAGGGTGTGAAATTACTCGCCCTGCTCGCGCGCAATTGCGCGATAACCGATATCCTGACGGCTAAAGCTGCCGTTCCAGTGAATATCCGCCATCAGCGCATAGGCGCGCCTCTGCGCTTCTGCCACGGTATGACCCAGTGCGGTTGCACACAGCACGCGTCCGCCGTTGGTGAGGACGCGATCGTCTTCAGCCAGCTTCGTACCGGCATGGAACACCTTCGCACCGTCAATCTCTTCCAGCGGCAGGCCGTGGATCTCATCCCCGGTGTTGTAGTTGCCCGGATAACCACCCGCAGCAATCACCACGCCCAGAGACGCGCGCTCGTCCCACTCTGAGGTTTTCTCGTCGAGCTTGCCTTCGCAGGCCGCCAGGCACAGATCCACCAGGTCAGATTTCATGCGCAGCATGATGGGCTGCGTTTCCGGATCGCCAAAGCGGCAGTTGAATTCGATAACCTTAGGGTTACCCTGCTTGTCGATCATCAGACCTGCGTAAAGGAAACCGGTGTAGGTGTTGCCTTCTGCCGCCATCCCTTTCACGGTAGGCCAGATGACGCGATCCATGGTGCGCTGATGTACTTCGTCAGTCACTACCGGAGCAGGGGAGTAAGCACCCATCCCGCCGGTATTCGGGCCGGAATCACCATTACCCACGCGCTTGTGGTCCTGGCTGGTGGCCATCGGCAGAACGTGCTCGCCGTCGACCATCACGATAAAGCTGGCCTCTTCACCGTCGAGGAACTCTTCGATCACGATGCGGTGGCCCGCATCGCCAAAGGCGTTGCCCGCCAGCATATCCTGAACCGCGGCTTCTGCTTCTTCGAGGGTCATCGCCACGATCACGCCTTTACCGGCTGCCAGACCGTCGGCCTTGATAACAATCGGCGCGCCTTTTTCACGTAAATAGGCCAGGGCTGGCTCCACTTCGGTGAAGTTCTGATATTCCGCCGTCGGGATGTTATGACGCGCGAGGAAATCTTTGGTGAAGGCTTTGGAGCCTTCCAGCTGCGCGGCACCTTGCGTTGGGCCGAAGATTGTCAGGCCAGCAGCGCGGAATGCATCAACGACGCCAATCACCAGCGGCGCTTCCGGGCCGACGATGGTCAGGTCGATTTTCTCGCTCTGGGCAAAGCTCAGCAGCGCCGGAATGTCGGTTACGCCAATGGCGACGTTCTGTAGCGTCGGCTCCAGGGCGGTACCGGCGTTGCCCGGTGCCACGAAGACCGTTTTCACCAGCGGAGACTGCGCCGCTTTCCACGCCAGAGCGTGCTCGCGTCCGCCGTTACCAATTACTAATACTTTCATTTTCAGCTCCGGGAATTAATGGCGGAAGTGGCGCATGTCGGTGAAGATCATCGCAATGCCGTGTTCGTCGGCGGCGGCAATCACTTCGTCGTCGCGGATTGAGCCGCCAGGCTGGATCACGCAGGTGATCCCTACAGCGGCTGCCGCGTCGATACCGTCACGGAACGGGAAGAAGGCGTCAGAAGCCATGGCGGAGCCTTTGACTTCCAGACCTTCATCGCCTGCTTTAATACCCGCGATTTTCGCGGAGTAGACGCGGCTCATCTGGCCTGCACCTATCCCGATGGTCATGTTCTCTTTCGCATAGACGATGGCGTTGGATTTGACGAACTTCGCGACCTTCCAGCAGAACAGCGCGTCACGCAGTTCCTGTTCGCTCGGCTGACGCTTGGTCACCACGCGCAGGTCGGCTTCTGTCACCATACCCAGATCGCGGTCCTGAACCAGCAGGCCGCCGTTCACGCGCTTGAAGTCCAGGCTCGGCACGCGTTCTGCCCACTGGCCGCAAACCAGTACGCGCACGTTCTGTTTTGCCGCAGTGATTTTCAGCGCTTCTTCGGATGCGGATGGCGCGATGATCACTTCAACGAACTGGCGGGAGATGATGGCCTGAGCCGTTTCAGCATCCAGCTCGCGGTTGAAGGCGATAATGCCGCCGAAAGCAGAGGTCGGGTCGGTTTTGTAGGCGCGATCGTAGGCATCCAGAATAGAGGTGCTCACGGCAACGCCGCATGGGTTCGCATGCTTGACGATAACGCAGGCCGGCTCGCTGAACTCTTTCACGCATTCCAGCGCGGCGTCGGTGTCGGCAATGTTGTTATAGGAGAGTGCTTTGCCCTGAACCTGCTGGGCTGTCGCGACAGAGGCTTCTTTTACCTCTTCTTCTATATAGAAGGCAGCCTGCTGGTGGCTGTTCTCGCCGTAGCGCATATCCTGCTTCTTAATGAAGTTCAGGTTCAGGGTGCGCGGGAAGCGGCCGGAAGGATCTTTGCTTTCACCGTGGTAGGCTGGCACCAGACTACCGAAGTAGTTGGCGATCATGCTGTCGTACGCGGCGGTGTGTTCGAAGGCTTTGATGGCGAGGTCGAAACGCGTTTCAAGCGTCAGTGACCCTTCGTTGGCATCCATCTCATTAATAATGGTTTCGTAATCGCTGCTCTTTACGACGATGGCCACATCTTTATGGTTCTTGGCCGCGGAGCGCACCATGGTCGGGCCGCCGATATCAATATTCTCTACGGCATCTTCCAGTGAACAGCCTTCGCGGGCAACGGTCTGGGCAAACGGGTAGAGGTTAACAACCACCATGTCGATTGGCGCGATGTCATGCTTTTCCATAATGGCGTCGTCCTGACCGCGACGGCCAAGAATACCGCTGTGTACTTTCGGGTGCAGGGTTTTGACGCGTCCATCCATCATTTCCGGGAAACCGGTGTAATCGGACACTTCGGTTACCGGCAGACCTTTATCTGCTAACAGGCGAGCGGTACCGCCTGTAGAAAGCAGCTCCACACCGCGTGCGGAAAGTGCCTGAGCGAATTCGACGATACCGGCTTTATCAGAAACACTGAGCAGAGCGCGGCGGACTGGACGACGTTGTTGCATGGTAAATCCCCTGGATTTCACGATTACAGAGAGCGTTAGATGAATTTTCCTGCGAAAAACTCATCTAACACACCTGACGGGGCATCCTTGTTAAGCGCGAGCATTTTAACGAAAACGTTTGCGCAACGCTCGCACATTTTCACTTTTTCGTATCATTGTGGATAAGTCTGTGTGTAAAAAGGTATAAGGCGGGGTTTTGCTGTGGAATGCAGCAGTCAGTCATTTTTCTGTCATTTAGCGGTTGCGGCCCGCTGAGAACTCCCTATAATGCGCCTCCATCGACACGGCGGATGTGAATCACTTCACAAACAACCCGGTCGGTTGAAGAGAAAAAATCCTGAAATAACGGGTTGA
>NZ_JAHAWC010000033.1:0-4614 GCF_018383635.1 Enterobacter sp. 120016 | reverse complement strand
ATAAGCGACTCCATAAACGGGTTCTTATGCCTTAGTTGTAAGTGTCTACCATGTCCCCGAACAAGTGTTCACTATGTCCCCGGACCGTACACCCATATGGGGAGAGGGTTAGGGTGGGGGGTAAACTTATTTCACCGCTTCCGGCAGCGTTATAATCCACAACTCGCTGTCCGACTCCGGCTTCTTCAGCGGCTTCACGCTGAGCGTGGTTTCAACCGGTTTATCATCCAGAGTCAGCTTGCCTTCCGCGTTCACCCGATAATCCTTGAGCTTCTTGCCCTCGACCGGGTTTTGCATCGCCACCTTCACGCCAAAGTCGTTATCGTTCGCCACCGCAAGCGTTTTGCTGTCAATTAGCGCCAGCCCTTCGGCCTTCTCCTGCTGCCAGCCCAGCGCGCGGAGATCGACAACCTGCGTTTTAGCCGCAAGCGTTATGCCGCGCTGCGCCAGGGTTTTCTCATCATCAAACTCCGGGTACTCACCCGGCTTGTCAAAGGCGGAAAGGTCGCTCGCCTTGCTGAGATCCACCTTGTAAATCAGGTTACGCATGCCGTCGTTTTTATCGCTTCCCTGCTCAATCAGCAGGATGTGCTGGTCATCGAGCGCCACAATGTCGCCGATTTTGGCATCGCTGTTTTTACCGTAGGCCGCGCTGTCGATTGGGTAACCGTACATCGCGGTTTTCCCGGTCGCCGGGTCGAAGCTCACCAGACGCGTAAACAGCGCCTGCTTTTTGCTCTTACCGTCGATATCCAGCGTGCTTTGCACGGCGGCGATAATCCGCCCGTCCGGCATTCGGGTCAGGCCTTCAAAGCCACGGTTAGCCTGGCGCCATTTGATGATGTTTGGCAGACCGCCCGCGATGGATTTCTCCCCTTCCGCGGCATGCGGCCCGTGGATTGCCAGGATCTTCCCTTTGCTGTCGACGTTAATCAGGAA
Organism: Enterobacter sp. 120016; assembly: GCF_018383635.1. Taxonomy (NCBI): domain Bacteria; kingdom Pseudomonadati; phylum Pseudomonadota; class Gammaproteobacteria; order Enterobacterales; family Enterobacteriaceae; genus Enterobacter; species Enterobacter sp. 120016. The sequence continues at coordinate 3,675 of NZ_JAHAWC010000033.1, read as the reverse complement.
CGGGCCATACTCGTCGCACAGCCAGTAGCCGCCTTTCCCGTCCGGCGTGATGCCTTCCGTGTCCAGGCCACGGTTGTCACCCTTCAGGATGTTGAGGGTATCGCTGAACGCGACCTCATTGGTGGAGCCAATCACGCCGCTTTGCAGCGGCAGACCGTTAATCTCGCCTTTATCATCATGCAGCGGGCGGGCATCAACAGCCTCCGCTTTGCCTTTCTGAACGCGGATGGTCATCAGCAGCGGCGCGAAATCTGGCGTGACAAATATTTTGGCTTCGTTTTTACCCATTTTTGGCGCATCGGCGTTTGGACCGCGATCGGTCACGGTCGCAAAGGTCAGGGTGTCGCCCTGCTTACCCGTAAACAGCAGGCCAGAACCGATTCCCACGGGCAGTCCGTTCGGAAACGCGCTGGCAAACGCGCCGCTGTAGCTCACGTGGGAGTCTTCAGGGAAGCTGACGACATAGCGCTCAGCAGTAGGCTGCGCCGCCAGGCCAGAGAAAGAGAGCGCACAACCGATTAGCACAGGAATAATTTTTCTTTTCATATTGTTAGCATCCAGTTAGTGAAGCCAACAACGTAAAGAATAAACGTGTCAGAAAAATGACATGAAAAGGAAACCGACCTGCGCGATTGAACGTATATTCACCACTCGAAATGTAAGGCTTTGTTGTTTTGTGTGACAGGTGAAACATTTTCGGAAATTATTAGAAACCCAATTAATTCATCTCAAATCACTATCCCCGCCTCGTTCAGTTTATGTTTAGTCAAAAAACTAAACGGTTCCTAAACGCCAAAAACATCCCCTGTTGACACCCCGACAATCAAACACCAATGCAACAATTGCAATAAAAAACTTAACAATATCAGTATAAAACCGCGATTTATATCACATTTGCAGTCATAAACATCGCTTGTTAAGGTGCGCCCAGATGAATTTAATGACGAGGCATAAAACATGAAAAAACTGAATATCCTTCTTCTTTCTGCTCTGGCTGCCGTATCGGGTTCCGCACTGGCGATGGGCGGCACCGTTGAGCAGGGTAAAAACTTTACCAACCTCAATCTGGAAATGGGTAAATCCTCATCCGGTGTTTATCTTGAAAGTAACTGGCTCAAAAACACCGACGACGGTACCCAGACCGGCGGCGTGGGCGCAGGCTACAACCTGGAAGTGGGCCCGGTGATGCTGAATGCGGGCGCGAAGGCGATCTACCTCGGCCCGAAAAAAGGCGATAACGGCGTGGCGTTCCCGATTGGCGGCGGCGTAAACGTTGCGTTGACCGACAGCATCCACGTGTACGGTGAAGGCTATGTGGCACCAGAAGGGCTGAACAACAGCGTGAAAAACTACGTGGAAGCCAACGGCGGAGTAAGCTGGACGCCGATTACGCCAGTGACACTGAAAGTGGGTTACCGCCACGTGAGCGTGGATGGCAAAGACGGTCGTCCTGGCCACACGCTGATTGACGGCGCATATGTAGGCGGTGGAGTGACCTTCTGATGAAACACCGCATTACCGCGCTTTGCGTTCTGAGCCTCACGCTGATGCTCACCGGCTGCGTCCAGTACAAATGGGTGAAACCGGGCGCCAGCGACGCTGACATGAATAAAAAGCTCACGGAATGCGAAGCGCAGGCCCTGATCGATCTGCCCCCGGATAACGTAGTAACCGGTTCGAGCTCGGAAAAAACGGACAAAAAGAACAAGAAAAAGGATATTTCCACGAGCTACACGGTCGAAGACGCGAACGAATATCGCCGGGATACGTTAGTCGACAGCTGCATGTTCAAAAGCGGCTGGGACAAGATCGAAGTGCAATAATCTCCTTTAAAAAAACCTGCCGGTTGGCAGGTTTTTGATTATCTCTTACTTACGCACCACCACCAGCTTCTGGTTCACAAACTCTTTGATCCCCAGGTCCGACAGCTCGCGCCCGTAGCCGGAGCGCTTCACGCCGCCGAACGGCAGCTCTGGCGCAGTATCGGTGAGCCAGTTGATGTACACCATCCCTGTCTCAATCCGTGACGCCATTTTCTTCGCGCGCTCGATATTCTGACTAAATACCGCCCCGCCCAGGCCGTAGTGGGAGTCGTTCGCCAGCGCGACCGCCTCGTCGTCGCTTTTCACGACGTAAATCTGCGCTACCGGGCCGAAGAACTCCTCGAAGTACGCCGGGTTATCGCGGGAGATATGCGTCAGGATCGTCGGTTCGAAGAAACTCCCGTCGCGCTGTACCGGTTTGCCGCCATAGTGCAGCGTCGCACCGTTTTTCACCGCCTCGTTAACCTGTTTGGTCAGCGTTTCCAGGGCATCTTTAGACGACAGCGGCCCCAGCGTGGTGCTTTCGTCCAGCGGATCGCCAATCTTCACCTGCTTAAACGCCTCGGTGAATTTACTCAGGAAGGCATCCGCAATCTTTTCATGCAGAATAAAGCGCTTCGCCGCGGTGCAGACCTGCCCGGCGTTATTGAGTCGCGCATTCACGCCAATTTTCACGGCCCTCTCAAGGTCTGCATCGTCCAGCACCACGAACACATCGTTACCGCCCAGCTCCAGCGTGGATTTCTTGATGTGCTTCGCCGCCTGCGCAGCCACCGCGCTGCCCGCCTTTTCGGAGCCAGTTAGCGCAGCGCCCTGCACGCGATCGTCGGCTATGATGTTTGCCACCTGCTCGGACGAGATAAACAGGTTGGTCCACGCCCCTTCCGGCGCGCCCGCCTCGCGCACCAGATGGGCAAAGGTCTCGGCGCAGTGCGGCACGATGCTGGCATGCTTGGCGATCACCGGGTTGCCCGCCGCCAGGTTGGGCGCCAGAACGCGCATCAGCTGGTAGTACGGAAAGTTCCACGGCTCAACGGCCATCAGCACGCCGATGGGGTGATGCTCAACCCACGCTTCCCCGAGCTCAGACGGATACTTCACCGGGGCCAGGAACCGCTGCGCGTTGTCGGCGTAGTAGCGGGCGATCTGCGCGCACAGCTTTACCTCGCCGCGGCTCTGTTCGATGAGCTTACCCATCTCCTGGCTGGCGATTTTCGCCAGATCCTCCGCGCGCTCGTCGATCAGGTCGGCGAGCTTATGCAGCACCGGCAGACGCTGGCTGATGTCGCCTTTCGCCCAGTCCGAATGATAAAGCGCATCGGCCGCCTTGAGCGCCGCTTCGATATCCGCGTCGGTATGCGAGGGGTATTCTTTGATGAGCTGGTTAGTGGCAGGATTTACTGTCTGATAAGCCATGTCGAATCTCCTTGTTTTACCGCTTAGGGTATTAAGGGTAGTCAACATGACTGGCCGTGGACGTAAAGTTGGGTATATCCGGAAGGTTCTTAATGAAGCGCTGCCAGACGGTTCGCTGACGTGGTATAAAAACTTTCAGAAGGAGCGCCCATGACCGATACCCGACACGTCCGCCAGACTTTTCACCGCGCCTCAGGCCTTGAGCTGCGCAGCACCTGGCAGAGTACTCAGGCGTACAAACGCCATAGTCACCCTCAGCTCTCCATCGGCGCGATTGTGGAGGGCCAGACCTGCTGCGTGTGTTTTGACAGAGAGTACATCCTTAACCCCGGGGACCTCATTGTATGACCGGATACATAGGTGACAGATCAGACCGGGAACATAGGTAACACTTTTTAGTCTATCCGGAGCACACTCTGGGTTTTTCGGTCATAGT
>NZ_JAHAWC010000032.1:0-5408 GCF_018383635.1 Enterobacter sp. 120016 | reverse complement strand
CGGGAAGCGAAAGGCATCATCAACGAAGTCACCGGCGCCAGCCGCTCGCAGCTGCAGGGCTACACGGAAGTCGCCGGTAAGGCGGCAAACGTCATGGTGGCCAACCCGTACGGGATCACCTGTAACGGGTGCGGATTTATCAACACCCCGAACGTCACCCTGACAACCGGCAAGCCGCAGTTTGACGCCAGCGGTAACCTGCTGGCGCTGGATGTCACGAAAGGGGCCATCACGGTTGAAGGTCAGGGGCTGGACGCCAGCAAGAGCGACGCGCTGTCGATTATTGCGCGCGCAACGGAAGTGAACGCCGCGATCCACGCGAACGACCTGACGGTAACGGCAGGGGCGAACCGCGTGGGCGCAGACGGCAGCGTTAAGCCGATTACCGGTGAGGGCGCCGCGCCCGTGGTGGCGGTGGATACCGGCGCGCTCGGCGGGATGTATGCCAACCGTATCCGCCTGGTCTCCAGCGAGACGGGCGTGGGGGTGAACCTCGGCAACCTCACCGCGCGCCAGGGCGATATTCAGCTGGATGCGGGCGGCAAACTGACGGTCACGAACAGCCTGGCCAGCGGCTCGGTTAGCGCGAATGGCGCGGGGGTGGCCCTCAGCGGCAGCCATCAGGCCGGTGGCGCGCTGAATGTGGCCAGCTCGCAGGATGTGGAACTCAATAACAGCACGCTCGACAGCCAGGGCGATATGCGCCTTTCCGCTGCGGGGAAAATGCAGACGACGGGCGGCGGGACAAACAGCGCGGGGGCGCTGGCGGTCAGCAGCGGGCAGGCGATGTCGCTCAGCAACACCTCCCTTATCTCCCGCGGCGCGGCGACGCTGGACAGTAAAGGCACCCTGACCGTCAACGGCGGCGGCGTGTCGGCACAGGGCGGGGCGCTGACCGTCGCGGGCGGGCAGGGAGTGGCACTTTCGGATGCGACGCTGACAGGCCAGGCCGACACCACGCTGTCCACCGGCGGCAGCCTGACGCAGCGCGGCGGCAGCGTCACCAGTAAGGGCGCGCTCAGCGTGGCGGCCGGGAAGGATATCACGCTGACGAATACCCGCAGCGGAAGCGATACCCGCACGACGCTGACGGGCGGCGGCACGCTGTCATCCACGGGCAGTGCGGTCTCGGCAGGGGAGAGCCTGGCGCTGAGCGGCGGGCAGCTGGTGCTGGACGGCCAGAGCCGGGCCGATGCCGCGGCAGATATCCGCCTGACGGGCAGCACCGTCAGTAGCCAGGGGCAGGTGAATGCGGGGCGCGACATAACGCTCTCCGGCGACAGGGTGTCAAACGGCGGCCAGCTGGCGGCGAAAGGCCATCTGGACGTGAACGCCGGAGACCTGACGAACGGCGGCACGGCGCAGGGCAACGACGTCACCCTCAAGGGGCAGACGGTGACCAATAGCGGCACCCTGCAGAGCGGCGGCAGCCTGGCGTTAAGCGCCGGAACCCTGGAGCAGCGGGGCACGCTGAGCGCGAAAGGCAATGCGAACGTCACGGCGCAGCAGACCCTGCGTAACGGCGGCAGCCTGCTGGCTGACGGCGCGATGAACGTGACCGCAGGCACGCTTGAGCAGAACGGCACCCTGTCTGGCGCGACGGCGCTGACGGCGCAGGCCGGTACCCTGACCAGCGGTCAGGCGTCCCGCACCACCAGCCAGGGCAACGTACAGCTTACCGCGACCCGCAGCGCCAGCCTGAACGGGCAGACGGACGCGGCGGGGGCAGTCACCGTCAGCACCGGCGACCTGACCACCGGCCAGGATGCGCATCTGCAGAGCGGGCAGGGGCTCACCCTGCAGGCGCAGAATGCCGTGCTGAACGGCACCCAGGCGGCGAAAGGAACCCTGTCGGTGACGGCGGGCACGATTGTGCACGCCGGGAAATCCACCGGTGACACGCTGAGCCTTAACGCGACCGGCGACCTGACCAGCGGCGGAGAGCTTACCGCCGGCACCATCACGCTCGGCGGACAGAACATCCTCCAGTCCGGCGCCGCAAAAGCGGACCGCATAACCCTGACGGCCCCCGGGCGTATCACCAGCAGCGGCTCTCTGGTTGCCGGTACCCTCTCGCTGGATGCTGCCTCGGTGGAGAACGGCGGGCTGCTGCAGGGAACCACCCTGCTCGGCCTGAAGACCGGGTCACTCACGAACCTCGCCGGCGGGTCGGTCTACAGCGCACAGGATTTAACGCTGAACGTTCCGGTGCTGGCCAACAGCGGGCTTATCACCACCGACGGCACGCTGCGCATTAAAGGCGACACGCTGACAAACCAGGGCGAAATCAACGGCGTCAGCCTGAGCGGTGAGTACCTCAGCCTGACCAACACCGATACCGGACGCCTGCTGGCGGACGACCGCCTCAGGCTGAACGGCACTACTCTGGTAAACGCGGGCAATATAGCGGCCAGCGACCTGCACATCACGGCGGACAGACTGGAGAACCAGGGCACCGTCGAGGGGGGCGCGGCCCTGACGCTCGGCGTGGCGGACCTCACCAACCGCGGCGCGCTGCGCAGCAGCGGAACGCTGACGCTCAGTGGCGAAACGCTTGCCAGCAGCGGCGAGCTCAGCGCCACCGCGCTGCTGCTGAACCTGACCCGTCAGGTCAGCAACGAGGCCGGTGGCAGGGTGATTGCCCGGGACGGCCTGACGCTGACCGCCGCCAGCCTGACGAACAGCGGGCTGATGGCCGGTACCGACGCGCAGTTTAACAGCGCGTCGGTGACCAACGGCGGCACGCTGCAGGGAACCCGCTCCCTGACGGCGACGGGGGTGCAGCTCAGCAACCTGCAGGGGGGCATGCTGCTCTCCGGTGGCGCGCTTGACCTGCACCACGCCACCCTGAACAACGCCGGACTGCTGCAGGGCAATACCCTGAACCTGGCCACCGGCGAGTGGATTAACACCGGTAACGCGCTCGGGGAAGCGGGCGTGACGGCGGCGGTGACCGGGGCGCTGACCAACAGCGGTAAGGTGCTCAGCCAGCAGGCGCTCGACGTTCAGGCCGGCAATACCGATAACCGGGGCCAGCTGCTGGCGAAAGTGCTGACCCTGCGGGGCGACCTGCAGAACAGCGGCCTGCTTCAGGGGAGCAGCACGCTGGCCTGGTCCGGCAACACCTTCGCGAACCAGGCTCAGGGGCAGGTGACGGGCGGCGAGGCCCTGACCCTGAGCGGACAAACCCTCAGCAACGCGGGCAGCCTGCAGGGGCGCAGCGCGACGCTGGACGCCGGGAGCCTGAATAACCAGGGCAGCGTTCAGGCGCTGGACGCCCTGACGCTTGCCGCGACCGGCAGGCTGGATAACAAAGGGGCCCTGCTCAGCCAGAACCTGTTCACGCTGACGGCGGCGCAGCTGTTTAACGACGGCCGGCTGGCGGGGAAAGCGCTGGCGGTGAACGCCGCGCAGCTGAATAACACCGGCATTCTGCAGGGTAACGACACGCTGGCGCTGACCACCCGCGTCCTGAGCAACGGTGCCGCCGGGCAGCTGGTGAGCGGCAGCGACCTGAGTTTGTCCCTGGACACGCTTGATAACGCCGGTCTGCTGCTGGTGAACGGCGGGTTTACCCTCCGGGGCAGCGACCTGACCAACCGGGGCGATATTCAGGCGCAGAGCCTGGATTTGGGCCTGAGCAACACCCTGACAAATACAGGAAACCTCGTGGCCACCGGCGATGCCGCGCTTCACGCGACGACGCTGACCAGCAGCGGCACGGCGGCGGGCAGAACGCTGACCGCAGGCGCGGCGGAGCTGCGCAACAGCGGCCTGATGCAGGGCAGCAGTGCGGTTAACGCCACCGCCGACCGCTTTATCAACGAGCTGAACGGTAAATGGCTCTCCGGCGGCGGGTTCACGCTGACGGGCGGACAGCTGACCAACGCCGGTACGCTGCAGGGCACCACGCTGGGCATGACCGGCACCACCCTCACCAACAGCGGCACGGTGAACGGACAGTCGGGACTCGGCGGCACGCTCAGCGGGGCGTTAACCAATACCGGGCTGCTGCAGAGCGGCGGCGCAACCACCTTCACCGCGGACACCCTGGCGAACCCGGGGCGCATCACCGGCGGCACGCTCTCCCTCACTGCCCGCGATATGAACAACGGCGGGCTGATGCAGGGAACGAACGGCCTGGCGCTCACCGGCACCACGCTGACCACGGGCGCAGCCTCGCGCACCCTCTCGGGCGGCATGCTGACGCTGGACGCAGGCCAGCTGACCACGCAGGGCACGCTGCAGGGGAACGGCGCAGACGTCCGCGCCAGCGACTGGACGCACGGCGGGTCCCTGCTCAGCCAGGGGGCGCTGACGGCCACGACCGGCGGCACGTTGACCTCAACCGGCTCGCTGATGAGCCAGGGCGGGGCGGATATCACCGCACAGACGCTGGATAACCGCGGGCAGCTCCTCAGCGAGGGCGATGTGACGCTCGGCGGCAGCACCCTTACAAACAGCGGCACCGTGCAGGGGAACACCCTCGCGCTGCGTCAGGGCAGCATTAACAACCAGGGCACCCTGACCGGCCTGCGGAGCCTGACCGTTCAGGGGCAGCAGCGGCTGATGGCGCGTATGGCGATGGCCGCACCGCAGCAGGCGCTGATTAACGGCGCAGGCGGCAAGCTTCTCACCCAGGGCACCCTGACGATTGCGTCCGGCGCGGTGACCAACGCCGGCAGCTGGCAGGCACAGAACATTGTGCTTAACGCCCAGTCGCTCACCAACAGCGGGGCGGTGCAGAGCGCCGACGGGCTGCAGATGACGCTGGCCGACGCGCTCACCGGGACCGCGGGCAGCAGGATCACCGCGCTGGGTGCGGCAACGCTGCAGGCCGCCACGCTGGCGAACCAGGGGCAGTGGGCGGCGAAAAACCTGACGCTGACCGGCGGCACGCTCAGCAACAGCGGCGCCATCAGCGGGGTGAATGGCCTGACCCTCAGCCAGACCGGCGCGGTCAGCCAGCAGTCTGGCGGCACCCTGCTCTCCGGCGGGGCGCTGAACGTCACGGCGGCCTCCGTCACCAGCGACGGCAAAATGCAGGGGAGCACGCTCGGCATCACCACCGGGGCGCTCACCAACGGCGGACGTCTGCAGGGCGATAACGGCGCGACGCTGGCCCTCAGCGGGACGCTGACCAACAATAGCGGGGGCGAAATCGTCAGCCGCGATGGCCTGACGCTGACCGCGCCCGCGCTGTTTAACTACGGCCTGATTCAGGGCGGCGGCGAGACGCGCGTGACCGCCTCCTCGCAGGCGCGTAACGACGGCAGGCTCCTGTCCGGCGCGCGCCTGACGCTCGGCACGCCGCAGTTCACCGGCACCGGCTGGCTGCAGGCCACCGACCTGATACTCAATGCGGCAAACGCCGTCAACGGCGGCACGTGGGTGGCCGACCGGGCCAC
>NZ_JAHAWC010000031.1:0-17794 GCF_018383635.1 Enterobacter sp. 120016 | reverse complement strand
GACCTGAAGAAAAAGTCGATCACCATGGGTAAAGGATGTTAAAAAGTGTTCACCATGTCCCCGAACACCTGTCTACCATGTCCCCGGACTGTACATCCCAAAGGGAGAGGGAGGATAAAACATTAACTCACCAGCGCCTGCCCGTCTTTGCGGCTCTCCGTCGCGGCCACGTAGTGCCCTTCCGGCAGGCGGTAAATCACCTGCGCCCCGCCGAAGTTGTAATCCTGCAGCGGATCTTCCACCACGATCTGATGCCCGCGCTCGCGCAGCGCGGCGATGGTATTGCGATCGAACGCCGATTCCACGATCACCTCCCTGCCCTGCACCACGCGCCAGCGCGGGGCGTCGATTGCCGCCTGCGGGTTTTGCCCGTGCAGCATAATGCGCAGCGCCATCTGCATGTGCCCCTGCGCCTGCATCGGGCCGCCCATCACGCCGAAGGACATCAGCGGCTGGCCGTTGCCGTCCATCGCAAAGCCCGGAATGATGGTGTGGAACGGACGCTTGCTGCCCGCCAGCGCGTTCGGATGATTGGGATCCAGCACGAACCCGCAGCCCCGGTTTTGCAGGCTGATCCCCGTATCCGGCACCACGATGCCTGAACCGAAACCCATATAGTTGGACTGAATAAACGAGACCATCATCCCGCTGGCGTCGGCGGTGCTGATGTAGACCGTGCCGCTCTGCGTCGGCGATCCGTAAACGAAGTCTGAGGCTTTATCATGGTCAATAAGCGCCGCGCGCGACTTCAGATAAGGGTCGCTCAGCAGCTCTTTCGCCGCGAACGCCATGTGTTCTTCATCCGCCACGTAGCGGTCGAGATCCGCCAGCGCCAGCTTCATCGCCTCGATGGACAGGTGCAGGGACTGCACGGAATCCGGGTGATGCTTCTCAATACCGCACTGCTCCAGAATGCCGAGCGCAATCAGCGTGGCGATCCCCTGGCCGTTTGGCGGCAGCTCCTGCACCGAACCGCCCGCGAAGTCTCGCGACAGCAGTTCTACCCAGTCCACGCGGTGGTTTGCCAGATCTTCAGCCGTCAGGTGCGCGCCGTGTTCTTTCGCAAAAGCAGCGATTTTCTGCGCCAGCTCGCCGCGGTAAAAGGCGTCGCCGTTAGTTTTAGCAATCAGCTCCAGCGAGTTCGCCTGCGCCGGGTTACGGAAGATTTCCCCCACGCGCGGAGCGCGGCCTTCCGGCGCGAAGCAGGCGCTAAAGCCCGGCTGATCTTTCAGCTTGCTATAGCCGCGCTGCCAGAGATGGCCGATCAGCGGGGAGACCGGGAAACCGTTGCGCGCGTAGTCTATGGCAGGCTGCGCCAGCGTGGTCAGCGGCAGCGTGCCGAAGCGTTCCGCCAGCGCCACCCAGCCGGAGACCGCTCCCGGCACGGTCACCGCGTCCCAGCCGATTTCCGGCACCGCCGTTTTACCGGCAAACAGATCCGCATGCCAGCTCGCAGGCGAACGGCCGGACGCGTTCAGACCGTGAAGCTTTTCACCGTCCCAGACGATGGCAAAGGCGTCGCTGCCGATCCCGTTGCCGGTCGGCTCAACCACCGTTAGCGCCATCGCGGTGGCAATGGCCGCATCCACGGCATTCCCGCCCAGCTGCAGCATTTTCATGCCTGCCTGCGCCGCCAGCGGCTGTGAGGTCGCCACGGCGTTATGGCCCATCATCGGCGGGCGGCGTGAATCATAACCGGACGTAAAATCAAGCGCTTTGGTCATCATGACTCCTTAGTCGTGGCGCGGATCGAGCGCATCGCGCAGCCCGTCGCCGAGTAAATTAAAGCCCTGCACGGCGAGGAAAATCGCCACGCCGGGGAAAATGGACATCCACGGCGCCTGCTCCAGAAACCCTTTCGCGGTGTTGAGCATGGAGCCCCAGGACGGATTGGGCGGCTGCTGCCCCAGCCCTAAAAACGACAGGCTGGCTTCAGCGATAATCGCCGAGGCAATCGCCAGCGTGGCCTGCACCAGGATCGGCGACATCACGTTTGGCAGGACGTATTTAATGATGATCCAGCGATCCGGCAGGCCAATCGCCCGCGCGCCGTCGATATACTCTTCGTTGCGGATGGCGATCACCTGCCCGCGCGTCAGGCGGGCGAAGATCGGCATCGCCGAAAGACCGATGGCGATCATCGCGTTGGTCAGGCTTGGGCCCAAAAATGCCCCCAGCGCGATCGCCATGATCAGGAACGGACAGGCCAGCAGCGCCTCAATAAAGCGCGAGATCACCCCGTCCCACATCTTCTGGAAGTAGCCCGCCACCAGCCCCAGCGGAACGCCGATAACCACCGCGATAACGACCGACATACAGCCCGCCATCAGCGAGGTGCGAGCGCCCCAGATAATGCGGGATAATATGTCGCGCCCCAGCTCGTCGGTGCCGAACCAGTACATCGCCGACGGCGCTTTTCGCACCGCCAGGAAGTTGGCTTTCACCGGGTCGAACGGGGCGATCCACGGCGCCAGCAGCGCCAGCAGCACAAAGAAGCCCACCACCACCGCGCCAATGACCGCGCTTTTATTGGCGAGGAATTTCTTCAGCACCCGGTTCTGCGCGCGCGGCAGCGCGGGCGTAACGGTTTGCGTCGTCAGTTCCGCCATGGTTAACCTCGCATTTTCGGGTTGATAAGGACGTAGAGCACGTCGGCCAGCAGGTTGAGCATCAGGAAGCCAATCGCCACGATCAGCACCACGCCCTGCACCACCGCGTAGTCACGGTTGAATACCGAGTCGACGATCATCTTGCCGAAGCCCGGAATGGTGAAGACCTGCTCGGTCAGCACCGCGCCGCCCAGAAGCTCGCCAAACAGCAGCGTGGTGAGGGTGATTACCGGTACCAGCGCGTTGCGAAACGCGTGCTTCAGGATCACCGCTTTCGGCAGCAGCCCCTTAGCCCGCGCGGTACGGATATAATCCGCCTTCAGGACCGCAATCATCGAGGCGCGGGTGTGGCGCATCAGCGTTGCCGCGAGCCCCGTTCCGAGCACGGACGCGGGCAGCAGCAGCGTGCGCAGGTTCTGGAGCGGATCTTCACTGAACGGCACGTACCCGGAGGCGGGCAGCCACTGCAGGTTCACCGAAAAGACCAGAATCAGCAGGATCCCCAGCCAGAAGTGCGGGATCGAGATCCCCGAGATCGCCACGAAGTTCGCCCCGTGATCGACCCAGCTGTTTTTGTTCACCGCCGCGAGGATCCCCATGCTGATACCAAACACCAGCGCGATAATCATCGCCAGCAGCGACAGCTCCAGCGTGACCGGCAGCTTGCTGGCAATCAGCTGCGTCACCGGTTCGTGCGTGCGTAAGGAGACGCCCAGATCGCCCTGCAGCGCGCGCGTCAGCCAGTGGAAATACTGCACGGGGATCGGCGCATCGAGGTTCAGCTCCGCGCGCAGCTGGGCGATGACCGCCGGATCGCGCTCCTCGCCTGCCATGGCGATCAGCGGGTCGCCGGGCAGCAGCTTTTGCAGCCCGAACACCATCATGCTCACCAGCAATAGCGTCGGGACGGCTAGCAGCAGACGTTTGCAAATCAGTTCCAGCATGGGTTCTCCTCAGGACGTTTATTTCGCCAGCGTCAAACCCGCCAGACGCACGATGCCGTCCGGGTACGGCTTAAAGCCCTGCACGCTTTTGTTCAGACCGAAAATACGCGGCTCGAAGTAGAGGTAGGCAATCGGCATGTCGGTTTGCAGCTGTTTCACCACCTTGTCGTACAGCGGCTGGCGTGCGGCCTGGTCGGTGCTCTGGCGCGCCTGGGTCAGCCACTCATCGACCTGCGCGTTGCTGTAGCGGCCGTCGTTAAGCGTGCCTTTGCTGTTGATAAAGCCGTAGATGCTGCCGTCCGGATCCGGGCGTCCCGACCAGCCGGAGAAGCTCAGCTGATAGTCACCGCTCTGCTGGCGATCGAGCAGCGTGGCGAATTCGGTCATCTGCAGGTTCAGGTTAAATCCGGCCTCAGCGACCATCGCCTGCAATACCTGCCCCACCTGCTGCGAGGTTGGGTTGTTCGGCACCAGCAGGTTGACGGTCAGCGGCGCGGTGACGCCTGCCGCTTTCAGCAGCGCTTTGGCTTTGTCGACGTCACGCGGCGGAACCGGCAGGTTAACGTGATACGGGCTGACCGGTGAAAACGCCTGGTTGGCCGGGGTGTAGAGCCCTTCAAAGACCACCTGGTTTAACGCATCGCGGTCGATGGCCTGAGAAAACGCCTCGCGCACGCGGGCGTCCTTGAACGGATCGTTCGCCGGTACCTTGCCGTTGTTGATGTTGAAGGTGATGCCCTGATAGCCCAGGCCCGTCACCTTCGCCAGAGCCAGCTTGCTGTCGGCTTCGACGGTTTTAACGTCGCTGGCGGCGATACCTTCGGTCAGGTCAAGATCGCCCGCGCGCAGGTTCGCGAGCCGCACGGAGGCATCCGGGATCGGCAGATAGATAATTTTGTCGAAGTGGTAGGCGCCTTTGTTCCAGTAGTTGTCGAAGCGGGTCAGAACGATGCGGTCCTGGGACACGCGGCTGTCGAACTTGTACGGGCCGGAGCAGACCGGGTGGGCGGCAAAGTCAGGCATTTTCGCCGCCTCCGGGGCCATCATTGCGCCCGCGCGGTCGGTGAGCTGCATCAGCAGCGCCGCATCGGGCGTTTTCAGGTGCAGCGCAATCTGCATCGGGCCGGTGACCTCTACCGATTCAACGGAGGAGATCTCGCTCTTACGCAGGGAGCCTTTCAGGGTCAGGGCGCGGTCGAGGTTGTATTTTGCCGCGGCGGCATCGAATTTCTCACCGTCGTGGAAGGTGACGCCTTCGCGCAGATTGAGCGTCAGGGTTTTACCGTCCTCACTCCACGCCCAGTCTTTAGCCAGACCGGGGACAACCTTCAGATTTTCATCCACGTCCACCAGCCTGTCGCACAGGGAGGCAAACACGAAGCGGCCATAGTAGGTGCGCGCCAGATGCGGGTCGAGCATGTCCGGGTCAGCGCCGAGACCGATTCGCAGCACGCTTTCAGAATGTGCGGGCAGCGCCGCGCCAAGCAACATAACACTTCCCAGTACGGTCAAAAGAGAATTACGCATTGTCATTATCATGAGTTCCTTGAAGGAAGGGACGAGTGAGTGGCCGCGTGTTCAAACAGCGCGCGGCGGCGCAGAAAAGCGGCGGATGGCGGTGCGATCTGGATAACGCCGCGATCGCGGTTGATCTCCTGCCAGCGATGGCAGGCAACCTGACGCCCGCCGTCGAGCACCTGATTGATCGGCTCGACCTGGCGGCATTCATCGGTAACGTACGGGCAGCGGGTGTGGAAACGGCAGCCGGACGGCGGGCTGGCCGGGTTGGGCAGATCCCCCTGCAGCAGCGGCGCATCTCGCTCAACGCCCGGCTGCATCTGCGGCGCCGAGGCGATCAGCGCCTGGGTATAGGGGTGCAGCGGCGCGTCAAAAATCTCATCCACGGTGGCAAGCTCGACGATTTGCCCGAGGTACATGACCGCCACGCGGTCGCTCATATGGCGGATCACCGCCAGACCGTGGGCGACAATCACCATCGTCAGCCCAAGCTGGTGCTTCAGGCTTTCCAGCAGGTTGACCACCTGCGCCTGAACGGAGACGTCCAGCGCGGATACCGGCTCATCCCCCAGCAGCAGCTTCGGTCCCGAGGCCAGCGCGCGCGCAATGCCGATACGCTGGCGCTGCCCGCCGGAAAACTCGTGCGGATAGCGTCCGGCCCAGGCGGCAGGCAGGCCAACGGTTTTAAGCAGCTCGGCAACGCGGTACTGGCGATCCGCTTTTTTCATATTCTGATGCAGCCACAGCGGCTCCCCGACGATCTGCTCCACCGTCATGCGCGGGTTGAGCGAGGCGAAGGGATCCTGAAAAATAATCTGCAGCTCGCGCCGGAGCTGGTTCAGACGAGCACCGGAGGCGTCGGTGATCTCCTCCCCCAGGTAAAACACGCGCCCTTCGCTGGCGGCCAGCAGGCGCAGCAGCAGGCGACCGAGGGTAGATTTCCCGGAGCCGGACTCGCCGACGATCGCCAGCGTTTCGCCCGGCATCACGGCAAGCGAAACGCGATCGACCGCCGTGACAAACCGTGCCGGAGTAAAGAGCTTTTTGGGGCCGGGAAAAAGCTTGCTGAGGTCACGGGCTTCAAGAATGGGCGTGGTCATGCGATTTCTCCCAGGGCAATGTGCTGTTCGAGCGGCACGCGGAAGCAGGCGACCTGATGGCCCGCGCCGAGCGTGGCGAGCTGCGGTTTTTCATCATGGCAGCGGGACTGCGCAAACGGACAGCGGGTGGCAAAACGGCAGCCTTTCGGCATGGATTCCGGGAGCGGGACCGATCCGGGAATGGTGGAGAGCTGGCCCTTGCGTGTGCCAAGAGAAGGAATCGAGCCCATCAGGCCGATGGTGTACGGGTGCTGCGGGTCGGCGAATATTGCCTCCACGCTCCCCTGCTCCACCACCTGCCCGGCATACATCACGGCGACCTGCTGGGCGACTTCCGCCACCACGCCTAAATCGTGGGTGATCATCAGCACCGCCGTGCCGGTTTCCTCTTTTAAGGTGTTGAGCAAGGCGAGGATTTGCGCCTGGATGGTGACGTCGAGCGCGGTGGTGGGTTCATCAGCAATCAGCAGTTTGGGATGGTTAATCAGCGCCATCGCAATCATCACGCGCTGGCGCATGCCGCCCGAAAGCTGGTGGGGATATGCTTTCAGGCGCATCTCTGCCGCCGGGATCTGTACCTTCTCGAGGATCAGCAGCGCGACCTTCATCGCCTCTGCGCGCGAGGCGTTCTGGTGTCGCATAACCGCTTCGCTAAGCTGATCGCCCAGCGTAAACGCCGGATTGAGCGAGGTCATCGGCTCCTGGAAAATCATCGCCAGCTCGCTGCCGCGCAGATCGGCATATTCGCGCGGTGAGAGCTTTCGCAGATCGTGGCGGCGAAACTGCATCTCACCGCTGACAATCTGCGCGCTGGCGGGCAGTAACCCCATCAGCGCCAGTGAAGTGATACTTTTCCCGCAGCCTGACTCCCCCACCAGCGCCAGCGTTTCGCCCGCCCTGACGGTCAGAGAAATACCATCCAGCACGCTAACCGGCGAGCCAGCAAACGTAACGTTGAGGTTTTGCACTCGCAATACGGGCGTGGCGTCCTTAAAGGGTATTGTCGTCATGGCGTGAAGTCGTCCTCGAGGTGGATCGCCTGAATCAGGGCGGTTTGCAGGCTGAGCAGGTGTTCGCGCATGGCGGCCGCGGCTTCATTAGGCTGGCGATGGATAATCGCAGACATGATCTTATGGTGATGGTCGTTATAGCTGTCGACACGTTCGGGGGTGCGCGCCAGCTCGCGCAGATGCTGCCAGCCCGGTTCACGCCGCACGGCATCAATGGCATCAAACAGGCCAAGCATCAGACGGTTGCCCGCCGCCTCGGCAATCGCCCGGTGAAAGGCGCTATCCCAGAGTTCGTTGAGATCGCGGTCATCCGGGCTGACCTTATCGATGCGTTCCAGCATGCGCTGCATGAGCGCGAGGTTTTCCCTGGTGGCACGCAGTGCCGCAAGCCGGGCTAAGCCGGGTTCGAGCTGTAGACGAGCTTCCATCACTTCCAGAAGGTTGGTCTGCTGAACCAATCCCTGAAGGGCCAGCGGTTCAACAGGTGCCGCCGGGCCAATAAAGGTCCCTTTGCCCTGCTTACGCCAGATGCGCCCCTCTTCTTCCAGCACGTCCAGCGCACGACGCACTTCACGTCGTCCTACGCCGAGAGTGTCCGACAGCTCACGTTCCGTGGGCAGCGGTATGCCTGGTGTTGACTCATGCTGGTTGATAAGCCCGCGCAGCTGCTCAAGCGCGGTGCTGGAATTTGCCAGAAACCGTGACGGTTTTTCCATATTGGTTCGCTCGCTTTCATCATTGCTTTATTTTTATTAACGATAAGTTATTGATATGGAATGAAGCTTATCGTGCTAATGATTAAGCAATAACCAAACCAATACGCAATTGGTTCGGTGTTTTTTTGGAAAGCGGGAGATAACCAAATGATTCTGCGTGAATTATTTTTACAGAAAGAAACATTCTGACCGAGGTCTGAAGAGAGGTGTGGTGGTGAAATGCACAATATCAGTGCAAATAGCGCACTACAACCGTGCAATTGTTAATTAATTGCACCATGTATATTAACTTTTTGTTAACAGTAGGGGGGGGATTGAGATTACACAATGCTGAAACGACGAAGGCCTGAATCATTTCTGATTCAGGCCTTCTGAATAGTGGCGGAACGGACGGGACTCGAACCCGCGACCCCCTGCGTGACAGGCAGGTATTCTAACCGACTGAACTACCGCTCCACTGTTCCCGTTTGGGGAACGAGGCGCATATTACGGTGCGCCTCCGATCTCGTCAACGCTTTTTCTCACGTTTTGAATCGTTTGCTGCAAAAATCGCCCAAACGATGATTTTACAGGCATTCCGGCGTTTTTTCAGGCGCGCCACATACAGCTGCCGCCCTTCTTCTGGACCAGATCAAGCCGGGATTCGTGGTTAAGGAGCTCTTCATCGCTGGCTAAAACAACCCGCAACCGGCTTGCCTGGCGGACAACACGCTGAATGCCCGCTTCGCCTTGCGTCTGCTGGGATTCATTTTCCATACTGAACTTCATTGACGTCTGCCCGCCGGTCATCGTCAGATAGACATCCGCCAGGATCTGGGCATCGAGCAACGCCCCGTGGAGCGTTCGCTTGGTATTGTCTATCTCGTAGCGCGAGCAGAGCGCATCAAGGCTGTTACGCTTGCCGGGAAACATCTTCCTTGCCAGCGCCAGGCTGTCCGTCACCTTACAGAAGGTGTTCGTCTTCGGGATATCACGATTAAGCTTGCTGAATTCATAATCCATAAAGCCGATATCGAACGATGCGTTATGGATGACAAGCTCGGCGCCCTTGATATATTCCAGGAATTCGTCAGCAACATCCGCAAAAGTCGGCTTATCCAGCAAGAACTCATCGGCAATCCCGTGAACGCCGAACGCTTCCGGATCCACCAGCCGATCGGGTTTGAGGTAGACGTGGAAGTTGTTCCCCGTAAGACGACGGTTCACCACTTCAACGGCGCCGATCTCGATGATCTTATGCCCTTCGTAGTGCGCGCCGATCTGGTTCATACCGGTGGTTTCGGTATCGAGGACAATCTGGCGAGTAATTGCAGTGCTCATAGCGGTCATTTATGTCAGACTTATCGTTTAACTGAACGTTTCGAATACAGGAAGTCTACCAGAGATGCGTAAACAGGTAGAAATTTTCACCGATGGATCTTGTCTCGGTAATCCAGGTCCCGGCGGCTACGGCGCGATTATGCGCTATCGCCAGCACGAAAAAACTTTTAGCGAAGGCTATTTTCTGACCACCAACAACCGGATGGAGTTGATGGCGGCCATCGTGGCGCTGGAGGCGTTAAAAGAACATTGTGACGTGGTGTTAAGCACCGACAGCCAGTACGTGCGTCAGGGGATCACCCAGTGGATCCATAACTGGAAAAAACGCGGCTGGAAAACCGCCGATAAGAAGCCGGTCAAGAACGTCGATCTCTGGAAACGTCTTGATGCTGCGCTGGGCCAGCATCAGATTAAGTGGGAGTGGGTTAAAGGCCACGCAGGCCACCCGGAAAACGAACGCTGCGACGAACTGGCTCGTGCTGCGGCATCCAATCCCGCTCATGAAGATGCGGGCTATCAGCCCGACGCCTAATCGGTTTTTTTGTACTGCCGAGTGGCGCCGACGGTCTGGCGGATGGGCGTTTTCGACTTGCTCTGCTTCATAGGGTTAAGCGTAAGGGGAATGGTTCGCTTACGCGCGACGATAAACTGCAAACAGCCCAACGCCGGGAGATGGGTGCTCAGTACCACGCCCCCCTGCCGCGCCCAGGGCAGCACCTGAAAACCTCCGTAGCAGAGCACTTCAAAGTTCAGCAGCGAAAGCCAGTCGAGCTGGCGCATCATGGTGAACATCCGGCTGTTGTAAGGTGGAGTCCGGCGTAGCACCGGTACCAGCTTACGCAGGCCCATCAGGCTTAGCGGATTGAATCCGCTGAGTACCAGCCAGCCGTCATCAATCAGCACGCGATCGGCTTCGCGAAGCAGACGATGCGGATCGCTGCACCAGGGCAGCGTGTGTGCGAGCAAACACGCATCGACGGATTTTTCCGCAAACGGCAGATGCAACGGGTCTGCTTTTACCTGAACCGGCGATCCGCCGAGAGAGACGTTGACCTGATGCGAGATAGCGCAGCTTTCGGTATTGATTTCCGCGCTGAGATTGCCAATCTTAAGCAGGTGAAAGCCATACATTTTCGCGAGCCAGGGCTTCAGCTGTTGTTCTAACGCTTCGCGATAGTATTCACCCCAGGGCAATTCCGCCCAACGTTCCGGTGCTGCGACAGTCTGAGGTATCCTTGCCGGTTTCATCAAAACACCCGCCACGCTATAAGAGGTAATGTATGAAT
This sequence comes from Enterobacter sp. 120016, assembly GCF_018383635.1. Classification (NCBI taxonomy): domain Bacteria; kingdom Pseudomonadati; phylum Pseudomonadota; class Gammaproteobacteria; order Enterobacterales; family Enterobacteriaceae; genus Enterobacter; species Enterobacter sp. 120016. The sequence goes on along the minus strand of NZ_JAHAWC010000031.1, from coordinate 7,291 downwards.
CTTATCAGTATTCCAGCCTTTGAGGACAATTACATCTGGGTTTTGGTTGACGACGATCGTCGATGCGTCATTGTCGATCCCGGCGAATCGGCCCCTGTTCTGCGCGCCATAAAAGAGAACGGCTGGCAGCCAGAAGCCATTCTGTTGACGCATCACCATCACGATCATACTGGCGGCGTGCCTGAACTGCGCGCTCATTTCCCGCATCTGGTGGTTTACGGACCGGCAGAGGCACAAGATAAGGGCATCACGCAAGTAGTCGAAGAAGGCGAAACTATCCTCATACGCGAGTGGGAGTTTTCCGTATTTGCTACACCAGGTCACACTTTGGGACATCTGTGTTTCTACAGTAAACCTTATCTTTTTTGCGGCGACACGCTGTTCTCCGGAGGCTGCGGAAGACTGTTTGAAGGCACGCCCGCTCAAATGCACCAGTCTTTACAGAAGATTAACGCTCTACCCGACGAAACACTCATTTGTTGCGCTCATGAGTATACATTAGGAAATATGAAGTTTGCCGTGAGCCTCTTACCGGAGGATCGGGCGATTCAGGATTATTATCACAAAGTGAAGGAGTTACGTGCAAAAAACCAAAAAACACTACCCGTAATTCTGAAAAACGAGCGCCAAATTAATTTATTTTTACGAACAGATGATATTGATTTAATTAGAAAAATTAACCAAGAAACAAATTTGCAACAACCAGAACAGCGATTTGCATGGTTAAGGTCAAAGAAAGATAACTTCAGATAATTGCGGGTTGCCTTTTCAAAATTTCGCCGTTATCATCGCTCGTCTTTTAAGCAACTATTGACACACACATGAAGGCAAAAGCGATATTACTCGCCTCTGTCCTGCTTGTAGGTTGCCAGTCGCAAAACGGCAGCAACGTACAACAGCACGCACAGAGCCTTTCTGCAGCTGGTCAAGGGGAAGCAGGGAAGTTTGCAAGTTCGGCGCGCTGGATGGACGATGGAACATCTTTCGCGCAGGATCAAGACTTGTGGACCTCTATTGGCGACGAGCTAAAGATGGGAGTTCCGGAAAATACCCGGATTCGCGAACAGAAACAGAAGTATTTAAGTAATAAGAGCTATCTCCACGATGTAACGTTACGGGCAGAGCCGTATATGTACTGGATAGCCGGGCAAGTTAAGAAACGTAACATGCCTATGGAGCTGGTACTCCTACCCATAGTGGAGAGCGCTTTTGACCCACACGCGACGTCTGGCGCCAATGCCGCAGGCATTTGGCAGATCATTCCGAGCACCGGGCGAAACTATGGTCTGAAACAGACCCGCAACTATGATGCGCGTCGCGATGTTGTCGCTTCAACGACAGCCGCTCTCGACATGATGCAACGTCTGAACAAGATGTTTGACGGCGACTGGCTGTTAACGGTCGCAGCGTATAATAGTGGCGAAGGTCGTGTACTGAAGGCAATGAAAGCGAATAAAGCACGGGGTAAATCCACCGATTTTTGGTCGCTCTCACTGCCACAGGAAACAAAGATTTACGTACCGAAAATGCTGGCATTGAGCGATATTCTCAAGAACAGCAAGCGTTACGGTGTACAACTGCCAACACCAGACGAAAGTCGTGCACTGGCGCGTGTTCGCCTCAGCAATCCGGTTGATATTCAACGGGTCGCTGATATGACGGGTATGTCGGTAAGTAAATTGAAAACCTTTAATGCTGGCGTTAAAGGCTCAACCCTGGGGGCAAGTGGCCCGCAGTATGTAATGGTTCCGCAGAAACATGCTGAACAGTTACGTGAGTCTTTAGCTTCTGGTGAAATCGCCGCCGTTCAGTCAACGCTGATCGCGGATGCATCATCAGTTAACAGCCGCAGCTATAAGGTTCGTTCAGGTGATACGCTTTCGGGCATTGCTTCACGTCTTGGCGTGAATGCGAAAGATCTGCAGCAGTGGAATAATCTGCGCAGCTCCGGCTTGAAAGTGGGTCAGACTCTGACGGTAGGTGCAGGTAGCAGCGCACAGCGTCTCGCCAGCAACAGCGATAGCATTACCTATCGCGTGCGCAAGGGCGATTCACTGTCCAGTATCGCAAAACGACACGGCGTAAACATCAAGGATGTGATGCGCTGGAATAATGATACTGACAATCTGAAACCTGGCGACCAGCTGACGCTGTTTGTGAAGAACAGCGCTACGCCAGACTCCTGATAGCACGATCGAAAGATAAAAAGGCACCGATTCCCCTCGGTGCCTTTTTTGTTTATCCCGCTTTTTGGGCTTCAGCCATGATGGTATCGCTGGTAAACGAGCCGTCGTCCTGCAGTTCAAAGTACGCCTTCACCTCTGCGGACGCACTCTCCTGATACAGCCTGATCGCCTGGCTTAATGCTTCCGGGGTGCGCATACGCGCGATCCACGAGCTGAACTCCAGCGGTAAGCGGTCTGTAATCAACGCGCGCGCGATCAGTCCCGCCTCAGTAATAAATGACAACCACTCTCCGCTGGCGTAGTTTTGCACGTGCGAGGTATCGCGCAGCGCTTCGACCGTCTGCAGCCAGATATTGCGCACCGGATGTCCAGGGGACATCACATCCATAATAATGAAGACGCCACCCGGCTTCAGAACACGTTTGACTTCGCGTAATGCCTGGCCGACATCATGCCAGTGGTGCGCGGAGTAACGGCTGATAACCACCTCAAACGACGCATCATCAAAAGGTAAGGATTCGGCATAGCCCTGGCGCGTATCAATGTTGTCCAGCCCCTTCGCTTTCGCCGCCTCGGCAACGACGTCCAGCATCTGGCTGGATAAGTCATACGCGGTAACGTGCGCGACCTGCTGCGCAGCCGCAAAGCTGGCATGCCCTGCCCCGCAGCCTAAATCCAGCACGTGCGCCTGCGGGAACGCCGCCAGACGCTCACCGAGACGCACCAGATCGCGGCCAGAAGCATGCACGGCGCTGCTCAGATAGGCACTTGCCTGAGAACCAAACTGTTTTTCTACGTTGTCATGATGGGAGTGTGTTGTTGTCATCGTACTGTCCTTTGTTGGTTAAAAATAAAAGGGCAGCACCCGCGCAGGTCTGCCCCACGGCAGACCTGACACACCATTATTTATCAGGTTTGCCGGGACTGAATTCAACTAGTAGAGGATTGTGATCGGAGGCGCGCGTCACCAGAACAGAGGCGTCATGCACGCTCAAACCACGATAGAAGACAAAATCGAGAGGACGACCAAAGGCTTTTTTGCGCTGGTCATCGCTAAAACGAACTTCACGCAGCGACATTTCGCGCGCAAAGCGATACAGCGCATTCATGCGCGGACGGCTCCAGGCATTGAAATCGCCTGCCATAATGATGGGGCCGCTGTGATGGGCAATCTGATCGCCAATCGGAAGTAACTGCTTACTGTAGACATCCACGCCCAGGCTGAAATTGACCGCATGGATGTTCACGACCATCAGCATTCGGGTATCCGGCAGCGGATAGACCGTCACCAGCGCCGATTTCGCCAGACGCAGGATAGGTTCACGTTCACGCAGAGGACAGCAATAGACCGGATGTGCTGCTGAAAGTGTCATCACTCCTGAGGGGTGTTGTGGCAGGACAAATGCAGGCACCTGGTCGGCGGCAAGATAGTTCGTGGTGGCAAACCGTACCAGCTCAGGGGTGGTTTGCGCCTCCTGGAGCAGAACCAGGTGGGCATCTTTTCCAAAATTCTTGAGTACCGATAACCACTCGGCACGCTGCTGCTTAAAGATATTCCACACCAGTACACGGATTTTCTCATCGCTGCTTAACGGTGTGCCGGCGGGTAATGCCTGGCTTATGCTCGCAAATGACCCCGGAGGCAAGATCCTCTCCGCGGGCATTCCGGCAACATAACGCATGGCATAGGTATTTTTTCGCACTTTTGGAAACAGCCTCTGTAACATGAACCAGCCCGGAAAACGGACTGGTTCTAATGTTATAGGGACTTTAGGTCATACTTTCAACGCAATTTCTGAGAAACCGCTTTCCAGTTTTGTAAGCAAGCACTTACTGATGTTAACCCAGCGCGACGCGAGCAGGTTTATCAAGTCGCCCACTCAGGCCAATCAGCAGGAAGGCCACCAGGACAATCACTGCGCCAATCCACGGGGTCTGGGTTAACCCAACATGCGCTACGGTTTGTCCGCCAATGATGGAGCCCAGCGCGATGCCAATATTAAATGCGGCAATGTTCAGACCCGATGCCACATCCACCGCATTTGGCGTATAGAGCTCGGCTTTCTGGACAACGTAAACCTGAAGCCCGGGCACATTACCAAAGGCAAAGATCCCCATGACCAGCACCGTGACCAGCGCGGCATAGTGTAGCGAAGCCGTGAACTGGAAAATCATCAGCAGAACAACCAGGGCGGCGAAGATGAATTTCAGCGCCGGTACCGCACCATGCTTATCTGCAAGCTTGCCGCCCCAGATATTGCCAATGGCAACGGAAATACCGTATCCCAGCAAAATCCAGCTCACGGCATTGGGGGAAAAGCCCGCCAGGTCCTGCATCATCGGCGCCAGGAAGGTAAAAGCGGTGAATACGCCGCCATAGCCCAGTGCCGTAACCGCGTAGATGATCAGCAAACGCGGATGCGTGAGCACCTTCAGCTGATCGCGCAGGCTGGCGCTCGCCCGGCCCGGAATATTCGACGGTACCAGCAGCAGGCTGGTCACCAGGGCGATGACACCCAGCAAGGAGACGGCAAGGAACGTTTCGCGCCAGCCGAAGTGTTGTCCGATAAACGTTCCCAGCGGTACGCCCGTAACGAGTGCGACGGTCAGCCCACCAAACATGATCGCAATGGCTGAAGCCGCTTTCTCTTTGGGTACCAGGCTGGTTGCAATAGTGGAACCAATCGAGAAGAACACACCGTGCGCAAGGCCGGTCAACAGACGGGCAATTACCAGCGTGGTGTAGTCCGGTGCCTGCCAGGCCAGAACGTTGCCGGCGGTGAACAGCACCATCAGCGCGACTAACAGCTGCTTACGTGGGAAGCGTCCGGTCAGGGCCGTCAGGACTGGCGCACCGACGGCGACGCCCAAGGCGTAAATAGACACCAACAGCCCGGCTGAAGGCAACGAGATCGCAAGCTGGTTAGCAATGGTAGGAACCAGTCCCACGATAACAAATTCGGTCGTGCCAATTGCAAAGGCACTGATCGTCAGGGCAAGTAGCGCCAGTGGCATAAAATACTCCGTATCATCAGGATTAAGATGACAGGCAGTATGCGCCAGTGCTTAAATAACAAAAATGGTCAAAATATCAATAGAATTTTGCAGGTGGTGCAACAGTGAAAGCAACATCGGAAGAGCTGACAATCTTCGTCGCCGTCGTTGAAAGCGGCAGCTTTAGCCGCGCGGCCGAACAGCTGGGACAGGCTAATTCGGCCATCAGCCGTTCGGTAAAAAAACTGGAGATGAAGCTTGGGGTGAGTCTGCTCAACCGAACGACGCGACAGCTGAGCCTGACGGAAGAAGGAGAGCGTTACTTCCGCCGCGTGCAGTCGGTACTGCAGGAGATGGCGGCAGCGGAGACGGAGATTATGGAGACCCGCAGCACGCCACGTGGATTGCTGCGCATTGATGCTGCCACGCCGGTGGTGCTTCACTTTCTGATGCCGCTGATCAAACCTTTCCGCGAGCGCTATCCGGAGATGACGCTCTCGCTGGTCTCCTCAGAGACGTTTATCAACCTCATCGAGCGTAAAGTGGATGTGGCCATCCGGGCGGGAACCCTGACAGATTCAAGCTTGCGTGCCCGCCCTCTGTTTGCCAGCTACCGCAAAATTATCGCATCACCAGAGTATATTGCCGAGCATGGTAAACCGGAGACGGTTGAAGAATTGAAGCAGCATCTGTGCCTGGGCTTTACGGAGCCGGTGTCGCTAAACACCTGGCCTGTCGCCTGTCATGATGGTCAACTTCATGAAATTACCTGCGGATTATCCTCAAACAGCGGCGAAACGCTGAAGCAGCTGTGCCTTACCGGGAATGGCATCGCCTGTTTGTCGGATTACATGATTGATAAAGAAATTGCGCGCGGTGAGCTCGTGGAGTTAATGGCCGATAAGCGTCTGCCGGTAGAGATGCCTTTTAGCGCGGTGTATTACAGTGACAGAGCGGTGAGTACGCGCATTCGTGCCTTTATTGACTTCCTGAGTGAACATATAAAAACAGCTCCCGGAGGAGCTGTGTGAGGGTTCAGGTTACAGAGGGTGGGTCAAACTTAATCCCAGTCAGGCGCTAAACCTTCCGGGCTAACCAGACGATCGTTGCACTCCAGTGCTGCGATCGCTTTTTTATCGTCAGCATCCAGATGAAGATCCGTTGCCAACAGGTTGCTGGCCAGGTTTTCACGCTTAGTTGATGATGGGATCACGGCATAGCCTTCACCCATTGCCCATGCCAGAATCACCTGCGCAGCAGTGGCGTTATGTTTCTCTGCGATACGCGTAATCACTTCATCTTTCAGTGCCTTACCGTAGGCCAGCGTCATGTATGAGGTGATGTGGATCCCGTGCTGTTTTGCCCAGTCAACGACTTTGCGGTTTTGCAGGTAGGGAGACAGCTCAACCTGGTTGGTCGCAATATTTTCTGCGCCAACAGCGGCAATGGCTTTTTCCATCAGCGGAATGGTGAAGTTGGAGATCCCAATTTCGCGGGTTAAGCCCTGCTTTTTCGCTTCCAGCAGCGCCTGCATGAATTCTTCTACTGAGACGGCATCATTCGGTGATGGCCAGTGGATCAGCGTCAGATCTACGTAGTCAGTACGCAGTTTTTTCAGGCTCTCTTTCAGGCTAGGGATCAGCTTATCTTTGCTGAGATTCTCAATCCAGATTTTCGTGGTGATAAACAGTTCGTTACGCGGCACACCACTCTCTTCGAGAGCTTGTCCAACGGCAGCTTCATTTTCATAGATCTGTGCCGTATCAACTGCACGATAGCCCAGTTCGAGTGCGGTTTTAACTGATGCGATAACAACGTCGTCTTTCAGGCGGAAGGTGCCCAGACCAAATGCAGGGAGAGTCATAATATTCCTCAATCGTTATGTTCGTAAACTGAGGAAGATTATCGCTGACCTTGTTATAGAGAAAAAGATCGTAAAACGCAGAGGATTTTTGCTAATTTCGCAATAATTAAACGTCAGATAAGAAAAAAGCCCTGAGCGTTAGCTCAGGGCTTTTAATAAGTGGCGGAACGGACGGGACTCGAACCCGCGACCCCCTGCGTGACAGGCAGGTATTCTAACCGACTGAACTACCGCTCCACCGAAGACT
>NZ_JAHAWC010000030.1:0-25791 GCF_018383635.1 Enterobacter sp. 120016 | reverse complement strand
GGTGAAACAGGGCCCGGTGCCGGTAACGGGCAGCGGTCTGGCGGGCGCGGGGCGAGGAATACTGCGCTCCAGCTCTTCACGCTGTTGCTGGTTCTTTAATAACAGTTCCTCCTGCTGCTGACGCACTGTGTCCCGGTCAGCAGGAGTAAGGGGGGCTGCATGGCTCAGAGAGCAAAAAAATAACGAGCAAAAAAAGACGGCTTTGCTGTAATAGCGCATATAAAAGGATAATATTTTTCTGGTTTTCTACAGTATGCCAGTTTTGGAGCAATAGGGAATAGTCTCAAAAAGAGGGCTACTATTATTGGTAGCAATATTTGTGTTAAGTTTAAAAAAATAAACCCCGTTACGACGAAGAGCGTCATATCTGAAATTTTTATTATTTCCTCATCATTTCTTCTTTCACAATATATTAACCACCCATCCCAATAGTTAGATATAAACATCAGCTAGCAGTGCAGATTAAATTACCCGTTGCATTCATCGTGCTGCAAATTCTGATGGCGCCTGATAACTCAGCGCTGAATATGGAGGCATGCGTGATAACTTCGTTGAAGCGATCAAACAACAGCATGACGATACCTGTATGGAAAAGCATTGGCAGGGTAAAAGGAGGATAACATCAGGAAAATCTGGAGCGGGCGAAGGGAATCGAACCCTCGTATAGAGCTTGGGAAGCTCTCGTTCTACCATTGAACTACGCCCGCTTTGAGGTGCGTAAGGCATTATAGACCTTACACACCTTCATACAAGCCTCTTCGCAACTAACCGGCGATAAAATAATCACTTAGCACTTCGGTTTGCTGCCTGGCGCAGGAAGATAACGCTGCGGGTCGATGGCCGTCGCCTTATAACGAATCTGGAAATGCAGCTTCACCGCGTCCGTACCGGTGCTGCCCATGGTGGCAATCTTCTGCCCGGCTTTGACGTTCTGCCCGTTGTTGACCAGCATCGTGTCGTTGTGCGCATAGGCCGTGATGTAGTCTTCGCCATGCTTAATCATGATCAGGTTACCGTAGCCGCGCAGCTGGTTACCGACATACACCACCTTCCCTGCCCCGGAGGCATAAACCGGCGTACCGCGTGCAGCCGCGATATCAATACCTTTGTTACCCCCCTCAGACAGGGAGTACGGCAGCACCACTTTACCGCTGGCAGGCCAGACCCAGCAGCGTTGACCGACCGGCGGCCAGGACGACTGCGGCACCGCGTAAGACGGCGTCACTTTGGCTGTTTTGCCTTTCGAAGAGGATTTTTTACCCAAGGACGATCCGCCGCTAACCTTCAGCTGCTGTCCCACCTCGATGGTGTAGGGCGGAGAGAGGTTATTCAGCCGCGCCAGATCCTTCACGCTGGTCCCCGTCGCGCGCGAAATCCGGTACAGCGTATCCCCGCGCTTAACGGTATAGATCGAACCGGAATAGCTGCCCATATCCGACGATTTGCTCCCGGAACAGCCCGCCAGTAATAGCGTCAGCGTCAGGCAAAAAATGGCGGTGATGGGGTTTCTCGTCAGGCTTCCTGCAAACAAAACAGATCCTCGGTCAGCGTGAATGGCGCACTATGATAACAGCCAAAACGAATATGGGTCATGCCCTTTTCCGCTCTACGAGCCAAACCGTTCGTATAAGAATGCCGTATAATGATCCGGCTGATGGTGCTGAACCACTCGGCATTTTGGCACTGGAGCATCAATGAGTATTCAAGAACACGTTATTTTGGTAAACGACCAGGGAATGGTGATTGGCACTCAGGAAAAATACGCCGCGCACACCTTACATACCCCGCTGCATCTGGCGTTCTCTTCCTGGCTTTTTAACGCAAACGGCGAATGTCTGATCACCCGACGCGCCTTAACCAAAAAAGCCTGGCCCGGCGTCTGGACCAACTCCGTCTGCGGCCACCCGCAGTCCGGCGAAGAGACGATACAGGCGATAATCCGCCGCTGCCGCTTTGAAGTGGGCGCTGAACTGGCCGATATCACCGCCGTCGCCCCTGAATTTCGCTATCGGGAAACCGACCCGTCCGGGATCGTGGAAAACGAGATTTGCCCGGTATTCGCTGCCCGCATCACCAATGACGTGACGATAAACGAAGATGAAGTGATGGACTATCAGTGGGTTGAGCTGGACGCGTTATTCCGCGCGCTGGACGCGACGCCCTGGGCCTTTAGCCCGTGGATGGTCATGGAAGCGACAACTGCCCGCGATAAGCTCAAAGCCTTCGCGGCGCAATAAAAAAGCCCCTTTCGGGGCTTTTTTTACATCTTAACGTCTTATTTCACCGGGCGCATCGCCGGGAACAGGATCACGTCGCGGATGGTGTGGCTGTTGGTGAACAGCATGACCATACGGTCGATACCAATACCCAGACCCGCCGTTGGTGGCAGGCCGTGCTCCAGCGCGGTCACGTAGTCTTCGTCGAAGAACATCGCTTCGTCGTCGCCTGCAGCTTTCGCATCTACCTGGTCCTGGAAACGCTGAGCCTGGTCTTCCGCATCGTTCAGCTCGCTAAAGCCGTTGCCGATTTCACGGCCGCCGATGAAGAATTCGAAGCGATCGGTGATTTCCGGGTTCTCGTCATTACGACGCGCCAGCGGAGAGACTTCAGCCGGGTATTCGGTGATGAAGGTCGGCTGAATCAGGTGCGCTTCGGCCACTTCTTCGAAGATCTCGGTCACGATACGGCCCAGACCCCAGCTCTTCTCAACCTTGATACCGATGCTTTCGGCGATCGCTTTCGCAGAGTCGAAGTTATCCAGATCCGCCATGTTGGTTTCCGGACGGTATTTCTTGATCGCTTCACGCATGGTCAGTTTTTCGAACGGCTTGCCGAAGTCGAAGACCTCTTCACCGTAAGGAACCTGCGTGGTGCCCAGAATGTCCTGCGCCAGGGTGCGGAACAGGGATTCGGTCAGTTCGATCAGATCTTTGTAATCCGCGTACGCCATATAGAGTTCCATCATGGTGAACTCTGGGTTATGACGAACGGAAATACCTTCGTTACGGAAGTTACGGTTGATTTCGAACACGCGGTCGAAACCACCGACCACCAGACGCTTCAGGTACAGTTCCGGCGCGATACGCAGGTACATGTCCAGGTCCAGGGCATTGTGATGGGTGATGAACGGACGCGCAGACGCACCGCCAGGGATCACCTGCATCATTGGGGTTTCCACTTCCATAAAGTCGCGGTTGACCATGAACTGGCGGATACCGGCCATGATCTGGGAGCGAATTTTGAAGGTCTTGCGGGAGTCATCGTTAGAGATGAGATCCAGGTAGCGCTGACGATAGCGCGCTTCCTGATCCTGCAGGCCGTGGAATTTGTCCGGCAGCGGGCGCAGGGCTTTGGTCAGCAGACGCAGCTCGGTGCAGTGGATAGACAGTTCACCGGTTTTGGTTTTGAACAGTTTACCTTTCGCGCCCAGGATATCGCCCAGGTCCCACTTCTTGAACTGCTCGTTGTAGATGCCTTCCGGCAGGTCGTCACGGGAAACGTACAGCTGAATACGGCCGCCCACGTCCTGCAAGGTCACGAAGGAGGCTTTACCCATGATACGACGGGTCATCATGCGGCCTGCAACGGCCACTTCGATGTTCAGCGCTTCCAGCTCTTCGTTCTCTTTAGCGTCGAAGTCAGCGTGCAGTTGGTCTGAGGTATGGTCACGACGAAAATCGTTCGGGAACGGCACGCCCTGCTCGCGCAGCGCTGCCAGCTTCTCGCGGCGGGTTTTCAGTTCGTTGTTAAGATCGACTACCGCGTCAGCGCCCTGTGCTTGTTGTTCAGACATGTTGGTTCCTCATAACCCTGCTTTCAAACTTGCTTCGATAAATTGGTCCAGGCTGCCGTCCAGCACCGCCTGCGTGTTGCGGGTTTCAACCCCGGTACGCAGGTCTTTGATGCGGGAGTCATCAAGGACGTAAGAACGGATCTGGCTGCCCCAACCGATGTCGGACTTGTTGTCTTCCATCGCCTGTTTCTCAGCATTTTTCTTCTGCATCTCCAGCTCATAAAGCTTCGCTTTCATCTGCTTCATGGCCTGGTCTTTGTTCTTATGCTGGGAACGGTCGTTCTGGCATTGCGTTACCGTGTTGGTTGGAATGTGGGTAATACGCACCGCAGATTCCGTACGGTTAACGTGCTGACCACCCGCACCGGAGGCGCGGTAAACGTCGATACGCAGGTCTGCCGGGTTAATTTCGATATCAATATCTTCATCAACTTCCGGGTAAACAAACGCGGAGCTGAAGGAGGTATGACGGCGGCCACCGGAGTCGAACGGGCTCTTACGCACCAGGCGGTGAACGCCGGTTTCGGTACGCAGCCAGCCGTAGGCGTAATCGCCAATGATCTTGATGGTGACGGATTTCAGACCCGCGACTTCACCTTCAGACTCTTCGATAATTTCGGTTTTGAAGCCGCGCGCTTCTGCCCAACGCAGATACATACGCGTCAGCATGCTGGCCCAGTCCTGCGCTTCGGTGCCGCCAGAACCAGCCTGAATATCGAGATAGCAGTCAGCGCTGTCGTATTCGCCGGAGAACATACGGCGGAACTCAAGCTGCGCCAGCTTCTCTTCCAGCACGTCGAGTTCTGCCACGGCTTCGTTAAAGGTTTCTTCGTCGTCGGCTTCGACGGCCAGCTCCAGCAAACCGGAAACATCTTCCAGCCCCTGGGCCATTTGATCCAGCGTATCTACGATAGCTTCTAGAGAGGAACGCTCTTTACCCAGCGCCTGTGCGCGTTCAGGTTCGTTCCAGACGTCCGGCTGTTCCAGCTCGGCGTTTACTTCTTCAAGACGCTCTTTCTTGGCATCGTAGTCAAAGATACCCCCTAAGAACGTCAGAGCGCTCCGTGAGGTCCTGAATACGGTTTTTTACCGGATTAATTTCAAACATGGTCTGTTTTCTTTTATGGACTTGTCAAAATGCGGTGATAAGAGCGGGATTGTACCGAATCCACGCCCTTTTTTATAGAGATTACTGCCGCTAAATTGGCCAGATATTGTCGATGATGATCTGAAGGGTGCGGTTACCGCGAAACTCGTTGATGTCCAGTTTGTACGCCAGCTCAACCTCGCGCACGCCGTTGTCCGGCCATACCGCCGTGTCAACGTTGAAGGCGATGCCGTCCAGCAGCGGACCACCGCCCACGGGTTCGACCATCACTTTCAGATGACGTTCGCCGACGATACGCTGCTGCAGCAGGCGGAAACGCCCGTCGAACAGCGGTTCCGGGAACATCTGTCCCCACGGACCGGCATCGCGGAGCATTTGCGCCACGTCCATCGTCATCTCAAGCGGTGAAAGCTCGCCATCGGACACCACTTCCCCCTGCAGCAGGGCTGGGTCGATCCAGTCGGTGACCAGTTCACCAAACAGCCGCTGAAACTCGTCGAACTTCGCCTCTTCCAGCGACAGGCCTGCCGCCATCGCATGGCCGCCAAACTTGATCATCAGACCCGGGTGAAGCGTATCAAGACGCTCCAGCGCATCGCGCATGTGCAGACCCTGAATCGAACGGCCAGAGCCTTTCAGCGTGCCGTCGCCCGCGGGGGCGAACGCGATCACCGGACGGTGGAAACGCTCTTTAATACGCGATGCCAGAATGCCGACCACGCCCTGATGCCACTCAGGATGGTACATCGCCAGGCCGCCCGGCAGCGTATCGCCGCTGCGCTCAAGCTTTTCGCACAGGGTCAGCGCTTCGGCCTGCATCCCCTGCTCAATCTCTTTGCGGGTCTGGTTCAGCGCGTCAAGCTCGTTGGCCAGCACGCGTGCTTCACCAATGTTATCGCACAGCAGCAGCGCCACGCCGACGGACATATCGTCCAGCCTTCCGGCTGCGTTAAGACGCGGCCCGAGGGCAAAGCCCAAATCGCTTGCCGCCAGCTTGAGCGGATCGCGGTTAGCAATCTCCAGCAGCGCCTTGATCCCCGGACGGCACTTGCCTGCACGGATGCGGCTTAAGCCCTGCCAGGTCAAAATGCGGTTATTGGTATCGAGCGGTACCACGTCCGCGACGGTACCCAGCGCCACGAGATCGAGATATTCGGCCAGATTCGGTACGGCAATACCGCGGGAGTCGAACCAGCCCTTATCGCGTAACAGGGTACGCAGCGCCAGCATCAGATAAAACGCCACGCCCACGCCTGCGAGGGATTTCGATGGGAAATCGCAGTCGCGCAGGTTGGGGTTAATAATCGCTTCCGCATCCGGCAGCGTTTCGCCCGGCAGGTGGTGATCGGTGACCAGCACCGGGATCCCCAAAGCGTGAGCATGATCGACGCCCGCATGGGAAGAGATCCCGTTATCGACGGTCATGATCATCTGTGCACCACGGGCATGGGCCTGATCGACCACTTCCGGACTGAGACCGTAGCCGTCTTCAAAACGGTTCGGCACCAGATACGTGACATTATCGCAGCCCAGCGCGCGCAGGCTGAGCACGCTCAGCGCGGTGCTGGTTGCGCCGTCGGCGTCGAAATCGCCCACCACCACAATCCGCGTTCCCTCACGAAGCGCGTTGTAGAGCATTTCAGTGGCTTTTTCGATACCGCTCAGCTGCTGCCACGGCAGCATCCCTTTCACGCTGCGTTCAAGATCCTCAGCGCTACGCACGCCGCGGCTGGCGTAGAGGCGCTTAAGCAGCGCCGGGAGATCGTCTGGCAAATCAACCGGTTCAACCGCCTCGCGGCGGCGCAATTTTATTGGGGCTTTCACGCGGATTATTTACCACCAAACTGTTTCTGGTGCGCGTCGAGGAACTCTTTCATCTCTTTCGGTCCCTGATAGCCCGGAACGACATAGCCGTTGCTCAGGACAATCGCAGGCGTACCGCTCACGCCAAACTGCACGCCGAGCGCGTAGTGGTTAGCGATATCAATGTCGCAGGAGGCTGGCTTAACGCCTTTGCCGTTCATCGCGTCGTCAAACGCTTTGTTGCGGTCTTTCGCACACCAGATCGCCTTCATGTCCTGCTCTGGCTGGCTCTGCACGCCCGCGCGCGGGAAGGCCAGGTAACGCACGGTGATGCCCAGCGCGTTGTAGTCTTTCATCTCTTCATGCAGCTTGTGGCAGTAGCCACAGGTGATGTCGGTGAAGACGGTAATGACGTGTTTTTCCTGCGCCGCTTTGTAGACAATCATCTCTTTTTCGAGCGCGTTCAGGTTTTTCATCAGCAGCTGGTTGGTGACGTTCACCGGCTGCGCGCCGCTCACGTCATACATTGGCCCCTGAATAATGTGTTTGCCGTCTTCGGTGACGTACAGCACGCCGCTGTTGGTCAGCACCGTTTTCATGCCGGCAACCGGTGCAGGCTGAATATCGCTACCGGTGACGCCAAGCTTAGCCAGCGACTGTTTGATGGCGGCGTCGTCCGCATGGGCGAAACCGGTAAATGAGGCTGCCAGCAGGGTGAACAGCGCGAAAGACTTTTTCATATGTGATCCTGTTACAATTCGTCGGCACTCACGCACGAGGGTGGTGCTGTTGGTGTAGCTGCCGCAGGCGTTCCGTCGCGACATGGGTGTAAATTTGCGTTGTGGAAAGATCGCTGTGCCCCAGCAGCATCTGCACCACGCGTAAATCAGCGCCGTGGTTTAACAGATGCGTCGCGAAGGCGTGACGCAATACGTGCGGCGAAAGCTTTTCACTGTCGATACCCGCCAGTGTGGCGTAATGCTTGATGCGATGCCAGAACGTTTGCCGCGTCATCTGCTGGGCGCGCTGGCTCGGAAACAGGACGTCGATAGACGTACCATTGAGCAGCCACGGACGACCATGCTCCAGATACGTTTCCAGCCAGTAAACCGCCTCTTCACCCAGCGGAACCAGCCTTTCCTTGTTTCCTTTACCGATGACGCGCACCACGCCCTGACGCAGGCTGATGTCGCTCATCGTCAGGCCAACCAGTTCCGAAACGCGCAAGCCGGTAGCATACAATAGCTCAAGCATGGCTTTATCGCGTAACTCCAGCGGCAGGTCAACAGCCGGTGACTGTAATAATCTCTCAACTTGTGCTTCGCTGAGATCTTTCGGCAGCCGCTGCGGAAGCTTAGGGGATGCCAGCAGCGCGCTGGGATCGTCTTCACGAATCTTCTCACGGTAGAGATGCTGGAACAGCCGACGCATGGCGCTGAGCAAACGCGCGGAACTGGTGGCTTTATAGCCCCCTGCGATACGTTCCCCAAGCAGCGCCTGCAGGTCATCACGCTGAGCGCTCGCAAGGGATAACCCCCGGTGCGCAAGCCACTCCACCAGCATGGTGAGATCGCGACGGTAGGCGCTTAGGGTGTTCTCGGCCAGATTTTTCTCCAGCCACAGCGCGTCGAGAAACTGTTCGATCAGTGCGAGATCCTTTTCCACATCAGCCCCTTTGATTCTGCAGTCAGGCCATTATGCCTGATTGCGACCGGTTTCTGGTACACTACGCGCAAAGTCAAAGCAAGAATTGAGATAGTTACGCGATGAATATTGGTCTGTTCTATGGTTCCAGCACCTGCTACACCGAAATGGCGGCAGAGAAAATTCGCGACATCATTGGCCCGGAACTGGTGACGTTGCATAACCTGAAAGATGACGCGCTTACGCTGATGGAGCAGTATGACGTGCTGATCCTCGGCATCCCGACATGGGATTTCGGCGAGATACAGGAAGACTGGGAAGCTATCTGGGACCAGCTCGATACGCTCAACCTCGACGGCAAAATCATTGCCATGTACGGCATGGGGGATCAGCTGGGTTACGGGGAATGGTTCCTGGACGCGCTCGGCATGCTGCACGACAAACTGGCGCCGAAAGGGGTGTCGTTTATCGGCTACTGGCCAACCGAAGGTTACGAGTTCACCAGTAAAAAACCGATTATTGCCGACGGCGAGCTGTTTGTTGGACTCGCGCTGGATGAAACCAATCAGTACGATCTCAGCGATGAGCGCCTGCAAAGCTGGTGCGAGCAGATCTTGGGCGAAATGGCCGAAAAGTTTAGCTAACGCGCGCTACCCCTGCGTCGTTTGTTGCAACAGCATCCGGCGCAGGTCTCGCCATTCGGCAGCATCCATACTGTCAGCCGCCAGCCACAGATGCTGGCAACGCCCGCCGTCCACCTTGCGTAGCCGTAACATCATGCCGCAGTTGAGCATCCAGGGCATACCGAGAATATCCCACTCTTTACCCTGCCAGCGCAGGCGGGAATCCATCAGTAATTTAATCTCTCCCTGACGGGCATTAATGCGACGCTGGCTGCGAACGCTGTCAAAAACGACAAACGACAGTAACAGCAGCCACAGAGGCGTATAGCTCAGCGGCCAGGGCATCAGTAACACAAAGGCCGCAACCAGGCCGTGGAGCAATAAAGACATCCACTGCGAGCGCCACGAGACGCGAAGATCAGATTGCCACAGGACCACGTTCCCGATTCCGTGTTTGAATTAATTGCACCATCCGTTGCAACTCGGTGTCGGCGGGTTTGCCGTGGTTCATCAGCCAGTTGAACAAATCCGGATCGTCAGACTCAAGCAGGCGAACAAACAGACGCTTATCGTCATCGCTTAAGCTGTCATACTCATATTCGAAGAAAGGCATGATGGAAATATCAAGTTCACGCATGCCGCGACGGCACGCCCAGTGAATACGGGCCTTGTTGTTAATATCCATGTTCAGTTTCCTGCATTACGTTTGGCACAGTCGGTACCCCGTTCAGTGTTCTTTATTTCTCTACGGGGACACCAGCTAGTGTAACGTGTTTTTGACCGTTTCATTACTGGAATATTGCGATCGCCGAGCAGGCTTCCAGAATAATCCCTACAAAGACAGCGGATTACATTATTTTGCGTAGCGCTACGCATAACCGGTTTATGGCACAAATGGTCTGTTGAAAGCGCTTGCATTGCCTGCAGGCTCTTTTACCATTAGGCATTATCAAAGCGTTAAGCAATTCAGGATATCGTTATGGCATTTACACCATTTTCTCCTCGCCAGCCCGCCGCCTCTGCGCGTCTGCCGCTGACGCTTATTTCTCTTGATGACTGGGCGCTGGCAACGCTCACCGGTGCCGACGCCGAAAAATACCTGCAGGGCCAGGTGACCGCCGACGTCAGCCAGATGACAGAACACCAGCACCTGCTGGCCGCGCATTGCGACCCAAAAGGCAAAATGTGGAGCAACCTGCGTATCTTCCGCCGTCAGGACGGCTTTGCCTTTATTGAGCGCCGCAGCCTGCAAGAGGCCCAGCTCAAAGAGCTGAAAAAGTACGCGGTCTTTTCCAAAGTCACGATCGCCCCGGACGACGAACATGTCCTGCTGGGTGTGGCCGGTTTCCAGGCCCGTGCGGCTCTGAAAAATCTCTTTAGCGAACTGCCGGATGCAGAAAAGCAGGTGGTCAGCGAAGGCGCAACCTCCATCCTGTGGTTTGAACACCCGGCGGAGCGTTTCCTGTTAGTCACGGATGCGGCAACTGCCGAACGCGTGACCGAAGCGCTACGTGGCGAAGCGCAGCTCAACAACAGTCAGCAGTGGCTGGCGTTGAACATCGAAGCGGGTCTGCCGGTGATTGACGCCGCAAACAGCGCGCAGTTTATTCCTCAGGCAACCAACCTGCAGGCGCTTGGGGGCATCAGCTTTAAAAAGGGCTGTTACACCGGCCAGGAGATGGTGGCGCGTGCAAAATTCCGCGGCGCAAACAAACGTGCGCTGTGGACGCTGGCGGGCCATGCCAGCCGTGTACCTGAAGCGGGTGAAGACTTAGAGCTGAAGATGGGTGATAACTGGCGCCGCACCGGCACCGTGTTAGCCGCCGTACAACTGGATGATGGACGTCTTTTGGTTCAAGCCGTCATGAACAACGACATGGAAGCCGACAGCGTGTTCCGCGTGCGTGACGATGCGAATACGTTGAGTATTGAGCCGCTGCCGTACTCTCTGGAAGAGTGACGCTGTATCGCCCGGTGGCGCTGCGCTTACCGGGCCTACTTATCCCGTAGGTCGGGTAAGGCGAAGCCGCCACCCGACAAAAATACTACGCCTGCCCCACATACAGATAAATCGCCAAAAAGTGGCACACGCTGCCGCCCAGCACAAAGCCGTGCCAGATGGCATGGTTGTACGGGATGCGCTTGCAGACGTAGAAAATCACGCCGAGCGAGTACACCACGCCACCTAATGCCAGAAGCGTTACGCCCCCTACCGACAGTTTGACCGCCAGTTGATACACCACAATCAGCGACAGCCAGCCCATGGTCAGATAGGTGACCAGTGACAGCACCTTAAACCGGTGCGCTATGGTCAGCTTAAACAGGATCCCCAGCAGTGCCAGGCTCCAGATAACAATCATCAGGCCACGCGACAGCGGTGAGTTGAGCCCCACCAGCAAAAACGGCGTGTAGGTGCCTGCAATAAGAAGATAGATAGCACAGTGGTCAAATTTCTTGAGCCACGTCTTGGCCCGCTGATGCGGGATCGCGTGATACAGCGTCGACGCCAGGAACAGCAGGATCATACTCCCGCCATACAGGCTGTAGCTGGTAATGGCCATTGCGCTGGCATTGGCGTCAACCGCCTGCACCAGCAATAACACTAAACCGACAATCCCAAACACCAGGCCAATGCCGTGGCTGATGCTGTTGGCTACTTCCTCAGCCAGCGAATATCCCTGTGCGATTAATGGTCTGCTCACCATACAAAACTCCGGGAAAACAAAAGATGATTATTCATCGCATAACTATGCTAACTGAGAATGATTCCAGTGAACACCTGTTAGCTAAAAAAAATTCATTTCAAAATTTATACCTAAAAATCATAGATATAAAGAAATCTTTCACCTAACAATTGTTCACATTAAAATTTAATCATTATGAATCAAGAGCATAAAAAGAGGATCCTGCCGTCTGGGTGCATGTTATGATGTGACGATGAGGTCAGAATGAGAGTTATGCCATTGTGAGTATGTTCACCCACTCCGCCATTGCCAGTCTCAATAACCTGGAGATGATGGTCTACAACTATGTCATAAAAAATCGTGACAAAGTCATGTACATGACCATCCGCGAGCTGGCGGATGCGGCAGACGTCTCAACCACCACTATCCTGCGCTTTTGCCGCAAGCTTAACTGCGAAGGCTATTCTGAATTCCGCGTGCGCTTTAAGCTTTATCTTGAGCAGAACGAACCCCAGCAGGCAAACTTCGGTGCCAGCGAAATTATCAGCTTTTTTAAAAGCGTGAATAATGAAGAGTTCGACGCGTTATTAGATAATGCGGTAGATATTATTTTATCGTCCGAGCGAATTATATTTGTCGGTGCCGGAACATCGGGTTCGCTGGCAAAATATGGCGCACGCTTCTTTTCTAATATCGGGAAATTCAGTAACCATATTGATGATCCTTATTTTCCGGTCACCAATGATATGGCGAAAAATGCGCTGGCGATTGTGCTCTCCGTCTCGGGCGAGACCGAGGAGATCCTGCGCTTCGCCAGCCAGTTCAGCCTGCATCACTGCAAGGTGCTCTCCATTACCAGCCACGAGCACTCGCGTCTCGCAAAACTGGCGGATTTTAATCTCTCCTGGCATGTTCCTCAGACGCGTATTGCAGGCGTCTACGACATCACCACGCAAATTCCCGTCATTTATATTCTGGAATCTCTCGGGCGTAAACTGGCGAAGAAACTCACAGAATAAAACACCCTGTTTTTTTGGTGTAACAAATCACATTTACTGTGAATTGTTATATCGTGACATTTAATTTCGCTTTGCTAGACTCGATGCCAATAAGCCATTTATTGAGAATAGCAGCGATGAAAAAATTGACCTTACCAAAAGATTTTTTATGGGGCGGCGCGGTTGCGGCTCACCAGGTTGAAGGCGGCTGGAACAAAGGCGGCAAAGGGCCAAGCATTTGCGACGTATTAACCGGCGGCGCGCACGGCGTCCCGCGCGAAATCACGCAGGAAGTAGTGCCGGGTAAATACTACCCAAACCACGAGGCCATCGACTTCCACGGCCACTATAAAGAAGACATCAAGCTGTTTGCCGAGATGGGTTTCAAATGCTTCCGCACCTCTATCGCCTGGACGCGCATCTTCCCGAAAGGTGACGAAACGCAGCCAAACGAAGAGGGTCTGAAGTTTTACGACGACATGTTCGACGAGCTGCTGAAGTACAACATCGAACCGGTGATCACCCTCTCCCACTTCGAAATGCCGCTGCACCTGGTGCAGGAGTACGGTAGCTGGACCAACCGTAAAGTGGTCGATTTCTTTGTGCGCTTCGCGGAAGTGGTATTCGAGCGCTACAAAAACAAGGTCAAATACTGGATGACCTTCAACGAAATCAATAACCAGCGTAACTGGCGCGCACCGCTGTTCGGTTACTGCTGCTCGGGCGTGGTCTATACCGAACATGACAATCCGGAAGAGACCATGTACCAGGTCCTGCACCACCAGTTTGTGGCCAGCGCCCTGGCGGTGAAAGCCGCGCGCCGCATCAACCCGGAGATGAAGGTCGGCTGCATGCTGGCGATGGTGGCGCTCTATCCGTTCTCCTGCAAACCGGAAGACGTGATGTTCGCCCAGGAATCCATGCGCGAGCGCTATGTCTTTACCGACGTCCAGCTGCGTGGTTACTACCCGTCCTACGTGCTGAACGAGTGGGAGCGCCGCGGCTTCTCCATCAAAATGGAGGCAGGCGACGAGCAGATCCTGCGTGAAGGTACCTGCGACTACTTAGGTTTCAGCTACTACATGACCAACGCGGTGAAAGCAGAAGGCGGTACCGGCGATGCCATTTCCGGCTTCGAAGGCAGCGTGCCGAACCCGCACGTGAAGGCGTCCGACTGGGGCTGGCAGATTGACCCGGTGGGCCTGCGTTATGCCCTGTGTGAACTGTACGAACGCTATCAGAAGCCGCTGTTTATCGTGGAAAACGGGTTCGGCGCCTACGATAAGGTGGAAGAAGACGGCAGCATCAACGACGACTATCGCATCGACTACCTGCGTGCCCACGTGGAAGAGATGATCAAAGCCGTCACGCACGATGGCGTGGATCTGATGGGCTATACGCCGTGGGGCTGCATCGACTGCGTGTCGTTCACCACCGGCCAGTACAGCAAGCGCTACGGCTTTATCTACGTAAATAAACACGACGACGGCACGGGCGACATGTCGCGTTCGCGTAAGAAGAGCTTTAACTGGTATAAGGAAGTGATTGCCAGCAACGGCGAGGCGCTGTAATTTTTTTGCCCGGTGGCGCTGCGCTTACCGGGCCTACACGAACAGTAGGCCGGGTAAGGCGAAGCCGCCACCCGGCTTATTTCCCACCGGCCAACTCTAAAAAACTGCCCGTTACGTACGACGCCTTCTCGCTCAGCAGCCAGACAATCGCCTGCGCCACCTCTTCCGGCTGGCCGCCGCGCTGCATCGGTAGCAATGATTTCACGCGATCCACCCGCCCCGGCTCTCCACCGGACGCATGAATATCGGTATAAATCAGCCCCGGACGTACGCAGTTGACGCGAATACCCTGCGCCGCCACCTCCAGCGATAGCCCGGTTGTCAGCGAATCCACCGCCCCCTTGGACGCGGCATAATCCACATATTCACCCGGCGCGCCCAGACGCGACGCCGCGGAAGAGACGTTCACTATCGCCCCACCCTTGCCGCCATGTTTGAAGGACATGCGTTTTACCGCTTCCCGACAGCAGAGAAAGTAGCCCGTGACGTTGGTCGCCAGAACGCGGTTAATGCGCTCAGCGGAGAGATTCTCGATAGTGGATTGCTCAAACAGAATGCCCGCATTATTGACCAGCGCACGAAGCGGCTCGCCTTCACGATCGAGGCTGTCAAACATCGCCAGCACCTGGGCTTCATCACTGATATCCGCGCGGACGGCAAACGCTTTACCCCCCGCATCCACAATCTGCTTGATGACGTCCGTCGCGGCTTTAATGTTGTGATGATAGTTCACCGCCACGGTGTAGCCCTCACGCGCCAGCTGCAGCGCGGTGGCTTTCCCAATGCCCCGGCTGGCGCCGGTGACCAGTGCAATTGCCATTCGCTTCTCCCAATAAAAAAGCCGGGTGGCGGCTTCGCCTTACCCGGCCTACGTTACTACATCAGCAATATTACTGGTATTCGCTCATCGGTACGCAGGAGCAGAACAGGTTACGGTCGCCGTAGACGTCATCAAGACGCTTCACGGTCGGCCAGTATTTGTTTGCCACGCCTGCCGGGAAGACCGCCAGCTCGCGGGAATAGCCGTGGTTCCACTCTGCCACCATCTCGTGCTGGGTGTGCGGGGCGTTGACCAGCGGGTTATCTTCCAGCGTCCACTCGCCGTCCTGCACGCGGTCGATCTCCATGCGGATGGCCAGCATCGCGTCGATAAAGCGGTCCAGCTCGGCTTTGCTTTCAGATTCCGTTGGCTCCACCATCAGCGTACCCGCAACCGGGAACGACATGGTTGGCGCGTGGAAGCCGTAGTCGATCAGACGCTTGGCAATATCCAGCTCGCTAATGCCGGTCTGCTCTTTCAGCGGACGAATATCGAGGATGCACTCGTGCGCCACGCGACCGTCGCGGCCGGTATAGAGCACCGGGAAGGCGGACTTCAGGCGAGTCGCAATATAGTTGGCGTTCAGGATCGCCACCTGGCTCGCCTGCTTCAGCCCTTCCGCGCCCATCATGCGGATGTACATCCAGCTGATTGGCAGGATAGAGGCGCTACCGAACGGTGCCGCAGAGACCGCGCCCTGACGGGTCAGCATGCCTTCAATCTGCACCACGCTGTGGCCTGGAACAAACGGTGCCAGGTGCGCTTTCACGCCGATTGGGCCCATGCCAGGGCCGCCGCCGCCGTGCGGGATGCAGAAAGTTTTGTGCAGGTTCAGGTGCGACACGTCCGCGCCGATAAAGCCCGGAGAGGTAATGCCCACCTGAGCGTTCATGTTTGCGCCGTCGAGGTATACCTGACCGCCAAACTGGTGCACCACTTCACACACTTCTCGGATGGTCTCTTCGTACACGCCGTGGGTAGACGGGTAGGTCACCATGATGCAGGAGAGCTTGTCGCCCGCCTGCTCGGCTTTCGCACGCAGGTCGGCTAGATCGATGTTGCCGTTCTTATCGCACGCAACGACCACCACTTCCATACCCGCCATCTGGGCAGAGGCCGGGTTGGTACCGTGGGCAGAGCTTGGGATCAGGCAGATATCGCGGTGACCTTCGTTGCGGCTTTCATGGTAATGACGGATCGCCAGCAGGCCCGCGTACTCGCCCTGCGCGCCAGAGTTCGGCTGCATGCAGAGCGCGTCATAACCGGTCAATTTCACCAGCCAGTCGGAAAGCTGGTTGATCATCATGTGATAACCTTCCGCCTGCTCTGGCGGGCAGAACGGGTGCAGCTCGGAGAATTCAGGCCAGGTGATCGGGATCATCTCTGCCGCGGCGTTCAGCTTCATGGTGCAGGAGCCCAGCGGGATCATCGCCTGGTTCAGCGCCAGATCCTTGCGCTCCAGAGAGTGCATGTAGCGCATCATCTCGGTTTCGCTGTGGTAGCGGTTAAAGACCGGATGCGTCAGGATCGCGTCATTGCGCAGCATGCTTTCCTGAATGGAGCGGCTGTCGAGCGCGACCTCTTTGTCGAGCGCGTCAACGTCCAGACCGTGCGCGTCACCCAGCAGCACGCTGAACAGGTTCAGGATATCGTCGCGGGTGGTGCTTTCATCGAGCGTAATGCCGACGGCGTTGTGGATGTCGCTGCGCAGGTTGATCTCTGCCGCATTCGCGCGCGCCAGCACGGCCGCTTTGTCTGCCACGTCCACACACAGGGTGTCGAAGTAGTGAGCGTGGCGCAGCTTAAGGCCTTTCTGCTGCAGACCGCAGGCCAGAATATCGGCCAGGCGGTGAATTCGGCTGGCAATGCGCTTCAGACCAGCCGGGCCGTGGAACACGGCGTACAGGCTGGCGATGTTTGCCAGCAGCACCTGCGAGGTACAGATGTTGGAGTTCGCTTTCTCGCGGCGGATATGCTGCTCGCGAGTCTGCATCGCCATGCGCAGCGCGGTGTTACCGGCAGCATCTTTTGAGACGCCGATAATACGACCGGGCATGGAGCGTTTGAATTCATCTTTCGCGCCGAAGAACGCCGCGTGCGGGCCGCCGTAGCCCATCGGCACGCCGAAGCGTTGCGCTGAACCAAAGACAATATCCGCGCCCTGTTTGCCCGGCGCCGTCAGCAGCACCAGCGCCATAAAATCGGCGGCAACGCTGACAACCACTTTGCGGGACTTCAGCTCGGCAATCAGCGTGCCGTAGTCGTGTACTTCACCCGTCGTTCCTACCTGCTGAAGCAGCACGCCGAAGACGTCCTGGTGATCCAGCACTTTGTCAGCGTCGTCGACAATCACGTCAAAGCCGAAGGTTTCCGCACGGGTGCGCACCACGTCCAGCGTCTGGGGATGCACGTCCGCCGCCACGAAGAAGCGGTTGGCATTTTTCAGCTTGCTCACGCGCTTAGCCATCGCCATTGCTTCGGCGGCAGCGGTGGCTTCATCCAGCAGCGAGGCGGAGGCGATGTCCATACCGGTCAGATCCAGCGTCACCTGCTGGAAGTTCAGCAGCGCTTCCAGACGGCCCTGAGACACTTCTGGCTGATACGGGGTGTAAGCGGTGTACCAGCCCGGGTTTTCCAGCATGTTGCGCAGGATAACCGGCGGCAACTGCACGTTGGTGTAGCCCATGCCAATGTAAGACTTATAGCGCTTGTTCAGGCCTGCGATAGCCTTCAGCTCCGCCAGCGCGGCGAATTCCGTAGTGGCTTCCCCCACCTGAGGCGGCGTGGCAAGCTGGATGTCTTTTGGCACAATCTGGCCGATCAGTGCGTTTAATGAATCCGCGCCAACTGTCTTCAGCATCTCCTGCTGTTGCTGAGCATCCGGCCCAATGTGACGTTCAATGAAGGCGCCACGGTTTTCAAGCTGGCTTAAAGTCTGTGTCATGAGCGATGGTTCCTGAAACGTGCAGTGAATTTAAGTTCCCTCTCCCTCTGGGAGAGGGTTAGGGTGAGGGGAAGATGGGCACCCTCACCCCTGCCCTCTCCCAAAGGGAGAGGGGGATTAACAATTACTCGTCTTCTAACAGGGCTTCGTACGCGGTCGCATCCAGCAGCGCGGCAACCTGCGATTCGTCGCTGGCTTTGATCTTGAAGATCCAGCCGCCTTCATAAGGCTCGCTGTTGACCAGTTCCGGGGAGTCGCTCAGCGCGTCGTTGACGGCGACAATTTCACCGCTAACCGGTGCGTAGATGTCGGATGCCGCTTTTACGGACTCCGCCACGGCGCAGTCGTCGCCTGCGCTAACGGTTGCGCCTACTTCAGGCAGGTCAACAAACACCATGTCGCCCAGCAGCTCTTGCGCGTGCTCGGTGATCCCTACGGTGTAAGTGCCGTCCGCCTCTTTGCGCAGCCACTCGTGTTCTTTGCTGTATTTCAGTTCTGCTGGCACATTGCTCATTGAAGTTCTCCTGATAAAAATGATTAGGCGACCGGCTTACCGGCGCGAACAAAAATCGGTTTGGTCACGTTGACCGGCATTTCGCGGTTGCGGATTTGCACCACCGCCGTTTCGCCAATATCCGCCGGCACGCGTGCCAGTGCAATACTGTAGCCCAGCGTTGGGGAGAAGGTACCGCTGGTGATCACGCCTTCACGAGGATTGCCGTCGGCATCGGTAAAACGCACCGGCAGTTCACCGCGCAGCACGCCCTTCTCGGTCATCACCAGCCCCACCAGCTGTTCAGTGCCCTTCTCGCGCTGCATCTCCAGCGCTTCACGGCCAATAAAGTCGCGGTCAGCCGGTTCCCATGCGATGGTCCAGCCCATATTGGCGGCCAGCGGAGAGACACCTTCATCCATCTCCTGACCGTAGAGGTTCATCCCCGCTTCCAGACGCAGCGTATCGCGCGCGCCCAGACCCGCAGGCTTCACGCCCGCTTCCACCAGCGCACGCCAGAAATCAGCGGCCTTCTCGTTCGGCATGGCAATTTCGTAGCCCGCTTCACCGGTGTAGCCGGTGGTGGCGATAAACAGATCGCCCGCCTGCACGCCGAAGAACGGCTTCATGCCTTCGGTTGCTTTGCGCTGCTCGTCGTTAAACAGAGACGCGGCTTTCGCCTGCGCGTTCGGCCCCTGCACGGCGATCAGCGACAGATCGTCACGAACGGTGATGTCGATGGCATAAGGTTCGGCGTGTTGGGTGATCCAGGAGAGGTCTTTTTCGCGGGTGGCGGAGTTTACAACGAGGCGGAAGAAATCTTCAGTGAAGTAATAGACGATAAGGTCATCAATCACGCCGCCCGAGGCGTTCAGCATGCCGGTATAGAGCGCTTTACCCGGCGTCTTCAGTTTGGCGACGTCATTTGCCAGCAGATAACGCAAAAACTCCCGGGTGCGGCTACCGCGCAGATCGACAATCGTCATGTGGGACACGTCGAACATACCGGCATCGGTGCGCACCGCGTGGTGCTCATCAATCTGCGAGCCGTAGTGCAGCGGCATCATCCAGCCGTGGAAGTCCACCATGCGGGCGCCGCATAACACGTGTTGTTCGTACAAAGGAGTCTGTTGAGCCATCTTGTCCTCGTTGAAAAATTCACCGTGAAACCCGGTATCGGCCTCGTTCCCGAATGCCGACGCAAACGTTCTCTTTTACCTGAACTTACCACCGAAACCGGCGGTTAACCATAAGGTAAAACGGGTCATCACATTAGCTTATGACTAAAAAACGCTAAAAAGCCTACAGAGTTATTCACTGGAAAAATGCGATTAACCCCGCACAAAATTAACAATGATCTAACAGGATTTAGCACATGGTGATATTTCGTGCGGAAAAACGGGCCGAATTTCCGTAACGAGAAAAACACGACATTAGATTATCTAATGCGAAAAATGACGTGAAATTAGAATATTTCAAACGAGGGGATTTCCCCGGCGCAGAGGCCGGGAAAATAAAGTGTGACAGGGGTCTAAATTAACGTAGCCAGTCCGGCAGGTCGTTAAGACCCATCGCCTGACGGAGGAGTTGAGGTTTAACACCCGGAAGGCTGTCGGCCAGCTTGAGGCCAATGTCGCGCAGCAGTTTTTTCGCCGGATTGGCTCCGGCAAACAGCTCGCGGAAGCCCTGCATGCCCGCCAGCATCATCGCCGCGCTGTGCTTGCGGCTGCGCTCGTAGCGACGCAGGTAGAGATGCTGGCCGATATCTTTCCCTTCGCGGTGCAGGCGACGCAGCTCCTCGACCAGCTCCGCCGCGTCCATAAAGCCAAGGTTAACGCCCTGCCCGGCCAGCGGATGAATGGTATGCGCCGCATCCCCCACCAGCGCCAGACGGTGCGCGGCAAACTGACGCGCGTAGCGGCCGGTTAGCGGGAATACCTGACGCTCGCTTTCAAGCGTGCACAGGCCAAGGCGGTTATCAAACGCCACGCACAGCGCCTGGTTAAAGGCGTCCGGCGTCGCCTCCTGCATCAGCTGGGCTTTTTCCGGCACCAGGGACCAGACAATCGAGCACAGGTGCGGATCGGAAAGCGGCAGGAACGCCAGAATACCGTCGTTGTGGAAAATCTGCCGCGCCACGCCACCGTGCGGCTCCTCGGTGCGGATTGTTGCCACCAGAGCATGATGGCGGTAATCCCAGAAGGTCAGCGGGATATCGGCTTTATTCCGCAGCCAGGAGTTGGCGCCGTCAGCACCGACCACCAGACGCGCGGTCAGCATGTCGCCGCTTTGTAAGGTGATAAACGCCTCGTTTTCACCCCATGCCACCTGCTGGATCTGCGCAGGCGCAATCAGGGTCACGTCACTGCACTGCTGTGCTTTCTGCCACAGCGCGTGGTGGATCACCGCGTTTTCGATGATATGACCCAGATGGCTATAGCCCATGCTTTCATCATCAAAAGCAATATGACCAAAGCTGTCTTTATCCCACACCTCCATGCCGTGATAGCAGCTGGCGCGCTGCGCCACAATATCTGCCCAGACGCCAAGGTGCGTCAGCAATTTCTCGCTGGCGGCATTGATCGCCGAGACGCGGAGTTCCGGCGGAGCATCTGGTGCAACGGGCTGAGGCTGCTTTTGCTCCAGCACCGCCACGCGCAGGCCGCTGCCCTGTAAACCACAGGCCAGCGCCAGTCCGACCATACCGCCGCCAACGATGGCGACATCAACATTTTGCACGGTGATAACTCCTTAACGCGCGACCCAACCAAGAGTCCGCTGCGCCAGCACGTCACGTGCCGGAATGAATAATTCCATCGCCATCAGCCCGAGGTTGCGACCTGCAACCAGCGGCGCCCAACGATTGGCAAAGAGATGGACTAAGCCGTCGGTAACGCCGATTGTCGCCTCTTTATCGGCCTGACGTCGCTTCTGGTAATGGCTGAGTACCGGGTATGCGCCACAGTCTTTTTGCTCGCCCCACGCCTGCGAAAGGGTTTCCGCCAGGCTCATGACATCCCGCAGACCAAGGTTGAACCCTTGCCCCGCGATGGGGTGCAGCGTCTGCGCGGCATTACCGACAAGCGCCAGACGATGGGAGATGGACTGAGAGGCTGTCGTCAGCGAAAGCGGGTAGACCGCCCGCTGGCCAGCATGGGTAATACGCCCCAGCCGCCAGCCAAAGGCTTTCTGCAGCTCGGTACAAAAACGTTCGTCTGACCAGGCTTTAACCTCTTCAGCCTTATCCTGCGGATGACACCAGACAAGCGAACAGCGCCCGTCCGACATCGGCAGCATGGCCAGCGGACCGTGCTGCGTAAAGCGTTCAAACGCCCTGCCGTGGTGTTCTGCTGCGGTAGAGACGTTCGCAATGACCGCGACCTGCCCGTAAGGCTGCTGCCGCCACTCGACGCCGCACTGCGTGCCGAGCGCCGAACGCGAGCCGTCCGCCGCCACCAGAAGCTGACCGTCGAGAACGGTGCCATTATCGAGCGCTACGCTGACCGCATCTTCGCTGCGGCTAAAACTGGCCACGCGCGCAGGACAATGCAGCGTGACGCCCGGCGCATCCTGGAGCAGGCGGAACAGACGCAATCCGACGTCGTGCAGCTCAACAACCTGACCCAGGGCATCAATTCGGTAATTCTGCGCGTCCAGCGTGACAAACCCAGCATGACCGCGATCGCTCACGTGGACGGTGTTAATTGCCGTGGCGCAATCGGCAATGGCCTGCCAGATGCCAATGCGGGATAGCTGTTGACAGGTACCCTGTGCCAGGGCAATGGCGCGGGAATCAAAACCGGGATGATTCTTTGTCTGCGGCGCGACGGCTTCCACCAAGTGCACCGGAAGCAGGCCTTTTGTCAAATGCGAAATGGCCAGCGCCAGCGTGACCCCGGTCATACCGCCGCCAACGATAATCACGCTCATACGCGTGCCGCTGCCATCAGCGCCTCGATATCGTCAGCATTTTTCACGACGCTCGCGGTCAGGTTTTCGTTACCGGTTTCGGTAATAACGATGTCGTCTTCAATACGAATGCCAATCCCGCGGTACTCTTCAGGCACGTCGGCATCCGGCGCGATATACAGCCCCGGCTCCACGGTTAACACCATGCCCGGCTCCAGCACGCGCGAACGGTCCGTGCCGTACGCGCCAACGTCATGTACATCCAGCCCCAGCCAGTGGCTCAGGCCGTGCATAAAATACGGTCGATGCGCATTCTCAGCAATCAGGGTGTCGACATCCCCTTTCAGGATCCCGAGCCTGACCAGACCGGTAATCATGATGCGCACCACTTCACCGGTCACTTCCTGCATGGACGTTCCAGGACGATACAGCCTGAGAGCCGTCTCAAGCGACTCGAGAACGATGTCGTAAATCGCGCGCTGTGCCGGTGAGAATTTACCGTTCACCGGGAAGGTACGGGTGATATCCCCCGCGTAGCCCTGAAATTCGCAGCCGGCGTCAATCAGCACCAGATCGCCGTCGCGCAAAGCGCTTTCGTTTTCGGTGTAGTGCAGAATGCAGCCGTTTTCCCCGCCGCCAACGATGGTGTTGTAGGAGGGATAACGTGCGCCGTGTCGGTTAAATTCGTGGTGAATTTCGCCCTCCAGCTGGTATTCGAACAGCCCGGGACGGCACTTCTCCATGGCGCGGGTGTGCGCCAGGGCGCTGATTTCGCCCGCACGGCGCATCAAATTCATCTCTTCTTCTGACTTGAACAGGCGCATCTCATGCACCACCGGACGCCAGTCCGTCAGCGTGGCCGGCGCGGACAGATTCTGGCGCGAGCCTTTGCGCAGCTTATCCAGCGCGGTGAAAACAATCTCATCGGCGTACGCATATTCGCCCTGCGCGTGATAGAGCACGTCGAGGCCGTTAAGCAGCTGATAGAGCTGCTGGTTGATTTCGCTAAACGCCAGCGCGCGGTCAACGCCCAGCTTCGCCGGTGCGGCCTCCTGGCCTAAGCGGCGGCCAAACCAGATTTCAGCGGTTAAGTCTCTTACGCGGTTGAAAATCACGCTGTGGTTGTGGGTGTCATTGCTCTTAATCAGCACCAGCACCGCTTCCGGCTCGTTAAAGCCGGTGAAGTACCAGAAATCGCTGCTCTGGCGATAGGGATATTCGCTGTCGGCGCTGCGCGTCACTTCGGGCGCAGCAAAAATCAGCGCGGCGCTGCCCGGCTGCATTGTTGCCAGCAGCGCCTGACGGCGGCGCGAATACTCTTGACTCGAGATAACCATGACACCCTCCTGTGCGTTATTTTTCTTAATGTAAGGTTGGCTTGCGGACTTCCGGCGCGGTCGGCTGTGAGCGCGTGAAGTTGTCGTGGCACAGCAGTGCCGCCACGCGCACGTACTCAATAATCTCTTCAAGAGACATTTCCAGCTCTTCCTGGTCTTCGTCTTCATCGTAGCCAAGCTGGGCAATGTTGCGCAGGTCGTCGATTGCTTCACCTGCTTCACCGGTCACTTTATCCAGTTTAGGCTGCGTCACGCCCAGCCCCAGCAGATAGTGGTTTACCCAGCCGGCCAGCGCATCGGCACGATCGAACACGCTGACGTCGTCGCCTTCAGGCAGATAAAGCTGAAAAAGGAAGCCATCGTCTTCCAGCGAATCGCTGGTTGCGGCGTGCATTTTACGCAGCGCTTCCGCCAGCTCGTGACCAAACGCCAGCCCTTCATTCGTGAGGTCGTGGATCAGCGGCTGCCATGAGCTGTCGCTGTTTCCGCCGCACAGCATGCCACTGATCAGACCGTGCATTTCGGCAGGGGTTAAACCGACTCCCTGCTGGTTCAGTAACTGGTTTAAATCCTTGTAACCAGGCATTTCGTTCTGTATAGACATGAGCATTCGTCATCAAAGGGGGGAAGTTTCATGATATGCTACCACTTTGGACCCTGGTGATACCAGAAAAGGGCTTGTATCTTCACATCAGGGTAGCTATAGTGTCGCCCCTTCGCAGCCCCCGGGGCAGTAAGCGAAGGCAGCGCAGTCAATCAGCAGGAAGGTGGCATGTCTGCACAACCCGTCGATCTCCAGATTTTTGGCCGTTCACTGCGAGTGAATTGTCCGCCTGAACAAAGGGATGCTTTGAATCAGGCAGCGGACGATTTGAATCAGCGGTTGCAAGATCTAAAAGAACGCACTAGAGTCACAAATACTGAGCAGCTGGTTTTCATCGCCGCGTTGAACATCAGCTATGAACTGACTCAGGAAAAAGCGAAGACCCGCGACTACGCGGCAAGCATGGAGCAGCGCATTAAAATGCTCCAGCAGACCATAGAACAGGCATTGCTTGATCAAGGTCGCAATCCCGAAAGACCGGGACCAAAGTTTGAATAACACTTCTCAGTTGACTATGGTAGAGTAACTGTGAAGACAAAATTTCTCTGAGATGTTCGCAAGCGGGCCAGTCCCCTGAGCCGATATTTCATACCACAAGAATGTGGCGCTCCATGGTTGGTGAGCATGCTCGGTCCGTCCGAGAAGCCTTAAAACTATGACGACACATTCACCTTGAACCAAGGGTTCAAGGGTTACAGCCTGCGGCGGCATCTCGGAGATTCCCACTCTTTTCTTCTACCGATTACCATGACTCAATTCCCTGAAGTTTCTGCTTCACGCCAGGATATCCGTCAGTTAATTCGCCAGCGCCGCCGTGCGTTAACCTCCGATCAGCAAGCGCATTTTGCCCAGCAGGCCGCCGGCCGTATGATGGCGTATCCCCCTGTCGTGATGGCGCACACCGTTGCGCTGTTTCTGTCGTTTGATGGAGAGCTGGATACCCAACCGCTGATAGAACAGCTCTGGCGTGCCGGGAAGAAGGTTTATCTGCCGGTGCTGCACCCGTTCAGCGACGGTAATCTGCTGTTTCTGCACTACCACCCGCACAGCGAGCTGGTGGTGAATCGCCTGAAAATCACCGAGCCGAAACTCGACGTGCGCGACGTGCTGCCGCTGTCACAGCTGGATGTGCTGATTACGCCGCTGGTGGCGTTTGATGAACAGGGCCAGCGTTTAGGGATGGGCGGCGGTTTTTACGACCGGACGCTGCAAAACTGGCAGCAGTACGGGGTGCAGCCGGTGGGTTACGCGCATGATTGTCAGGGCGTGGAGGCGTTGCCGGTGGAGAAGTGGGATGTGCCGTTGCCGGCGGTGGTGACGCCATCGAAGTTGTGGGAGTGGTGAACCAGGCGTGCGGCCAGATGTCCTCACCCCGGCCCTCTCCCACTGTACAGTCCGGGGACATGGTAGACAGGTGTTCGGGGACATGGTGAACACTTTTTAACATCCTTTACCCATGG
>NZ_JAHAWC010000029.1:0-25924 GCF_018383635.1 Enterobacter sp. 120016 | reverse complement strand
TAAGCGACTCCATAAACGGGTTCTTATGCCTTAGTTGTAAGTGTCTACCATGTCCCCGAACAAGTGTTCACTATGTCCCCGGACCGTACACTCCCTCAAGGGAGAGGGAACTTAAATCAAAAACTCTTTTCCGTCGGCTGCCAGGTGCAGAAGTCTTCATTCGCCACCAGCAGCAGCTGAGAGCCTTCCGGCGCTTCCAGCCACGCCACACTCACCTCCATTGATGAATGACGCTGACGGCGTTGAATGTGTTCTGTTGCCCAGGATTCGAGCTCGGGCTTGACCGTCTGCCCTTCGCAGGTTGTCACCGTCCCATCGGCATGCCAGCGCCCCTGGCGCAGCACAACGCGGCCCAGACGAAGCGCATCGCTGGTCTGACGGATTTGTTCGGCACGATAACGGTAGAGGGCGATTTGATCGCTGGAAAGCTGCTGTTTTTGACCGCTGACCTCGCGCTGCATAAAGCTCAGCTCGCCATGGTCGTCAAAACGCACCTTCACGTGTTCGGGGGTCTTGCTGTAGACATTCAGTTCAATCAGCGACAGGTCATCTCCCTGCCAGCGATATTCCGCAGTCGACGTATTGCCGTTATGCCACGGGCTGAAGGCAGAAAGCAGATGCACTTCGCCGCCGGAATCTTTGCGCCAGATCCTGACCGCGCCCTGGTTGTCCGCGTAACCGCTGGCGGTAAACGGCGGCAGGGAGGTGTCGTGGCTGCAGGCGGACAGCAGCAGCATGCCTGCCAGCGCGAGCGTTCCACGCCAGAAAGACAAAAGGGGCGTTGCCGCCCCTTCGCTAAAACTGTTCACTGCCACGCGTCTTACTTAACAGCGTCTTTCAGTGCTTTACCAGAAACAAATGCCGGCACGTTAGCTGCGGCGATTTTGATTTCTTTACCGGTCTGCGGGTTGCGGCCAGTACGCTCAGCGCGGTGGTTCACTTTGAAGGTACCGAAACCAACCAGTTGTACAGCATCGCCTTCTTTCAGAGACTCAGTAATAGCAGCCAGGGTAGATTCCAGAGCAGCTTTAGCCTGCACTTTAGACAGATCAGCCTTGTCCGCAATTACATCAATCAGTTGAGTCTTGTTCATAAGTTATCCTTTCAATGTGTTTATCGCTTGCTAAGCATCGAGTGCGACGAAAATGCCAAAAAAGCACTCTCCTGCATACACGCACCGATAGCCACTTTTTTTCGCCCCCCAAATGTAGACCAGACAAGGGGCGAAAGGGAAGAGTCGAGGAGCGACAAAACGGGCGTTATCTCAAGTTTTCTTATCTCATTGGTTAAAAATTATACCAATATTGCTCTCAGCAGCCTCTCGCAAGTCCGCGCGCAGCCCTTTTATCAGCTCGATATCGCGTTCTTCACACTCTGCCAGCAGGCGGAAAATTTCCCACTGAATGTCCCATTCTTGCTCAACCGCCGGGTTAGCACGTAGCTCTTCGTCGGTCATCTCGCGACCTTCCTGGGTCATTTCCAGCATCGCGACGGTCGTAATAGATGCCTTACTGACTTCAATAGCGTGCTCCAGCGTTTCACCGCTCAGACGGGAGTGAAGCAGTTCGCTTAACGCCACGCAGGCATCAATGGCCGGGTAGACGCCGTACAGGTCAAAATCATCCGCAGCCGGAATCGCCTCTTCCAGCTTTTCCAGCTGGGAGTCGAAGTTCACCTTCGCGTCTTTCACCGTCAGCGTTTCCCAGATCAGATCCAGAATGCGGCGGTAGATATGGCCATCACCAAAGCCCGTCTCCTTACAGAACGCGGCATAGTTGGGATACATGCGCTCGCACAGGCAAGCCATAAACGTCACGTGCTGCCAGCTTTCAACTTTCTCAAGGCGCAGGTGAATCGGGTTTTGTAGCATGATGATCTCTCGAATCGAAAATTAGGCGCAGTTTACCTGAATCATCGCTGAATTTCCTGCCAACGAACAAAAGCCGGACGCGAAGATGCCACGGCGTCTGCCCAGCGCGTCGGCTCCGGCAAGCGGTAGCCCTTCATGCAGCGCTGCACCCACGCCAGGGCGCTGTCCATGCTCACCCGATGCCCGGTGGCGATAAAGAGCGGGTTACAACGCGCCTTGCTGCGCCAGACCCACGCTAGCTGCTCGCCTTTATGGACAAGCGGCGCCAGCGCGCCCGGCTCGGCAGAAAGAGGTTCAAACGCGCCGCACAGGCGTTTCTTGGCGACGCCAATGGTCGGCACATCCACCAGCAGCCCAAAGTGGCTGGCAACGCCTAAACGTCGGGGGTGTGAAATACCGTGTCCATCGACAAACAGCAGGTCAGGTTTTTGCGAGAGTTGCTCCCACGCTGCCAGCAGCGCGGGATATTCGCGGAAGGAGAGAAAGCCCGGAATGTACGGCATGGTGGTCGCAATACGCGCTACCTTGTACTCCACCAGCTCAAGCGACGGGTATTTCAGTACCACCATCGCCGCTCGCGTCACTTCCCCACCCTGCTCAAACCCGACGTCCGCCCCGCCAATGTACTGCGGAGGATCTTTATCCAGACGATCCTCGCGGATCACCGATGAGGCCAGTTCGATTTGTTGAGCGCGCAGCGACGCGAGATCCATAACCACTCCTTACTTGTGATACTGGGCAGAAAGCCGATGCACCGCCTCCACAAATACGCCTGCGTGTTCTGGCGGCACATCCTGATGGATGCCGTGGCCGAGGTTAAAGACGTGGCCTTCCCCCTGGCCGAAACCAGACAGTATAGTCGACACTTCTTCTTCAATGCGGGCAGGCGGCGCATAGAGCATGGACGGGTCCATGTTGCCCTGCAGCGCCACTTTGTCGCCCACGCGGCGGCGGGCATCGGCAATATTGGTCGTCCAGTCGAGGCCCAGCGCGTCGCAGCCGGTTGCCGCCATCGCTTCCAGCCACTGACCGCCACCTTTGGTGAACAGCGTCACCGGCACGCGGCGACCTTCGTTTTCACGCAGCAGGCCGTCAACGATTTTGTGCATGTAGTACAGGGAGAACTGCTGATAATCGCGCCCGGTCAGCACGCCGCCCCAGGTATCGAAAATCATCACCGACTGCGCACCCGCTTTAATCTGCGCGTTCAGATAGAGGGTGACGCTCTTCGCCAGCTTGTCGAGCAGCGCATGCAGGGCCAGCGGCTCGGCGTACATCATCTTTTTAATCATGGTAAAGGCTTTGCTGCTGCCCCCTTCAACCATATAGGTCGCCAGCGTCCACGGGCTGCCGGAGAAGCCAATCAGCGGCACTTCACCTTTCAGCTCGCGGCGAATGGTGCGCACGGCGTTCATCACGTAGCCCAGCTCGCCTTCCGGATCGGGGATCGGCAGCTTATCCACGTCGGCTTTGCTTTTGATTGGGGAGGTGAAACGCGGACCTTCACCGGTTTCGAAGTACAGGCCAAGGCCCATTGCATCCGGAATGGTCAGAATATCCGAGAAGAGGATCGCAGCATCCAGCGGAAAGCGGCGCAGCGGCTGGAGCGTCACTTCACAGGCCAGCTCGGCGTTTTTGCACAGCGAGATAAAATCGCCCGCCTGCGCGCGCGTGGCTTTGTACTCTGGCAGATAACGTCCCGCCTGGCGCATCATCCACACCGGGGTGACATCAACGGGCTGGCGCAGCAGCGCACGCAGATAACGATCGTTCTTCAGTTCGGTCATTTTTGCAGTTCCTTAAGCGTCATGGCCTCAGTGTAACACTACTCATACTCGGCCCGACACATTGCCACGGTATCTTCTATCAGCCGACGCGCCACGGTGCCCGGCGGAGGCAACAGCGGTAAATCGTCGTAGCGATACCAGTTCGCGTCCAGCAGCTCTTTCTGGTCAATAACGATCTCGCCGCTGTCGTATTCGGCCATAAATGCCGTCATCAGCGACTGCGGGAACGGCCACGGCTGGGAGGTGACGTAGCGCAGGTTCTTCACTTTGATCCCGCTCTCCTCCATCACCTCGCGCGCCACCGCCTGCTCCAGCGTTTCGCCCACTTCGACGAAGCCGGCCAGCACGGTGTGAATGCCGTTGCGATGGCGGGTATGCTGCGCCAGCAGGATGGAATCCTCCCGGCGGATAGCGACGATAATGCACGGCGCAATCTGCGGATAGTAGCGCTCGCGGCAGTGGCTGCAGAGCATCGCCCACTCGGTTTTGCTCGGACGCATGGTATGACCGCAGTAGCCACAATATTTATGCGAGCGGTAAAACTCTGCCAGCTGCACGCCCCGCCCCGCCAGCTGGAACAGCCCCACGTCCAGATCCAGCACCTGGCGCACGGATCCCATATCCTGGCGGCGGGGCTGTTGGATCAACCACACGGGCTCACCCTGCCACTCGCCGATCTTTAGCGCTGGCTGGCCAACAAGATCGAATGCCTCAGCTGCGCCATAGGGGATTTCCCCGGCAGGAAGCCATAATTTTTGTTCGTGACTGACGATCCACCAACCAAGATCTGATTTTTCAATAATACGATCCATATCTATTGCACTACCTTCGCTTCACTGACATGTTGTTAGCATTGTGGTTACATTCTGGATAAGCAGATTCAATCCTACATTTTGCGGAGTCGACCATGTTAAACCAGCTGGAAAGCCTGACTGAGCGCGTTAGAGGAAGTAACAAACTGGTGGATCGCTGGCTACATGTACGCAAGCATCTACTCGTGGCTTATTACAATCTGGTCGGTATTAAGCCTGGCAAAGAATCGTTTATGCGACTGAATGAAAAAGCGCTGGATGATTTTTGTCAGGGCCTGGTCGACTATCTGTCCGACGGCCATTTCAATATTTATGAACGCATTATCCGCGAAATGGAAGGGACAACACCGTATTTAGCGGCCAGCAAGCTCTATCCGCTGCTGGAAGCCAACACCCAGCAGATCATGGATTACTATGATTCCGCGCTTGAGAACGCCATCGATCACGATAACTATCTTGAGTTCCAGCGGGCGCTATCCGACCTCGGTGAAGCGCTGGAAGAGCGATTCACGCTGGAAGATAAGCTGATCGCCCTCGTGCTGGACAATGATTTGAACATCAGTAACGAAGAGAACGTCGCGCGCCCTGCTTGAGTTCTTCATCGTTAACGAGTAATTTACAACCATTCGCCCCTCTCACGAGGGGGATTTTTCTTGTCGGAGTGCCCAGCGCCTGAAAGCGCGGGCTGAGACCGTTAATTCGGGATCCGCGGAACCTGATCAGGCTAATACCTGCGAAGGGAACAAGAGTCACACTGCTGTTGTATCGCCTGAGGGCGATCCTCTCTTGCTTCATCCGTCGTCTGACAAGCCATGTCCTTCACTTTTGGAATGAGCTATGTCTACTGCAAAACTGACCCGCCGCGAACAGCGCGCACAGGCCCAACACTTCATCGACACGCTGGAAGGCACCGCTTTCCCGAACTCGAAACGCATCTACATTTCCGGCTCGCAGGCCGATATCCGCGTCCCAATGCGCGAAATTCAGCTCAGCCCGACGCTTATCGGCGGCAGCAAAGATAACCCGCAGTATGAAGACAACGAAGCCGTGCCGGTATACGACACCTCCGGCCCTTACGGCGACCCTGATGTTGCCATCAACGTCCAGCAGGGTCTGGCGAAGCTGCGCCAGCCGTGGATTGAGGCGCGTGATGATAGCGAAGCGCTAAACGAGCAAAGCTCTGCCTACACCAAAGAGCGCCTGGCCGACGACGGTCTGGACGGGCTGCGCTTTACCGGCCTGCTGACGCCAAAACGCGCCAAAGCGGGCAAATGCGTGACCCAGCTGCACTACGCGCGCCAGGGCATCGTCACGCCGGAGATGGAGTTCATCGCCATCCGCGAAAACATGGGCCGCGAACGCATCCGTAGCGAAGTGCTGCGCTATCAGCATCCGGGTGAAGGCTTTGGCGCTCGCCTGCCGGAGAACATCACGCCGGAGTTTGTGCGCGACGAAGTGGCCGCAGGCCGCGCGATTATCCCCGCCAACATCAACCATCCGGAGTCCGAGCCGATGATTATTGGCCGCAACTTCCTGGTGAAGGTCAACGCGAACATCGGTAACTCGGCCGTCACCTCCTCCATCGAAGAAGAGGTGGAAAAGCTGGTCTGGTCCACGCGCTGGGGTGCGGACACGGTAATGGACCTCTCCACTGGCCGCTATATTCACGAAACCCGCGAGTGGATCCTGCGTAACAGCCCGGTACCGATTGGTACCGTCCCGATTTATCAGGCGCTGGAGAAGGTCAACGGCATTGCCGAAGACCTCACCTGGGAAGCGTTCCGCGACACGCTGCTGGAGCAGGCTGAACAGGGCGTGGACTACTTCACCATTCACGCGGGCGTGCTGCTGCGCTACGTGCCGATGACGGCTAAGCGCCTGACCGGCATCGTCTCGCGCGGCGGTTCCATCATGGCGAAGTGGTGCCTCTCCCATCATCAGGAAAACTTCCTCTACGAGCACTTCCGCGAGATCTGCGAAATCTGCGCCGCGTACGATGTCTCACTGTCGCTGGGCGACGGCCTGCGTCCTGGCTCTATTCGCGACGCGAATGACGAAGCGCAGTTTGCCGAGCTGCACACGCTGGGCGAACTGACCAAAATCGCCTGGGAGTATGACGTGCAGGTGATGATTGAAGGTCCGGGACACGTGCCGATGCAGATGATCCGCCGCAACATGACCGAGGAGCTGGAGCACTGCCACGAAGCGCCGTTCTACACCCTGGGGCCGTTGACCACCGATATTGCGCCGGGCTATGACCACTTCACGTCCGGAATTGGAGCGGCGATGATCGGCTGGTTCGGCTGCGCCATGCTCTGCTACGTAACGCCGAAAGAGCACCTCGGCCTGCCAAACAAAGAGGACGTGAAGCAGGGGCTGATCACCTACAAAATTGCCGCCCACGCGGCGGATCTGGCCAAAGGCCACCCGGGCGCGCAAATTCGCGATAACGCCATGTCGAAGGCGCGCTTCGAATTCCGCTGGGAAGACCAGTTCAACCTGGCGCTGGACCCGTTCACCGCCCGCGCCTATCACGACGAAACCCTCCCGCAGGAATCAGGCAAAGTTGCACACTTCTGCTCTATGTGCGGGCCGAAGTTCTGCTCGATGAAAATCAGCCAGGAGGTGCGCGACTACGCCGCCGCGCAGACCATTGAAGTGGGTATGGCGGACATGTCAGAAACCTTCCGCGCCAGAGGCGGCGAAATCTACCTCAAAAAAGAGGAGGCGTAATGTACCAGCCCGATTTCCCGCCCGTCCCCTACCGTTTAGGGCTCTATCCGGTGGTGGACAGCGTGGAGTGGATAGAGCGCCTGCTGAAGGCTGGCGTTCGCACCCTCCAGCTGCGCATCAAGGATAAACGCGACGAAGAGGTGGAAGCGGATGTGGTTGCCGCCATCGCGCTTGGGCGTCGGCATAACGCCCGCCTGTTTATCAACGACTACTGGCGGCTGGCCGTTAAGCACCAGGCTTACGGCGTGCATCTGGGTCAGGAGGATCTGGAAACAACGGATCTGAGCGCTATCCGCGAAGCCGGGTTGCGCCTTGGCGTTTCAACACACGATGACATGGAGATCGACGTGGCGCTGGCGGCCCGTCCCTCTTACATCGCGCTGGGTCACGTCTTCCCGACGCAAACCAAGCAGATGCCCTCCGCACCGCAGGGTCTGACGCAGCTGGCGAACCACGTTAAACGCCTTGCCGATTACCCTACCGTCGCCATCGGCGGGATCAGCCTTGAACGCGCCCCGGCGGTGCTGGAGACCGGCGTCGGCAGTATCGCCGTCGTCAGCGCCATCACCCAGGCCGCAGACTGGCAATTCGCCACCGAACAGCTGTTACAGCTGGCAGGAGCGGGTGATGAACGATCGTGATTTTATGCGCTACAGCCGTCAGATCCTGCTGGAAGATATCGCCATCGACGGGCAGCAAAAGCTGCTCGCCAGCCGGGTGCTGATTGTCGGTCTGGGCGGGTTAGGCGCGCCCGCCGCGATTTATCTGGCAGGTGCAGGTATCGGTACGCTGGTGATGGCCGATGACGACGAGGTTCACCTCAGCAACCTGCAGCGACAAATCCTCTTTACCACCGAGGATATCAACCAGCCGAAAGCGCAAGTCACCCGGCAGCGCCTGAACCAGCTCAACCCGGATATCGAGCTGATTGCCCTGCAGGAGCGGCTCAGCGGTGAAAGCCTGAGCCGTGAGGTCGCCCTTGCCGACGCGGTGCTGGACTGCACGGACAACATGGCGACGCGCCAGGCGATTAACGCCGCCTGCGTGGCAAATAATACGCCGCTTATCACCGCCAGCGCGGTGGGTTTCGGCGGGCAGATGATGGTCCTGACTCCGCCGTGGTCGCAGGGCTGCTATCGCTGCCTGTGGCCGGATGATGCAGAGCCCGCGCGCAACTGCCGTACGGCGGGCATTCTTGGTCCGGTGGTCGGCGTAGTGGGCACAATGCAGGCGCTGGAAGCCATCAAGCTGCTCAGCGGCATGGAGACGGAACGCAATACGCTGCGGCTGTTTGATGCCCGCTCCAGCGGCTGGCGCCATCTGGCCTTACACCGCGCAAGCCGCTGCCCGGTATGCGGAGGTCGCGATGCGCATTCTGTTTAACGATGAGCCGATGAGATGCGACGACGGGCTCACCGTTGCGGTACTGCTCGACAAGCTGCGTCAGCTCAGGCCGGGAACGGCGCTGGCGCTCAATCAACAGATCCTGCCGCGCGAGCAGTGGGAACATCAGCAGGTCAATGACGGCGACCAGATCCTGCTGTTTCAGGTTATCGCAGGGGGCTGAGATGTTACGTATTGCCGATAAAGTCTTTGATTCACATCTGTTTACCGGAACCGGAAAATTCGCCTCGCCGCAGCTGATGGCGGATGCCATTCGCGAAAGCGGCAGCCAGCTGGTGACGCTGGCGCTCAAGCGCGTGGATCTGCGTCATCACAGCGATGCCATTCTGGCTCCTTTACTGGCGGCTGGCGTCACGCTGCTGCCCAACACCTCCGGTGCCAAAACGGCCGAAGAGGCGATTTTCGCCGCGCAGCTGGCCCGCGAGGCGCTCGGCACCCGCTGGCTGAAGCTGGAAATTCATCCTGACGCCCGCTGGCTGCTGCCTGACCCTATCGAAACGCTGAAAGCGGCTGAAAAGCTGGTGCAGCAAGGGTTTACCGTCCTGCCTTACTGCGGCGCCGACCCTGTTCTGTGCAAACGGCTGGAAGAGGTCGGCTGCGCCGCCGTCATGCCGCTGGGCGCCCCCATTGGCTCCAACCAGGGGCTGGAAACCCGCGCGATGCTGGAAATCATCATCGAGCAGGCTACCGTACCGGTGGTGGTGGATGCGGGCATTGGCGTGCCAAGCCATGCCGCGCAGGCGCTGGAGATGGGTGCCGACGCGGTGCTGGTGAACACGGCCATCGCGGTTGCCGACGATCCGGTCATGATGGCGCGTGCGTTCCGCATGGCCGTTGAGGCTGGCCTGCTGGCAAGGGAGTCCGGCCCCGGCTCGCGCAGCTTCCAGGCGCAGGCCACCAGCCCGCTGACCGGTTTTCTGGAGGCGATCTCATGAGCACGTTTACCGAGCGCTGGCGGCAGCTTAGCTGGGACGACATTGCCCTGCGCATCAACAGCAAAACGACGGCTGACGTGGAGCGCGCGCTGAACGCCCGCCATCTGACCCGCGAGGATCTAATGGCCCTGCTCTCCCCGGCGGCCAGCGCGTACCTCGAACCAATGGCCCAGCGAGCGCAGCGGCTCACCCGCCAGCGTTTTGGCAACACGGTGAGCTTCTACGTGCCGCTCTATCTCTCTAACCTGTGCGCCAATGACTGCACCTACTGCGGTTTTTCCATGAGCAACCGCATCAAGCGTAAAACGCTCGATGAAGGTGAGATTGCCCGCGAGTGTGCGGCCATTCGTGAAATGGGCTTTGAACATCTTCTGCTGGTCACGGGCGAACATCAGGGAAAAGTGGGAATGGACTATTTCCGTCACCACCTTCCCGCCATTCGTCGTCAGTTTGCGTCGTTGCAGATGGAAGTGCAGCCCCTGGCGCAGGAGGAGTACGCGGAGCTCAAAACCCTCGGGCTGGACGGGGTCATGGTCTACCAGGAAACCTACCACGAGGCGACGTACGCCCGGCACCACCTGAAGGGCAAGAAACAGGATTTCTTTTTCCGCCTGGAAACACCGGACAGGCTGGGTCGCGCGGGCATCGACAAAATCGGTCTGGGCGCGCTGATCGGGCTCTCTGACAGCTGGCGGGTGGATTGTTATATGGTGGCGGAACATTTGCTGTGGCTCCAGCAGCACTACTGGCAGAGCCGTTATTCCATCTCCTTCCCGCGCCTGAGACCTTGCGCGGGCGGGATTGAGCCGGCTTCGCTAATGGATGAACGCCAGCTGGTGCAGACCATCTGCGCGTTTCGCCTGCTCGCCCCGGAAGTGGAATTATCGCTCTCAACGCGTGAGTCCCCGGCGTTTCGCGATCGCGTTATCCCGCTGGCGATTAACAACGTCAGCGCGTTTTCCAAAACGCAGCCTGGCGGCTACGCCGACGATCGTCTGGAGCTGGAGCAGTTTGTGCCGCATGACGGACGACGTCCGGAAGCGGTCGCCGCAGCCCTGACGGCGCAGGGTCTTCAGCCTGTCTGGAAAGACTGGGACAGCTGGCTGGGAAGAACCTCGCAATGACGTTGAAACGCACTGCAACATCATAAAAAATTGTCGAGGCGCTACGAAAAGGCAAAACCGGATGATTGTCATCGATCGTCCGGTTTTTTATTGTCACACGGTCAGCAACGGATGCTGACCAGGGCGAAAAGCTTCTTCCTCGTTTCGCCCTGCCTCTGGTTCATTGCACAAACGGCCCCAGCCAGTTGAATAAGCATTTTCTTAATGGTTCTTAAGATAAATCATCCCGTCAGAAATCGTGTGCCGTATAATTCACCGCTAACCGCAGGACAGCGACTATGCTGAGAGGATATCGGCAGACGAAAAGTATTCACCATCAGGAACGATGTACAGCTCATGGCACTTCACAGCAAAAAGCTCTCTTTTACCCGACCAATCATGCTCAGCTTCGCGGGGATCATCTGCAGTTTTGTGGTGATCGCGGTCGCGGTGACGCTTTCGCAAAGAAAGGATTTTCTTGAGGATTATCACAAGATTAACAGCAATTTCACGCACAACCTGGCGGTGAACTACACCGAGTCGATCCTGCGTGAAAACGACTATATCCTGGGCCGTGCCGCGATGTACTTTTCGCGTAACGACAGGCTAAACGAGACGCTCAACGTCAACCCGACGCAAGGGCTGCAGATGGTGATGCATTTGCAGAACCTGATGCCGACCGTGTCCTCCATCTCTCTGGCTGACACGCAGGGGCATTATCTCCGCGCACCGGAAGTACTCCCCACGGAGAAGAGTAAAACCTTCGATCCCCGAACGCGGCCGTGGTTTGTCGCTCAGGCCGAAGCCAGTATCTTCAGCCACTATACTCGCCCCTACATGGACTACTTCACCGGCCATCCGACGGTCACGCTGTATAAGCCATTGATTTCACCGGAAGGCAGACTAAAAGGAACGATCGCGTTTCATCTTGATTTGACGTCAATGGGCTACACCCTGCGTCAAATGGTGGCACCCGTTCAGGGGGAATTCTTCGTCGTCGAACGCGACGGCGCCGTTGTGCTTCACCCGGATACAGGCGCGCTCTTCAAACAGTACGTGAGCGAAGCGCTGATGGACAAAATGACCAGCGGCGAAGGGCACCTTTACG
Organism: Enterobacter sp. 120016; assembly: GCF_018383635.1. Taxonomy (NCBI): domain Bacteria; kingdom Pseudomonadati; phylum Pseudomonadota; class Gammaproteobacteria; order Enterobacterales; family Enterobacteriaceae; genus Enterobacter; species Enterobacter sp. 120016. Next base: position 14,172 of record NZ_JAHAWC010000029.1, on the reverse strand, counting down.
ACAAGAAAAGCAACGCCTGGTATTACTACTACTCGTTTACCAATCCGGACTGGTTTGTTATCTACAGGGTCTCTGGCGAGACGCTCACCGATATCACCCGCCACGAAACGACGATTGTCGGCTGGGGGTTTGCGCTGGCGGCCATCATCATCATCCTCTTCGGCTTATACCTCCGCCACGCCTCGCGTAGCGTGCTGATGCACATTATCAATGCCATCAAAACCGGCGACGTCAGCGAGGCGCCGCGGCTGGAAGCGATGCTGAGCCACACTATCCAGTCCAATAAAGAGCGTGAGATGGCCTACGTGCGCCAGGCCACTCACGATGCGCTGACGGGCTGTAAAAACCGCCGCGCATTCGATAGCGATATCGCAGAGCTGCTGAATGCCCATCAGCCTTTCGCGCTGGCGCTGGTGGACATTGATAACTTCAAGTCGATTAACGACACGCTGGGCCACCTGACCGGTGATATCGTTCTTCGCAACGTGGCCCGCGAAGGGATCCAGATCATGCAGCCACATCACGTCTCGCTTTACCGTTACGGTGGAGAAGAGTTTGCGGTAATTTTCCAGGCTGAGCAGATGACGTCTGCGCTCTCATTGCTGGAGGCGTGGCGTATCGCTGTTGAAAAACGCGTCTGGCGAGAAGAAAACCTGCGGGTTACGTTCAGCGGCGGTCTTGGGGAGTGGCACTTTGAACCGCTGGATCAATTTGTCGGAAGCGTTGATAACGCCCTCTACAGCGCCAAACAGCAGGGCAAAAACCGCATTAACCGAACGTCCATCAGCTAATCCCCCCTCTTTCACCCCTGCCCGTTTCGACGGGCCGGGTACCCGACAACGCAAAATTGTAACCGGTTTCAGAAAATCGCCGGTTTCTTTGTGATGCCTGACACACAATCGCGGTAAACCGGTTGTTGAAGCGGTCTGCACGGGATAATTATCAATAAACACATGTAGATCGAGGCTGATTATGAAGAACATCGTTTTATGCTGTGCAGCGGGGATGTCAACCAGCATGCTGGTTCAACGTATGAAAGACGCCGCGCAGAAAAAAGGGGTTGAAGTCACCATTAAAGCCGTTCCGGTTGCGGAGTTTAAAGACAACATCGCGACGGCCGACATCGTATTGCTGGGGCCACAGGTTAAATACGAGCAGGCTAAACTTCAGGCGCAGGCCGAGCCGCTGGGTAAAAAGGTCGCGGTGATCGACATGATGGATTACGGCATGATGAAAGGCGATGCCGTACTGGAAAAAGCGCTCAAGCTTCTGGAGTCATAATGGAAGACTTAGAAACCACGATTATGGAACTGCTGGTCAATGCAGGCGCGGCGCGCAGCGCGGCCCTGACGGCGTTACAGATGGCGCGTAAAGGTGAGTTTGACGAAGCAGAAAAAGCGATGGAAGAGTCGCGCGAATATGTGAAGCATGCGCACACGATCCAGACGCAGCTTATCGGTCTTGACGAAGGGACCGGGAAGCTTCCGGTTAACCTGATCACCGTCCACTCTCAGGATCACCTGATGAACGCGATGGTCATTCAGGATCTGGCGGGCGATATGATTGAGCTTTATCGTCGGATCCCGTTGGTAAACTGATAACATACAGATGTAAAAAAACCCGCCGAGGCGGGTTTTTTATTGTCGGGTGGCGCTACGCTTACCCGACCTGCGAGGCACATGCCCGGTAATGTTCATCACCGGGCATCAACGATTACTCGTTGTCGGAACCGCCCAGACCTGCGTTCAGCAGTTCTGCCAGGCTCGCGGATGCATCTTCAGCAGTCACCTGCGGTGCAGCTGGCAGTTCGCCCGCAGCACGACGACGCATACGATCCTGATGGTACGCATAACCGGTACCAGCCGGGATCAGACGACCCACGATAACGTTCTCTTTCAGACCGCGCAGTTCATCACGCTTACCAGCAACAGCGGCTTCGGTCAGGACACGAGTCGTTTCCTGGAACGATGCAGCAGAGATGAAGGACTCGGTTGCCAGAGACGCTTTGGTGATACCCAGCAGATCGCGCGCGAAGGTCGCACCGATTTTGCCGTTCGCTTCCAGATCGCGGTTAGCAATCTTGACGCGTGAGTATTCAACCTGCTCGCCTTCCAGGAACTCGGAGCTGCCTGCGTTTTCGATGGTTGCTTTACGCAGCATCTGACGAACGATAACTTCGATGTGCTTATCGTTAATCTTAACGCCCTGCAGACGGTAAACGTCCTGCACTTCGTTGGTGATATAACGCGTTACCGCGTGGACGCCACGAAGACGCAGAATGTCGTGCGGAGCTTCTGGACCATCGGAAACCACGTCACCACGTTCTACACGTTCACCTTCGAACACGTTGAGCTGACGCCACTTAGGAATCATCTCTTCGTACGGTTCGCTGCCATCTACTGGAGTGATAACCAGACGGCGCTTCCCTTTGGTCTCTTTACCGAAGGAGATGATACCGCTGATTTCAGCCAGGATTGCAGGCTCTTTCGGACGACGTGCTTCGAACAGATCCGCAACGCGTGGCAGACCACCGGTGATGTCCTTGGTACCGCTGGATTCCTGTGGAATACGCGCCAGAGCATCACCCGCACCGATCTGAATGCCATCTTCCAGCTGAACGATCGCTTTACCCGGCAGGAAGTACTGCGCAGGCATGTCGGTACCCGGGATCAGAACGTCGTTACCCTGAGCATCAACGATTTTCAGTGCAGGACGCAGATCTTTACCACCGGCAGTACGTTCAGCAGAATCCAGAACCACCAGAGAAGACAGACCGGTCAGCTCGTCGGTCTGACGAGTAATGGTCTGGCCGTCGATCATGTCAGTGAAGCGGATGAAACCACTTACTTCGGTGATAACCGGCATGGTGTGTGGATCCCAGTTTGCAACGGTTTCACCGCCGGCAACCTGCTCGCCATCACCTTTCGCCATAACCGCACCGTAAGGCACTTTATAGCTCTCTTTGGTACGACCGAATTCGTCGATCAGCTTCAGCTCGGTGTTACGAGAGGTCACAACCAGCTTGCCTGCGGAGTTAACAACAGACTTCGCGTTGCTGAGCTTGATGCTACCTTTGTTTTTCACCTGGATGCTGGATTCAGCAGCCGCACGAGATGCCGCACCACCGATGTGGAACGTACGCATCGTCAGCTGTGTACCCGGCTCACCGATGGACTGTGCCGCGATAACGCCGATTGCTTCACCTTTGTTGATGATGTGGCCACGCGCCAGGTCACGACCATAGCAGTGCGCACATACACCAAAGTCGGTGTCACAGGATACAACGGAACGTACTTTCACGGAGTCAACAGAGTTCGCTTCCAGCAGGTCACACCAGTGCTCGTGCAGCAGCGTGTTGCGTGGAACCAGAATGTCTGCAGTGCCCGGCTTCAGAATGTCTTCCGCGGTCACACGACCCAGAACGCGATCGCGCAGTGGCTCTTTAACATCACCACCCTCGATAACCGGGGTCATGGTGATACCTTCGAGGGTGCCACAATCGTCTTCGGTCACAACCAGATCCTGCGCAACGTCAACCAGACGACGCGTCAGATAACCGGAGTTCGCTGTTTTCAGTGCGGTATCCGCCAGACCTTTACGAGCACCGTGCGTGGAGATGAAGTACTGGAGTACGTTCAGACCTTCACGGAAGTTCGCGGTAATTGGCGTTTCGATGATGGAGCCATCTGGCTTCGCCATCAGACCACGCATACCTGCCAGCTGACGAATCTGTGCTGCGGAACCACGCGCACCGGAGTCGGCCATCATGTAGATGCTGTTGAAGGAAACCTGCTGCTCTTCTACGCCGTCACGGTTAATCACGGTTTCGGTCTGCAGGTTATCCATCATCGCTTTGGATACACGATCGTTCGCCGCTGCCCAGATATCGATAACTTTGTTATAGCGTTCGCCCGCGGTAACCAGACCAGACTGGAACTGCTCCTGGATCTCAGCAACTTCGGCTTCCGCTTCAGAGATGATCTCGTGTTTCTTCTCTGGGATGACCATGTCATCGATACCAACAGATGCACCTGAACGCGCTGCATAAGCAAAGCCGGTATACATTGTCTGGTCAGCGAAGATAACGGTCGGCTTCAGACCCAGAATGCGGTAACAGGTGTTCAGCATTTTGGAGATCGCTTTCTTGCCCAGCGCCTGGTTGACGATGGAGAAAGGCAGACCTTTCGGTACGATCATCCACAGAATGGCACGGCCCACGGTCGTGTCTTTCAGGCTGGTTTTCGCAACGAATTCGCCGTTTTCATCTTTTTCGTATTCGGTGATACGCACTTTAACGCGCGCATGCAGAGAGGCCAGGCCAGCGCGATAAATACGCTCAGCTTCTTTCGGGCCAGTCAGCACCATGCCTTCGCCTTTGGCGTTAACACAGTCACGGGTCATGTAGTACAGACCCAGTACAACGTCCTGAGAAGGAACGATGATAGGTTCACCGTTCGCTGGGGACAGGATGTTGTTGGTAGACATCATCAGCGCACGCGCTTCGAGCTGGGCTTCCAGCGTCAGCGGTACGTGAACAGCCATCTGGTCACCATCGAAGTCGGCGTTATATGCCGCACAAACCAGCGGGTGCAGCTGGATAGCTTTACCTTCGATCAGCACTGGCTCAAATGCCTGGATACCCAAACGGTGCAGGGTTGGTGCACGGTTCAGCAGTACCGGGTGTTCGCGGATAACTTCGTCCAGGATATCCCAAACGACAGCTTCTTCACGCTCAACCATTTTCTTAGCGGCTTTGATGGTGGTGGCCAGGCCACGCAGTTCCAGCTTGCCGTAGATGAACGGTTTGAACAGCTCCAGTGCCATTTTCTTCGGCAGACCGCACTGATGCAGACGCAGGTATGGACCTACGGTGATTACAGAACGACCGGAGTAGTCAACACGCTTACCGAGCAGGTTCTGACGGAAACGACCCTGTTTACCTTTGATCATGTCGGCCAAAGATTTCAGAGGACGCTTGTTAGAACCGGTGATCGCACGACCGCGACGACCGTTATCCAGCAGGGCATCTACCGCTTCCTGCAGCATACGTTTTTCGTTGCGTACGATGATGTCCGGCGCAGCCAGATCCAGCAGACGTTTCAGACGGTTGTTACGGTTGATAACGCGACGATACAGATCGTTCAGATCGGACGTTGCGAAACGACCACCATCCAGCGGAACCAGTGGACGCAGATCTGGCGGCAGAACCGGCAGAACGGTCAGGATCATCCACTCTGGTTTGTTACCAGACTGAACGAACGCTTCCAGCAGTTTGATACGCTTGGTCAGCTTTTTACGTTTGGTTTCGGAGTTGGTTTCGTTCAGCTCTTCACGCAGCTGCTCGCACTCTTGCTCCAGATCCATGCTCTTCAGCAGGGCCTGAATAGCTTCCGCACCCATCTTCGCGTCGAATTCGTCACCGAACTCTTCCAGCGCGTCCAGATACTGCTCTTCAGTCAGGATCTGATGACGTTCCAGGTTCGTCATCCCGCCTTCGATAACCACATAAGATTCGAAGTACAGAACGCGTTCGATATCGCGCAGCGGCATATCCAGCAGCAGACCGATACGGGACGGCAGAGATTTCAGGAACCAGATATGAGCGGTCGGAGACGCCAGCTCGATGTGGCCCATGCGCTCACGACGCACTTTGGTCTGGGTCACTTCAACGCCGCACTTCTCACAGATCACACCACGGTGTTTCAGGCGCTTGTACTTACCGCACAGGCACTCGTAATCTTTTACTGGCCCGAAAATACGCGCACAGAAAAGGCCGTCACGCTCAGGTTTGAACGTACGGTAGTTGATGGTTTCCGGCTTTTTAACTTCACCGAAAGACCATGAACGGATCATGTCTGGCGAAGCCAGAGCAATTTTGATCGCATCAAACTCTTCGGTTTTAGTCTGCGCTTTCAGAAACTTTAATAAATCTTTCACGGATTTGCTCCCGTCGGAGTTAGCACAATCTGGTGCCGGGGGTTAACCCGGCACCAGTGACCTGTTTGAGCGAGAATTACTCGTCTTCCAGTTCGATGTTGATACCCAGCGAACGAATCTCTTTCAACAGTACGTTGAAGGATTCTGGCATGCCCGGTTCCATCTGATGGTTGCCGTCCACGATGTTTTTATACATCTTGGTACGACCGTTCACGTCATCAGACTTAACGGTGAGCATTTCCTGCAGGGTGTATGCCGCGCCGTATGCTTCCAGCGCCCACACTTCCATCTCCCCGAAGCGCTGACCACCGAACTGTGCCTTACCACCCAGCGGCTGCTGAGTAACCAGGCTGTAAGAACCGGTAGAACGAGCGTGCATCTTGTCGTCGACCAGGTGGTTCAGTTTCAGCATGTACATGTAACCTACGGTTACCGGACGCTCGAACTGTTCACCGGTACGGCCGTCAAACAGCGTAATCTGACCAGACGTTGGCAGACCACCCAGTTGCAGCAGCTCTTTAATTTCAGCTTCTTTCGCACCATCGAAGACCGGCGTTGCGATTGGCATACCTTTTTTCAGGTTCTCAGCCAGGCGCAGCACTTCTTCATCGCTGAAGGTATTCAGGTCGACTTTCTGACGCACGTCGGTACCCAGATCGTAGGCACGCTGGATGAATTCGCGCAGTTTCGCGACTTCTTCCTGCTGCTTCAGCATGGCGTTAATCTTGTCGCCGATACCTTTCGCAGCCATACCCAGGTGGGTTTCCAGGATCTGACCGATGTTCATACGAGACGGTACGCCCAGCGGGTTCAGTACGATATCTACCGGCGTACCGTTAGCATCGTGCGGCATATCTTCGATCGGGTTGATCTTAGAGATAACACCTTTGTTACCGTGACGACCTGCCATCTTATCACCAGGCTGGATCTGACGTTTAACGGCCAGATACACCTTAACAATCTTCAGCACGCCTGGTGCCAGATCGTCGCCCTGAGTAATTTTGCGGCGTTTCGCTTCGAGTTTTTTCTCGAACTCGTGTTTCAGTTCGTCATACTGCTCAGCCAGTTGTTCCAGCTGATTTTGTTTCTCTTCGTCGGTCAGGCCCAGTTCCAGCCAGCGATCGCGTGGCAGTTTGTCAAGCTTCTCAGCTTCAACGCCACCGGCAACCAGCACCGCATAAATACGGCTGAACAGACCTGCTTCGAGGATCTGCAGTTCTTCAGACAGGTCTTTCTTAGCCTGTTTGAGCTGCATCTCTTCGATTTCCAGCGCACGCTTATCTTTCTCAACGCCGTCACGGGTGAAGACCTGAACATCGATAACCGTACCGGAAACGCCGTTTGGTACGCGCAGGGAAGAGTCTTTAACGTCAGACGCTTTCTCACCGAAGATTGCACGCAGCAGTTTCTCTTCTGGCGTCAGCTGGGTTTCACCTTTAGGCGTAACCTTACCAACCAGAATGTCGCCGCCGGTCACTTCCGCACCGATGTAAACGATACCGGATTCATCCAGTTTGGAGAGCGCAGCTTCACCCACGTTAGGGATGTCAGCGGTGATCTCTTCTGGCCCCAGCTTGGTGTCACGGGACACACATGCCAGTTCCTGAATGTGGATGGTGGTGAAACGATCTTCCTGAACCACACGCTCGGAGACGAGGATGGAGTCTTCGAAGTTGTAACCATTCCACGGCATGAACGCTACGCGCATGTTCTGACCGAGCGCCAGTTCACCGAGGTCGGTGGACGGACCGTCTGCCAGCACGTCGCCGCGCTCAACTGGCTCACCCAGAGATACGCAAGGCATCTGGTTGATACAGGTGTTCTGGTTAGAACGGGTGTATTTGGTCAGGTTATAAATGTCGATACCTGCTTCGCCCGGATACATCTCGTCTTCGTTAACTTTGATAACGATACGGGATGCGTCGACGTACTGAACGGTACCGCCACGTTTAGCAACCGCAGTAACACCGGAGTCAACGGCAACAGCACGTTCCATACCGGTACCAACCAGCGGCTTATCAGCGCGCAGAGTTGGAACGGCCTGACGTTGCATGTTCGCACCCATCAATGCACGGTTGGCGTCATCGTGTTCCAGGAACGGGATCAGGGACGCACCGACGGATACCACCTGCTGGGTGGATACGTCCATGTAGTCAACCTGGTCGCGGCTGAACAGACTTGATTCGCCTTTGCTACGGCAGGTAACCAGATCTTCTACAAAGTGGCCTTCGTCATCCAGGTTGGAGTTCGCCTGAGCGATAACGTAGTTGCCTTCTTCAATAGCAGACAGGTAGTGAATTTCGTCGGTTACAACACCGTCAGTCACTTTACGGTACGGGGTCTCGAGGAAACCGTATTCGTTAGTCTGTGCGTACACGGACAGGGAGTTGATCAGACCGATGTTTGGACCTTCAGGCGTTTCGATTGGACATACGCGACCGTAGTGCGTCGGGTGTACGTCTCGAACTTCAAAGCCTGCACGTTCACGGGTCAGACCGCCTGGGCCGAGTGCAGAGATACGACGTTTGTGCGTAATCTCAGACAGCGGGTTGTTCTGGTCCATGAACTGAGACAGCTGGCTTGAACCGAAGAACTCTTTCACTGCTGCAGAAATCGGCTTGGCGTTGATCATATCCTGAGGCATCAGGGTATCCAGATCGCCCAGAGACAGACGCTCTTTCACCGCACGCTCTACACGTACCAGGCCAACGCGGAACTGGTTTTCCGCCATTTCGCCTACGGAACGGATACGACGGTTGCCGAGGTGGTCGATATCGTCCACTTCGCCTTTACCGTTACGGATATCGATGAGCTTCTTCATCACTTCGATGATGTCGTCTTTGCTCAGGATACCGGAACCTTCGATTTCGTCGCGCAGCAGAGAACGGTTGAACTTCATACGACCAACCGCGGACAGATCGTAGCGGTCTTCGGAGAAGAACAGGTTCTCGAACAGGCTTTCCGCCGCTTCGCGAGTTGGTGGCTCACCAGGACGCATCATGCGGTAGATTTCTACCAGCGCGCTCAGACGATCGGTAGTTGGGTCGACGCGAATAGTCTCAGAGATATACGCGCCGTGGTCCAGATCGTTGGTGAACAGCGTTTCGATACGTTTGTGGCCAGACTGGCTCAGCTTAGCCAGCAGATCCAGGCTCAGCTCCATGTTCGCTGGGCAGATCAGCTCACCCGTTGACTCGTCAACGTAATCTTTCGCGGCTACTTTTCCTGCAATGTACTCAACCGGAACTTCGATGAGTTTGATATCATCTTTTTCCAGCTGGCGGATGTGGCGCGCGGTGATACGGCGACCTTTTTCCACATACACTTTGCCGTCGGCTTCGATGTCGAACGACGCGGTCTCACCACGCAGACGTTCCGGCACCAGCTCCATCTGCAGCTTGTTGTCGCGGATTTCAAAGATCACTTTCTCAAAGAACAGGTCCAGGATCTGTTCAGTGGTGTATTGCAGCGCACGCAGAATGATGGTTGCAGGCAGCTTACGACGACGGTCGATACGGACAAACAGGTTGTCTTTCGGATCGAACTCGAAGTCCAGCCATGAACCACGGTAAGGAATGATGCGTGCGTTATACAGTACTTTACCGGAAGAGTGTGTTTTACCTTTATCGCTGTCGAAGAAGACGCCCGGGCTACGATGCAGCTGGGAAACGATAACACGCTCAGTACCGTTGATAACGAAAGTACCGTTGTCCGTCATGAGTGGAATTTCACCCATGTAGACTTCTTGTTCTTTAATGTCTTTTACGGTGCCTTCCGGCGCTTCGCGCTCGTAGATCACCAGACGCAGTTTTACGCGCAGCGGTGCGGAATAGGTCACGCCACGGATCTGACATTCCTGAACGTCAAACACCGGTTCGCCAAGGCGGTAGCTGACGTACTGCAGCTCGGAGTTACCGCTGTAGCTCTGAATCGGGAACACGGAGCGGAAGGCTGCTTCCAGACCGTACTGCCCTTCAGGATCTTGCTCGATAAACTTCTGGAACGAGTCAAGCTGGATAGAAAGGAGATATGGAATGTCCAGAACTTGTGGACGTTTACCAAAATCCTTACGAATACGTTTTTTCTCGGTATAGGAGTAAACCATAGGGTTCCTCAGCTCGCTGACAAGTCGACCCATCTGTCCGACGAAGGGACAGTTTGTGCAACACCATTTTGTGGACCGGAAAATTGAATACTTTCCGCAATACCTGTTGCTATCACGCTTAAATCATTTCGTCGCGATTTACACAGAGCGAGCACCCTGTCGCAATATATTAAGTCGTCGATAGAAACATGCATTGTCAGGACAATCAGCAGTCAAACAGTGTGAAATGCTACTGATGCCTTACAGCGCAAAAAGGCTGGTGACTAAAAAGTCACCAGCCATCAGCCTAATGACTTAGGCTGCAACCAGAAAAGTTGGCTTATTTAACTTCAACTTCAGCGCCAGCTTCTTCCAGAGATTTTTTCAGTGCTTCTGCGTCGTCTTTGCTCACGCCTTCTTTCAGCGCAGCTGGAGCAGATTCTACCAGGTCTTTAGCTTCTTTCAGACCCAGGCCAGTTGCGCCACGTACTGCTTTGATAACAGCAACTTTGTTAGCGCCAGCAGCTTTCAGAATTACGTCGAATTCAGTTTTTTCTTCAGCAGCTTCAGCCGGGCCCGCAGCTACAGCTACAGCAGCAGCAGCAGAAACACCGAATTTTTCTTCCATTGCAGAAATCAGTTCTACAACGTCCATTACGGACATAGCTGCAACTGCTTCAATGATTTGATCTTTAGTGATAGACATTTAAATTGTTCCTGAAAATCAGAATAAGTTTATACGTAAGCAAATGCTTTATAAAGATAACTGCGATTAAGCAGCTTCTTTCGCATCGCGAACAGCAGCCAGAGTGCGAACCAGTTTGCCAGCCGAAGCTTCTTTCATGGTTGCCATCAGGCGTGCAATTGCTTCTTCGTAGGTCGGCAGGGTTGCCAGGCGATCGATGTTCGATGCCGTGATCAACTCACCTTCAAAGGCTGCAGCTTTGACCTCAAATTTTGCATTCGCTTTCGCGAACTCTTTGAACAGACGAGCAGCAGCGCCCGGGTGTTCCATAGAGTATGCAATCAGGGTCGGACCAACAAACGTGTCTTTCAGGCACTCGAACTGAGTACCTTCAACTACGCGACGCAGCAGGGTGTTACGAACAACACGCATGTATACGCCAGCTTCACGACCTGCTTTACGCAGTTCAGTCATTTTGTCTACAGTAACGCCACGGGAATCCGCAACTACTGCAGACAGCGCGCCTTTGGCTACTTCGCTGACTTCAGCAACAATCGCTTGTTTGTCTTGAAGATTTAAAGCCATTAGCTTTGCTCCTGGATGTTTGCCGGAACTCATGTTCCGGAACTCACTTCACTCTTCCCAACGGGAAGAGCGTCTTAATACGGTGAGCAGAAACAAGCCAGAGTATCCAAAAATAATCTTAGCGTTCTGTCACCGTCTACGCAGGGGATTAAGTCTCTTGCGAAACACCTGCGGTCTTCGACGGAGGCCTGGATTAGGCCAGGCTCCAACGAACAAATCTTTTAGCCGCTAACTTTCGTTAGCAAACGTGGGGGTAAGATTGTAGACAAAATCACCGCCCACGTAAAGGCATTAGTTTGCAGCAGCGCTCAGGCCAGCCTGGTCAACTGCAACACCTGCACCCATGGTGGTGGAGATGCTAACTTTCTTGATGTACACGCCTTTCGCCTGAGTTGGTTTTGCTTTTTTCAGCGCAACCAGCAGAGATTCCAGGTTTTCTTTCAGTTTGTCAGCGTCAAAGTCCACTTTACCGATGGTGGTGTGGATGATGCCGTTTTTGTCGTTACGATAACGAACCTGACCTGCTTTAGCGTTCTTAACCGCTTCAGCAACGTTAGGGGTTACAGTACCAACTTTCGGGTTTGGCATCAGGCCGCGTGGACCCAGAACCTGGCCCAGCTGGCCAACAACGCGCATTGCATCTGGAGAAGCAATAACAACGTCAAAGTTCATTTCGCCTTTCTTGATCTGATCAGCCAGATCTTCCATACCTACCAGTTCAGCGCCGGCAGCTTTAGCAGCTTCAGCGTTTGCACCCTGAGCAAATACAGCTACGCGAACGGAACGGCCAGTACCATGTGGCAGTACAGTTGCGCCACGAACGTTCTGATCGGATTTACGAGCGTCGATGCCGAGGTTAACGGCAACGTCAACGCTTTCAACGAACTTAGCAGTTGCCAGTTCTTTCAGCAGAGCGATAGCTTCGTTGATGTCGTACTGTTTGGTCGCATCAACTTTGTCACGGATCACGGACATGCGCTTGGTCAGTTTAGCCATTTCTTAGTCCTCCACTACCAGGCCCATGGAACGTGCAGTACCTTCGATTGAGCGAGTCATCGCTTCAATGTCGGCACCAGTCATGTCGGCAGCTTTGGTCTGCGCGATTTCCTGCAGCTGAGCGCGGGAAATTTTACCCACTTTGTCTTTGTTCGGTTTACCGGAACCAGACTTGATACCAGCCGCTTTCTTCAGCAGAACTGCTGCTGGAGGGGTTTTGGTAACGAAAGTGAAAGAACGGTCAGCGTAAACAGTGATTACGACTGGGATTGGCAGACCTTTTTCCAGGGATTCGGTTTTGGCGTTGAACGCTTTACAGAATTCCATGATGTTCACACCCTGCTGACCCAGAGCTGGACCAACTGGTGGACTTGGGTTCGCCATACCAGCTGCAACCTGCAGCTTGACGTAGGCTTGTACTTTCTTAGCCATTCTAAAATCCTCTGATTGGGTAATAGCGCCTCAGGAAGGCTCCCCGTGAATAAAATTCGTTTTACGGGCCGGGGCCCATAAAAACAAAAGGCGCGAAATTGTATTCCAATCTCGCGCCCTGTGCAACGATTAAATCGCCGCTTTTTTGATCGCTGCTTAGGCTTTTTCGACCTGCGCAAAGTCCAGTTCTACCGGGGTCGCACGACCGAAGATAGAAACAGAAACTTTCAGGCGGGACTTCTCGTAGTCCACTTCTTCAACGACGCCGTTAAAGTCAGCAAACGGACCGTCGCTAACACGAACCATTTCACCCGGTTCAAACAGCGTTTTAGGACGCGGCTTATCACCCACCTGCTGCAGGCGGTTCATAATCGCATCAACTTCTTTGTCGCTGATTGGCGCCGGACGGTCAGACGTGCCGCCGATAAAGCCCATCACGCGCGGTACGCTGCGCACCAGGTGCCAGCTCGCGTCGTTCATCACCATCTGAACCAGCACGTAACCCGGGAAGAATTTACGCTCGCTTTTGCGACGTTGGCCGCCACGGATCTCAACCACTTCTTCGGTCGGAACCATAACTTCGCCAAATAACTCTTCCATGTTGTGTAATTTGATATGCTCACGCAGCGACGTTGCTACGCGGCCTTCAAAACCGGAAAACGCCTGAACGACGTACCAACGCTTTTTAGGGGCTTCAGACATCTTAGAACCTCAGGCCAGTAATAAAGGAAACCAGGCGAACCAGAATACCATCCAGTCCCCACAGGATCAGTGACATTACAGCGGTAACCGCCGCTACGATCAGCGTGGTGTGCAATGTTTCCTGGCGAGTCGGCCAAATGACCTTGCGGACTTCGGTACGCGCTTCACGTGCAAAAGCAACGGTTGCTTTACCTTTAGTCGTCAACAGCGCGACACCGCCCGCTGCAGCAATCAGAATCACCACTGCCAGCGCGCGGAGCGGCAGCATCATGTCACGATAAAGATAGTTGCCAACGATTGCCACAATCAGCAGCACGGCAACAGCGACCCACTTCATCGCTTCCAGGCCGCGCCCGCTCCCTTGAGCTTCGGTATTCGCACTCATAAACCAACCTGTCAGAAGAATTCTACAAATAATTTCACCCCGCGATTGCGAGGCGAGCCAAATCGAAATAATCCCTTTATGGATTATACGCTCTCTGCAGAGCCTGTCTCAGCAATGATTATGACAAAAATAATCACTGATGAGCCAGGTTCTGATGTGAAAGCGTGCAAAAAGGGCATCAAATGATGCCCTTTTCATGCGCATTGCGTCAAATGTTATCAGCGATTAGCCGAGAACTTTAGCAACCACGCCCGCGCCAACGGTACGGCCACCTTCACGGATTGCGAAACGCAGACCGTCGTCCATCGCGATTGGGTGGATCAGAGTCACAACCATCTTGATGTTGTCGCCTGGCATTACCATCTC
>NZ_JAHAWC010000028.1:0-26274 GCF_018383635.1 Enterobacter sp. 120016 | reverse complement strand
GAGATGGTAATGCCAGGCGACAACATCAAGATGGTTGTGACTCTGATCCACCCAATCGCGATGGACGACGGTCTGCGTTTCGCAATCCGTGAAGGCGGCCGTACCGTTGGCGCGGGCGTTGTTGCTAAAGTTCTGGGCTAATTAATTATCCCTGAATAAAAAAAGGACGCTTCGGCGTCCTTTTTTGTTTTCTGCCGTTCAGGCACTGTCACAAAATTTCGCATTTTTTGCCTGCTCCCGCCCCGTATTGTGGCGCTTGTGCTATTGTAATCATAACCATTCTCACTTACACTTTGCGCATAATTTGAACGGGAGTCTCTATGTACGTTTGTTTATGTAATGGTGTAAGCGACAAGAAAATACGTCAGGCCGTTCGCCAGTTTCAGCCTCAGTCATTTCAGCAGCTACGCAAATTTGTTCCGGTGGGAAATCAATGCGGTAAATGCGTACGTGCTGCGCGAGAGATCATGCAGGACGAATTGATGCAGATCCCGGAATACAAAGAGATCGCCTAAGCGCCCATCTTTTTTTTGACATCCCTGTAGCCCGATCTACGCTTCAATGAGTGGAAGCGGAGGGACTATATAATGAAAGGTGATGTTAAAATCATAAGTTATCTCAATAAATTATTGGGAAATGAGCTTGTCGCAATTAACCAGTACTTTCTTCACGCGAGAATGTTCAAAAACTGGGGGCTTAAACGTCTGAACGACGTTGAGTACCATGAATCGATCGATGAAATGAAGCACGCCGATAAATATATCGAGCGTATTTTATTCCTTGAAGGCATTCCAAACCTGCAGGACCTCGGAAAGCTGGGCATCGGAGAAGATGTCGAAGAGATGCTGCGTTCCGACCTCAGGCTGGAGCTTGAAGGCGCCAAAGATCTCCGTGAAGCCATTGCCTACGCAGACAGCGTACATGACTACGTCAGTCGCGATATGATGATCCAGATCCTGGCCGATGAAGAAGGCCACATTGACTGGCTGGAAACGGAGCTGGACTTGATTGCTAAAATCGGCCTGCAGAACTACCTTCAGTCGCAGATTAAAGTGGAAGAGTAACCACCGTCTTCCAACCTACGCATAAACCCGCTGCTGCCAGAAATGGCCCAAAAGGCAGTGGGTTTTTTAATGCCCCTTTATCAGGGGTGAATAACGAAAACACAAGAATGCTGAGTAGCGCCATAAGCGCAGCGAGTAATGCCAGTGCAGGCAACACGCACCAGCCATGCCACGCGCCAAGCGCCGCCAGGTATTTTACATCGCCATATCCCATCCCTTCACGCCGGCAGATAAACCGATATCCCCAGTAGATAACGGCAAAGCCGATATATCCAGCCATCGCACCCGCCACCGCACTCGGCAGAAAATCAGGATGGATACAGAGCTGAAAGAGCAGGCCCGACCATAGCAGCGGGCAGAGAAATTTATCGGGAAGCAGTCCGTAGCGAATATCAGCACGGACAAGAAAGGCCGTCAGCGAAAAATAGACCAGCAAAAAGGGGAGGGTGGTTAGCATGGAGATGGCCTCAAAAGGGTTTGAGCGCATACTCGTCATAAGCGGCCTGGCCGGCAATCGACAAAAACGACAATTGCGGAGGGGCTCGAGACAAAGCATTGAGAAGGGATAGATTGCGTAAAAAGTTACGCGCCCTTACGCATACTGCGCCTCAGGCGCTTAATTTCTAAACGGCACTTGCGTCTTGCCCAGATTTACGTATAATGCGCGGGCTTGTCGTAATTGACGGCGGGTTCAATCTGAACCAGAGTAGCTCACTTTGTTACTCAACAATGCTCCCAATTGGGGAGCTACGTAAGAACGGTTACACTCTCCCATCAATCGTAATGGGTTTGAGGAGTAATCATTTTCGTTTATAAAATAATTGGAGCTCTGGTCTCATGCAGAACCAAAGAATCCGTATCCGCCTTAAAGCGTTTGATCATCGTCTGATCGATCAATCAACCGCGGAAATCGTCGAGACTGCTAAGCGCACTGGTGCGCAAGTCCGTGGTCCGATCCCGCTGCCGACCCGCAAAGAGCGCTTCACCGTTCTGATCTCCCCGCACGTCAACAAAGACGCGCGCGATCAGTACGAAATCCGCACTCACAAGCGTCTGGTTGACATCGTTGAGCCAACTGAGAAAACCGTTGATGCTCTGATGCGTCTGGATCTGGCTGCCGGTGTAGACGTGCAGATCAGCCTGGGTTAATCAGGTCATCGAGCGATTGAGAGGTTGATACAATGATTGGTTTAGTCGGTAAAAAAGTGGGCATGACCCGCATCTTCACTGAAGATGGCGTTTCAATCCCAGTAACCGTAATCGAAGTTGAAGCAAACCGCGTTACCCAGGTTAAAGATCTGGCTAACGATGGCTACCGCGCTGTTCAGGTGACCACTGGTGCTAAAAAAGCTAACCGTGTAACCAAACCAGAAGCGGGTCACTTCGCTAAAGCTGGCGTAGAAGCTGGCCGTGGTCTGTGGGAATTCCGTCTTGCTGAAGGCGAAGAGTTCACCGTAGGTCAGGACATTAGCGTTGAGCTGTTTGCTGACGTTAAAAAAGTTGACGTAACCGGTACCTCTAAAGGTAAAGGTTTTGCTGGTACCGTTAAGCGCTGGAACTTCCGTACCCAGGACGCTACCCACGGTAACTCCTTGTCTCACCGCGTTCCGGGTTCTATCGGTCAGAACCAGACTCCGGGCAAAGTGTTCAAAGGCAAGAAAATGGCAGGTCAGCTGGGTAACGAACGTGTAACCGTTCAGAGCCTGGACGTAGTACGTGTTGACGCTGAGCGCAACCTGCTGCTGGTTAAAGGTGCAGTTCCGGGTGCAACCGGTAGCGACCTGATCGTTAAACCAGCTGTGAAGGCGTAAGGGGATAGCAATGGAATTAGTATTGAAAGACGCGCAGAGCGCGCTGACTGTTTCCGAAACTACCTTCGGTCGTGATTTCAACGAAGCGCTGGTTCACCAGGTTGTAGTTGCTTATGCAGCTGGTGCTCGTCAGGGTACTCGTGCTCAGAAGACTCGTGCTGAAGTAACTGGTTCTGGCAAAAAGCCATGGCGCCAGAAAGGTACCGGCCGTGCGCGTTCAGGTTCTATCAAGAGCCCGATCTGGCGTTCAGGTGGCGTGACCTTCGCTGCGCGTCCACAGGACCACAGTCAAAAAGTTAACAAAAAGATGTACCGCGGCGCGCTGAAAAGCATCCTGTCCGAACTGGTACGTCAGGATCGTCTGATCGTTGTCGAGAAGTTCTCTGTTGAAGCGCCTAAAACTAAGCTGCTGGCACAGAAACTGAAAGACATGGCTCTGGAAGATGTGCTGATCATCACCGGTGAGCTGGACGAGAACCTGTTCCTGGCCGCACGTAACCTGCACAAGGTTGACGTACGCGATGCGACTGGTATCGACCCGGTTAGCCTGATCGCCTTCGACAAAGTCGTAATGACTGCTGATGCTGTTAAGCAAGTTGAGGAGATGCTGGCATGATTCGTGAAGAACGTCTGCTGAAGGTGCTTCGCGCACCGCACGTTTCTGAAAAAGCGTCTACTGCGATGGAAAAAACAAACACCATCGTTCTCAAAGTTGCTAAAGACGCGACCAAAGCAGAGATCAAAGCTGCTGTGCAGAAACTGTTTGAAGTCGAAGTCGAAGTCGTTAACACCCTGGTCGTTAAAGGGAAAGTTAAACGTCACGGACAGCGTATCGGTCGTCGTAGCGACTGGAAAAAAGCTTACGTCACCCTGAAAGAAGGCCAGAATCTGGACTTCGTTGGCGGCGCTGAGTAAGTCGGAGGAGTAATACAATGGCAGTTGTTAAATGTAAACCGACATCTCCGGGTCGTCGCCACGTAGTTAAAGTGGTTAACCCTGAGCTGCACAAGGGCAAACCTTTTGCTCCGTTGCTGGAAAAAAACAGCAAATCCGGTGGTCGTAACAACAATGGCCGTATCACCACTCGTCACATCGGTGGTGGCCACAAGCAGGCTTATCGTATTGTTGACTTCAAACGCAACAAAGACGGTATCCCAGCAGTTGTTGAACGTCTTGAGTACGATCCGAACCGTTCCGCGAACATCGCGCTGGTTCTGTACAAAGACGGCGAACGCCGTTACATCCTGGCCCCTAAAGGCCTGAAAGCTGGCGACCAGATTCAGTCTGGCGTTGATGCTGCAATCAAAGCAGGCAACACCCTGCCGATGCGCAATATCCCGGTTGGTTCTACCGTTCATAACGTAGAAATGAAACCAGGTAAAGGCGGTCAGCTGGCACGTTCCGCTGGTACTTACGTTCAGATCGTTGCTCGTGATGGTGCTTATGTCACCCTGCGTCTGCGTTCTGGTGAAATGCGTAAAGTCGAAGCAGACTGCCGCGCTACCCTGGGCGAAGTTGGCAATGCTGAGCATATGCTGCGCGTTCTGGGTAAAGCAGGTGCTGCACGCTGGCGTGGTGTTCGTCCTACCGTTCGTGGTACTGCGATGAACCCAGTCGACCACCCACATGGTGGTGGTGAAGGTCGTAACTTTGGTAAGCACCCGGTAACTCCGTGGGGCGTTCAGACCAAAGGTAAGAAGACCCGCAGCAACAAGCGTACTGATAAATTTATCGTACGTCGCCGTAGCAAATAATTTTAGAGGATAAGCCATGCCACGTTCTCTCAAGAAAGGTCCTTTTATTGACCTGCACTTGCTGAAGAAGGTAGAGAAAGCGGTGGAAAGCGGAGACAAGAAGCCCCTGCGCACTTGGTCCCGTCGTTCAACGATCTTTCCTAACATGATCGGTTTGACCATCGCTGTCCATAATGGTCGTCAGCACGTTCCAGTCTTTGTTACCGACGAAATGGTTGGTCACAAACTGGGTGAATTCGCACCGACTCGTACTTATCGCGGCCACGCTGCTGATAAAAAAGCGAAGAAGAAATAAGGTAGGAGGAAGAGATGGAAACTTTAGCTCAACATCGCCATGCTCGTTCTTCTGCTCAGAAGGTTCGCCTTGTTGCTGACCTGATTCGCGGTAAGAAAGTGTCGCAGGCCCTGGACATCCTGACCTATACCAACAAGAAAGCTGCGGTATTGGTCAAGAAAGTACTGGAATCTGCCATTGCTAACGCTGAACACAACGATGGCGCTGACATCGACGATCTGAAAGTCGCGAAAATTTTCGTAGATGAAGGCCCAAGCATGAAGCGCATTATGCCGCGTGCGAAAGGTCGTGCAGATCGCATCCTGAAGCGCACCAGCCACATTACTGTGGTTGTGTCCGATCGCTGAGACTCTGGAGACTAGCAATGGGTCAGAAAGTACATCCTAATGGTATTCGCCTGGGTATTGTAAAACCATGGAACTCTACCTGGTTTGCGAACACCAAAGAATTCGCTGACAACCTGGACAGCGATTTTAAAGTACGTCAGTACCTGACTAAGGAACTGGCTAAAGCGTCTGTATCTCGTATCGTTATCGAGCGTCCAGCGAAGAGCATCCGTGTGACTATTCACACTGCTCGCCCTGGCATCGTTATCGGTAAGAAAGGCGAAGACGTAGAAAAACTGCGCAAGGTCGTAGCGGATATCGCTGGCGTTCCTGCACAGATCAATATCGCTGAAGTTCGTAAGCCTGAACTGGACGCTAAATTGGTTGCTGACAGCATCACTTCACAGCTGGAACGTCGTGTTATGTTCCGTCGTGCTATGAAGCGTGCTGTACAGAACGCAATGCGTCTGGGCGCTAAAGGTATTAAAGTTGAAGTTAGCGGCCGTCTGGGCGGCGCGGAAATCGCACGTACCGAATGGTACCGTGAAGGTCGCGTACCGCTGCACACTCTGCGTGCTGACATCGACTACAACACCTCTGAAGCGCACACCACTTACGGTGTAATCGGCGTTAAGGTATGGATCTTCAAAGGTGAGATCCTGGGTGGTATGGCTGCTGTTGAACAACCGGAAAAACCGGCTGCTCAACCTAAAAAGCAGCAGCGTAAAGGCCGTAAATAAGGAGCGTCGCTGATGTTACAACCAAAGCGTACAAAATTCCGTAAAGTGCACAAAGGCCGCAACCGTGGTCTGGCGCAGGGTACGGATGTTAGCTTCGGCACTTTCGGTCTGAAAGCTGTTGGCCGTGGTCGTCTGACTGCACGTCAGATCGAAGCAGCACGTCGTGCAATGACCCGTGCAGTTAAGCGTCAAGGTAAGATCTGGATCCGTGTATTCCCGGACAAACCGATCACCGAGAAGCCGCTGGAAGTTCGTATGGGTAAAGGTAAAGGTAACGTGGAGTACTGGGTTGCCTTGATCCAACCGGGCAAAGTCCTTTATGAAATGGACGGTGTTCCGGAAGAGCTGGCCCGTGAAGCCTTCGGCCTGGCAGCAGCGAAACTGCCTATCAAAACCACCTTTGTAACTAAGACGGTGATGTAATGAAAGCAAAAGAGCTGCGTGAAAAAAGCGTTGAAGAGCTGAACGCTGAGCTGCTGAACCTGCTGCGTGAGCAGTTCAACCTGCGTATGCAGGCTGCAAGTGGCCAGCTGCAACAGACTCACCTGCTGAAGCAAGTGCGTCGCAATGTTGCACGCGTTAAGACTTTACTGACTCAGAAGGCGGGTGCGTAATGACCGATAAAATCCGTACTCTGCAAGGTCGTGTTGTTAGCGACAAAATGGAGAAATCCATTGTTGTAGCTATCGAACGTATTGTGAAACACCCGATCTACGGTAAATTCATCAAGCGTACGACCAAACTGCACGTACATGACGAGAACAACGAATGTGGTATCGGCGACAAGGTTGAAATCCGTGAATGCCGTCCACTGTCCAAGACTAAGTCCTGGACGCTGGTTCGCGTTGTAGAGAAAGCGGTTCTGTAATACAGTACGCCTTCTCAATACGAATAAACGGCTCAGCGATGAGCCGTTTATTTTTTCTACCCATATTGCAGAAGCGGTGTTATAATGCCGCGCCCTCGATATGGGGCTTTTTAACGGCTCTGATTTTAGAGTCTCAGGTAGTAGTTGACATTAGCGGAGCACTAAAATGATCCAAGAACAGACTATGCTGAACGTCGCCGACAACTCCGGTGCACGTCGCGTAATGTGTATCAAGGTTCTGGGTGGCTCGCACCGTCGCTACGCAGGCGTAGGCGACATCATCAAGATCACCATCAAAGAAGCAATTCCACGTGGTAAGGTCAAAAAAGGTGATGTGCTGAAGGCGGTAGTGGTGCGCACCAAGAAGGGTGTTCGTCGCCCTGACGGTTCTGTCATTCGCTTCGATGGTAATGCATGCGTTATTTTAAACAATAACAGCGAGCAGCCTATCGGCACGCGTATCTTTGGGCCGGTAACTCGTGAACTTCGTACTGAGAAGTTCATGAAAATTATCTCTCTGGCACCAGAAGTACTCTAAGGAGCGAATCATGGCAGCGAAAATCCGTCGTGATGACGAAGTTATCGTGTTAACCGGTAAAGATAAAGGTAAACGCGGTAAAGTAAAAAATGTTCTGTCTTCCGGCAAACTTGTCGTTGAAGGTATCAACCTGGTTAAGAAACATCAGAAGCCGGTTCCGGCCCTGAACCAACCAGGTGGCATCGTTGAAAAAGAAGCTGCTATTCAGGTTTCTAACGTTGCAATCTTCAATGCGGCTACCGGCAAGGCTGACCGTGTAGGCTTTAGATTCGAAGACGGCAAAAAAGTCCGTTTCTTCAAGTCTAACAGCGAAACTATCAAGTAATTTGGAGTAGTACGATGGCGAAACTGCATGATTACTACAAAGACGAAGTAGTTAACAAACTCATGACTGAGTTTAACTACAATTCTGTCATGCAAGTCCCTCGGGTCGAGAAGATCACCCTGAACATGGGTGTTGGTGAAGCGATCGCTGACAAGAAACTGCTGGATAACGCAGCAGCTGACCTGACAGCAATCTCCGGTCAAAAACCGCTGATCACCAAAGCACGCAAATCTGTTGCAGGCTTCAAAATCCGTCAGGGCTATCCGATCGGCTGTAAAGTAACTCTGCGTGGCGAACGCATGTGGGAGTTCTTTGAGCGCCTGATCACTATTGCTGTTCCACGTATCCGTGACTTCCGTGGCTTGTCCGCTAAGTCTTTCGACGGTCGTGGTAACTACAGCATGGGTGTCCGTGAGCAGATCATCTTCCCAGAAATCGACTACGATAAAGTCGACCGCGTGCGTGGTTTGGATATTACCATTACCACTACTGCGAAATCTGACGAAGAAGGCCGTGCTCTGCTGGCTGCCTTTGACTTCCCGTTCCGCAAGTAAGGTAGGGTTACTGAATGGCTAAGCAATCAATGAAAGCACGCGAAGTAAAGCGCGTAGCTTTAGCTGATAAATTCTTCGCTAAACGCGCTGAACTGAAAGCGATCATTTCTGATGTGAACGCTTCCGACGAAGATCGTTGGAATGCGGTTCTCAAGCTGCAGTCTCTGCCGCGTGATTCCAGCCCGTCTCGTCAGCGTAACCGCTGTCGTCAAACAGGTCGTCCACATGGTTATGTGGGCAAGTTTGGGTTGAGCCGTATCAAACTGCGTGAAGCCGCTATGCGCGGTGAAGTGCCAGGCTTGAAAAAGGCTAGCTGGTAATTACCAATTGAATCACGGGAGTAAAGACAGATGAGCATGCAAGATCCGATCGCGGATATGCTGACCCGTATCCGTAACGGTCAGGCCGCGAACAAAGTTGCGGTCACCATGCCTTCCGCCAAGCTGAAAGTGGCAATTGCCAACGTGCTGAAGGAAGAAGGTTTTATCGAAGATTTTAAAGTTGAAGGCGACACCAAGCCGGAACTGGAACTTACTCTCAAGTATTTCCAGGGTAAAGCTGTTGTAGAAAGCATTCAGCGTGTCAGCCGCCCAGGTCTGCGCATCTATAAGAAAAAAGATGAGCTGCCGAAAGTTATGGCTGGTCTTGGTATCGCAGTTGTTTCTACCTCTAAAGGTGTTATGACTGATCGTGCAGCGCGCCAGGCTGGTCTTGGTGGCGAAATTATCTGCTACGTAGCCTAATCGGAGGAAAGAATGTCTCGTGTTGCTAAAGCACCGGTCGTTATTCCTGCCGGCGTTGATGTAAAAATCGACGGTCAGGTTATTACGATCAAAGGTAAAAACGGCGAGCTGACTCGTACCCTCAACAAAGCTGTTGAAGTTAAACATGCAGATAACGCTCTGACCTTCGGTCCACGTGATGGTTTCGTGGATGGATGGGCTCAGGCTGGTACCGCGCGTGCCCTGCTGAACTCAATGGTTGTTGGTGTTACCGAAGGCTTCACTAAAAAGCTTCAGCTGGTTGGTGTAGGTTATCGTGCAGCTATCAAAGGGAATGCAGTAGGCCTGTCTCTGGGCTTCTCACACCCTGTTGAGCATCCGCTGCCGGCCGGTATCACTGCAGAATGTCCGACTCAAACTGAAATCGTGCTGAAAGGCGCTGATAAACAGCTGATCGGTCAGGTTGCAGCAGATCTGCGCGCCTACCGTCGTCCTGAGCCTTATAAAGGCAAGGGTGTTCGTTACGCCGACGAAGTCGTGCGTACCAAAGAGGCTAAGAAGAAGTAAGGTAACACTATGGATAAGAAATCTGCTCGTATCCGTCGTGCGACCCGCGCACGCCGCAAGCTCAAAGAGCTGGGTGCAACTCGCCTGGTGGTACATCGTACCCCGCGTCATATTTACGCACAGGTAATTGCACCGAACGGTTCTGAAGTTCTGGTAGCTGCTTCTACTGTAGAAAAAGCTATCTCAGAACAATTGAAGTACACCGGTAACAAAGACGCCGCTGCAGCTGTAGGTAAAGCTGTTGCAGAACGCGCTCTGGAAAAAGGCATCAGCAATGTTTCCTTTGACCGTTCCGGGTTCCAATATCATGGTCGTGTCCAGGCACTGGCAGATGCTGCCCGTGAAGCTGGCCTTCAGTTCTAAGGTAGAGGTGTAAGATGGCTCACATCGAAAAACAGGCTGGCGAACTGCAGGAAAAGCTGATCGCGGTAAACCGCGTATCTAAAACCGTTAAAGGTGGTCGTATTTTCTCCTTCACAGCTCTGACTGTAGTAGGCGATGGTAACGGTCGCGTTGGTTTTGGTTACGGTAAAGCGCGTGAAGTTCCAGCAGCGATCCAGAAAGCGATGGAAAAAGCCCGTCGCAATATGATTAACGTCGCGCTGAACAACGGCACCCTGCAGCACCCAGTTAAAGGTGTTCACACGGGTTCTCGTGTATTCATGCAGCCAGCTTCAGAAGGTACCGGTATCATCGCCGGTGGTGCAATGCGCGCCGTTCTGGAAGTTGCTGGGGTTCATAACGTTCTGGCCAAAGCATATGGTTCCACCAACCCGATCAACGTGGTTCGTGCAACTATTGATGGCCTGGAAAATATGAATTCTCCAGAAATGGTCGCTGCCAAGCGTGGTAAATCCGTTGAAGAAATTCTGGGGTAATTGACCATGGCAAAGACTATTAAAATCACTCAAACCCGCAGTGCAATCGGTCGTCTGCCGAAACACAAGGCAACGCTGCTTGGCCTGGGTCTGCGTCGTATTGGTCATACCGTTGAGCGCGAGGATACTCCTGCTGTTCGTGGTATGGTCAACGCGGTTTACTTCATGGTTAAAGTTGAGGAGTAAGAGATGCGTTTAAATACTCTGTCTCCGGCCGAAGGCTCTAAAAAGGCGGGTAAACGCCTGGGTCGTGGTATCGGTTCTGGCCTCGGCAAAACCGGTGGTCGTGGTCACAAAGGTCAGAACTCTCGTTCTGGCGGTGGCGTACGTCGCGGTTTCGAGGGTGGCCAGATGCCACTGTACCGTCGTCTGCCGAAGTTCGGCTTCACCTCTCGCAAAGCAGCGATCACAGCGGAAATCCGTCTGTCTGACCTGGCGAAAGTTGAAGGCGGCGTTGTAGACCTGAACACGCTGAAAGCAGCAAACATTATCGGTATCCAGATCGAGTTCGCGAAAGTGATCCTGGCTGGTGAAGTTTCTACTCCGGTAACTGTTCGTGGCCTGCGTGTTACTAAAGGTGCTCGTGCTGCTATCGAAGCTGCTGGCGGTAAAATTGAGGAATAAGTAGCAGATGGCTAAGCAACCGGGATTAGATTTTCAAAGTGCCAAAGGTGGATTTGGCGAGCTGAAACGCAGACTGCTGTTTGTTATCGGCGCGCTGATTGTGTTCCGTATTGGCTCTTTTATTCCGATCCCTGGTATCGATGCCGCTGTACTTGCCAAACTGCTTGAGCAACAGCGAGGCACCATCATTGAAATGTTCAACATGTTCTCTGGTGGTGCTCTCAGCCGTGCTTCTATCTTCGCATTGGGTATTATGCCGTACATTTCGGCATCTATTATTATCCAGCTGCTGACGGTCGTTCATCCGGCCCTGGCAGAGTTGAAGAAAGAAGGGGAGTCTGGACGTCGTAAGATTAGTCAGTACACCCGTTACGGTACTCTGGTGCTGGCAATATTCCAGTCGATCGGTATTGCTACCGGTCTGCCGAATATGCCTGGTATGCAGGGCCTGGTGTTAAACCCGGGCTTTGCATTCTACTTCACCGCTGTTGTAAGTCTGGTCACAGGGACTATGTTCCTGATGTGGCTCGGCGAACAGATTACTGAGCGTGGTATCGGTAACGGTATCTCAATCATTATCTTCGCCGGTATTGTTGCGGGCCTCCCGCCAGCCATCGCCCATACTATCGAGCAAGCGCGTCAAGGCGACCTGCACTTCCTCCTGTTGCTGTTGGTTGCAGTATTAGTATTTGCAGTGACGTTCTTTGTTGTCTTCGTTGAACGTGGTCAACGCCGCATTGTGGTGAACTACGCTAAACGTCAGCAGGGTCGTCGTGTCTATGCTGCACAGAGCACACATTTACCGCTGAAAGTGAACATGGCGGGGGTTATCCCGGCTATCTTTGCTTCCAGTATTATTCTGTTCCCGGCAACCATCGCGTCATGGTTCGGGGGCGGTACTGGTTGGAACTGGCTGACAACAATTTCGCTGTATTTGCAGCCTGGGCAACCACTTTATGTGTTACTCTATGCGTCTGCGATCATCTTCTTCTGTTTCTTCTACACGGCGTTGGTCTTCAACCCGCGTGAAACAGCAGATAACCTGAAGAAGTCCGGTGCATTTGTACCAGGAATTCGTCCGGGAGAGCAAACGGCGAAGTATATCGATAAAGTAATGACTCGCCTGACTTTGGTTGGTGCGCTTTATATTACTTTTATCTGCCTGATCCCGGAGTTCATGCGTGATGCAATGAAAGTACCGTTCTACTTCGGTGGGACCTCACTGCTTATCGTTGTTGTCGTGATTATGGACTTTATGGCTCAAGTGCAAACTCTGATGATGTCCAGTCAGTATGAGTCTGCATTGAAGAAGGCGAACCTGAAAGGCTACGGCCGCTAAATGGTCGCCTGAGAAGTTACGGAGAGTAAAAATGAAAGTTCGTGCTTCCGTCAAGAAATTATGCCGTAACTGCAAAATCGTTAAGCGTGATGGTGTCATCCGTGTGATTTGCAGTGCCGAGCCGAAGCATAAACAGCGCCAAGGCTGATTATTTCGCATATTTTTCTTGCAAAGTTGGGTTGAGCTGGCTAGATTAGCCAGCCAATCTTTTGTATGTCTGTACGTTTCCATTTGAGTATCCTGAAAACGGGCTTTTCAGCATGGTGCGTACATATTAAATAGTAGGAGTGCATAGTGGCCCGTATAGCAGGCATTAACATTCCTGATCAGAAACATGCTGTGATCGCATTAACTTCGATCTACGGCGTCGGCAAGACCCGTTCTAAAGCCATTCTGGCTGCAGCGGGTATCGCTGAAGATGTTAAGATCAGTGAGCTGTCTGAAGAACAAATCGACACGCTGCGTGACGAAGTTGCCAAATTTGTCGTTGAAGGTGATCTGCGCCGTGAAATCAGCATGAGCATCAAGCGCCTGATGGATCTTGGTTGCTATCGCGGTTTGCGTCATCGTCGTGGTCTGCCAGTGCGCGGTCAGCGTACTAAGACCAACGCACGTACCCGTAAGGGTCCGCGCAAACCGATCAAGAAATAATCGGGGTGATTGAATAATGGCAAAGGCACCAGTTCGTGCACGTAAACGTGTAAGAAAACAAGTCTCTGACGGCGTGGCTCATATCCATGCTTCTTTCAACAACACCATCGTTACTATTACTGATCGTCAGGGTAACGCATTGGGTTGGGCAACAGCCGGTGGTTCCGGTTTCCGTGGTTCTCGCAAATCCACTCCGTTCGCAGCTCAGGTTGCAGCAGAGCGTTGCGCAGAAGCCGTAAAAGAATACGGCATCAAGAATCTGGAAGTTATGGTTAAAGGTCCGGGTCCGGGTCGTGAATCTACTGTTCGCGCTCTGAACGCCGCTGGTTTCCGCATCACGAATATTACTGATGTGACTCCGATCCCTCATAACGGTTGTCGTCCGCCGAAAAAACGTCGCGTATAACGCTCCGTTTTTTAGGTTAGTTGGAGATAGAAAATGGCAAGATATTTGGGTCCTAAGCTCAAGCTGAGCCGTCGTGAGGGCACCGACTTATTCCTTAAGTCTGGCGTTCGCGCGATCGATACCAAGTGTAAAATTGAACAAGCTCCTGGCCAGCACGGTGCGCGTAAACCGCGTCTGTCTGACTATGGTGTGCAGTTGCGTGAAAAGCAAAAAGTTCGCCGTATGTACGGTGTGCTGGAGCGTCAGTTCCGTAACTACTATAAAGAAGCAGCACGTCTGAAAGGCAACACAGGTGAAAACCTGCTGGCTCTGCTGGAAGGTCGTCTGGACAACGTTGTATACCGTATGGGCTTCGGCGCTACTCGTGCTGAATCACGTCAGCTGGTTAGCCACAAAGCAATCATGGTAAACGGTCGTGTTGTTAACATCGCTTCTTATCAGGTTAAAGCGAATGACGTTGTTAGCATTCGTGAGAAAGCGAAAAAGCAATCTCGCGTGAAGGCCGCTCTGGAGCTGGCTGAGCAGCGTGAAAAGCCAACCTGGCTGGAAGTTGATGCTGGCAAGATGGAAGGTACGTTCAAGCGTCAGCCAGAACGTTCTGATCTGTCTGCGGACATTAACGAACACCTGATCGTCGAGCTTTACTCCAAGTAAAGCTTAGTACCAAAGAGAGGACACAATGCAGGGTTCTGTGACAGAGTTTCTAAAACCGCGCCTGGTAGATATCGAGCAAGTGAGTTCGACGCACGCCAAGGTGACCCTTGAGCCTTTAGAGCGTGGCTTTGGCCATACTCTGGGTAACGCACTGCGCCGTATTCTGCTCTCATCGATGCCGGGTTGCGCGGTGACCGAGGTTGAGATTGATGGTGTACTTCATGAGTACAGCACCAAAGAAGGCGTTCAGGAAGATATCCTTGAAATCCTGCTCAACCTGAAAGGGCTGGCGGTGAGAGTTCAGGGTAAAGATGAAGTTATTCTTACTCTGAATAAATCTGGCATTGGCCCTGTGACTGCAGCCGACATCACCCACGACGGTGATGTTGAAATCGTCAAGCCGCAGCACGTGATCTGCCACCTGACCGATGAGAACGCAGCTATTAGCATGCGTATCAAAGTTCAGCGCGGTCGTGGTTATGTGCCGGCTTCTGCCCGAATTCATTCGGAAGAAGATGAGCGCCCAATCGGCCGTCTGCTGGTCGACGCATGCTATAGCCCTGTAGAGCGTATTGCCTACAATGTTGAAGCAGCGCGTGTAGAACAGCGTACCGACCTGGACAAGCTGGTCATCGAAATGGAAACCAACGGCACAATCGATCCTGAAGAGGCGATTCGTCGTGCGGCAACCATCCTGGCAGAACAACTGGAAGCTTTCGTTGACTTACGTGATGTACGTCAGCCGGAAGTGAAAGAAGAGAAACCAGAATTCGATCCGATCCTGCTGCGCCCTGTTGACGATCTCGAATTGACTGTCCGCTCTGCTAACTGCCTCAAGGCAGAAGCTATCCACTATATCGGTGATCTGGTACAGCGTACCGAGGTTGAGTTGCTGAAAACGCCGAACCTGGGTAAAAAATCTCTTACTGAGATTAAAGACGTGCTGGCTTCACGTGGTCTGTCTCTGGGCATGCGCCTGGAAAACTGGCCACCGGCAAGCATTGCTGACGAGTAACCGGATCACAGGTTAAGGTTTTACTGAGAAGGATAAGGTCATGCGCCATCGTAAGAGTGGTCGTCAACTGAACCGCAACAGCAGCCATCGCCAGGCTATGTTCCGCAACATGGCAGGTTCACTGGTTCGTCATGAGATCATCAAGACGACCCTGCCTAAAGCGAAAGAGCTGCGTCGCGTAGTTGAGCCGCTGATTACTCTTGCCAAGACTGACAGCGTTGCTAATCGTCGTCTGGCATTCGCCCGTACTCGTGATAACGAGATCGTGGCAAAACTGTTTAACGAACTGGGCCCGCGTTTCGCGAGCCGTGCCGGTGGTTACACTCGCATTCTGAAGTGTGGTTTCCGTGCAGGCGACAACGCGCCGATGGCTTACATCGAGCTGGTTGATCGTTCAGAGAAAGCAGAAGCTGCTGCAGAGTAATCTGCAGTAACGTAAAAAAACCCGCTTCGGCGGGTTTTTTTATATCCGCGATACCCCCACTTCTCTACAATGTCTGTATCAATTCTGTTCATCCCCTGGAGCTGGTAATGTGGTTGCTCGACCAGTGGGCAGAACGCTATATTCGCGATGCCCAAAGAAAAGGTGAATTCGACGATCTCCCGGGTAGCGGCGAACCCCTTGTGCTTGACGATGATTCTCACATCGCGCCTGAACTGCGTGCTGGATACCGTTTACTGAAAAATGCCGGCTGTCTCCCTCCTGAGCTCGAACAGCGCAGAGAGGCTGTAGAACTGGCCGATCTTCTCAACGGGATCCGGCATGACGATCCGCGATACTCTGAACTTAGTCGCCGCCTCACCCTGCTTGAACTCAAGCTGCGCCAGGCTGGGATGAACACTGATTTTCTTCGCGGTGAATACGGTGAAAGATTGATGCAGAAAATAAACGAGGAGTAGTTATGTACCGTATCGGTGAACTTGCGAAGCTTGCGAACGTCACGCCGGATACCATCCGATATTACGAAAAGCAGCAGATGATCGATCATGAAGTTCGTACAGAAGGAGGCTTCCGCCTTTATACCGATAACGATCTGCAGCGACTGCGGTTTATTCGTTATGCGCGTCAGCTCGGCTTCACGCTGGATTCGATCCGTGAGTTATTATCGATCCGCATCGATCCGGAGCATCACACCTGCCAGGAATCTAAAAGCATTGTGCAGGCCCGGCTGGATGAAGTTGAAGCACGCATTCAGGAATTGCAAACCATGCAGCGCTCTCTGCAAAGGCTGAATGATGCCTGCTGCGGGACGGCCCACAGCAGTATTTACTGTTCAATTCTCGAAGCCCTTGAACAGGGAGCGAGTGGAGAAAAACAGGGCTGTTGATTTTTAGTTCATCCGGGTCTAGACTCCCGTCGTCATAAACCCTGCTCTGGAGACATTATGAGCCGCTATCAGCACACGAAAGGACAAATAAAGGACAATGCCATTGAGGCGTTACTTCACGACCCGTTATTCAGGCAGCGCGTTGAGAAGAATAAAAAAGGGAAAGGAAGTTATCTGCGTAAAGACAAACATGAAAAACGGGGTAACTGGGAGGCCAGTGGCAAGCAAGCGAATCGCTTATTTACCACTGGCCTTCCTGCTTTTATCTGTTGATTATACGCGGTTATTCTGCTCTTTTAACAGATCGCGGATCTCACTCAGCAGCACTTCTTCTTTCGTTGGTGCAGGTGCAGCAGCCGGCTCTTCTTTTTTACGGTTGAGCCTGTTGATCAGCTTGATAGCCATAAAAATGGCAAACGCGACAATCACAAAATCAAATACGTTCTGAATAAATACGCCGTAGTGCATTACTACTGCCGGAACATCACCCTGCGCTTCACGCAGCGTGAAAGCGAATTGTTTGAAATCGATGCCCCCGATTAAGAGCCCTAAAGGTGGCATGATAATGTCGGCCACTAATGATGAAACAATCTTGCCGAATGCTGCACCAATAATGACACCCACTGCCAAATCCACCACGTTCCCGCGCATCGCAAATTCGCGAAATTCTTTAATAAAACTCATTGTTCTCTCCTTGTGCCAGCTGACGAGTATAAGTTTAACAAATGATTAGCCAATTGCCATTCGGGATAATTAAACGTTATGAAAAATAAAAGGCACAGAAATGAAAAGGATAAAGTACGGGTGCTCTTACTCGAGCACCCAAATCTTTAAAGGAAGAATGGACTTGGCTGGAATAAACGTTCGACGTCGGTAATAAACTTTTTATCGGTAAGGAACATAATAACGTGATCGCCTTGCTCAATACGTAAATTGTCATTGGCAATCATGACGTCGTTCCCGCGCACAACGGCGCCGATAATCGTGCCTGGCGGCAGCTTAATTTCGTCGATCGACCGGCCCACGACGCGTGACGTGGTTTCATCTCCGTGAGCAACAGCTTCTATGGCTTCCGCTACGCCGCGGCGGAGCGATGACACACCGACAATATCCGCTTTACGAACATGGCTCAGGAGCGCGGAAATTGTCGCCTGCTGCGGCGAAATGGCAATATCAATGACGCTGCCCTGAACCAGATCGACATACGCCTTGCGCTGGATGAGCACCATGACCTTCTTTGCTCCCATACGCTTGGCGAGCATGGCGGACATTATATTCGCCTCGTCGTCGTTGGTGACGGCAATAAAGAGATCAACTTGATCAATATGCTCTTCAGACAGCAGCTCCTGATCCGACGCATCGCCATAAAATACGATCGTATTTTGCAGTTTTTCTGCCAGTTCTGCAGCACGCTGTTGATCGCGCTCGATCAACTTCACGCTGTAATCTTTTTCAAGCCGATGTGCCAGACCTGCACCAATATTGCCGCCGCCGACCAGCATAATGCGTTTATACGGTTTTTCGAGACGCTGAAGTTCACTCATCACCGCACGAATATGCTGTGAGGCAGCAATAAAGAAGACCTCATCACCTGCTTCGACAATCGTGGAACCTTGCGGGCGGATTGGCCTGTCGTGACGGAAGATGGCTGCGACGCGCGTATCGATATGCGGCATGTGCTCGCGCATGGTGGAAAGCGCATTACCGATCAATGGTCCGCCGTAATAGGCCTTAACCACTGCCAGGCTCACTTTACCCTCGGCAAAGTTCACCACCTGTAGGGCGCCCGGATATTCGATCAGGCGATAGATATTGTCGATAACCAGCTGTTCTGGCGCGATGAGATGGTCAATCGGGACCGCTTCAGAATTAAACAGTTTCTCAGCATCGCGAACATAGTCCGGAGAGCGAATACGCGCGATTCGGTTTGGCGTGTTGAAAAGCGAGTAGGCCACCTGACAGGCCACCATATTGGTTTCGTCAGAACTGGTTACCGCAACCAGCATGTCGGCATCGTCGGCACCCGCCTCACGAAGAACGCGTGGGTGCGAACCATGACCCTGCACCACGCGCAGGTCAAACTTGTCCTGTAAGACACGCAGACGATCGCCGTTGGTATCAACAATTGTGATGTCGTTGTTTTCGCCAACCAGGTTTTCCGCCAGCGTTCCGCCCACCTGTCCTGCACCCAGAATGATAATCTTCATATCTCGTGACCTGTTCTCAACATCACTCTTTGATTAGCTTAGCGTAAAAGAAGCCATCACCCTCTTCAGCACCCGGCAGGTTCTGCAGACCCGGGGATTCAGGCGTTCCCGTATCGCGCAGCGTGGCGTCCGGGGTACGTTTTAGGAAGGCCGCGATTTGCTGGCTGTTTTCTTCCGGCAGCACGGAGCAGGTTGCATAGACCAGCGTTCCGCCAGGTTTAAGATGTGGCCAAATGGCGTCGAGAATGTCGGATTGCAGTTGGGCAAGTTCCTTAATATCACGATCGCGGCGTAGCCACTTGATGTCCGGATGACGACGAATAACACCGGTTGCAGAGCAGGGAGCGTCCAGCAAAATGCGATCGAATTGTGTTTCACCACACCATTCTGCGGGTTTGCGTCCATCGCCTTGCTTAACCTGAGCCTTCATGCCAAGACGCTTAAGGTTGTCGTAGACGCGTGAGAGGCGCTGTTCATCGACGTCCACTGCCATTACGCTGGCCTGCGGAGCCACTTCAAGAATATGCGTCGTTTTGCCCCCAGGCGCGGCGCACAGATCGAGGATCTGCTCACCATTTTTGGGTTCAAGCCAGGTCATGCAGCCCTGAGCCGAGGCGTCCTGTACGGTTACCCAGCCTTCATCAAAACCGGGTAATGCATGCACCGGTGCCGGTGAGGCCAGGCGTACAGCATCTGGATAGGCGTCATGCGGGAATCCACTCATTCCAGCTTCTCCAAGCAATGCCAGCCATGCGTCACGGGTGTGGTGATTTCGATTCACGCGTAACCACATTGGCGGACGCTGGTTGTTGGCATCGGCAATTTCCTGCCACTGCTGAGGATAAGCTTTTTTCAGGCGCTTCAACAGCCAGTCCGGGTGCAGGAAACGTGCTTCGCTTTGGGCAAATTCAGCCAGAAGCTCTTCCTGCTGTCTCTGGAACTGACGCAGTACGCCGTTGATCAGCCCTTTCAGCTGAGGGCGTTTAATCGCAACGGCACCTTCCACCGTCTCAGCCAGCGCGGCATGAGGTGGGATGCGGGTATGAAGAAGCTGATAAAAGCCCACCATAATCAAATAGTGTACGGTGCGCTGCTTGCCTGTCATTGGGCGTGACATCAGCTTGTTAATCAACCACTCAAGCTGAGAAAGCGTGCGCAGAACGCCAAAACAGAGCTCCTGAAGCAGGGCTTTGTCTTTATCAGAGACTTTTTGTTGCAGAGGAGGCAGGACGTTACTTAATGACTGGCCCTGCTCGATAACCTGCTCAACGGCCTGAGCCGCCATACTGCGTAGATTTTGTTTTTTCATAACCGTAAAAATAAAAATGCCCGGAAACACCGGGCCTTAAGGATAAATTTGCTCAGGCAAGACGATTGCCCGGAATAAACCATTCGCGACGGGAATTTAACAGATCCTGGGCGCTCATGGCCTTCTTACCGGCCGGTTGTAGCGATTCAAGATTCAAGATCCCTTGCGCAGTCGCCACCTGGATCCCGTTCTTGTTGGCGTCAACAATCGTACCGGGTTCAGCGGTGGTAGTACCGCTAATGACGGAGGCTTTCCAGACTTTCACCGGCTGCTCATCAATCTCCAACCAGCTCATTGGCCACGGATTAAAAGCGCGAATGCAGCGTTCAAGTTGAGCGGCTGACAGGGACCAGTCGATCCGCGCTTCTTCTTTGCTCAGTTTTTCGGCATACGTCACCAGTGCCTCATCCTGAACTTCCGGTTTCGCCGTATTGTCAGCCAGCTGCTGGAGCGTCTCGATAAGCCCTTGTGGACCGAGGTCTGCCAGTTTGTCATACAGCGTGGCGCTGGTATCGTCTGACGTAATGGGACAGGCCAGTTTATACAGCATATCGCCGGTGTCTAAACCTACGTCCATCTTCATAATAGTAACGCCCGTTTCGGCATCACCTGCCCACAGCGAGCGTTGGATAGGTGCAGCACCACGCCAGCGCGGGAGCAGAGACCCATGCACGTTGATGCACCCCAGGCGAGGCATATCGAGCACAGCTTTCGGCAAAATTAAACCGTAAGCCACCACCACCATTACGTCGGCATTCAGGTCAGCAACCAGCTGCTGATTTTCCTGTGGGCGTAACGATACGGGCTGGAAAACGGGTAGCCCATGCTCTTCTGCCAGTACCTTTACTGGGCTCGGCATCAGTTTTTTACCGCGACCTGCAGGACGGTCCGGCTGGGTAAAGACGCCAACAACCTGGTGACCAGAAGATAACAGCGCGTCAAGATGACGCGCTGCAAAATCAGGAGTTCCCGCGAAGATAATTCGTAGTGTTTTAGACACGATGATCCTTGTATCCGGGGGGACGTTATGCGCGAGAACGCAAACGATCCAGTTTTTCTACTTTCTGACGAATACGCTGCTGTTTCAGCGGCGAGAGATAATCGATAAACAGTTTACCGACCAGGTGATCCATCTCATGCTGAATACAAATCGCCAGCAGGTCGTCTGCTTCCAGTTCGAACGGATTACCGTCACGATCCAGGGCGCGAATTTTCACTTTTTCGGCACGCGGCACTAAAGCACGCTGTTCAGGAATGGACAGACAGCCTTCCTCAATACCGGTTTCGCCACTCTTTTCGAGCAACTCAGGGTTGATCAGCACCAGGCGGCCATCGCGATTTTCAGAAACATCAATCACGATAATACGCTTGTGAATGTCCACCTGCGTCGCCGCCAGGCCAATGCCTTCTTCGGCGTACATGGTATCGAACATATCATCAACGATACGCTGGATTTCTGCATTCACTTCTTTGACCGGTTCAGCGACGATGCGAAGGCGCTCGTCCGGAATATGTAACACTTGCAAAACTGCCATAAATTTCCAGAGTCGTGTTCAGGAGTTGATAAGAATACTCTCTCTATTCTAGACAAATCCCCCATCGATTGACAGCATCAGTGACCAATCGCAATGATTGCGGAGGCCGCTTATGGCAGGGGAAAGGATGACGTCTACCGAGATATGGCTACGGCTAATACATACAGGGTCTCTATGTGGTGATGTAATGCTGGAAGCGGCTGCGCGACTGCAGAAGCAGGGAAACATCAATGCGCTCGTCGCCAGGAACGCCGGGCTGACAGCAAAGCAGGTTGAACGGTTCTTTGCGCCAGACGAGAGCGAGCTGGAACGTAGCCTGATGTGGCTTGAGCAGCCGGGAAATCACTTATTGACGGCCAACCATCCGCTTTATCCCCCTTTACTCCGAACGATTCCTGATTATCCCGGGGCATTATTCGTAAAAGGTAACCCTGAGGCGCTTAATACGGTTCAACTGGCGGTGGTAGGCAGTCGTGCGCCGTCATGGTACGGCGAGCGATGGGGGAAATTCCTGTGCGAACAATTGTCACAAAGCGGTTTCACGATCACCAGCGGGCTTGCCTGCGGTATTGACGGCGTTGCCCACGGCGCGGCGCTGTCAGTTAAAGGTCGAAGTGTAGCGGTGCTCGGGAACGGTCTTTTTAGTATTTATCCACGCCGACATCAGGCACTGGCGATGCGGCTTATTGAATCTGACGGCGCGATAGTGTCGGAGTTCCCGCTTTCCGCGCAGCCCAGGCCGGCAAACTTTCCGCGTCGTAATCGCATTATCAGCGGGCTTAGCAAAGGCGTGCTGGTCGTTGAAGCTGCGCGGAGAAGCGGTTCGCTGGTCACGGCGCGATGCGCGCTCGAACAAGGGCGAGAAGTCTTCGCCTTGCCTGGTCCGATAGGCAACCCCGGATGCGAGGGGCCCCACTGGCTGATTAAGCAAGGGGCAACACCGGTAACGGAAGTAGGGGATATTCTTGAAAATTTGCAATATGGGTTGCAATGGCTACAGGAAGATCCCGAAAAGCGACAATATTCATCAGATCAGGGAAAGGTGGCATTGCCATTTCCCAAGCTCCTGGCTAACGTAGGAGATGAGGTAACACCTGTTGACGTTGTCGCTGAACGTGCCGGCCAACCTGTGCCAGTAACGGTAGCACAGCTACTCGAACTGGAGTTAGCAGGGTGGATCGCAGCTGTACCCGGCGGCTATGTCCGATTAAGGAGGGCATGCCATGTTCGACGTACTGATGTATTTGTTTGAGACTTACATCCATAACGAAGCAGAAATGCGAGTGGATCAGGACAAATTAACACAGGATCTTACCGATGCGGGGTTTGAGCGGGAAGATATCTATAATGCGTTGATGTGGCTGGAAAAACTGGCTGATTATCAGGAAGGCCTCGCCGAACCGATGCAGCTTGCTTCTGACCCATTGTCAGTACGCATTTATACCGCAGAAGAGTGTGAAAGGCTGGACGCCAGCTGCCGGGGGTTCATCTTATTCCTTGAGCAGATTCAGGTGCTGAACCTCGAAACGAGAGAAATGGTGATAGAGCGCGTCATGGCGCTGGATACAGCAGAATTTGAACTGGAAGATCTCAAGTGGGTGATCCTGATGGTTCTGTTTAATATCCCGGGCTGTGAAAATGCCTATCAGCAAATGGAAGAATTACTCTTTGAAGTGAATGAAGGTATGCTGCACTAATTCAATGTGCAGCACCAAGAGTTGTTATGGCCAAATCAGCACTATTCACGGTGCATAAAAACGAGCCCTGCCCGCAGTGCGGGGCTGAACTTGTTATTCGGTCCGGGAAACACGGCCCGTTTCTCGGTTGTTCACACTATCCGGAATGTGATTATGTCCGTCCCCTGAAAAGCCAGGCGGATGGACATATCGTTAAAATTCTGGAGGGGCAGTTTTGTCCAGTCTGCGGTGGTGAATTAGCCCTGCGTCAGGGGCGTTTCGGCATGTTTATTGGATGTAGCCGCTACCCGGAATGCGAACATACGGAACAAATTGATAAGCCTGATGAAACGGCAATTGCGTGCCCTCAGTGTCAACGTGGTCAATTGGTACAGCGCCGCTCCCGTTATGGTAAGACCTTCCATTCGTGCGATCGCTATCCTGAATGCCAGTTCGTTATCAATTTTAAACCGGTAGCGGGAACCTGCCCTCATTGCAATTATCCGCTACTCATAGAGAAGAAAACCGCGCAAGGCATGAAACGCTTCTGCGCCAGTAAACAATGTGGAAAGCCGGTTACGGCGGATCAAAATAGTGAATAATAACCTGCCATCAGGCTCCATTGCGCATGCAGTGGACGTACTGAAAAATGAAGAAGTCATCGCCTATCCAACTGAAGCTGTTTTTGGGGTCGGTTGCGATCCTGACAGCGAGACGGCTGTGAGCCGTCTGCTTGCCTTAAAACAAAGACCTGTCGAGAAAGGGCTGATTTTGATCGCTGCGAATTACGAACAGCTTAAACCCTATATCGATGACTCCATGCTGACGCCGGCGCAGCGCGAGACTATCTTCTCCGCGTGGCCTGGACCGGTGACCTTCGTCTTCCCGGCGCAGCCGACAACGCCGCGCTGGTTAACCGGACGCTTTGATTCCCTCGCCGTTCGCGTAACTGACCATCCGCTGGTGGTTGAGCTTTGTCTGGCATTTGGTAAACCGCTGGTCTCAACCAGCGCCAACCTGACCGGATTGCCACCTTGTCGGTCAACCGAAGAAGTACTGGCGCAGTTCGGGAATGACTTCCCTGTTGCTGTCGGTGAAACGGGAGGGCGCCTGAATCCGTCTGAAATTCGCGACGCTTTGACCGGCGAACGTTTTCGCCAGGGGTAATCTCATGGAAACCTATGCTGTTTTTGGTAATCCGATTGCACACAGCAAGTCACCGTTGATCCATCAGCAATTTGCGAAGCAGCTGCAGATAAATCATCCCTATGGCCGCGTACTGGCACCGGTGGATGCATTTATTCCAACGCTGGAGGCTTTTTTCGCTGCGGGCGGTAAAGGCGCAAATGTGACGGTCCCTTTTAAAGAGGAAGCCTTCGAACGTGCGGATGAGCTAACCGAGCGCGCTTCACTGGCTGGTGCAGTCAATACCCTAAAACGGCTTGAGGATGGCCGCCTTTTGGGGGACAACACCGACGGAATTGGTTTACTTAGCGATCTGGAACGACTGTCGTTTATTAAGCCCGGATTCCGGGTCCTGCTGATTGGTGCGGGTGGCGCATCGCGGGGAGTACTGTTGCCTCTGCTTTCACTGGACTGCGCGGTGACCATTACCAACAGAACCTTTTCCCGCGCAGAAGCGCTAGCGGCGTTGTTTGCCCATACCGGTAGCGTGAGCGCGGTAGCGCTTGACGATCTTGCCGATCGTGAGTTCGATCTTGTCATCAACGCCACGTCCAGCGGCATTAATGGCGAGATCCCGGCAATTCCCGCTTCTCTGGTCAACGCACATATGTACTTCTATGACATGTTTTATCAGAAAGGGAAAACGCCTTTCCTTAACTGGTGCGAACAACACGGCGCGAAACAGTTAGCCGATGGGCTGGGAATGCTGGTGGGTCAGGCCGCGCATGCGGTGCTGCTCTGGCATGGCGTGTTGCCTGCGGTTGAACCTGTCATTGAAAAGTTAAAGCAGGAGCTGTCGGCGTGAACCAGGCTATTCATTTCCCGGACAGAGAGAACTGGGATGAGAGTAAACAAGCGGTCTGTTTTCCGGTGCTGGTGCAGGGGATGCAACTTACCTGTGCCATTCATGGGGAAACGCTGTTACGTCGTTTTGGCGGTTCAAACCCGATAGCGGTATTTTGCGAAAATCGCTGGGATCTGGAAGAGGAAGCCAGCGATTTAATCCGCGAACAACAGGAAGACGATCAGGGCTGGGTTTGGTTGTCCTGATCCAAATAGTCATTCTTCCAGTTAACGTAGTTGTTCGCCGAGTATTTTAACCCTTCGATCTCTGCCTCCTTCAGGGGGCGGATCTGTTTTACCGGGCTTCCCAGATAGAGATAGCCACTCTCCAGCCGTTTGTTCTGCGGGACCAGGCTACCGGCACCAATCATTACGTCATCTTCTACTATGACGCCATCCAGCAAAATCGACCCCATGCCAACAAGTACGCGATTTCCGATAGTGCAGCCGTGAAGCATCACTTTATGGCCGACGGTAACCTCTTCTCCAATAATGAGGGGATTGCCCTCCGGGTTATAGGAGGATTTGTGTGTGACATGCAGAACGCTACCGTCCTGAATATTGGTACGTGCACCAATCGACACATAGTTAACATCTCCCCTGATGGCGACGAGCGGCCAGATGCTGACGTCATCGGCCATTCGGACATCACCAATCACCACGCTGCTGGCATCGATCATCACGCGATCGCCTTTTTGGGGGAACAGATCTTTATAAGGACGTAATACTGCGGGCATATCTACCTCTAACAATGAGCGCTATACAGAAGACTTTGATCATAGTAATGGATCGAGGCAAGGCAAAATACGTCAATATTTAAGCAGATCGGGCGGGATTTCAGCGAAAAGCGCGGAAAATCAGCAGTCGGAAAAAAAGATCTAAAAAATACTTGTGCTAAAAAATGGGATCCCTATAATGCGCCTCCATCGACACGGCGGATGTGAATCACTTCACAAACAACCCGGTCGGTTGAAGAGAAAAAATCCTGAAATAACGGGTTGACTCTGAAAGAGGAAAGCGTAATATACGCCACCTCGCAACGGTGAGCGAAAGCCGCGTT
>NZ_JAHAWC010000027.1:0-43131 GCF_018383635.1 Enterobacter sp. 120016 | reverse complement strand
CAGGGTGGCCAGGATTAAAAACAGCCACAAGCAGCATTGTTTCAAAATGACTCTCCTTCCATGTTGTAGCGCGTACGCCGCCAGTCTTCATCGGGGCGATTAACGAAGCTGAGCAGTTCAGCCAGTGCGGCACCGCCCTGAATCTCACCGCGG
Organism: Enterobacter sp. 120016; assembly: GCF_018383635.1. Lineage (NCBI taxonomy): Bacteria > Pseudomonadati > Pseudomonadota > Gammaproteobacteria > Enterobacterales > Enterobacteriaceae > Enterobacter > Enterobacter sp. 120016. Next base: position 42,978 of record NZ_JAHAWC010000027.1, on the reverse strand, counting down.
GTATTTCTCACGACGGGGTTCCAGTTAGCAGAGCAGTGGATATATGAGCGAGCCAGAAAATTCATTTCCTGCGGGGTAAAAGCAGGCGGCACGTTGCCATCACGTACCGCTTTTCCCATCTGCAACGATTTGTTTAAAAAAGTGGAGAGTTCAGCCGGGATAAAAGTATCGGGATTGGTAGAATCATACGGATAAAACGTGGCTCCAGCCTCTTTCGCCGCCTCGATCATTACCCGCAGTACCACCTTTGCCCAGTCGTTGCGAATTAGCCGGTTTCGCAGCGTCAGCGCCGAAAAACTTCGTTTCTGAAACTGCCCGTAGCGATCCGGTGGAAGCCGGTCGTCATACCAGGTTTCGGCCATAATGCGGCTGGTCTGCAGAACGGGGGCGAGACAGGGAAACGTATCCAGCTGCGGGAGTTGTTGTATCAGCTGCGTATAGCTTCGCGTCTGGCTTCCCGGCAGGCTGAGGGGGACCGTTTCCGTGGCGGGGCGGGTCAGGAACAGGTTTTCCCGCACCAGGGGCAGATAGCCGCCGCCAGTGTCGGAATGCGCGCCAGGGAGAACCAGTTCGGGCCATACGGGCCGGACGCTGTTCAGCGCAAAGTTAAACCGGCACTCATTTCCCGCCGTGATATGGAAGACCTTCTCCGCGATGCCGGGAGGCAGCGTGATTTTCACCTCGCCGGTACTGGCTGAGTGCGGATTCATGCCGTTCACCGGACTGCCGATGGCCGCAACGGTGTCAAACAGGCCAATAAATCGGGTCTTTCCGGCTGGCAGCCCCTGAAAGATAACGCCGTTCAGCCCCTGGCGAATGGCGGCAATAATCGCGCTGTCCTGAGCCAGGACGCGGTTGGCGAAATGACGTGCCGCAGCGGCACCACGGCTGAACCCGAAAATATCGAACGTCAGGGACGTCAATGTTAATTTCTCAGCGTTTAGTTCTGTTTTAATACTTTCAATGGATTGGCTAATTGTCTGGGCCAGACCCGCTACCGCTTTATCCGTTTTGGCAATCACGCCCGTATCCGCAATCCCCATCGACTGGCCAATCAGGCTGTCGGGTTTGCCCGCTTCGGTGCCGATACCGTCGATATACAGTGACGCCTGGGCCGCTGTACTGTCGGGCAGCAGGTCCGTCTGATAGAGGGTATGCAGCCAGTGCACGTTGGTGTAATACCCGATGTAGCTGCCTGCGCCAGTGCCGGATACCCCGAACGCCTCCCGCGCGCACCGGGCCATAATGACCTCGGCTTCCGCGCTGGTGTAGTCGTAGTGTCTGGCCGTACAGGCTTTAATCATGTTCTCCGTGTTAACGGCGTTATTCCCCGTACCGTCAAAAAACAGGCCGATCGTCAGCGTCACCTCTTGCGGCACGGCCCCGGGTGCCGCCTGAGTCGGGGAAGACAGGAGCGGAGAAGACGCCGCGGTGGGTTCCTGTGTTTGTGTGCGAGATGACGGGCGTCCGGCGCTCTGTAAGGTGGCCGGCGTTGTCGAAAGGGCAGCGGAAGAAGAGACGATAACGCGGTTTTGTCCTGCCGGGCAGCCACATTTCACTTCAGAGCCATGAACGGCAGCCCTGGCACCATCAACAATGAAATCTGATGTGCCGGTGACAACGATGCCCGGGCATTTACAGACCGGGCAAACCGTCGTTGTATCGCCCACGCGAACCATGCCTCTTCCGGTATCCTGATGGGTGCGAAGGGAGCTGATACAGCTGGCGCCGGTGGTGGTTTCATCCCCGTCAAGGGCAAGCTCAAGTCCATTAATACTGACAGAGTGGAGCATTTCATATCCGTATGAAAAGTGTGCCTGGTGCGCCGGACTATACGCCCGGTTTGCAGAGGAGAAAACATGGTTAGCATGCAAATGGTCACATTAAAAAATAATTAGGATTAGCACCCGGAATTAGACGGTGCTGAATCAAACGACACTGTCGCTTGTCGGTTTTTTCCCGCATTGCTCACAAAAAACGATCCTCCTCTTTGATCGACCTTTCATCTTCACCTAAATGACTAGTCATGAAATTTTAAATGACTAGTCATATAGGGAGGAACCATGATCAATTCACTGCCGGCCAACTTTTTATGGGGCAACTCGGTGTCCAGCATGCAGACGGAAGGAGCCTGGAACGAGGGCGGGAAAGGCATGTCGGTATACGACATTCGCGAAGCCGGGGAGAATATCTCTGACTGGAAAGTCGCGACCGACTCCTACCACCGCTACCGGGAAGATTTCGACCTGATGCAGGATCTGGGCATGAACTGCTACCGCTTCCAGATTTCATGGAGCCGCGTCTGCCCGCAGGGCGACGGCGATTTTAACGACGAAGGTATCGCGTTTTACGACCGTTTTATCGACGATCTGATCGCCCGCGGCATCGAGCCGATGGTTTGTCTTTACCATTTCGATATGCCGCTGGCGCTGGCGCAGGAGTACAACGGCTTCAACGACCGCCGCGTGATGGACGCCTTTATCCGCTACGGTAAAAAGATGATCGACTGCTATGGCGAACGCGTGAAGTACTGGCTGACCTTCAACGAGCAGAACATCTTCCACATGCCGGAAGCGTTCCGTATTTCGGGCTATATGAAAGGCGACAAAACCCTGCGCGAGCTGTACGAGCTGCAGCATCACACCATGGTAGCGCACATGGCGCTGACCGAATATCTGCACCAGACCAAACCCGGCCAGATGATGGGCGGGATGCTGGCGCACCAGCTTATCTACCCGGCCACCTGCAAACCGCGCGATATCTTCTGCGCCCAGCAGTATGACGAGTTCCTTAACCAGAACCTGCTGCGCGTCTTCGCCGGCCAGGGCTACAGCCCGGCGGTGATGGCGGTGGTGGAGCAGGAGGGCTTTGGTGATATCTATCGCGCCGAGGATTTAGCGCTGCTGGCGCGCACCAGAAACGACTATATGGCCTTCAGCTACTACGCCAGCAAAACGCTGGACAGCGATGCGATTCCCGAAGGCACCCCGGTGAACTATTACCTGCTGCACGGCGAGAAAAACAACCCGTACCTGAAGGCCACCGAGTGGAACTGGCAGATCGATCCGCTGGGCTTTCGCACCATCATCACCCGCTACGCCAACGACTGGCGCCTGCCGGTGTTCCCGATCGAGAACGGCATCGGGGTGATTGAGTCCTGGGACGGCGTGAACCCGATTGATGACGCCTACCGTATCGACTACCACCGGGCGCATATCGAGGCCATGAAGGAGGCGATGTTCGAGGACGGGGCGGAGGTGATCGGCTACCTCGGCTGGGGGTTGATCGACATTCTCAGCTCTCAGGGCGACATGCGTAAGCGCTACGGCGTGGTCTATGTCAACCGGGAAAACCACGACCTGAAAGACCTGAAGCGCGTGCCGAAGAAAAGCTACGCGTGGTTAAAACAGGTTATCCATACCAACGGACGCGAGATGTAAGCCGTACGCTGCCGGGCCGTTTTTGTGACTGATTGATGGGAACTATCCGCTATGTCTGAAGCAAAAATAACACCGCACATGCAGTCTTTTGTCGATAAGTTTGTTGAGTTCTCGGCGCGCCTGGCCAACCAGGTGCATCTGCGCTCCCTGCGGGACGCCTTCGCCACGGTGATGCCGATTTTCATTCTCGCCGGTCTGGCTGTGCTGGTGAACAACGTGGTGTTTCCGTGGATTTTTCACGGGGATACGCTGGCACACTTCAAAGTGTGGGGCGAGGCGATTATCAACGGCACGCTGAACATCGCCGCGCTGCTGCTGGCCCCGATGATTGCCTGGTCGCTGGCGCGCAACAAAGATTTTGACAATCCGGTCTCGGCAGTGGTTATCGCCGTCAGCAGCTTCATCATCATGATGCCGATGCGCCTGCAGCTTACGCCCGTCGGCAGCGACGCCGCGGTGAACGTCACCCAGGTGCTGACGTTCGCCAACATTGGCTCAACCGGGATTTTCGCCGGGGTGCTGATTGGGCTATTCTCAACGGAACTCTTTATCGCTATTTCACGCCTGAAGGCGCTGCACATTTCCCTCGGGGAAAACGTGCCTCCGGCGGTGAGCAAATCCTTTACCGCGCTGATCCCGACCATCCTCACGCTCTCCCTGTTCGCGGTGCTGGCGGCAGTGCTGGCAAACGTGCTGCATACGGACCTGATCCATCTTATTACCACCTTTATCCAGCAGCCGCTGCGGCTGATCAACACCAGCCTGCCGGGGACGATCTTTATCTACAGCTTCGGTAACTTCCTGTTCACGCTCGGTATTCACCAGTCGGTGGTGAACAGCGTGGTGCTGGAGCCGTTCCTGCTGATCAACACCAACGAGAACATGCTGGCCTTCGCCAACGGTCAGCCCATCCCGCATATCATCAATAACATCTTCGTGCCGACGTTTGGCATGGTGGGCGGCACGGGCAGCACGATCTCGCTGCTGATCGCCATCTTTATCTTCTCCCGTCAAAAATCGGCGAAGCAGGTGGCGCGTCTTTCGCTGGCGCCCGGTTTATTCAACATCAACGAGCCGGTGATCTTCGGCCTGCCGATCGTGTTTAACCTACCGCTGATGATCCCGTTTGTGCTGCTGCCCGCCATCGGCATTTACTTCGCCTGGCTCTGTACCACGCTGGGGTTAATGTCGCGCTGCGTGGTGATGATCCCCTGGACCACGCCGCCAATTCTCAGCGCCTGGCTGGCGACGGCGGGGGACTGGCGGGCGGTGGTGGTGCAGTTGGCAATCATTGTATTTGGTGTATTCTTCTACCTGCCTTTCCTCAAGATTGCCGAGAGAGTGGCGTTGAAAAACAGCGGGATAGAAAACTAACTGAAAGGAAGGACGATGGCGGCGAAGTACATCACCATAGCGCGGGAAATTAAGAAACGCATTATCAGCCAGCAGTACGCCGCCAACGAACCCCTGCCGGACCAGTTTGCGCTGGCGGCGGAGTTCAGCTCCAGCCGGATGACCATTCAGCAGGCGATGCGCCAGCTGATCGTCGAAGGTCTGGTCTATACCCGCCAGGGGCAGGGCACGTTCATCCGTAAAAATTTTCTCCAGCTCTCGCAGTGGGATCTTTCCGGCAGCGACTACTTCGGCGCGACCAAAACCTGGGAACATCTGGGCACGGTGACCAGCCGGGTGGTGCATTTCGAGCTGCGCTTTCCGAACGAAAAAGAGCAGGCGTCGCTGATGATTAACGCCGATGCGCCGATCTATGACTTCATTCGACTCCGTTTGCTGAACGGCGAACCCATGTCGCTGGATTCCACGGTGATGCCGATGAATCTGGTGCCGGGCCTGACAAAAAATCATCTTGAAGGTTCGGTGTTCCAGTACGTGCAGGAGACGCTGGGGCTGAAAATTATGGGGTCATACCGGGTGGTGCGGGCGCTTAAGCCCAACGCGCTGGACAGGGAGCATCTGGTCTGCGAGCAGACCGATCCCGTACTGGAAGTAGAGCAGGTGATTTATCTGGAGGATGGCACGCCGCTGGAGTATGCCCACTGCCACTATCGGTACGATCACGGCGGGATCGTGATCGTGAATAACGGATAAAAAAAAGCGGGCAACGAGGCCCGCTTTTTTAATGCTTCTCTATCAGTTCAAACGCACCGGCATACCGGAGCGGTTCTGCACGGCCTGGTCAACAATCGCCGTTTCTACGTCTGGCTGAGAGGTCACCGCCTGTACCGCGCTGTTCAGCGTAACAGGGACGATTTCGTTATTGTTGATCTGGTCTTCGCTGGTGGACAGCGGGTTGTGCACTTCGATGTAGCGGCTGCCGTCTGGCTCAGAGGTCGCTTTCACCGGTTCGTTGATGAACTGCACGCGCGTACCGACCGGCACGTTTTCGAACAGGAATTTGATGTCGTCGTTACGCAGGCGCACGCAGCCGTGGCTTACGCGCAGGCCGATACCGAAGTTGGCGTTGGTGCCGTGGATAGCGTACAGGCGGCCAATGTACAGCGCGTACAGACCCATTGGGTTATCCGGACCTGCCGGCACAACGGCTGGCAGCGGTTCGCCCGCAGCGATGTATTCCGCGTGCATTTTGGCGGTCGGCGTCCAGGTTGGGCCCGCTTTCTTACGCTCAACTTTGGTGGTCCAGTTCATTGGGGTGTCTTTACCCAGCTGGCCGATACCGATTGGCAGCACGATAACGGTGTTGGTGCCTTTCGGGTAGTAATACAGACGCATTTCGGCGCTGTTAATCACGATACCTTCATGAACGGTATCCGGCAGGATCAGCTGCTGAGGAATATTCAGCACGGTACCCGCTTTTGGCAGATACGGGTCAACGCCCGGGTTCGCTTCCAGCATGTTAGACAGGCCCAGCTGGTACTGCGCAGCGAAATACTCCAGTGGCTGAGCGTTACCTTCTGGTACCGTCACAACCTGGTTCTGGCCCACCAGACGGCTACCGTCTGTTGGCAGGGGATACGTCACCGCAGACGCGGTCTTACAAAAACCTACTACGGCTAACGCCGCCGCAAAAAGCGTTGTTAATTTCATGTTCATGTTGTGCGAGGTATCTAAGCCATTCTGGCGATGAGTTGATAAGTCTGAATCTGTGATGGGAGCGCATTATATGTGCATTCCCGCTAACAGGGAATTCAGATGTGTACGAAATCACATTTTTTTCGATTTTGTTAAAGTTTAGTGGATTGCCGCAACACGGGATCTCAATTCGGAATTGTGGCATAATGCCGTGTTTATCACACTTTTCGCAGGAATCTCCCCGTGTTAGTTACCAGCAACGTCACTATGCAGTTTGGCAGTAAGCCGCTGTTCGAAAACATTTCCGTCAAATTTGGCGGCGGCAACCGTTACGGCCTGATTGGTGCCAACGGTAGCGGAAAATCCACCTTTATGAAGATCCTCGGCGGTGACCTGGAGCCGACGCTCGGCAACGTATCGCTCGACCCTAACGAGCGTATCGGTAAGCTGCGTCAGGATCAGTTCGCCTTTGAAGAGTTCACCGTGCTCGACACCGTGATCATGGGGCATGGGGAACTGTGGGAAGTGAAGCAGGAGCGCGATCGCATCTACGCGCTGGCAGAAATGAGTGAAGAAGACGGCTATAAAGTGGCCGAGCTGGAAACGCAGTACGGCGAGATGGACGGCTACTCTGCAGAAGCGCGCGCGGGCGAGCTGCTTCTGGGCGTAGGCATTCCGCTTGAACAGCATTACGGTCCAATGAGCGAAGTTGCGCCAGGCTGGAAGCTGCGTGTGCTGCTGGCACAGGCGCTGTTCTCTAACCCGGACATCCTGCTGCTCGACGAACCGACGAACAACCTGGACATCGACACCATCCGCTGGCTGGAGCAGACGCTGAACGATCGCGACAGCACTATGATCATCATTTCGCACGACCGTCACTTCCTGAACATGGTCTGTACGCACATGGCGGATCTGGACTACGGCGAGCTGCGCGTTTATCCGGGCAACTACGACGAATACATGACGGCGGCCACCCAGGCGCGTGAACGTCTGCTGGCGGATAACGCCAAGAAGAAAGCGCAGATTGCTGACCTGCAGTCCTTCGTCAGCCGCTTTAGCGCCAACGCCTCTAAGTCGCGTCAGGCGACCTCGCGTGCGCGTCAGATCGACAAAATCAAGCTGGACGAAGTCAAAGCCTCCAGCCGTCAGAACCCGTTCATCCGCTTCGAGCAGGACAAGAAACTGTTCCGTAACGCGCTGGAAGTGGAAGCCCTGGCAAAAGGCTTTGAGAACGGCCCGCTGTTTAACAAATTCAACCTGCTGCTGGAAGTGGGCGAGAAGATTGCCATCCTCGGTGCCAACGGCGTGGGTAAATCCACCATGCTGAAAACCCTGGTCGGCGAGCTGCAGCCGGACAACGGCACCGTGAAGTGGTCTGAAAACGCGCAGATTGGCTACTACGCGCAGGACCATGAATACGAGTTCGAAAACGATCTGACCGTCTTCGACTGGATGAGCCAGTGGAAGCAGGAAGGCGACGACGAGCAGGCGGTGCGCAGCATCCTGGGTCGTCTGCTGTTCAGCCAGGACGACATCAAAAAGCCGGCTAAAGTGCTCTCCGGTGGCGAGAAGGGCCGCATGCTGTTCGGCAAGCTGATGATGGAAAAACCGAATATCCTGGTGATGGACGAACCGACTAACCACCTGGACATGGAATCTATCGAATCCCTGAACATGGCGCTGGAGATGTATCAGGGCACCCTGATCTTCGTCTCACACGACCGCGAGTTCGTCAGCTCGCTGGCGACCCGCGTGATCGAAATTACGCCAGAGCGCGTAGTAGACTTTACCGGTAATTACGAAGATTACCTGCGCAGTAAAGGTATCGAGAACTAAAAAAAAGCCGGGTGGCGGCTTCGCCTTACCCGGCCTACGTTCTATTCCCTCTCCCCGTGGGAGAGGGTTAGGGTGAGGGCATCAGGCCGCACTACACCACCCACTCGCCCCCTTCAGCCCCGTTCACCAGAAGCGTACGTTTTTCCCCTACAGGCAGCGACACCTTCAGCGCTTTCCACGCCGGACGATAATCCCCGCGCGCGTTGACCTTCAGGTTGATGGTTGCGCCATCGCACACCATTTCCCATTCTACCCACAGCGCACTGCCGTTCTGGTAGCCCCAGCTTTCGCCGTCGTCTTCAAACAGCATGCCGGTGGTCGTGCCGACGCCCTTCACCGGGAACAGCTTCAGCTCGCGGGTGTTGTCTTTTTCAGCGGACACGTGGGTAATGCGCTCGCTTAGCGGCAGACCGGCACCGGCGCGCACCAGCAGCGGCAGTTTTTCCAGCGGTGCGTCGAGAACGATTGACTGGCCGCCAGCGAACCACGCGTGGGTGTAAAAATCGTACCAGCCGGTGGCGTTATCCGGCAGCCAGACGCGGCGCTCGCGCTGCCCGGCTTCGACCACGCTGGCCACCAGCAGATCGCGGCCCAGCAGGAAGTCATCGCACTCTTCGAAGGTCTGCGCATCGTGCTCGTGGTCAAGGAAGGTCGGGCGCAGCATCGGCTCGTCGTCGGCGTGCGCCTGCCAGAGCAGGGTGTAGAGGTACGGCAGCAGGCGGTAGCGCAGCTCAACCGCGCCGCGAATGGCCGGGGTGACGCCCGGGTACATCCACGGCTCGTTCACGGTGCGATCGTCATTCCATGAGTGAATGGTAAAGCGCGGGTGCATCACGCCGTTCTGCACCCAGCGCACGAACAGCTCGGCGTCCGGTTTGTCGCCGGAGAAACCGCCGACGTCGTGACCGACGTTGAACAGCCCGGACAGGCTCATGCCCAGCCCCATGCGGATGTTATAGCGCAGGGTCTCCCAGCTGGTGCGGTTATCACCGCTCCAGGTCTGAACGTAGCGCTGCATCCCGGCGCAGCCGGAGCGGGAGATGAGATACGGACGTTTTTCCGGCGCGAAACGCTGCTGCGCTTCCAGCGAGGCGCGCATCATCAGCAGCGGCATCACCGGTCGAATGTGCTTGATAGCGATCTCTTTGCCGAAGCCAAAGCAGCGCGCTTCCCCGTCCCACACTTCGTATTCGTTGTTGTCGTTCCAGGTAGAGTCGACGCCCATCTCCAGCAGCTGCGTGGTGACGCCGTTCTGCCACCACTGCACCGTCTGCGGGTTGGTAAAGTCGAGGTGCGAGCCTTCGTCATCCCAGAAGCTGGAACGTTCCGGAGCATCGGTTTCTGAATCGCGAATGAACAGGCCGCTCTCCGCCACTTCGTTATAGCGCGGATGATCCTGCAGCAGGCACGGCTTGATATTGGCCGCCAGCTTCAGCCCCGCGTCGTGGAATGCCTGGCTCATCACCTTCGGCTGCGGCACCTTGTCATAGTTCCAGTTAAAGACGTAGCGCTTGCCGTTGATGGAGGTATAGCCGGAGGAGAGCTGGAACGAGTCGCACGGAATGGCGTGTTCTTCGCACAGGCGAATGAAGTTCATCAGCTGGTTCTGTGCGTCCGGCGCGTCGGTGTAGTGCATGGTCGAGCCGCTGTAGCCCAGGCTCCATTTCGGTCCGAACAGCGTTTTCCCGGTCAGGCGCACGAAGGCTTTGGTGACGTCCAGCACGCGCTTGCCGGTAAAGATGTAGTAATCGATATCGCCCGCTTCCGCCTGCCAGCGACGATAGGCGGTGTGGTAGTTGTCGATTTCGTTGCCCAGATCCAGCCAGCAGCTGCTCAGGTTGTCGTAGAACAGGCCATAGCTGACGTCGTCGCGGCGGGCGATGGTGAACGGAATGTGCTTGTAGAGCGGGTCGGTGCTGGCCGCGTTGTACCCCATCGCGTCGAGGTTGCGCATCTCATAACGCTTACCGTTGCGCTGCAGATCGCCCGCTTTCTCGCCCAGGCCGTAGAAACGCTCGTCCTTACGACGGCTGAGGTAGTGCGCCACGCCGTCGCCGTGGGCGTTCAGCAGGTAGGCGCTGGTCGGACGGTCGTTGACCAGCGGCTGCCACTCGCCCGCCTCATTGCGGTAGTGCCACTCCAGCCACAGCGGCTGGTGGACCGTCACGCGCAGCCGTTCGGTTGCCACGGTGAGCGTCTCGCCCTGCTGCGTCAGGTTCCAGGCCGGGCAGGAAAAACCGCTTATATCGTCACGACGGCGGCCTTCCCACGGCACGTCTTTTTCCGGCGCGATGCTCCAGGTGCGGTCCAGCGCCAGCTCGCCTTTGCGCTTAATCAGCACGCGGAACAGGTTCTCTTCCAGCACATACAGGCACAGGCGGTGCTGGTTATCGACCAGCAGTTCCAGATGGTTTGCCGACTGCTTATCTACGATCCAGTTTTTCAGGGTTTTCATATGCAATACATCCACTATCAGGCGCGCTTGGCGCGACGTTCAGCAATAAATGCTACCAGGAAGACGGCGCCAATCAGGTCAAAGAAGCCCATGGCAATAAAGAGCGGGTTAAAGCCGATTTTGTCGGCGGTCACGCCGATTAACAGCGAGAACAGGAAGCTGGCGATCCACGCCGCCGAGCCGCGCATGCCGTTGACGGTCGCCATCTGGCCTTTGTCGAACGACTCCACGACCAGGGCGCTTAGCATGCAGGAGATGATCTGGTGCCCGAAGCCGCCGATGGAGATCAGCACGATGGTGATATACGGGTCGCGGGTAATGGCCACGATGCCGAGCGAGATCATCAGGAACGCGCCCGTCACGGAGCTGGCAACGACCGAGTTAACGCGGGAGCAGCCGAACAGGCGGGTGTACAGACGCGTCAGGTAGCCGCTCGCCACGCTGCCGAGGTCGGCGGCGAGGAACGGCAGCCAGGCAAACATCGCAATCTGCTTCAGATCCATACCGTGCTCTTTGGCGAGGTACAGCGGCACCCAGAAGCTCAGCACCGCCCAGGCGGGTTCCGCCATAAAGGCCGGGATGGCGATACCGTAGAAGCGTTTGTTTTTCGAGACGGTTTTCAGCGCGGTCAGGAAGGGCAGTCTCACCGCAGGCGGTTCATTATCCTGCTTGATAAACGCCAGCTCGTCCTTGCTCAGGTTCGGGTGCTGCTCCGGGTTGTGGTAGAACGCCCACCACAGGATCACCCACAGTAGCGCCAGCACGCCGGTAAACATAAACGCGCCCTGCCAGCCGAACGAGGCGTGAGCAAAGTAGATGATAGGTGGAGCCAGCATCGCGCCGATGGAGAAGCCTACGCCCGCCCAGCCGGCGGCAACGGGTCGTTCTGATTTCGGGAACCATTCGCCGATGGTTTTGGCGTTCGCCGGGGTAGCTGCAGCCTCTGAGGCACCCATAAAGAAGCGCAAAATCGCCAGATGCAGCCAGCTTCCGGCGCCCGCGTGGAAAATACACATCAGCGCCCAGATCCCGGCGCAGACCATAAAGCCAATCTTCAGGCCGATAACGTCAATCAGCCAGCCGCACAGGGGCTGGAAAATGGTGTAGGCGATCTGGAACGCGCCGACGATCCAGGAGTACTGCTCGGTGGTGATCCCAAGGCTCTCTTTCAGCTCGGGGGCAAGAATGCCTAACGAATTTCGGGTGATGTAGTTAACGGTGACGCCAAGTAAGAACAGCACCAGCACGTACCAGCGCAGGTTCTTGATGACGCGACGGGTTTTGCTTGTCGCAACGGTGTTATTGATGTCCTGACTCATTTTACTCTCCACAAGACGGACGGTAAGGGGACGGAGGTTCAGGTGTCACACGGATTTTTATGCCTTTGATTTCTATCCGTTTAAACTGCTTAAGTTGCTATACAACTAGTATGGAAGTTGTGTGACAAGTTCACCTTAAGGGAGAAAATGAGTGGGCAATAGTGGATTTTGTGCAAAGTTTCTCATAACTGACGAAAACCCTCTGGCATGATGGTATTCATGTCAGTTATTACCTGACGGATACGCTATGAAAATTTTTTCATTTCGCAAATGGAGCCAGATCACAAAATGGACAAAAGGCTAAAAATCACCGAAATCGCCGCCCGAACGCAGCTCTCGATCAGCACCGTGTCGCGGGTGCTAGCGGGGAAAGCCAATACCAGTGAAAAAGCGCGCGCAAAGGTGCTGGCGTGCGCGCGGGAGCTGGGGGTGATGGAGGGCATGGCGGCAGGGCGGTTACTGCTCAATAGCCTGGTGGTTTTTGCCCCGCAGCGCGCCTTCGACGAGCGGTCCGACATCTTTTACTACCGCGTGATCCAGAGCGTGAGTAAAGGGCTTGCCTCGCACGACGTGCGCCTTCGCTACTGCGCGCTGGAAGAGAACGACAGCGACGCCCAGCTATTTCTGGCACGCATGAACGAGCCGGATACCCAGGCGGCAATCCTTCTTGGCATCGACGATCCCCACATTCACGATCTGGCGGTGGACGTGGGCAAACCCTGCATGCTGATTAACTGCCGGGACCGCCACATGCGTCTGCCTGCCGTCGCGCCGGATCATCGCGCCATTGGCGAACGGGCGGCGGAATACCTGTTCGAGATGGGACACCGTGAGGTGATGAACGTGCTGTGCCTGCGTCGCTACACCATGGAGCTGCGCCTGTCGGGGATCCGCGATGCGTGGCAGGCCCACAACCTGTCGTTCAACGATAAACGCGATCTGCTGGTGGTGCCCAGCTTCAGCGCGCGCGAAACGGAACAGATGGTCAGCGAGTGGCTTAACCAGCAGAAGGGAAAAGACCTGCCGACGGCGTTTCTGGTCGGCGGCGACTTTATGGCGGCGGGCACCATTAGCGCCTTACAAAACCACGGTCTGCGCGTGCCGCAGGACGTGTCGGTGATGAGCATAGACGGGTTTAACCTGGCGGCGATTCAGGATGTTCCATTAACGGCCGTGCACGTTCCGCGCGATGAGCTGGGAACAGAAGCGGTTTATATGCTCCAGCAGCGGCTCATGCGCCCGGACGCGCCGGTTGGGACGTTACTGCTTAACGGCACGCTGACCGTACGGGAATCGGTACGGCGGATACGTCAGGGAAAACGACGCACCGCCGTGGAGCGGGAAGGGCTGTACGACAGTTAAGCCATGCCCAGCGCGCGCTTGCCGTGGATATTAAGATCGTTCACGGTAAAGCGGTCCTGCCAGCGCTTTTCATAATCCTCGCGCGGGAAGTCTCCCGGCGACGCGCCGGTTTCCAGCGCTTCCTTGACCTTTTTCGCATAGGCGAGGTTTTTCTCGCACATCGGCGCGGCAGGAATGTACATCACGTTGCCCCAGCCCTGCTGATTTTCCACCGGCGCGACGGAGTGGATCACATCGCAGTGCCACCACACGGAATCGCCCGCCTCGAGTGCCGGAATGCTGCTTAATGCCTCGATGAGCAGCGGGTGCCACTTCTCGGAAACCGGCAGCACGCGCCCCGGCGCCACGCCGCACAGCTCGTCTTCCGGCACGTCGTCCAGCAGCGGACGCAGCAGAATATAGGCCATCGCTTCCGGGATTGGCACCACGTGCAGCAGCCCCTGTCCGGGGATCATATCCGACAGCGCCGTCCAGCCCTGGAAGGTCCGGAACACCGAGCATTTGGTAGTGTTATCGACGGTGTACTCTTCCACTTCGGTACGGTGCGCGGCGTTCCACGGATCGTACTTATCGACGTTGCCGTCAAACACGCGGGCGAAAACTTGTTGATAAGCCGGAAGCAGCCAGCGCTCCAGCGCGCCGGAGTCGGTATGCGCGCCCAGCCCTTTCGAGGTGGTTCCAGGCGGACGGCGGCGGATACGGTCCGGGTAAATCACGCTCACATCCGGGTCGAACCACTGCTTGCCGTTGCTCTCGAATGTCCATAAACGGTTCAGGAACGACTGCACCTGCGCCATCTCTTCGCTCTGGCGCGCCTGCATCTGCGCCTGCGACCAGTAAATCGGGTAAATCTCCGGACGAGAGGCCGTTAGGGTGCCGAAGAAGTTATCGCCTGGCCCTTTGTACACGTCGTCAAATTTGTTCAGATCGAGGTAGTCGAGCATCGACCGATCCCACGCCAGCGCCTGCTCGCGCGGGAAATGACCTTTAATCACCGCGCAGCCGCGGCGCTTAACGGCTTCGCGCTGTGCGTCGGTAATGGTGCCGTTTTTCACGTCCGCAAACGGGATCTCCGGCCAGACGGATTCGCCTTTGTTCTTAAGGGCGTTGATTTCCGCCACGCGGGTGGCAATTTTATCGCTGAGCTTATTAAACACCGCCTGCACGTCGCCGATCTGCGCGCGCAGCTCACGTTTTAACTGACGGATCGCCGCTTTGTGATCCGCTGGCAAAGTTTCACTGGTAAAGGTCATAACCGCCTCGCATCTTTCATTCGAAAGTAAAAATGTCTACAAGTGATACTTTAAGTTAAAAATAAGTTAATGCAAGTTTAAAAACTTGACGCAAGCCACAGGACGGAAAAAGAGTGAGAGGCCGGAGCGAGGCTCCGGCGAGGAGAGGATCAGGCGTCGAACGGGGAATGGTTGTCGAGCACGGCCTGAATGACGTTCAGCGCGCCCTGATGGTTGTTGTCGTCGGTGCTGTAGCGGCTGATTTCTTTGATGCTCTGCGCCGCGTTGCCCATCGCAAAGGAATATTTCACCAGCTTCAGCATCTCGGCATCGTTGCCGCTGTCGCCAATGGCCACGCACGCCTGCGGGGAGATTTTCCAGCGTTTCAGCAGGCGGCTGATGCCGTTGGCTTTGTGCAGGCCGGGGATAATCAAATCGACAAAACCAAAGCCGCTGGTGACCGGCTTCATGATGCCGTCCAGGGAGACGTGCAGCTTATCCACCAGAGTTGGGATATCGCTGTCCGGCAGGTTCAGGGAGAACTTAAACAGCACGTCGTCAATTTCGCGGTAATCGCTGATGCGCTTTAAGCGGTGGTAGTGCTTTGACATCAGCGTTACAAACTCTTCAGGGGCCTGGTCGCTGACGTACGCGCTCTCCAGCCCGCAGGCCACGAAGTTAAGCCCCTTATCTTTCAGCAGTTCGCCAATCACGATCTGCGATTCATGACGCGTCAGCTCGCCGTGGAAAATCTGTTCGCCGCGATCGAACACCAGCGCGCCGTTTTCGGCCACGAAGGAGATCCTGTCTTTCAGCTCCGGAAAGAAGGAGATGAGCTGGTAATACTGGTTGCCGCTGGCGACCACAAATTCAATGTCGCGGGCTTTAAGCTGTTCAAACTGTGCCTGGAAGCGGTCACGATCGTACTGCTTGGCATCATCAAGGAAAGTTCCGTCCATATCGGTGACGATAACTTTAACGGTCATACTGTGCTCCTGGGTCACTTCGTTTTGAAACATTCTAATAACAAGGTGATGGGGAGCACAAATTTAATTTCATTCGAAAGTAAAAGCAAAACGGCAACCTGGGTTGCCGTTTTTAGTGTTTTCTCCCTCTCCCCGTGGGAGAGGGTCGGGGTGAGGGCATCAGCGTGCGCATTTCCCCTTAAGGGATACACCGTTACAGCGTATGCTCAGTACGGGCGATAATATCGTCCTGCGCATCCGGCGACAGGGCGGTGAAGAACGCCGAGTAGCCCGCCACGCGCACCACCAGGTCACGATACTGGTCAGGATGTTTCTTCGCTTCCAGCAGCGTGTCGCGCGAGACGATGTTGTATTGAATATGCCAGCCCTTATGCACCTCGAAGAAGGTGCGCAGCAGCACCATCAGCTTCTGGCGATCGCTGTCGTTTTCCAGCGTCGACGGGTTCAGCTTCTGGTTCAGCAACACGCCGCCGAGAATCGCCTCGGTAGGCAGTTTACCCACCGAGCCAATCACCGCCGTTGGGCCGAGGTGGTCCGTACCGGAAGCCGGGCTTGCCCCTTCCGCCAGCGGGGTGTGCGCCTTACGTCCGTCCGGGGTGGCCATTGTCGCCGCGCCAAACGGCACGTTTGCGGAAATCGAGGAGGTGCCAGCGTAGTAGTTACCGCCAATCGGGCCGCGGCCGTGGCGCGGGTTGTGGTACTGCTTCAGCTCTTCAATGTAGGTCTGGTAGGCGCGCGTCAGCAGCATATCCACGCTGTCGTCATCGTTGCCGTACTTCGGCGCGCCGTTGATCAGACGCTGACGCAGCTGCTCGTGGGTCAGCCCGTCGAAGTCATCCGCCAGCGCGGCCGCCAGCTGCTGCTGACCGATAGTGCCCTGTTCGAACACCAGCTTCTTCACCGCCGCCAGGCTGTTGCCGAGGTTGGCGATGCCCACCTGCAGGCCGGAGACCCAGTCATACTTCGCGCCGCCCTGCTTGATGCTTTTCGCACGCTCGATGCAGTCGTCCACCAGCGCCGAGCAGAGAATATCGTGGACGTTCTCTTCCAGCATGGTGTCTACCACGTACTCAATCTCGATGGATTTGCGGGTGTAGTAGCGGATCTGGCTATCCCAGGCCGCCATCACCTCGTCGAAATTGTCGAAGTTACCGGCTGAGAGCGCTTTCTCCTGCGGCAGGAACACCTTGCCGCTGGTGGCGTCACGCCCGCCTTCCAGCGCGGCGAGCATCACGCGGGCGAAGTTGATAAAGCTCATGCCGGTGCAGCGGTAGCCCCACTTGCCGCCCACCGCGGTTTCGATACAGCCGATGGCCGCGTAGTCGTAGGCATCGTCGCGCTCAACGCCGAGCTTGATGAATTCCGGAATGACGATTTCATCGTTGTTGAATGCGGGCATCCCGAAGCCGCAGCGGATCACCTGCACGCAGGCGTCGAGGAAGTCGTTGCTCATGCCCGCGTGGTAGCGCACGCTCAGGTTCGGCTGGGTGGAGCGCAGGCGACCGCACGATTCCAGAATCGCGTAGGAGAGCGGGTTCACCGCGTCCATTGGCTCACCGTTGACCAGCTTCTGGCCGCCGATGGTGACGTTCTGGTACAGCGGGCTACCGGCGGAAGCCTTGGAGTGCGAGCCGGAGCGGATCTTGTTTACTTCCAGCAGCTTCAGCCAGCAGCTGTGCAGCAGCTCGATGGCGTGCTCGCGGTCCAGGCTCTGGTTCAGCTCCACGTCGCGGCGGTAGTACGGATAGAGATACTGGTCCATACGCGCGAAGGAGACGGAGTGGCCGTTGGATTCAATCTGCAGGATCAGCTGAATGAAGTAGCACAGCTGCAGAGCCTGCCAGAAGGTTTTTGGCGGCTCGTGGGCAATGATGTCGCAGTTTTCCGCCATCGCCAGCAGCTCGTCGCGGCGGCTTGCGCGGGTTTCGGCCGCGGCCATTTCACGCGCCAGATCGGCAAAGCGTTTGATGTGCAGGCTCACCGCTTCCAGCACGATATCAATCGCCTTCAGGAACTGGTCGCCGTGAAGGTCTTCCAGCACCGTCAGGTTGATGCGCGAGCGGCGCTCGGCCACTTTGGCGCGCAGGCCGTCGAGGCCTTTCTCCAGCACCAGCGGGAAGTTAACGGCCAGGTGCGCGTCGCCGGAGGTCATGTTGCCCTCGGCTTTGATAATGCCGGTTTCCAGCAGGGCTTTCTGCTCGTCGGTGAACATGCCGTAGCAGCGATCCTGCACCGTCTGGCCGCGCCACCACGGGCAGATCTCATGCAGCACGCGCTTGTTCTCTTCGCTCACCGCAAAGCCCGCGCCCGGGCGGTCCGCCAGATCGTCGATCTCTTTCTCAATCCAGGAGACGGTGTATTCCGGAAAAATCGGCGCGGCGCGCACTTCGCTTGCCTGGTTACCGATAATCAGCTCGTCGTGTTTGATCCAGATGGTGCGTTCAGCCAGGTGATGCGCCAGCGCCAGGGCGCGACGTACCGGGATCGGCTTGTCCATGTGCTGCTGGTACATTTCGGTGTAATGCTGCGCGCGCTCGGTACAGACCGGCGGCTTAACGATATGCACCAGTGCCGTTTTGTGCGCTTTAATGCGCTCGCTGAGGGTGTTGAGATTCAGGGTTGTCATAGGTTTATCCTCGTAAGGTCGCGGTTAACCCTTTCTGGCAGGCGTACTGCTGCGCGAAGTCCAGCAGGGCAGGGTTATCCAGCGGTTTGTCAGGGGCAGAGTAGGGTTGGCCGAGCAGGGTGTATTTGTTCATGCCCAGCGTGTGATACGGCAGAAAATGAATATCCTCGACGCCGAGTTCGTCGGCGGCGAAGTTGGTAATGGCGGTTATGGACGCTTCATCCGCGTTAAAGCCCTGGATCAGCGGCACGCGGATGGTGATTTTTTTCCCGGCAGTGGCAAGGCGTTTCAGGTTATTCAGGATTCGCTTAGCCGAACCGTCCGTCCACTGTTTGAACACGTCACCGTCGACATGCTTCAGGTCGGCGAGGAACAGATCGACGTAGGGTAATGACGGCTCGATATAGCGCCACGGCACGTGAAGGCAGGTTTCGACGGCGGTGTGGATCCCCTGTGCGTGGCTGGCTTTAAACAGGGCGTGCGCCAGCTCAGGGTTCATAAACGGCTCGCCGCCGGAGAGGGTGATCCCGCCGCCGCTGCGGTCGTAGAAGGGTTTATCGCGCAGTACGGTCGCCATGATCTCCTCGACCTGCTGCTCTTCACCGCAGACGGTCAGCGCCTGCGTCGGGCAGCAGTCGGTAAGGGCAGCGAGCGTGGCTTCATCAAGCTTCTCACGATGAATGACCAGCCCGTTCAGCGCGCGTTCGATACAGCCCGGCGCCGCCTGCTGGCACAGGTCGCAGCCGTCCAGACACAGACGCGCATCAAACAGCACGTCCCGGCTGCGGGAGCGGCTTTCCGGGTTCTGGCACCAGCGACAGCCCAGCGAGCAGCCTTTCAGGAACACCACGGTTCGAATACCGGGGCCATCATGGGTAGAGTAACGCTGAATATTGAAGATCATGATTTTGCCTCTCATCTTGCATATGAAGATTAAATGACTTTCGAATGAAAGTTATCTTGATGCAGGTCAACTACTGAGCAGGTTTTGTCGTGATAGGGTAAGTGCAGGCTATTTTTGAGGGTGACATCATGGAACTTTATCTCGACACATCTGACGTTGCGGCAGTTAAAAAGCTGGCGCGTATCTTCCCGCTGGCGGGCGTGACCACCAACCCAAGCATTGTGGCGGCAGGTAAAACGCCGCTGGACGTGTTGCTGCCAGAGCTGCACGACGCGCTGGGCGGCAAAGGCCGTCTGTTCGCCCAGGTGATGGCGACCACCGCCGAAGGGATGGTGGATGACGCGCGCAAGCTGCGCGCCATCATTAACGACCTGGTGGTGAAAGTGCCGGTGACCGCAGAAGGGCTGGCGGCAATCAAGATGCTGAAAGCCGAAGGGATCCCGACGCTGGGCACGGCGGTGTACGGCGCCGCGCAGGGGATGCTGTCCGCGCTGGCGGGGGCAGAGTATGTGGCCCCTTACGTTAACCGCGTGGACGCGCAGGGCGGGGACGGGATCCAGACCGTGGTTGAACTGCAGCAGCTGCTGACGCTGCACGCCCCGCAGTCAAAGGTGCTGGCCGCGAGCTTTAAAACGCCGCGTCAGGCGCTGGACTGCCTGCTGGCAGGGTGCGAGTCCATCACGCTGCCGCTGGACGTGGCGCAGCAGTTTATTACCTCTCCGGCCGTGGATGCGGCGATTGTGAAGTTTGAGCAGGACTGGCAGGGCGCGTTTGGACGGACGTCTATCTGACGGGGGCGGCCTGATGCCCTCACCCCAACCCTCTCCCACAGGGAGAGGGAGCAAACACTAAAACGGCAACCTGAAGGTTGCCGTTTGCTTTAACCTCCACAAACCTCACACCCCGGGTTACGCATCAGCTTCATCTCGCGGAACTGGCAGGTCATCGCGTCATACATCACGATTTTCCCCGCGGCAGGCGTGCCGTAGTGCGCCAGGACTTTGATCGCTTCCATCGCCTGCAGTGAGCCAATCACGCCGACCAGCGGTGCCATCACGCCCGCCTCAACGCAGGTTAGCGCGTTCTCGCCGAACAGGCGGCTCAGGCAGCGGTAGCAGGGTTCACCCTCAGCGTAGGTAAAGACAGTGATTTGCCCCTCCATGCGGATCGCCGCGCCGGAGACCAGCGGGATTTTGTGGGCAAAACAGCCCGCGTTCAGCTGGTTACGGACGGCGACGTTATCGGTGCAGTCCAGCACCAGGTCGTGCTGCGCAATCTGCGCGGACAACGCGTCGTCATCCAGCATTACGTCAATCAGGGTGAACTGAACGTTGGGGTTGATGCGCGTCAACGCCGTGCGGGCAGAGTCCACCTTCGGCTGGCCAACCGTCGCGTCGCTGTGCAGCGTCTGGCGCTGCAGGTTGGACACCGATACGGTATCGAAATCCAGCAGCGTCATTCTGCCCACGCCCGCCGCCGCAAGGTACTGCGCGGCGGCGCAGCCCAGACCGCCCAGACCAACAACCAGCACGCTTGCTGCTTTAAGCGCTTCCTGGCCCTCGAAGTCAAACCCGCGCAGCACAATCTGGCGGTTGTAGCGCATCATCTCCGGGTCGCTCAGCTCCACCGTCATGTCAGCCTCCGAACAGGTGGTTAAAACGCTCTACCTCAACCCACTCGCCTGCTTCCACATTGCCGCGCTCGCGCTCCAGCACGATAAAACAGTTGCCCTGGCTGAAGGAGCTGAAAATGTGCGAGCCCTGGTGCCCTGTGGTGCTCACTTCGAGCTCACCGTCCGCGTTGCGCGCCAGAATGCCGCGCTGGAAATCGAGACGGCCCGGTGATTTTTTCAGGCGCGTGGCGGCGCGCACGCGCTGGCGTTCCGGCAGCGGGCTGGCGCTGTTGCCGGAAAGCTTCGCCAGCAGCGGGATAACCAGCTGGTAGAAGGTGAGTGCCGCCGAGACCGGGTTACCCGGCAGGCCACAGAACCAGCTGTGTTGCAGCTTGCCAAACGCGAACGGTTTGCCCGGCTTGATAGCCAGCTTCCAGAAGGCGATTTCGCCCAGCTCTTCAAGGATGGTTTTGGTGTAATCCGCTTCGCCCACGGAGACGCCGCCGGAGCTGATAACCACGTCGGCAGCGTTATCCGCTTCGATAAACGCGGCGCGCAGTTTTTCCGGATCGTCAGGAATAATGCCGAGGTTAATCACCTCACAGCCCAGCTGCTCCAGCATCAGGTGTACCGCCAGGCGGTTGGTATCGTAAATCTGGCCCTCCTGCAGCGGCTGGCCCGGAAGCTGCAGCTCGTCGCCGGTGGAGAAAACGGCGACGCGCACTTTACGGATAACGTCGATTTCAGCAACGCCAAGCGACGCCAGCACCGGCAGTTCACCTACCGTCAGCTTCTGTCCGGCGGCGAAGACCGTTGCGCCAAGCGTGATATCTTCGCCCGTGCGGCGGATGTTCTGGCCCGCTTTGACGTTCGCGGTAAAACGCACGCCGTCGTCGGTCTGTTCGGTCTCTTCCTGCATCACCACGGCGTCGCAGCCGGCAGGAACCGGTGCGCCGGTCATAATGCGCACGCAGGTGCCCGCAGGCCACTCACCGCTAAACGGCTGACCCGCAAAGGCTTTACCTGCCACCGGCAGGGCGTTACCCGTCTGGAGATCTGCCAGGCGTACCGCGTAACCGTCCATCGCGGAATTATCAAACCCCGGCACGTTAAGCGGAGAGACGATATCGCGCGCGGCAATACGGCCAAAACAGCGCACGAGGGGCAGCGTCTCAACGTCATGCAGCGGGGAAATTCGGTCAAGCATCTGCGTGAGTGCCGTCTCAAGCGGCATCAGTCCGGCGGTAAAATCCATGGTGGGCTCCTGCGGAGTAACAACGAAAGCGCTCATTATGGCAGAAAAGTGCGGCTAACTGTATGACCCGATGGGTGTACGCTTTACATCACAGTTACGTCTTTCTATATTCAAAAATCATCTGAAGTTTCATCGACGATAATGATATTTATAGAAAAAGCCGCAAATCAGGCTAACGGGTGATGCGAATGGTTAATGCGGTAATCGCAATTCATGGTGGCGCCGGGGCAATCACCCGAGCACAGCTCAGTCCCGAGCAGGAAAAGCGCTATATCGACGCGCTGTACGCCGTTGTGGAAACGGGCCAGAGAATGCTGGAAGCGGGCGAAAGCGCGCTGGATGTGGTCACCGAGGCGGTGTGCCTGCTGGAAGAGTGTCCGTTATTTAATGCGGGTATCGGTTCGGTCTTTACCCGGGATGAAACGCACGAGCTGGATGCCTGCGTGATGGACGGCGTCACCCTGAAAGCGGGCGCCGTGGCGGGCGTGAGTCACCTGCGCAATCCGGTGCTGGCCGCGCGTCTGGTGATGGAGGCGAGTCCGCACGTGCTGCTGACGGGGGCCGGAGCAGAGGCGTTTGCCTTCGAGCACGGGATGGAACCGGTATCGCCGGATCTGTTTTCCACCGAGGAGCGCTATCAGCAGCTGCTGGAAGCCCGTTCGGCGGGCATGACGCAGCTTGACCATAGTGCACCGCTGGATGAAACCACCAAAATGGGCACGGTCGGCGCGGTGGCGCTCGATAAGGCCGGAAACCTCGCGGCGGCGACGTCAACGGGCGGGATGACCAACAAGCTGCCCGGGCGCGTCGGCGATAGCCCGCTGCCGGGCGCCGGCTGCTATGCCAATAACGCGACGGCGGCGGTGTCGTGTACCGGAACCGGGGAAGTGTTTATCCGCGCCCTCGCGGCCTACGACATCACCGCGCTGATGGATTACGGCGGCTTAAGCCTCAGCGAAGCCTGCGAGCGCGTGGTGATGGAGAAACTGCCTGCGCTTGGCGGCGTCGGCGGGCTCATTGCGGTGGATCGTGAGGGCAACGTGGCTTTGCCGTTCAACAGCGAAGGCATGTATCGCGCCTGGGGTTATGCCGGTGATGAACCGAGCACGGGCATCTATCGTGAATAAGGGGGCAGCGCGTGCCGCACAGTGAAGAACTGGACAACCGCAAAGTGCTGGCTGTCCATCAGCTCAATATTGCGTTTCAGGAAGAGCGGCAGTTCATCCCCGCAGTACAGAATTTATCGTTCACGCTCAGGCGCGGCGAGACGCTGGCGATTGTTGGCGAGTCCGGCTCCGGTAAGTCGGTCACCGCTCTGGCGCTGATGCGCCTGCTGGAACAGACGGGCGGGAAAATCAGCAGCGAGAAAATGCTCCTGCGCCGCCGCAACCGTCAGGTCATTGATTTAACTGAGCTGAGCGGTTCGCAGATGCAGGGCGTGCGCGGGGCGGATATTGCGATGATCTTCCAGGAGCCGATGACCTCCCTGAACCCGGTTTTTCCGGTCGGGGAACAAATCGCCGAGTCTATCCGCCTGCATCAGGGGCTGAGCGGCGATGAAGCGCTCAACGAGGCCCGACGGATGCTGGAGCTGGTGCGCATTCCGGAGGCGCAGGCCATTCTGGGGCGCTATCCGCATCAGCTTTCCGGCGGCATGCGCCAGCGGGTGATGATTGCCATGGCGCTCTCCTGCCGTCCGGCGGTGCTGATTGCCGATGAACCGACGACGGCGCTGGACGTGACGATTCAGGCGCAGATCCTGCAGCTCATCAAAGTGCTGCAGCAGGAGATGGAGATGGGGGTGATTTTCATCACCCATGATATGGGCGTGGTCGCCGATATCGCCGATCGGGTGCTGGTAATGCACAAGGGCAGCGCGGTGGAAACCGGCCCGGTCGAGCAGATTTTTCACGCGCCCGTGCATCCTTACACCAAAGCGTTGCTGGCGGCGGTTCCGCGCCTGGGGGCGATGAACGGCAGCGATTTGCCGCGCCGTTTCCCTCTGATTTCTCTCGAGGCGTCCGAGCAGCAGGAGGATGAGCGCGAGCAGGACACCGTGGTGCCGGGTAAGCCCATTCTGGAAGTGCGCGATCTGGTCACCCGTTTTCCGCTGCGCAGCGGCGTGTTGAACCGCGTAAAGCGCGAAGTGCACGCGGTGGAAAACGTCAGCTTCGATCTCTGGCCGGGCGAAACGCTGGCGCTGGTGGGGGAGTCCGGCTGCGGTAAATCCACCACCGGGCGCGCGTTGCTCCGTCTGGTGGAATCACAGGAAGGCAGCATTACCTTTAACGGTGAGCGCATTGATACCCTTCCGGACAGCAGGCTGCAGGCGGTGCGGCGAGATATTCAGTTTATTTTCCAGGATCCGTATGCCTCCCTCGATCCGCGCCATACGGTGGGGTATTCGATCATGGAGCCGCTGCGGGTACATAACCTGCTCGACGGCGAAGCGGCACAGCGTCGGGTGGCCTGGCTGCTGGAGCGCGTCGGCCTGAAGCCGGAACACGCCTGGCGTTATCCGCACGAGTTTTCCGGCGGACAGCGGCAGCGTATCTGCATCGCCCGCGCGCTGGCACTAAACCCGAAAGTGGTGATTGCCGATGAGTCCGTCTCGGCGCTGGATGTTTCTATCCGGGCGCAGATCATCAACTTATTGCTGGATTTACAGCGGGATATGGGCATTGCCTTCCTGTTTATCTCGCACGATATGGCCGTGGTTGAACGCATCAGCCATCGCGTGGCGGTGATGTTTATGGGGCAAATCGTGGAGATTGGGCCGCGAAGGGCGGTGTTTGAGAACCCGCAGCACCCGTATACCCGCAAGCTTATCGCGGCGGTCCCGGTTGCCGATCCCGCGCATCGTCACGGCCAGCGCGTGCTGCTGCAGGATGAAATGCCGAGCAATATTCGTAAACGCGGCGAGGCCGTGGAGCGCGTGACGCTGCGCGAGGTCGGTCCGGGTCATTTCGTCGCTCCCCCGCGTCAGGACAATGCGTTTTCGCGGTTATAACTTACAACAGGCAGGAGAACAGAATGGTTACATTTGTAGCGCGTAGATGGTTGTTAGCCGCGAGCGTGACGGCAGCCCTGGCCGCTGCCCCCGCGTTCGCTGCCAAAGATGTGGTGGTTGCCGTCGGCTCGAATTTCACCACGCTCGATCCGTATGACGCCAACGATACGCTCTCTCAGGCGGTGGCGAAATCGTTCTATCAGGGCCTTTTCGGCCTGGATAAAGAGATGAAGCTCAAAAACGTGCTGGCGGAGGGGTACACCGTGTCCGACGACGGATTGGTGTATACCATTAAGCTCAGAACCGGCGTGAAGTTCCAGGATGGGACAGATTTCAATGCGGAGGCGGTGAAGGTTAACCTCGATCGCGCCAGCAATCCGGAAAATAGCCTCAAGCGCTATAACCTGTATAAAAATATCGCCAGCACCGAGGTGGTCGACCCGGCGACGGTAAAAATCACCCTGAAAGAGCCGTTCTCCGCGTTTATCAATATTCTGGCGCATCCGGCAACGGCGATGATTTCCCCTGCCGCGCTGAAGAAATACGGCAAGGAGATCGGCTTCCACCCTGTTGGCACCGGCCCTTACGAACTGCTCACCTGGAACCAGACCGATTTTGTGAAGGTGAAGAAATTCGCCGGATACTGGCAGCAGGGGCTGCCGAAGCTCGATACCATTACCTGGCGTCCGGTGGTGGACAACAACACCCGCGCGGCGATGCTGCAAACCGGCGAGGCGCAGTTTGCCTTCCCGATCCCATATGAGCAGGCCGCCATTTTGCAGAAAAACAGCAAGCTGGAGCTGGTCGCCAGCCCGTCGATCATGCAGCGCTACATCAGCATGAACGTCACGCAAAAGCCGTTCGATAACCCGAAGGTGCGTGAGGCCATCAACTACGCCATTAACCGTCAGGCGCTGGTGAAGGTCGCCTTTGCGGGCTATGCCACCCCGGCGACCGGCGTGCTGCCGCCGGCAATCGCCTATGCGCAAAGCTATCAGCCGTGGCCGTACGATCCGGCCAAAGCGCGCGAGCTGCTGAAAGAGGCGGGCTTCCCGAACGGTTTCAGCACCACGCTGTGGTCGTCGCATAATCACAGCACCGCCCAGAAGGTGCTGCAGTTTACCCAGCAGCAGCTGGCGCAGGTCGGCATCAAGGCGCAGGTGACCGCGATGGATGCCGGACAGCGTGCGGCAGAAGTGGAGGGGAAAGGGCAGAAAGAGAGCGGGGTGCGGATGTTCTATACCGGCTGGACGGCCTCGACCGGTGAAGCCGACTGGGCGCTGTCGCCGCTGTTCGCCTCGCAGAACTGGCCGCCAGCCCTGTTCAACACCGCGTTTTACAGCAATCCGCAGGTGGACAAAGACCTGGCCGATGCCCTGAAAACCACCAAACCGGAAGAGAAAGCGCGCCTCTACAAAGACGCGCAGGATGTTATCTGGAAAGAGTCACCGTGGGTGCCGCTGGTGGTGGAGAAACTGGTGTCAGCCCACAACAAAGCGTTGACCGGGTTCTACATCATGCCGGACACGGGCTTTAGCTTTGACGATGCGGATTTAAAATAAACCTCATGCTGAATTATGTTTGTAAACGCCTGCTGGGGCTTATTCCGACGCTGCTGATTGTGGCGGTCCTGGTGTTTCTGTTTGTCCATATGCTGCCGGGCGATCCGGCACGTCTGGTTGCCGGGCCTGAAGCGGATGCCACTGTCATTGACCTGGTGCGTAAGCAGCTTGGCCTCGACCAGCCGCTGTATATGCAGTTCATCCATTATATTTGCAACGTTCTGCAGGGCGATTTTGGTATCTCGATGGTGTCGCGCCGTCCGGTGTCGGAGGAGATTGCCAGCCGCTTTATGCCGACGTTCTGGTTAACGATCGCCAGCATGAGCTGGGCGGTGGTGTTTGGGCTTGGCGCCGGGATTGTCGCGGCCGTCTGGCGCAACCGCTGGCCGGACAAGCTCGGCATGGCGCTGGCGGTGACCGGCATCTCCTTCCCGGCGTTCGCGCTGGGGATGCTGCTGATGCAGATCTTCTCCGTCGAGCTGGGCTGGCTGCCGACCGTCGGGGCCGATACCTGGAAGCATTACATCCTGCCTTCCATGACGCTGGGGGCTGCCGTTTCGGCGGTGATGGCCCGCTTTACCCGCGCCTCGTTCGTTGACGTGCTGAGCGAAGATTATATTCGCACCGCGCGGGCGAAAGGGGTCAGCGAGAAGTGGGTCATTCTCAAGCACGGCTTTCGCAATGCGATGATTCCGGTGGTGACGATGATGGGGCTGCAGTTTGGCTTCCTGCTGGGCGGCTCTATCGTCGTGGAAAAGGTCTTCAACTGGCCGGGCCTGGGACGCCTGCTGGTCGATTCCGTCGAGATGCGCGACTACCCGGTGATTCAGGCGGAAGTCCTGCTTTTCTCGCTGGAGTTTATTCTTATCAACTTAGTGGTGGACGTGCTCTACGCCGCCATTAACCCGGCCATCAGGTACAAGTAAGATGCGATTGTTGAACTGGCGACGTCAGGCCGTTTTAAACGCGATGCCGGGGCTAAAACCGGACCACGTCCGCACCCCGTGGTCTGAATTCTGGCGGCGTTTTCGCCGCCAGCCGGTCGCGATGACCGCGGGGCTGTTTGTGCTGCTGCTGATTGCGGTGGCGGTGATTGCGCCGTGGGTGGCGCCGTTTGATGCGGAAAACTATTTTGACTATGACCGCCTGAACGACGGACCGTCGATGCTGCACTGGTTCGGCGTGGACTCCCTCGGGCGCGATATCTTTAGCCGCGTGCTGGTGGGGGCGCAGATCTCGCTTGCCGCCGGGGTGTTCGCGGTGCTGATCGGCGCGGCCATCGGCACCGTGCTGGGTCTCGTTGCCGGGTATTACGAAGGCTGGTGGGACCGCATCATCATGCGTATCTGCGACGTGCTGTTTGCTTTCCCCGGCATTTTGCTGGCGATTGCCGTGGTGGCGATCATGGGCAGCGGCATGGCGAACGTCATCATTGCGGTCGCGGTCTTTTCGATACCGGCGTTTGCCCGTCTGGTGCGCGGCAACACGCTGGTGCTGAAACAGCAGACCTTTATCGAATCCGCCCGCAGTATGGGAGCCAGCGACGCCACGATCCTGTTCAGCCATATTCTGCCGGGTACGGTGTCATCCATCGTGGTCTATTTCACCATGCGCATCGGCGTGTCGATTATCTCGGCGGCCAGCCTGTCGTTTCTGGGGTTAGGGGCACAGCCGCCAACGCCGGAGTGGGGCGCGATGCTGAACGAGGCGAGGGCGGATATGGTAATTGCACCGCACGTGGCGATCTTCCCGAGTCTGGCGATTTTTCTGACCGTGCTGGCGTTTAACCTGCTGGGGGACGGGCTGCGCGACGCGCTGGATCCGAGGATTAAGGGGTAGTGCAGTGAAATGTGCCGGGCGGCGGCTACGCCTTACCCGGCCTACAAAAGCGGAGTGGGGGGATTAAACCCGGCTACCCCACAGGTCATACTCGTCCGCGTTTTCAACCTTCACGCGAATAATATCACCCGGCTTAACGCTGGTTTCGCCGTTCAGGTACACCGCGCCGTCGATTTCAGGGGCGTCCGCCATGCTGCGGCCAATCGCGCCTTCTTCGTCCACTTCGTCAACGATCACCATGATCTCGCGGCCCACTTTTTCCTGCAGACGCTCGGCAGAGATCTGCTGCTGCAGCTGCATGAAGCGGTTCCAGCGCTCTTCTTTCACCTCTTCCGGCACCTGGTCCGCCAGCTCGTTGGCGGTAGCGCCTTCTACCGGGCTGTACTTGAAGCAGCCTACGCGGTCCAGACGGGCTTCTTTGAGGAAGTCGAGCAGCATCTGGAAGTCTTCTTCGGTTTCACCCGGGAAGCCGACGATGAAGGTGGAGCGCAGGGTCAGATCCGGACAGATCTCGCGCCACTGCTTGATGCGCGCCAGCTGGCGATCAACGGAGCCAGGACGCTTCATCAGCTTCAGGATACGTGGGCTGGCGTGCTGCAGCGGGATATCCAGGTACGGCAGAATTTTGCCTTCCGCCATCAGCGGGATCACATCGTCAACGTGCGGGTACGGGTAGACGTAGTGCAGACGCGTCCAGATACCGAGCTTGGACAGCTGCTCGCACAGGCCCACCATGCTGGTTTTCACCGGCTCGCCGTTGTGGAAACCGGAGCGGTGCTTAACGTCCACGCCGTAGGCCGAGGTGTCCTGGGAGATGACCAGCAGTTCCTTCACGCCCGCGTCGGCCAGACGTTTAGCTTCCGCCAGCACTTCGCCAATCGGACGGCTCACCAGATCGCCACGCATGGACGGGATGATGCAGAAGGTGCAGCGATGGTTGCAGCCTTCGGAAATTTTCAGGTACGCGTAGTGGCGCGGCGTCAGCTTCACGCCCTGCTCTGGCACCAGGCTCAGGAACGGGTTGTGTTTTGGTTTTGGCACGTAGTGATGAACATGTTCCAGCACCTGCTCGTAGCTGTGCGGACCGGTGATCTCCAGCACCTTCGGGTGCACTTCGCGGATCTGGTCTTCTTTCGCGCCCAGACAGCCGGTAACAATCACTTTGCCGTTTTCCGTCAGGGCTTCACCGATGGCTTCCAGTGACTCCTGAACCGCGCTGTCGATAAACCCGCAGGTGTTAACGATCACCATATCGGCGTTGTCGTAGCTTGGCACCACGTCATAGCCCTCGGTGCGCAGTTCAGTCAGGATGCGTTCTGAATCCACCAGGTTTTTCGGGCAGCCCAGGGAGACGAAGCCGATTTTCGGCTGGTGCGTAACATTGCTCATAGGTTAAAAATTCATCAATTATGGAGTTATCAGGGCGGGATTTTACAGCGTATCGCGGGGGATTTATACACTCTTTGCAAGGCGGATGCGCCGGTCAGAGGTTGTAACATTGTAAATAATGTTAATCAGTTAATAAAAATTGATCCCAGGCATTAAACTGTACAAAAAATGTACTTATCCTGAATATGCACAATGGCTGACAGAGGAGGAAAGAGCATGACCGTTGACAGACTAAAACGCGATCTGCTTAACAAGCTGATCAACGCCCGAATCGACCTGGCCGCGTACCTGCAGTTGAGGAAGGCAAAAGGGTATATGTCAGTCAGCGAAAGCGAACATCTGCGTGATAACCTGTTTGAACTTTGCAATTTCATGCGTGAAAAAGCACCGACCCTGAAGGCGAAATACGGCGAAAGTGAGCTAATCGCCCTGCGCCGCGCCGCTGAGGTGCTCTCCATCGCTGGGGTATGTTTGATGAATGGACGCCACGACTGCCCGAATTTTATCGCTGTTAACGCGGAGAAGCTTGAAAACTGCCTGACGACGCTCTCTCTATGCATCATGTGCCTGAACGAGCACGAGAAGCTTGAACAGCACTGAGCCCAGGGGGAGGCAACTCCCCCTTCTGATTAAGCTTTTGTAAAAGTGGTAACGCGCCCGGATGCAGTGGCTAACCTTTATTCCATATGCCGATAAAGGAGCGCGTTATGCCTCGATCCTCGCTAATTTCCCTGCCTGCGTTGTTCATTCCGTTTTCGCTTCTTGCCGCGCCAGAGGCGGTCAAGGTCGAGGTGCTGCAAAATAAACTCGATCACCCCTGGTCCCTGGCGTTTCTGCCGGACAATAAAGGCCTGCTGGTGACCCTGAAGGACGGTCAGCTCAAACGCTGGCAGGCCGGAAAAGGGCTGTCCGATCCGATTGTCGGCGTGCCGAAGGTCTGGGCAAACGGTCAGGGAGGATTGCTGGACGTGGTCCTCGCCCCGGATTTTGAAAAATCGCGCCGCATCTGGCTGAGCTTCGCCGAAGCAGGGAGTGACGGCAAAGCTGGAACGGCGGTGGGCTATGGCCGATTAAGCGACGATCTGACGCGGATTGAAGCCTTCCAGGTGGTGTTCCGCCAGATGCCGAAACTCTCCACCGGAAACCATTTTGGCGGGCGACTGGTGTTCGACGGCAAAGGCGCGCTCTTTATCGGACTCGGCGAGAACAACCAGCGTCCGACGGCGCAGGATCTGGATAAATTGCAGGGTAAAGTGGTGCGCCTCACCGAAGACGGAAAAGTGCCGCCGGATAACCCCTTTGTGAATACCCCCGGCGCGCGACCCGAAATCTGGTCTTACGGCATTCGCAACCCGCAGGGGATGGCGATGAACCCCTGGAGCGACACGCTGTGGCTGAACGAGCACGGCCCGCGCGGCGGGGATGAGATCAACATCCCGGAGAAAGGAAAGAACTACGGCTGGCCGCTGGCGACGCACGGCATTAACTACAGCGGTCTGAAAATTCCTGAAGCTAAAGGCGAGCACGTTGAGGGAACCGAAAAACCGCTGTTCGTCTGGAAAGTGTCCCCTGCCGTGAGCGGCATGGCGTTCTACAACAGCGACGCTTTCCCGCAGTGGAAAAACAAGCTGTTTATCGGGGCGCTGAAGGAAAAGGACGTGATCGTGCTGAGCGTGGAGGGCAATAAGGTGACGGAAGACGGGCGAATCCTGGGCGACCGGAATCAACGTATTCGTGATGTGCGGGTGGGGCCGGACGGCTATTTATATGTACTGACCGACGAGACGGACGGGCAGCTGTTAAAAGTCAGCCCGTCCGGTGCGTAATCAGGTGACCGGGATCATCACCACGTTGCGGTATGCCGGTCGATCGCTCAGCTGTTTTAGCCAGCGCTCAAGGTGAGGGCGCGGCGTCCACTTCAGGCCCATATTGGTCAGGTTCCAGACGAACGGCGCCACGGCGATATCGCCTGTACCGAAGGCCTCACCGGAGAACCAGGCGTGCTTCGCCAGTTCGTCATCCATCATCGCAAACAGGTTTTCGCACGCATCCTGAGCGGCATGAATGGCCGGATAGTCGCGCTCGGCTTCCGGCGTACGGATAAGCCCCATCAGGATCACGCGGTGGGTAGGCGAAAGCGTCTGGTTCGCCCAGTCCATCCACTTTTCGCCCTGAGCGCGCCGGGCAGGGCTCTCTACCCACAGGCGGCCCTGACCGTACTGGGCGGCGAGGTAACGGACAATGGTGTTGGACTCCCAAAGCGTCGCGTCTGTTTCATCATCGCGCAGCAGCGGCACCAGGCCGTTCGGGTTCATGGCCAGATAGTCGGCCTCTTTGTTTACGCCGAACGACATGCCAGCCATGATTTGATTGAACGGTAAATCCAGCTCCTCGAGCGTCCAGAGCACTTTCTTAACGTTGGTCGAGTTGTTCCTGCCCCAAAGCGTAATCATATTTACTCCTGATGAGATGTGAATCCGGGTCAGCTTTCGCCATGGTGAGATAAACCTAACAATTACGCAACAGAAGACAAAAAAATCGTCTGAATCAAAGCGTATCTGAATGTTATTGCATAAACTTTAATAACTTTACCCTCGTTGGGTTTCTTTAACCGTTTTAGTGCGCTATTACTCATCGCTTCTTGCGACACGGTGATGTGACGTAATTTTTGAATGGACACTCGGGTGGCATTTATGACGCGTAAAATGACTTCTCTGCGCAGCCTTGCGACAGGCTCTGCGCTCCTTTTCCTGTTTGCACCAACTCTCTATGCAGCTGAACAGGCTGCGCCCGAAGCGCCGCCTGTGGATGCGCGCGCCTGGATCCTGATGGACTATTCCAGCGGTAAAGTGCTGGCGGAAGGGAATGCGGATGAGAAACTCGATCCGGCAAGCCTGACCAAAATCATGACCAGCTACGTGGTAGGCCAGGCGCTGAAAGCGGGCAAGATCAAGCTGGACGATATGGTCACCATCGGGAAGGATGCCTGGGCCACCGGCAACCCGGCGCTGCGCGGGTCTTCCGTGATGTTCCTGAAGCCAGGGGATCAGGTCTCCGTTTCCGATCTGAACAAAGGGGTAATTATTCAGTCGGGAAATGATGCGTGCATCGCGCTGGCCGATTACGTTGCCGGCAGTCAGGATTCTTTCATTGGCTTGATGAATGGCTATGCGCAGAAGTTGGGCTTAACCAACACCACGTTCAAAACGGTTCACGGTCTGGATTCGCCGGGACAGTTCAGTACCGCGCGCGACATGGCGCTGCTGGGGAAAGCGCTGATCCACGACGTGCCGGATGAATACGCCATCCATAAAGAGAAAGAGTTTACCTTCAATAAAATCCGCCAGCCGAACCGCAACCGCCTGCTGTGGAGCAGCAACGTTAACGTGGACGGAATGAAAACCGGCACCACGGCGGGCGCAGGCTATAACCTGGTGGCCTCCGCGACCCAGGGCGACATGCGCCTGATTTCGGTGGTGCTGGGCACCAAAACCGACCGCATTCGCTTTAATGAGTCAGAAAAACTGCTGACCTGGGGCTTCCGCTTCTATGAAACCGTGACGCCGATTAAACCGGATGCCACGTTCGTCAGCCAGCGCGTCTGGTTCGGTGACAAGAGCGAAGTGAATCTGGGCGCCGGTGAAGGCGGCTCGGTGACCATTCCGCGCGGTCAGCTGAAAAACCTGAAGGCCAGCTTTACCCTGACCGACCCGCAGCTCACGGCTCCGCTGAAAAAAGGCCAGGTGGTCGGGACGATTGATTTCCAGCTAAACGGTAAGTCGATTGAACAGCGTCCGCTGATTGTGATGGAAGCGGTGGAAGAGGGCGGCTTCTTCAGCCGGATGTGGGATTTCGTTATGATGAAATTCCACGGGTGGTTTGGCAGCTGGTTTAGCTAAACCTTATGGATTTTCTCCCTCTCCCTGTGGGAGAGGGCCGGGGTGAGGGCATCAGGCCGCACCCCTCTTAATACATCAACTTCACCTGCTGCGCCTTCGCATGGGCCACGATCTCGTCGTCCGGGCGGCAGTCGCTGACGATGGCATCGAACTGCGCCAGCTCGCCCATTCTTGCCGAACGCACCTTACCAAACTTGCTGTGATCGACCACCAGCACATGATACTGCGCCGCGCTTAACGCCCAGTGCTTCACCGGCAGCTCTTCCAGATTAAAGCAGGTCGCGCCCTGACGCACGTTGACGCCTGCGGCGGAATAAAACGCGATATCCGGGCAGAGATTGCTGAGCGTGTCCTGCAGGTTAAGCGGCTTAAAGATGGCGTTGCTGGCGTGAAACTCACCGCCGCAGAGGATCACCCGGCACTCGGGTTTCTCCTGAAGCGCCAGAAAGGTGTTCAGGGAGTAGCACACGGCGGTGAAAGGGATGCTGCTGTCGATGGCTTCGATAATCCACGGCGTGGTCGTTCCGCAGTCAAAAAACAGCGTCTGGTGCGGCTGTACCAGTGAGGCCGCAAGCCGTGCGGCTTTGCGTTTCTCTTCCACCAGGCGCGTCTTCTGGTCGCTGATCAGGTAATGGCTGGCGCTACGCGGCTCAAGCACAATATACCCGCCCAGCAGCACGACGGGCGCGCTTTCGCTGTTCAAATCCCGACGAATGGTCATCTCTGAGACGCCGAGGAGGTTGGCGGCTTCCTTAAGATGCAGCTTATCGCTGCGCTTCAGCGCCTGTAGCAGCTGAGCAATGCGGTCATCGCGACGTGTTTCCATAGTTCCTCGGGATAAAAAAAGTGAACCCCCGCAGGGCGGGGGTTCAAGTGTAACCTGTCAGGTTGGGGTTAGTCACGTATCCAGCCTTTGCGGATCGGGATAGCGAAAATGGCGCGATAGAGTGAAGACAGCGTGCGGTAGAGCGCTTCACCGAAGATACTCCACAGGATAGCCGCGCTCACGCAGCCAATCAGCCCGACCAGGAAACCGCCCACCATATCCAGCGGCCAGTGAACGCCGAGGTAAATGCGAGACCAGGCGATTGCCAGGGCCGCCACCATCAGGACCGCACCAGACCACAGGCGATGCCAGAACAGGAAAGCCAGCGCGAAGGTGAAGATCACCGTACCGTGATCGCTCGGGAACGAGTCATCCGGCGCGTGGTGCAGGAAGGTATAGCCCACGTGAGCCACAAAAGGACGGGGGTGTGGGAACACATGACCCAGTGCGAAACTGACCAGAATGCTCACGCCCAGCGCCATCGCCACTTTGATCACCAGCTGGCGGTGTGCCTTCACCTGGCTGCGGGGGCCCCACAGCCAGAGAATCGCAGCCAGTGCAGGCACGATACTAATCAGATCCTTTGCCAGGAAGGTGGCAAAATCGATCGTCCACTCAGGCGAGGCTGGCGTGGCGTTGATCAGATAAAACAGCTGATAATTCAGATTCTCTAACATAGCGTTATCACTCTTTAGCAAACCGGGTGGAAATAAGTCCGTAGACCACCACCTGGGAAAACCAGACCCACCACCCGGCCCACAGGTTGTGAGAGAAAAAATGCGCCCCGCGCATGACCTGGCCGTAGCCCATCGCCAGACCTAACACCACGCCCAGCGCGACGAAGCACCAGGCAAGACGCGGACGCTCGCGCCAGAAGGCAAAAAACAGCCCCATCACCATAAAGCCGCTGGAGGCATGACCGCCGGGGAAACAGCGCCCCGGACCGCTGTCAGCAGGGACGGCGCTGAACAGAGGATAAGACACAGCCTTACCGCCATATTCCACCAGATCCCACGGGCAGCTGTGATGGCTAACGCTTTTCAGCACGCCCACCACCAGCGCGCCAACGCCCATCAGCAGCGCCGCCGTGACCAGCCTTGCGTTACGCTTGTAAGCGCCGTAAAACAGCGCCACGGCGCCTAAGGCGATGGCAATGTACTTCGCCAGACGGTGGTTCAGCAGATCCAGCAGATGATCTTTCTGCAGCGGAAAGCTCTGCGTTGCCGCGTCATACCAAAAACCGGTGATCCATCTGTCGAGCGCTTCATTGCGTGATAACCACGTGAAAAGCACGGCAAGGGCGATCAGTACGAAAAGCTGATAACCATAAAAGCGGCCCGGCAAGCGGTAAAGTCGTTTTGTCTTATTTGTCTGTAAGTTAGACAATTCTGAACGGCTGGAAGTGAGTGCCATAATTTGGGGTCGTTGACGAGTAATGGGGGTATCATAAATCTGTCAAATTAAGGAAACCTTAAACGAAGACGATATGTGCTTTATTTCTGTTTACCCTCGATAAATCACTATCTCGGGCTGCGGCATTTCATTAAACTCGTCGCGATTTTGTCATTATTAAGAGATTGCATGTTAAACCGTTCTTCTTCAGGTTCACGTCTGGGTCGTCAGGCGTTGCTTTTCCCTCTGTGTCTGGTGCTCTACGAATTTTCTACCTATATCGGCAACGATATGATCCAGCCCGGTATGCTGACCGTTGTGGCGCAGTACAACGCGGGAATTGAGTGGGTACCGACCTCCATGACCGCCTATCTGGCCGGCGGCATGTTTTTGCAGTGGCTGTTAGGGCCGCTGTCGGATCGTATTGGCCGCCGTCCGGTGATGCTGACGGGCGTGGTGTGGTTCATCGTCACCTGTCTCGCCACGCTGCTGGCGCAAAACATTGAGCAATTTACCCTGCTGCGCTTCCTGCAGGGGGTGAGCCTGTGCTTTATCGGCGCCGTGGGGTATGCCGCCATTCAGGAGTCGTTTGAAGAGGCGGTGTGCATCAAAATTACCGCGCTGATGGCGAACGTGGCGCTGATCGCCCCCTTACTCGGGCCGCTGGTGGGGGCCGCGTGGGTGCATGTTGCGCCGTGGGAAGGGATGTTTGTGCTCTTTGCGCTTCTCGCCGCCTTCGCCTTCTTTGGCCTGCACCGTGCGATGCCGGAAACGGCCACCCGCATCGGCGAGAAACTCTCGCTGAAAGAGCTGGGGCGGGATTACAAAGAGGTGCTGAAGAATGTCCGCTTTGTGGCGGGCGCGCTGGCGACCGGGTTCGTTAGCCTGCCGCTGCTGGCGTGGATCGCGCAGTCGCCGGTCATTATCATCAGCGGTGAAAAGCTCAGCAGCTACGAGTATGGCCTGCTGCAGGTGCCGATCTTTGGCGCGCTGATCATCGGGAACCTGGTGCTGGCACGTTTGACGTCACGCCGCACCGTGCGTTCACTGATTATCATGGGCGGCTGGCCGATTGCGGCAGGGCTGATTCTGGCTGCGGTCGCGACCGTCGCTTCATCCCACGCCTATCTGTGGATGACGGCGGGGCTGAGCCTCTATGCCTTCGGAATTGGCGTGGCCAACGCCGGGCTGGTGCGCCTGACGCTGTTTGCCAGCGAGATGAGTAAAGGCACGGTCTCAGCGGCGATGGGGATGCTGCAGATGCTGATTTTTACCGTCGGTATCGAAGTGAGCAAGCATGCCTACGCGATGGGCGGCAACGGGCTGTTCAGCCTGTTTAACCTCGCCAATGGCGTGCTGTGGGTTGGACTGATGGTGGTGTTCCTGAAAGACAAACGCGTCGGAAACGCCCTGCAACCTTAACCTGTTTATTCCCTCTCCCTGTGGGTGAGCTCGGGACGGTCCCCTCTCCCTGTGGGAGAGGGCTAGGGTGAGGGCACAATACTGCACGGTATCAGTTAAACGGCGCCTCCCCGTTCAACACCTTCTCAATCACGTTTAAAACGCCTTCATCGTTATTGTGCGGCGCTTCAAAACGCGCCACCGCTTTAATATGCGGTCTGGCATTCGCCATCGCAAAGCTGAACCCGGACTGACGCAGCATCTCCACGTCGTTGCCGCTGTCGCCGAAGGCCACCACTTCGCTGTCGTCAATGCCCCAGCGCTTTTGCAGGATCCGCAAACCGTTGGCTTTATGCACGCCGGGGATGATCAGGTCGATACTGCCGTGACCGGTCGTGACGGGCACCATGATGTCGCTCAGCTTTTCATGCAGCAGCGCCTGAATCTGCGGAATTTCATCGTCAGACACATTAAGCCCGAACTTGAAGAAAATATCGTTCAGGTTGTCAAAATCGCTGACCATTTCGAGACGGTGATAGTACTTCGCCGCGATATCCTTAAAGCCCTCGTCATAGCATTTCAGCGTGTACGCGCTGCTTTTGCCGCAGGCGATGATCTCAATGCCCGGAACGTCGTTTAAGACGGTCGCGACGGTCTCGAAATGGGCTTTCGACAGTTCGCCGTTAAAGACATCCTCACCTTCGCTCACGACCCAGCCGCCGTTTTCAGCGACGAAGGCGATTTCATGCGCTATCTCCGGGAAAAACGAGATCAGCTGGTAATACTGGTTGCCGCTGGCGACCACGAAGCGAATGCCTTGCGCCTTCATGCGGGCGTACTGCGCCAGAAAGCGCGGCCGATTATAGGTCTTGGCATCGCTCAGAAAAGTACCATCCATGTCGACGGCGATCAGTTTAACGCTCATATCCCTTCTCCAGTGTCGTTTGATTCGTTTCCGGCTTTGCCACCGCGCGCGCCACCAGCGCCGCGATGATGACTAACCCTAACACCACCAGCATGGCGCTGCGCAGCCCGTAGTGCTCGCCGAGGAAGCCGAGCAGCGGCGGCCCGACCAGGAAGGCGAGATAGCCCGTAGTTGCCACCACGCTGACGCGCGTCGGGGCATCTGGGCCGGTATCGCTGGCGGCTGAAATGGTCAGCGGGAAGCCGAGCGATGCGCCGAGTCCCCAGAGGATCACCGAGACCCCGGCAATCCATTCCACGTCGACAAAGATGATCATCGCAATACCCAGGCCGCCCAGCAGGGCGCTGGCGCGGACCACCGCCACGCGGCTGTAGCGGTCGATAAACCAGCCGCCGGTGAAGCGACCCACGGTCATCCCCAGCGTAAACCCGGCGTAAATCAGCGAGCCGGAGGTCGGGCTAAAGCCGTGACCGTCTACCATCAGCAGCGGCAGCCAGTCGTTGGCGGAACCTTCCGCGAACGCCATCGCCAGCACCACCACGCCGATCAGCATCAGCTGGAAGTCGCGGTAGAAGGGCAGCCCTTTTTCAGCCGAGTGCTGTTCGTCAGCGGAGTTCTTACCGGTGCCGTCCGGGATCGCCCGGATGCCGGTCAGAATCGGAACGATGCACACCAGCGCCGCCAGCAGGATATGCAGATTCGCGCTCACGCCGGTGGCCGTCAGGGCCATCCCCACGCCCGCACCGGCCAGCGTGCCGAGGCTGTAAAAACCGTGCATCATCGGCAGCACGGTTTTGTTCATCTCACGTTCGACCGCCGCCCCTTCAACGTTGATGGCAACTTCAGCCGAACCGAAGCTGCCGCCGAATACCGTCAGGCCCAGGGCGAACAGCAGCGGCGAGGCAAACCACAGCGCCACGCTCAGTATCCCCATCCCGAACACGGCAACACACATGGTGGTGCGGATCACCGCCCGCGTACCGAAGCGTTTTACCAGCCACGCGGAGCAGAGAATGCCGCTCATGGAGCCTATCGACAGGCCGAACAGCACGATGCCCATTTCAGCGGTAGAAACGGACAAAATATCGCGAATGGCGGGGGTGCGCGTGGCCCAGGAGGCCATCAGCAGGCCGGGAATAAAGAAGAACATAAACAGCGCCCACATGCGTAGCTGCAGGGCTTTACGGGGAGAGGTCAGCGTCATTGGGGTAGCACCAGAAGTACAACAATAGCGACAACACTAGCAAGTTTGTGTACATTTGTACACAAACCACGTGAGGAATTTATGAGCAGACCACCGAACGATCCGCATCGACGGGAGAAGATCCTGCAGGCAACGCTCGATACCATCGCCGAGCACGGTATTCACGCCGTCACGCACCGTAAAATCGCCACCTGCGCGGGCGTGCCGCTGGGGTCGATGACCTACTATTTCGACGGCATGGAGCCGCTGCTGGAGGAGGCCTTCACGTGGTTTACCCGGCAGATGTCGCAGCAGTACCGGGATTTCTTTGCCGGCGTCACCGGCCCGGAAATGGCGTGCGAATCCATCACCACGCTGATCCACAGCTCGCAGGTGACCACGCCGCACAACATGGCGCTGATGTATCAGCTCTACGCCTTTATGCACCGCAGCGCGGCGCTCAAAACGGTGATGCAGGACTGGATGAAGATGAGCCAGACCACGCTGGAGCAGTGGTTCGACCCGGTCACCACCCGCGCGCTGGACGCGTTCATCGAAGGGATGA
The DNA here is from genome assembly GCF_018383635.1 of Enterobacter sp. 120016. Taxonomy (NCBI): domain Bacteria; kingdom Pseudomonadati; phylum Pseudomonadota; class Gammaproteobacteria; order Enterobacterales; family Enterobacteriaceae; genus Enterobacter; species Enterobacter sp. 120016. The sequence continues at coordinate 2,909 of NZ_JAHAWC010000027.1, read as the reverse complement.
CGCTGCACTATGTCACCGACCGGGCGCCGTTAACCCGCGAAGAGATCCGGGCGATGGTGGGCAGGATTGCGGGCGAGAGCGGCCGCTAGGTTGCGCCCGCGGTCATATTGACGGTGGTTCCCGTGATGGCGCCTGCCGCATCTGAGGCCAGAAACGTAATCGTGTCTGCCACCTGTGCCAGCGTCGGCAGGCGATGCGTCAGGGTACTTTGTGTGGCACCGCCGAGAAACTGCTCAACCGTAATTCCCATCGCCTGCGCCTTGGCGGCGAAGATGGTCCCCACATACGAACCCGCCTGCACCGCGTCGGCTATCGCATGCGAGCGCACGCACAGCACGCGAATATTGTGTGTCCCCAGCTCAGCCGCAAGGGCCCGGGTCAAGGCTTCCGTTCCCGCGCAGCCGACGATATGCCCGAGGTGGCCCGCCATTGTCATAGTGGCGGCGGGGGCGACGACGGTAATTATGGTCCCGCCATGCTCGCCGCCCATGCGGGGCGACGCGGCTTTCGCAATGTTAAAGTACGCGGCCAGGAAGGGGTCGAAACCCTGCCTGAACTCGCCGAGCGTTAATGCCTCAAGGCGTTTACCCTGATCGTGCATAAAGCCCGTGGCGTTGACGACGACATCTATGCGGGCAAGGTCCGGGAGCTGCGAGGAGTCATCGAGCGCATCGAAAATAAACGTGCTGGCAGACCCTCCGGCGGCGCGAATTCGGCTGGCGACCCGCTCCAGCCTGGCGTGGTCGCGCGCGGCGAGGTACACATCCGCCCCTTCACGCGCCAGAGCGTGCGCCGCTGAACTGCCGATGGCGCCGCTGCCGCCGAAGATGACGGCGGTTTTGTTTTTCAAGCCCATACCTGCATACCCTCACCAGGATTAACCCTCAAAAGTATGTGCCGGGTTTCGGCTGTTGCAACTCGGCAGGTGGGCGCGGTATGCGGTTGGCAGGCCTTACTGCGCCATTATCAACGGGTTACTTTGGCGAGATTTTTTTCCCGCTGGCGTCCACCACGGCTTCGCCATCCTCTTTCGTAAACGCCCCTTTCTGCGCATCGGGCAGGATGTCGAGGACGACTTCAGACGGGCGGCACAGGCGGGTGCCCAGCGGGGTTACCACGATCGGACGGTTAATCAGGATAGGGTGTTGCAGCATAAATTCGATAAGCTGCTCGTCGGTGAACGTATCTTCGGCCAGGCCGAGCTGTTCATAGGGCTCCACGTTTTTACGCAGCAGGTCCCGCACCGAAATGCCCATATCGGCAATCAGGGTGGTCAGCTTATCGCGCGACGGCGGGGTTTCCAGATAGAGGATAATCTCTGGCTCCGTGCCGCTGTTGCGGATCATCTCCAGCGTGTTGCGCGAGGTGCCGCAGGCGGGGTTGTGGTAAATGGTGATGTGGCTCATATCAGTGGCTCATTACAGTGTCAGGGAGAGACGGAGTATTAATGTTGCATGTCGTTGTGTAATCGCTAGTTTATCAATTTCAGGCAACAAAAAACCATTTGTGCAAATGGATTAATGAAAATAATTAATTGCCATTGAATCAATTGGTTAGTGTAATGATGAGAAGTGACGATTACGGTTTATTGCTAACAGCTGTCGTCATTTGAAAGGGATTCTATGGCCTGTAAATAAATCATGTTTTGAAGAAAATTGTGCAACATGGTCATAGGCCATTAAGGCTACAAAATCGTATTCATCTAAGCAGTATGAATGACAATGATCTTTTACCCGAAATTTTTAACGCAATATCTCTCGTTTAATAGCTAAATCCTAACAAAGTTCGGGTAGGCATGTAAAAAAACACACCCAATAATTTACAATGTTATTGGTTTGGAGGATAATTTTTTAATTCTAAGATGGCTTGTGGCGGTTTGTATTGAGAAGATTACTAGGTAGGGATTTAACGTACAGTGAATGGATTTTGTTTTTCCTCTTAATGATTTTTTGTTTTTTTTGTATTAGGGGTATTATAGTGAATATACTTGAATGGCTTTTTTCTACGCTAACGAATATAGCTGCTGATAATAAGGATTTAGTTCAGTTTTTCGTTGCATTTGGTACTGTTGCATCAGTAATGGCTGCACTGTATATCTCAACTAAAAATAACAAAAGAGATACATTTGAACGGAACTTCTCTTTACTTTTGGAACAGCATAACGAGCAATTGAATACGCTTCTTTCGCGAAACGATTTCGGAGGGAAGTTATCAGAAGTGTTAGGGTTTGCAGACGATAAAGATCTGATATCGGCAAATGAGCGAATGCATAAATTAGATTCTTATTATGGTAGCTACTTTAGAGTTCTTTATTACTTGCTCAAACATATTGATAAAAATTATTATGGATGTATATTCACCCATAAAAAAAAGAAATTTTATACAAGTATGGTTAGATCATTTCTAAATTCAGATATAACTATTCTTTTAATAATCAATGTGGCTCATGCAAAAAAAGGTAATCAGTATTATGGATACAGGTGTTTAATTGAAAAGTATTCATATCTAGAGCATTTGGTTATTGATGGTGAGGTATTTATTTCAGGTTGCCGTGAAGATATTGGAAATGGATATGCTTGGGAGAATGCTCTTGATGCTGATTCTTATGTAACAAAGCTCCAAATACTCGATGATATCTGTAAGGAGTTTCCATTGTCATCTTTTGGTGAGAATGACTGGAAGGATTATGTAACAAAGGTCAAGGGTCAGGCAATCTAATCATTTACTAAACATTCAAGTTTTTGTCAGTTTTATTATTTTTTATGCTCCTTTACAACAAGCAAAAGCATAGACATAAGTTGCTCAATAGCGTTATTTAAAATGTTTAAAATGTTTAAAATGTTTAAAATGTTTAAAATGTTTAAAATGTTTAAAATGTTTAAAATGTTTAAAATGTTTAAAATGTTTAA
>NZ_JAHAWC010000026.1:0-44076 GCF_018383635.1 Enterobacter sp. 120016 | reverse complement strand
TATGCTTATTACGGAGAAACGCCGGAGTTTATCAAAGGCAAAACCTACCCGTACGGACAGTGGTAAGGAAAACCAATGAAAAGGAGATTCACCGCAGTACTGACCTGCCTCTTTCTGCTGTCCTGCGGCCACACAGATAAGCCAGCCCCACAGAAGAGACGCCCCTGGCCATCAGGACCAGGGACGGTAAAATCGCAAAACTCGCTATCCAGTAAATCGCTATGCACTCCCAGGGCAAGGAAGGTTACTGTTGTGCAAGCTGATTACGGCGATACTCCCCCTGCCGCTCCAGCATCCAGCCGGGATACTCGCGCGGCAGCGCGCTCACCGCATCAAGCTGCTTAAGCTCGTCTTCGCTTAAGCGGATCCCGGTCGCGGCGATATTGTCGTCCAGCTGATCGACGCGTTTCGCACCAATAATCACGCTGGTCACGGCTTTTTGATGCAGCAGCCAGGCCAGCGCGATTTGCGCGACGGAGACGCCCTTGCTTTCGGCGATAGTGCGCATTACGTCCACGCAGTCGAAGGCGCGATCTTTATTCACCGGCGGGAAGTCGAACTCCAGGCGGCGACCACCGGCTTCACTCTGCCCGTCGCGGCCATATTTTCCGCTCAGCAGGCCGCCCGCCAGCGGGCTCCAGACCATCAGCCCGACGCCTTCGCTCTGCATCATCGGCACCAGCTCGCGCTCCAGATCGCGCCCGGCAATGGTGTAATACGCCTGCAACGACGCGAAACGCGCCAGCCCAAGACGTTCAGAGATACCGAGCGCTTTGGCAATCTGCCACGCCGCCCAGTTCGAGACGCCGATGTAGCGCACGTGGCCGTGCTGCACCAGGTTATCCAGCGCGTAGAGCGTCTCTTCAATCGGCGTTGCGGGGTCGAAGCCGTGAAGCTGGTAGAGATCGATATGATCGAGCTGCAGGCGGCGCAGGCTCTCCTTCACGCTGCTGACGATGTGATAGCGCGAGCTGCCGCGCGAGTTCACCCCTGCCGTTCCCGTTTCGCCGAACACTTTCGTGGCGACCACCACGTTCTCGCGCGGGATTTTAAGGTTTTTCAGCGCCTGACCGGTGATCTCCTCCGAGCGCCCTTCAGAGTAAACGTCCGCGGTGTCGATAAAGTTGATCCCGGCATCCAGCGCGCGGCCCACCAGCTGCTCGGCTTCACTTTGCTGGAGCTGGCCAATCTTGCCCCACATGCCGCCCTCACCGCCGAAGGTCATGGTGCCGAGGCACAGTTCAGAAACAAACAGACCGGTGTTGCCCAGTTTTTGATAACGCATAAGTTATTCCTCGCATGTCGATTGGGTACCCGATAGTTATACCCGCCCCTCAGCCATCGCGAATGTGGTGTTCCTGTCCGTTTCTTGCCCAATCCTCTGAATTTATCCGCGCGGGGCGTCGCCAAAGACGCTGTAGTCCGGTAACTGCACCTGCTGATACGGCTCCCAGCCGCCGCCGAGCGCCTTGTAGAGCGCCACCAGATCGAGCGCGCTCTGCACCTGCGCCTGTGCGCGCTGCTGCTGGGCCTGCGCCAGCTGACGCTGAGCGTCCAGCACGTCGATAAAGCTGGCAATCCCCTGTCGATAGCTGTCGCTTGCCAGGTCAAAGGCGTTTTGCAGGGCGTCGATCGTTTTTGCGAGACCCGCTTCACGCTGCTGGTCGGTGCGATAGCTCACCAGCGCGTTTTCGACATCGCCGAGCGCGGTCAGCACCGTCTGGCGATAGTCCAGCACCGCCGCCCCCTGCTGCGCGCGCGCCACCTTCACGCTGGAGACCAGTCGACCGCCCTGGAAGATGGGAATAGAGACCTGCGGGCCGAAGCTGTAGAAGTGGCTGCTCCAGTCGGTCAGCCAGTTGGTTTCGCTGTTGCGCAGGCCAAACTGCCCGGAGAGCGTAAAGCTCGGGAACAGCTCCGCCACCGAGACGCCGATTTGCGCCGTCGCGGCGTGGAGGTTCGCCTCCGCTTCGCGCACGTCCGGACGGCGGCGCGCCAGCGTGGACGGAATGCCCGTTTGCACAATATCCGGCAGGGCAGGCATCGGCTGCACGCTCTGCAATTCCGCATCCAGCGCCCCCGGCGGCTTGCCGAGCAGGATCGCCAGACCGTTCATCGCCTGCCGCTCCTGCGCCTGATATTGCGGAAGCTGTGCTTCAAGGTTGCCTAACTGCGCCCGGGCGTTTTCCACATCCATCTGCGGCGACAGCCCGCCCCGCTGGCGACTTTCGGTCAGATCCAGCGTCTGCTGCGCGCTTTTAATCTGGGTGTTCAGCGTGGCGATAATGCTCTGCGCCCCGCGCAGCTGTAGCCACGCGCGCGCCACTTCGGCTTCCAGCGACACCAGCGCGTCGTTACGCTGCTCGATAGCCGCTTTCTGCTGCGCTTCGGCGGCTTCCACCTGACGACGCACCTTGCCCCACAGGTCGATTTCCCACTGGGCGTCGAAGCTGCCCTGGTAGAGGTTAACCGGCTGCGTCAGCGGCCCCAGCGCGCCTTTCAGATTGGGATCGATGCTATCCACCTGGTCGTACACGCCGTGGGATTTCAGCTCCCCTTCCAGCCCAAGCTGCTGGCGCGTCGCCTGCAGATTGCCGTTCACCGACGGATAAAACGCCCCGCCCGCCTGATTAATCTGTTCACGCGCCCCGGCGATGCGCAGCACCGTCTGCTGCAGCGTCAGGTTTCCGGCGATGGCGCGTTCAACCAGGCTGTCGAGCTGCGGTGAGCCGAAGGTTTTCCACCAGCGCGGGTTGGTCGCGGCTGAGGTGGTTTGCGACTTCACCGCGCTGTCGCCCTTATCGTTCCAGTGCGTAACGGCGGGCGGTGCGGGCTGCTGGTAGTCAGGCCCGACGGCGCAGCCCGCCAGCAGCATCATTATCATCAGAGGGTGTAAACGTCTGTGTATCATCAATGTGCTCCTGCACTCCCCTCGCTCTTAACCGGCGAGAGCAACAAACAAAACGGAATCAGTAACAAGGCCACCACGCTCAGGATGGTAAAGACGTCGATGTAGGCCAGGATGCGCGACTGCTCAATCATCGTCTGGTACATGCGCCCGGTGGCGATGCCGGTGGGATCGCCCACCTGGGTGGTGAAGTTCTGGATCGCCTGCGCGCCTTCGCGTATCGCCAGCTGGAACTGCTCGTTAAACGGCGAGGCGTGGTACGCCAGATGGGCGCTGTGCGCCTGCGCGCGTTCGGTGATGGCCGCCGTCGAGAGCGATATGCCAATCGATCCCGCGACGTTACGGAACATGGTGAACAGCGCTGCCGCATCGGCGTTGAGCCGCCTCGGAATCGAAATAAAGGCAATGGTAGTCAGCGGCACAAACAGGAACCCCAGCCCAATCGACTGGGCGCTGCGGAACAGCACCAGGGTTTCGAAGTCGATATCCGGCGTGAGCGTGCGCGACCAGAAGAACGACACCGCCAGACAGGTAAAGCCAAAGGCAATAATCCAGCGCGTCTGCACCACCGGCATCAGCTTCAGCACCAGCGGGATAGTTAATACGATCAGCACCGCCCCGGGCGACAGCACCAGCCCGGACCAGGTGGCGGTATAGCCCAGGTCCTGCTGCGCCAGCTGCGGGATCACCACCGAGCTGCCGTACAAAATCATCGCCATCCCCGCCATCAGCAGGCTGGAGACGGTAAAATTTCGATCCTTCATGCAATGAAGGTCAACCACCGGCTTTTTGGCATACATCAGCCAGTAAATCGCACCAATGATGCCGATCAGCGTTAATACCGCGAAAGTGCGGGTAAAGTTCGAGTTAAACCAGTCCTCATCTTCCCCCCTGTCGAGCATCACCTGCAGACAGCCCAGACCCAGCGCGATCAGGCCGATCCCCGTCCAGTCGATGCTCAGCTTCTCTTTCGATTTGCTCTCCCACGGCGGATCTTCCAGCAGCTGGTAGATCGCCAGCACCGTCACAATCCCCACCGGAATGTTGATAAAGAACACCCAGCGCCACGAGTAGTTATCGGTGATCCAGCCGCCCAGCGTCGGGCCGAGGACCGGCGCAACGATAATCGCAATGGAGGACAGACCAAACGCTTTGCCCCTGTCTTCGGGTTTGAAGTAGTCGAGCAGCACCGACTGCTGCGTGGGCTGCAGCCCGCCGCCAAAGAAGCCCTGCATCACGCGGAACAGGATGATCTGCCACAGCTCGGTGGCGATCCCGCACAGGAACGAGCAGACGGTGAACATTACGATGCAGATCAGGAAGAACTGCTTGCGCCCGAACACCCGGCTCAGAAACGCCGAGATGGGCAGCACGATACCGTTCGCCACCAGATAGCTGGTTAACACCCAGGTGGATTCGTCATAGCTGGACGACAGCGAGCCTGCCACGTGCGGCAGCGCCACGTTGACGATGGTGGTGTCCAGAATTTCCATAAACACCGCCAGGGTGACGACAATCGCCACCGCCCACGGATTACTGGCGGGTTTCCAGCTGTCGTGGCTGTGATCCGTCATTCCACCGTCACCTTCGGTGCAACCGACAGCCCCAGCGGCAGCGGTTTGTTCGGATCGAGGCCTTTATCAATCACGATTTTGACCGGCACGCGCTGCACAATTTTGACGAAGTTACCGGTGGCATTTTCTGCCGGGAAGGCGGAGAAGCGTGAGCCGCTGCCCTGCTGAATACTGTCTACGTGGCCCTCAAGCTCCATATCCGGCCACGCGTCGACGGACACGGTGACCTTATCGCCCGGCTTCATGCGCTCAAGCTGCGACTCTTTAAAGTTCGCAACCACCCACACGTTCGGGGAAACCAGCGAGAACAGCGCCGTTCCCGCCTGCACCAGCGTGCCGGGCTGCACGTTGCGTTTGGTGACAACGCCGTCGAACGGGGCGCGGACTTCGGTGTAAGAGAGGTTAAGGTTGGCGGTTTCCAGCTGCGCTTTAGCCTGATCGACCTGACGCTCGCGCGCTTCAACGTTGGTTTCCTGCTGGCGAATCTGCAGCTGTACCTGCTCCGCCACTTCCAGCTGCGCCTGGGCGCTGGCCAGTCCGGCTTGTGCGCTACGCAGCTGAGCGTTCACGGAATCAATGCTTTGCTGGGTGGTCGCACGCGGGTCAACGCCGCGCTGACGGCGGTACTCCGCCTGCGCGTTTGCCATATCGGCCTGCGCTTTCAGCACCTGCGCTTTGGCTTCGTCACGCTGGGCGGGATATTGCACCTTCGAGAGCGCCAGCTGCGCCTGCGCCTGATGCAGCTGAGCAAGCGCCAGCCCAAGCTGCGCCTGAGCCTGATCGCGTTGGGCCGTGGTATCACGCGGATCGATAACCACCAGCAGATCGCCCTTTTTCACGCGCTGGTTATCGCGCACGCGCAGCTCGGTGACGTAGCCCGCCGTCTTGGGGGCAATCGTCACCACGTCGCCGTCGGTAAAGGCGTCGTCGGTCGTCTCTTCGTTACGGGTTAAAAACCACCACACCAGCGCCACGACGACCATTACCACCACGACAATGCCGAGGATAATTAACGGTTTCTTGCCCGGGCGCTTACGCTCATTATTGTTTTTTTCCTGCTCGTCAGCAGGCGGGTTTTGATCTTCAGCCATAGGTCAGCAACGGTCCTGTCAGTGAGCGGCATCACACTATGCCGTTCACTAAAGCTAGGACGTTGCTATACGTTTGCCAGGAAAAACTGACAAATTGCGCACTATATGAGAAGGAATATTCCGAAACCGATCGCCGCGGCCCAAACCAGCATCGGAATCGACCAGACGTGGAAACGCCACCAGATACGACGGTCGTTTGCCATGCGCAGGGCAATCAGGTTTGCCAGCGAACCGGGCAGCAGCCCAAACCCGCCGATGTTCACCGCCCAGGCCAGGAGCGTATCGGGCGGAACATAGTTGAGCAGCAGAATGGTGGACGGCACGTTGCTGATAAACTGAGACAGGCCAATCGCCGTCAGCCACAGTCCCGACTGAGAAAGCGTGCTGACGCTGTGCAGTACGTTTTGCAGCACCGGAAGCTGGATAAGGAGATGCACATCAATAAACATCGCCATAAAGACCAGCAGCAGCGTCCAGTCCACGCTCACCAGCACGCGACGCGCCAGGACGACAAAGCCCGCGGCAACGAGCAGGACGCCCGCCAGCTCATACTTCAGCTCCAGCGCGAACAGAAAGACGATGTATAACCCGAGACAGCTCCACACCAGACGAGGCTGCCACTGCGGGCCCGTTGTGCCGCTGTGGTACTGCAGCTTTTTATCCGGAAACGCAAACCAGCACACCGCCATCAGCGACAGCATCATCACCAGCGCCAGAGGGGTCATCTGCCAGGTAAAGGCGGCGAACGACAGACCGGACCGTCCCCAGAGAAGGATATTTTGCGGGTTGCCGATTGGCGTCAGAAGCGAGCCGGCATTGACGGCCAGCGCTTCAAAGATGATCAAGCGGCTGACCGGGATCTCGCACAGTTTACGCAGCGTGAGCGTGAGGGGCACGATGATAAACAGCGCCACATCGTTGGTCAGAAACGTCGACAGCACCGCGGCGGAGAACACCATAAACAGGGACAGCCTGCGTTCGGTGGCAAAGCGGCGCACCATTTTACGTCCCAGGACGTCAAAATAGCCGCTCAGCTCGACCCCTTTGGTGAGCATCATCAGGCCGCTCAGGGTAATGATGGTGCGCCAGTCAATCGCGGCGGGCCAGGCCCGTGGGGCAAACGGCACAAAGAGGCTTAACGCTGCGCCAATAATTAATAAGAGATGGAAGAAACGATCGCGTGCCAGGGCCTGCAGTCCAGGGATTTTCATTCAGCGGAGGGACCATATTTAAGCGTAAATTCACGAAACTTCACCAGCGTCTCTTCGCTAACGTGGTGTTCCATTCCTTCCGCATCCCGGCGGGCGATCTCCGGGCTGACGCCCAGCACCAGTAAAAAATTCTCGACGAGCTGATGACGCTCGCGGCTCTCCTGCGCGAGCTTCTCCCCTTCCGGCGTCAGAAAAACACCGCGCCATGGGATCATTTCAATTAAGCCCACGGAGGCCAGGCGTTTTAACATTTTAGCGACAGTTGGCTGTGAAACCCCCAGCCTGGCGGCCATATCGACCTGGCGCGCTTCACCAACCTCACGGATCAGATCGGAAATGAGTTCAACATAATCATCAATCAGTTCACGCCGGTGCGCTTCACGGACCTGGCGAAAACCTTCGACATGTTCTTCAACATTCACCAGTTGCGTCGTTTTCCTTATTGTCGGATGACCTGCGCGACGGTTCATTGTACTTCCTCAGTGGGGTGACGCTTCCAGCGCCCGGTTTGGAGAGCGCACATTGTAAACCATAGCTCCGCAAGCACAAAAAATTAACGAAATAGCCATAGCTATACAATATAGCCTGTGCTATATCTGTATGTAATGCAGTCACCCTTCACGGATCGAAGGGATCAAAACTCAGGAGGTCTTATGAACGAATTCAAGAGGTGCATGACCGTGTTTACCCACTCTCCTTTTAAAGTGCGCTTAATGCTGTTGAACATGCTGTGCGATATGTTTAACAACAAACCGCATCAGGACGACAAACCTTCCCACTAAGCGGCGTTGCGGTACGCCGCTTCATTTTCCCGTCACAATCTCGCTGTAAACTGGCTCCCAGCCGCCTTATTCCCGATCTTTTTTACGGATTTGCAGTCCCCTTCGCAAAACATCTGCTTAGCAACTGTTGATATTATTTAGCGCTCGCACTATCTTCTTGCAGCCCTGCACAATTTGCGGCTCGCTGAAGCGGACCCTCATTCCCTCTCCACGCACTGTCAGGCAGGTTATGACCCTTGACGCCAGGGTGAGCACATGGCGTTTTCATCCATGATAGTGACCTATGAATGTAACCCTGATAGATACCGTTGTGACCCGCAGCCGGGCCTTAAGCCCGTGGACGGGTTTTTACTTTTTGCAGTCATTACTGATTAACTTTGCGCTGGGTTATCCCTTTAGTCTGCTCTACGCGGTGGCGTTCACCTGCGTTCTGCATGTGCTGTGGCGATCCGCACCGCGCGTGCAAAAGGCGTTAATCGGGATCTGTTCGCTGGTTGCTGCACTCTATTTCCCGTTTGGTCAGGCTTACGGCGCGCCAAACTTTAATACCCTGCTGGCGCTGCACTCGACCAATATGGAAGAGTCGACGGAGATCCTGACGATCTTCCCGTGGTACAGCTACGTGGTCGGGCTCTTTATTTTCGCGCTGGGCGTTATCGCCATCCGCCGTCAGTCGGGCGATAAAAAATCCTGGGGTAAGATCGAAATACTCTGTCTGGTGTTCAGCATTGCCGTGGCGTTTGTCGCCCCCATCCAGAATATTCCCTGGGACGGTAAGCTAAGGCTCATCAATATCGGCTATCCGGTTTTCCGCTTCGTGAAAGACGTCGTTGTAAATAATAAAGAGGTTCTCGACGAACAGGCGCGCATGGCTGAGCTTTCCAATATGAAAGACACCTGGAACGTACTGGCCGTTAAGCCGAAATATCACACCTATGTGGTGGTGATTGGCGAAAGTGCACGTCGCGATGCAATGGGAGCCTTCGGCGGACACTGGGATAACACACCGTTTGCCAATTCGGTCAAAGGCACGCTGTTTACCGATTATGTCGCGGCCAGCGGCTCGACGCAGAAATCGCTCGGCCTGACGCTTAACCGCGTCGTCGACGGCAAACCTCAGTATCAGGATAATTTTGTCACCCTGGCAAACCGCGCGGGTTATCAGACCTGGTGGTTCTCCAATCAGGGGCAAATTGGCGAATACGATACGGCCATCGCCAGTATCGCCAAACGTGCCGACGAAGTGCAGTTCCTGAAGAACGGCGACTTTGAAGCCGACAAAAACACCAAAGACGAAGCGCTGTTGAAAATGACGGCACAGGTCTTCGCCACGCCGCGCACCCAGCCTCAGCTGATCGTCCTGCACCTGATGGGGTCGCACCCGCAGGCCTGCGATCGGACCGGCGGGAAGTACGCGGAGTTCGTGCAGTCCAAAGAGACGTCTTGCTATCTCTACACCATGACGCAAACCGACGACCTGCTGAGCAAGCTGTACGATCAGCTACGCAATACGGGCGACAGCTTCTCCATGGTCTATTTCTCGGATCACGGGCTGGCGTTTAAAGAGCGTGGTAAAGAGGTGCAGTACCTGGCACACGATGACAAGTTCCAGCAGAACTTCCAGGTGCCGTTTATGGTGCTGTCGAGTGATGATAAAACGCATCGCGTTATTAAAGCGCGTCGTTCGGCAAATGATTTCCTGCAGTTCTTCTCGCAGTGGACGGGGATTAAGGCCGAGCAGATAAAAACGGCTTACCCGTTTGTCTCTAACAAGAAAGCTCCCCCAGTGTACGTTACCAACTTCAAGTTACAGAAAGTTGACTACAACCATCTGGGTACGGATATTTTTGATATTAAGAGTAAGTAATTGCCGTCTCGTGCGGACTGATGCCCTCACCCTAGCCCTCTCCCACGGGGAGAGGGAACAAACACTAAAAACGGCAACCTGGGGTTGCCGTTTTGCTTTTACCTTCAAAAAAAAATCCGCCACATTGGGCGGATTTTTTATTTAATCACCGGAGTGATTAGAAGCGGTAACCTACGCCCGCGATCCAGGTGCCAACGTCAACGTTGCGGATACGGCTCTGCTCATAGGAGAAGTCCAGAGCAACGTCCTGGATTGGGTTGAACTGCAGGCCTGCGCCATAGGAGAAACCGTAGTCGCTGTTGCTTGCAGTGCGGCTTTCGCTCTGGTTTTCAGTCTGCTGGAATTTACCGTAGCCAACACCTACAACACCGTAGATGCTCGCCCAGTCATTCAGACGGTAAGCTGGACCAGCGGTGATGCCGTAGTACTGGCCTTTGTTGTATGCGCCGTTTTCAGAACGATCTTTCTCGGTGTAGGTGAAAGAACCGATCACGCCCAGTGGGTTGTTATCCTGCTCGTAGCGATACTTCAGGTTGAAACCGTTAGCTTTGTTCATCACGCCCTGATAGTCGCTCTGAGCGTAACCACCAGTAACAGTAGAAGTAGCAGCTACAGCGGTACCTGCGGAAACAGCCAGTACAGCGGCCAGTGCTGAAAGACATGCAATTTTTTTCATAACCACCTCAAATGTGCTTCAAGTAAGTCCGTAAGTTTTAAATATATCAAAAAAATTTGCGAAACTCTTTGTGATTCGTGATGTCTAATGAAACCTTTCCTGTAACAGAACGTTTCCAGCGTCAGCTATCTCTTTCAAATCACATGCAATTTTCACTACTAAATGCGCATAGTGCGCGTACGCGCCGTTACATTCATCCAGATTATTCCTAATCTATCAGGCGATAAATCCACCAGCGCTTAACCATTTTACGGATTTCACGAGGTTTTTTTTCAACAGCGCCTCAACCGTTGCCGCTTATTTCCTTTACACTGCAACCATTACCTCATTTGACATAAGCTGACAGGAGAAAGGATGCCTGGGTTATCCCGCACGTCGTCGGTCTGGTTGCCGGTCGCAGTCATACTCATTGCCATGTTGTCCATTCAAAGCGGTGCTTCGCTTGCAAAATCACTTTTTCCGCTGGTAGGCGCGCCTGGGGTCACCGCCCTGCGTATCGTGCTGGGCACGGCGATACTGGTGGTCATTTTCAAACCCTGGCGTCTGCGCTTCAAAAAGGAGCAGCGTTTACCCCTGCTGTTTTATGGACTCTCCCTGGGGGCAATGAACTATCTGTTCTACCTCTCTATTCAGACGATACCGCTGGGGATCGCCGTCGCGCTGGAGTTTACCGGCCCGCTGGCGGTGGCGCTTTTCTCCTCGCGACGTGCGGTCGATTTTATCTGGGTCGTGTTAGCCGTGCTGGGATTATGGTTCCTGCTTCCCCTGGGCCAGAGTGTCGCTGAGATTGATCTGACGGGCGCAGCCCTGGCGCTGGGTGCAGGCGCCTGCTGGGCCGTCTATATACTCACGGGCCAGCGTGCGGGAGAAGAGCACGGTCCGGCGACCGTCGCGTTGGGGTCACTGATCGCTGCCATCGTCTTTGTGCCCATCGGCATGGCGCAGGCTACAGAATCTATCTGGCAATGGTCCGTCATGCCCATCGGGCTGGCGGTCGCGATTCTCTCTACCGCACTCCCCTACTCTCTGGAGATGATTGCCCTTACGCGTCTGCCGACACGCATATTTGGCACCCTGATGAGCATGGAGCCTGCGCTAGCCGCCATTTCCGGGATGGTGTTTCTCGGCGAAACCCTCACATTGACCCAGACGCTGGCGCTCTGCTCGATTATCGCGGCATCAATGGGCTCGACGCTCACCATGCGCCCTGAACCTAAAGTTGAGAAAGTGGATATCAGCTAAGGCCATATATTCTGCATGGCTTCCACGCCATGCAGAATAAAGGCCAGAAAGACAAACGTTATAATTTTTTACATACTTTGCGCTATTTTCGAAATATCCCTCTGCGTTTACGTCCCCCTCGAGCAATTAAGATTGATCTGTATCAATTTAAAAAATATTTATCAATTTCAATAGTTTAAATTCTCAACACCCTTCTCGCTATTAAACCGATAGGCACAGCCAAACCGCAGACAAAAAATCCGGTGCTATACTTAGTTCCGTAATTACCTGGGACATAAACATCAAGAGGATATGAGATTATGAGTACCGCTAAACTGGTGAAAACGAAAGCGTCTAATCTGCTTTATACCCGTAACGATGTATCGGATAGCGACAAAAAAGCGACCATTGAGTTGCTGAATCGCCAGGTGATCCAGTTCATCGATCTTTCGCTGATCACCAAACAGGCCCACTGGAATATGCGCGGTGCAAACTTTATTGCCGTTCATGAAATGCTGGATGGCTTCCGCACAGCACTGGTTACCCACCTCGATACGATGGCTGAACGTGCCGTTCAGCTAGGCGGCGTGGCGCTGGGTACCACGCAGGTGATCAACAGCAAAACGCCGCTGAAGAGTTATCCGCTGGATATCCATACCGTTCAGGATCACCTGAAAGAGCTGGCGGACCGCTACGCGATTGTGGCCAATGACGTGCGCAAAGCGATTGGCGAAGCCAAAGACGAAGATACCGCAGACATTTTCACCGCCGCATCCCGCGACCTGGATCAGTTCCTGTGGTTTATCGAATCTAACATCGAGTAATTCATACGAATTTGCTATCAAACCCTCGCCCTCCGGTGAGGGTTTTGCACATCTATGGTGCACAGTTTTTGTCTGCACACCTGCAAAAGTGAACGAAATGTAATAATCACTTCACACAACCGTTAACGGAAGATTGTTTTTTCGTCAGAATTTACGCTAAATATCTCCCCGTCAGTTGAGCCAAACGAAGCGCACCAAAACAGTGCTTCACTTTGGTGCAATAAAAGCTCATTGCCCCATTTATTGTGCAATGCATGACATCATCCCCTTTGCAAAACAACAGCTTGTAAAGTTGGCACGATTTTTTCATTGTGCCACCTGTTCTCGCAGGGGATCGCCCCGTGGATATAAAAGGAAATGCTATGAAGTCTGTATTAAAAGTTTCACTGGCTGCACTTACCCTGGCTTTTGCAGTGTCCTCTCAGGCTGCCGACAAACTGGTTGTGGCGACCGACACGGCGTTCGTTCCGTTTGAATTCAAACAGGGTGATAAATACGTTGGTTTTGATGTGGATCTGTGGGCCGCTGTCGCAAAAGAACTCAAGCTGGATTACACCCTGAAGCCGATGGACTTCAGCGGCATCATCCCGGCACTGCAAACCAAGAACGTTGATCTGGCGCTGGCAGGCATCACCATTACCGATGAACGTAAAAAAGCGATCGACTTCTCTGACGGCTACTACAAAAGCGGCCTGCTGGTCATGGTCAAAGCCGATAATAACGACGTAAAAAGCGTGAAAGATCTCGACGGCAAAGTGGTGGCAGTGAAGAGCGGCACCGGTTCTGTTGATTACGCGAAAGCAAATATCAAAACCAAAGACCTGCGTCAGTTCCCGAACATCGACAACGCGTACATGGAACTCGGCACCAACCGTGCTGACGCTGTTCTGCACGACACCCCTAACATCCTGTACTTCATCAAAACAGCCGGTAACGGCAAGTTCAAAGCCGTTGGCGAGTCTCTGGAAGCACAGCAGTACGGTATCGCGTTCCCGAAAGGCAGCGACGACCTGCGCACGAAAGTTAACGGCGCGCTGAAAACGCTGAAAGAGAACGGCACCTATAACGAAATCTACAAAAAATGGTTCGGTACCGAGCCTAAATAATAAGACGTAAAAATGACGTTCACTCGGGGGCGACCTTTCGCCCCTGCTATTTTTGAAACACGGTAACAGTAACAGGAAATTATCATGCAGTTTGACTGGAGCGCCATCTGGCCTGCCATTCCACTCTTGCTTGAAGGCGCTAAAATGACCCTGTGGATTTCGGTCCTGGGTCTGGTTGGTGGGTTGATTATCGGTCTTGTCGCCGGTTTCGCTCGCACCTACGGCGGCTGGATTGCAAACCACATCGCACTGGTTTTCATCGAAGTGATCCGCGGCACCCCTATTGTCGTGCAGGTCATGTTCATCTACTTCGCCCTGCCAATGGCATTCAATGACCTGCGCATCGACCCGTTCAGCGCAGCCGTCGTCACCATTATGATCAACTCAGGCGCCTATATTGCGGAAATCACCCGCGGTGCGGTGCTGTCGATTCATAAAGGTTTCAGTGAAGCCGGTCTGGCGTTAGGTCTTTCTCGTCGCGAAACGATCCGCCACGTTATTCTGCCGCTGGCGCTGCGCCGCATGCTGCCGCCGCTCGGTAACCAGTGGATCATCAGCATTAAAGATACGTCGCTGTTCATTGTTATCGGCGTGGCCGAGCTGACCCGTCAGGGTCAGGAGATCATTGCTGGCAACTTCCGCGCGCTGGAAATCTGGAGTGCGGTAGCCGTTGTCTACCTGATCATTACTCTGGTTCTGAGCTTCGTTCTGCGTCGTCTTGAAAGAAGGATGAAAATCCTGTGATTGAATTTAAAAACGTTTCCAAGCACTTTGGCCCAACCCAGGTGCTGCACAATATTGATCTGAACATTAAACAGGGTGAAGTAGTGGTCATTATTGGGCCATCCGGCTCCGGTAAATCCACCCTGCTGCGCTGCATCAACAAGCTGGAAGAGATCACCAGCGGCGATCTGATCGTCGACGGCCTGAAGGTGAACGACCCGAAAGTGGATGACCGTCTGATTCGCCAGGAAGCGGGCATGGTGTTCCAGCAGTTCTACCTGTTCCCGCACCTGACGGCGCTGGAAAACGTGATGTTTGGCCCACTGCGCGTGCGCGGTGCCAGCAAAGCGGCGGCGGAAGCGCTGGCAAAAGATCTGCTGGCAAAAGTCGGCCTGGCAGAACGTGCGCACCACTACCCTTCCGAGCTGTCCGGTGGTCAACAGCAGCGTGTGGCGATTGCCCGCGCCCTGGCGGTCAAGCCGAAAATGATGCTGTTTGATGAGCCTACGTCCGCACTCGACCCGGAGCTGCGTCACGAGGTGCTGAAAGTCATGCAGGATCTGGCAGAAGAAGGGATGACGATGGTGATCGTGACCCACGAAATCGGCTTTGCTGAGAAAGTGGCGTCCCGCCTGATTTTTATTGATAAAGGCCGCATCGCGGAAGACGGTAACCCACAGGAGCTGATCGCGAACCCGCCGAGCCAGCGTTTGCAGGAGTTCCTGCAGCACGTATCCTGATCGTTAGCTTCACACGTAAGCCGGGCATGCCCGGCTTTTTTACGCCAGATTGTTCTCAAAAATCCCCCTCCTCGCCTCGACCTCTATACTTATCATTTTGTTCGACATTTTCACCGGAGGACGCCGTGCCGTGGATCCTGTTGCTGTTGATTAGCCTGTTTAGTGCGCCATCGTTCGCCGTCGCGATCCCCGGTGTGACCACCGGAACAACCGCCAGCCAGCAAAGTACGCCGCCTCCGGAGCCGGATGTTGAACAAAAAAAAGCGGCCTACAGCGCGCTTGCTGACGTCCTCGAGAACGACACCTCCCGACAGGAACTCATTGGTCAGCTGCGGAAAGTGGCCGCCACACCGCCGCAGGCGTCGGTGCCAACCCTCACACCTCCACAAGTGGAGGAGCAAAAAACGGTGCTGGAAAACGTCACCGACGTGAGCCGCCACTACGGGGAAGCCCTCTCCTCGCGTTTCGCTCAGCTTTACCGCAACCTGATTGGCTCACCGCATAAGGCATTTAATCCGCAAACGTTCACCGCCGCCGCCACGCAGTTCCTGATGCTGGCGGGTGCGGTATTCCTTTTTTACTGGCTGGTGCGCCTGTGCGCGTGGCCGCTGTACCGCAAAATGGGGCAATGGGGACGCAGGAAGAATCAGCAGAAAAGCAGCTGGCTGCACCTGCCGTTGATGATAGCCTCAGCGTTTATCATCGATTTACTGCTGCTGGCGTTGACGCTGTTTTTAGGCCAGATGCTGGCCGACAGGCTGAATGCAGGCAATAAAACCATCGCCTTCCAGCAATCGCTTTTCCTGAACGCCTTTGCCCTGATTGAGTTCTTCAAGGCGCTGCTGCGGTTACTCTTTTGTCCGCACGTGCCGGAGCTGCGTCCTTTCTCCATTCGGGATGCGAGTGCAAAGTACTGGGCGCTGCGCCTGAGCGTGCTCAGCGGGCTGATTGGCTACGGTCTGCTGGTTGCCGTGCCGATCATCTCCAACCAGGTGAACGTCCAGTTTGGCGCGCTGGCAAACGTGCTGATCATGATCTGCATTACCGTCTGGTCGCTGTACCTTATCTTCCACAATAAAAAAATCATTACCCAAAGCCTGCTGAATCTGGCCGATCGCTCCCTCTCGTTCTTTAGCCTCTTTATTCGTGCGTTCGCCCTGGTGTGGCACTGGCTGGCAAGCGCTTACTTCATCGTACTGTGCTTCTTCTCGCTGTTTGACCCGGGCAATAGCCTGAAATTTATGATGGGGGCGACGTTCAAAAGCCTGGCCATTATCGGCATCGCGGCCTTTGTGTCGGGGCTGCTGTCGCGCTGGATCTCGAAAACCATCACCCTGTCGCCGCAGGTCCAGCGTAGTTACCCGGAACTGCAAAAGCGGGTAAACGGCTGGATGTCGGTATCGCTCAAAGTGGCGCGCATTCTTACCGTCTGCGTGGCGATTATGCTGCTCCTGAATGCGTGGAGCCTGTTTGATTTCTGGAACTGGCTGCACAACGGTGCGGGTGAAAAAACGGTCGATATCCTGATTCGCATCGCGCTGATTTTGTTCTTCTCCGCCGTCGGCTGGACGCTGCTGGCGAGCCTTATTGAGAACCGTCTGGTCTCGGATATTCACGGCAGGCCCCTGCCCAGCGCGCGGGCAAGAACGCTGTTAACGCTGTTCCGCAACGCGCTGGCGGTGATTATCAGCACCATCACCATCATGATCGTGCTGTCGGAAATCGGCGTGAATATCGCCCCGCTGCTGGCGGGTGCCGGTGCCCTGGGGCTGGCCATCTCCTTTGGTTCGCAAACGCTGGTGAAGGATATTATTACCGGCATCTTTATCCAGTTTGAGAACGGGATGAACACGGGCGATCTGGTGACCATCGGGCCGTTAACCGGCACCGTGGAGAGGATGTCCATCCGTTCGGTTGGCGTGCGCCAGGACACCGGGGCGTACCACATCATTCCCTGGTCTTCGATCACCACCTTCGCCAACTTTGTGCGCGGCATTGGTTCCGTTGTGGCGAACTACGATGTGGATCGCCACGAGGATGCTGACAAAGCGAAGCAGGCGCTGCGCGATGCGGTAGAAGAACTGATGGAGATGGAGGATATTCGCGGGCTGGTGATCGGAGAGCCATCATTTGCCGGCATCGTCGGGCTGACGAACACGGCGTTTACCCTGCGCGTGTCGTTCACCACCCAGCCGCTGAAGCAGTGGACGGTGCGCTTTGCGCTCGACGGCATGGTGAAGAAACACTTTGATCTGGCGAACGTGCGGATGCCCGTGCAGACCTATCAGGTATTGCCGCCGCCCGCATCGCCGCTCCCTCCGCAGGAGCCGACGCTGTAACCTGGTTGCCGGGTGGCGGCTTCGCCTTACCCGGCCTACGACGGAGTGCTATTTGCGACGTTTGTGATTGTCCATGAACGTCCAAGCGATAAAGCGGCTCTGTTTCTGGCCCTGCGCCATCTCTTTTTTCACCACTTTTACGGCGCCCGCTTCGGTCAGCGCGCGGTAGAGCGGTGGCAGGTTATCTCCACGGGAAACCAGCGTCGTAAACCACTTCACCTGACGGCCAAACTGTTTGCTTTCCGCAATCATTCGCAGGATAAACGCGACTTCGCCCCCTTCACACCAGAGCTCCTGCTGCTGACCGCCGAAGTTCAGCGCGGCATCCTCGGCCTGGCCCAGGTTACGGCGCTTGCGCTCGCTGCCCGCACGGGCCGATGCCGCCGAATCATGGAACGGCGGATTGCACATCGTGGCGTCATAGCTTTCGTTTTTGTGAATAATGCCGTTGAAGATCGACGCCGCGTCTTTCTGACGGCGCAGGCGAATGGCGCGGCTTAATCCCGGGTTAGCGCTGATAATCGCCTGAGCACTCGCAAAGGCCTCGTCACCGATTTCGCTTCCGGTAAAACGCCACTGATATTCGTGCGCGCCGATCAGCGGGTAAATCAGGTTCGCCCCGGTGCCAATATCCAGAATGGTAGCCTGCTGTGGAACGACACCCTCATTGCCTTCGGCAAGAAGGTCGGCAAGGTGATGAACGTAGTCAGCGCGGCCCGGTACAGGTGGACAGAGAAAGCCTTCCGGAATATCCCAGTGAGCCACACCGTAAAAATGCGCCAGCAGGGCTTTGTTCAGCATTTTAACCGCCTGCGGGTCAGCAAAATTGACCGAGGGTTCACCCGCTGGGGTCTGAACAAGATAGTCCTGCAGCGGCGGGCAGCTCAGGCACAACGCGTTCATGTCGTAGCGGCTGCGGTGGCGATTTCGCGGGTGCAATCCCGGCTTTTGGGCAGTCATGGCATTCTCCTTTAAACAGCGGCGTAAGATACCCTTTGCAGGCCCAACGGTAAATCTTTCTCTGCGACGCTCAAAAACTCGCCATAAATCAAATACCTTTATGTCTATGATCCGTCAGCAAATTGTCAATTTATATCGTTCAAAAAATAAGCAGATCATCATCAAATATTTGCGCTAAGTCACATTCGTCAGGCTTCTAAACTTAAAGGGAATCACCTGTTGTTTCCTCATGAGGATGTGATTATGAAAAAGTACCTGACCCTTGCTGTTATCGCAGCCGCCCTGGCGACCGCGTCCTTCTCTGCCATGGCCGTTCAGTCACTGACCCAGAGTACCGATACTAGCCAGCTACGTCCTGCGGGCACCGTTTCGGTAAGCCGTGCCAGTAACCTTGACGATCTGCAGGCTAAGCTCGCCGAAAAAGCCCGTCAGGAAGGTGCAAAAGGATTCGTGGTGAACTCCGCTGGCGGAGATAACCATATGTACGGCACTGCGACCATTTATAAATAACCTGTCTCTTCCACAAGACTGCATCTGCCCAACGGGTGCAGTTCTCTTCTCCCTTCGCCTTGTTTGTTCATTTTTTAACCCCATAGTAAACGTATGGCCTAAACCGATATCAGGAGGACGCTATGGCTTCCGGCTGGGCAAATGACGACGCTGTTAACGAACAGATCAACAGTACAATTGAAGATGCGGTTGCGCGTGCCCGAGGTGAAATTCCGCGCGGCGAAAGCTTAACGGAATGCGAAGAATGCGGAGAACCTATTCCGGAGGCGCGCCGAAAAGCCATTCCCGGCGTGCGGCTTTGCATCACGTGCCAGCAGCATAAAGATTCAAAAAATGCATCACACTCGGGATATAATCGCAGAGGTTCGAAAGACAGCCAGTTACGTTGACTTTGCTTTACCAAAGCTAACCGAGCCCGCGCGTTCCTTTACGCTCACGGTTTTTAGCCAGACGCGTAGCAAAACGTGCCCTTCATCTCGCTTCTGTAAAGCGCATCCGCAAGAAGTGTAAAGCGGTGCTTTGAATTTATTAATATTCAATAAGTTATTTGTCATTCAATTTTTTTGAGCAACCACGTCAATTCTCTTCGATTTTATCACTCGCGAAAAACCGTGATACTTATCACATCGACGGAACATCGTCCCCTTAACAGAAACACCTGCGAGAGATTAATTATGAAAACCATCAAATATGCTGTAGCTGCTGTTGCCCTGTCCGCTCTGTCTTTCGGCGCTTTCGCCGTAGAGCCTGTCTCTTCTACTCAGGCACAGAACATGAACAAAGTCGGTGTGGTCAGTGCTGATGGCGCCACCACCCTGGACGGTCTGGAAGCCAAACTGGCTGAGAAAGCCGCTGCTGCCGGTGCAAGCGGATACACCATTACCTCCGCTAACGGCAATAACAAGCTGAGCGGTACCGCGGTTATCTACAAATAATCGACTGAATGAATGCTGTACCTCGCCATACCCTCTGGTGAGCTGCTCCACCCTCATTGACCCTGTTGTTGTTACCCTTGCTTGCCCGTCCGCCACTGGACGGGCTTTTTTTTTGTCTAAAACGCCTGCGCCACGCGTTCAAGCCCGGCCTGGACGGATTCCACTTCTCCGGTTGCCAGCAAACAGCAGGCCATCTGCAGCTTGATCGAATGCGGAACAGGAACATTTCCGGCAAGGCACTGCTCAATCCAGTGGGCTGTAGTATGGGGATCTTTTGCCTCAGGCAATATCACACCGGTATTCTCTTCCCCGCGTTCCAGAACGGCGCGCGTACCGGCAGAATCGATCAGCATCACCTGCGGGCAGCGCTGCGGGTTCGCATAAACCTCGCCCTCCGTGCCGTGCATCAGCAACGCCCTTCCGCCAATAGCCTCAAAGAACTGCCCCACGCGCGCCACGTATTCCGGGTGCGAAACGCTGGAGAGACGCAGGGCGGCATCTTCGCCAAACGGCGTGGCCAGTTTCGCCAGCGTGTGCGCGCTGTTGCGCACGCCCATGCGCCAGCGCATATCGAGCTGCTTTTCCAGCGGCGGGCAAAGTGTGCCGACCGGGATATAAACAGGCTGATGACCATCCAGCTTCGCCTGCGCCTGACCGGCATGACGCGTTGGCTCGATGCCCAGCATCCCGAAAATGGTCTCCGTCAGCACGCGGGTGGAATCTTCACTTACGCCGTGCACCACCACCGGGAACCCCAGCTTGTGTAATAAGATAGCGAGCAGCGGGGTTAAATTTGCCTGCTTGCGCGCGCCGTTGTAGCTCGGGATGACGATCGGCATCGGCTTTGCCACGGGCGGCGTTAAGCGCAGCGTTTGCGCCTGCATGGCTTCATAGAACCCGCGCATCTCCGCCTCACCTTCCCCTTTGATACGCAGCGCGATCAGAATGCCCCCCATCTCCAGGTCGGGGACGTCGCCCTCAAGCATGCGGGTATAAAGCGCACGCGCGGTTTCATGGTCCAGATCGCGGGCATGATTTTTCCCGCGCCCTACCTCTTTGATAATTTTGCGATAATCCACGACTTCTCTCCTGACAGCATCATCTTGTTAACAATATAGCCCTGATGATTGCCTGGCCGTTAGTGTTTTATCCCCGAACCCAACACGCTGTTTTAATGAAAAAAAATAAACACAAGCAATTTTTCAATTATTTGTGATTTCTATAGAAGATTCTTAGCCATACATTTTTTGATTAAATAGCCACCGGAAAGTCATTAAAGGTCAACGGTGAAAACGTCCAGGCAACGTTCGCACCCGCAACATACCAGGATTCACTATGAACAAGGTTGCTTTAGGTTTATTCATCGCCGCAGCGGTGGGGTGTTCTGCATCCGCATTTGCGGCAACAAACGGCGAAGGTCAGATCAACTTCACCGGGGAAATTATTGATTCAGCGTGTCAGGTGGTTAATGGGTTAAGTAATCCGTTAAACGTTCAGTTAGGCAAAGTCTCTAAAACGGTATTTACCGGCGCAGGCTCCACCAGCACGTTAACGAAGTTCGATATTCAGTTAAAAGACTGTCCGGAAACCGTTACCTCCGCCGCGATTAACTTCGGCGGAACGCCGGATGCGAATAACAACGCTACGCTGGCATTAACGCCGGACGTGGATGCGGCAACGGGTGTAGCTATTCAGCTGGTTGACGCGTCCGAGCAGCCGGTGAGTCTGTACACCCCTTCTCAGCAATATCCGTTAGCCTCCGGTACGGCGGTTAACGACCTGATATTCGGTGCCCGCTATATTCAAACCGGGGCCGCGATTACCGCAGGTCCGGCTAACTCCGTTTCGACCTTCACCGTTATCTATAACTGATATTATCAATCCTGAGATATTAACGCGTTTATACGCGTTAATATCTCTTCTATTATTGAGAAATATTTATGCGCCACGCTTATTTACTGAGCACGCTTTTACTGGCGGCCGCCACTGCACACGCAGGTGTCATTATTAATGGCACACGTCTGGTCTACCAGGGGGATAAAAAGGAATCGTCTCTTGGTCTTTCAAACCCGGATACAACGGATTATCTGGTACAGTCCTGGGTCGACTCTGGCGGTAAAAACCTGGCCAAAGCCCCTTTCCTGATCACCCCCCCGCTTTTTCGCCTGGATGCGAAAGAGGATAACGTTCTGCGCGTGGTGCGCACCGGCGGTAATTTACCGGAAGACCGTGAATCCTTGTACTGGCTGAATATCAAAGCCATCCCTTCGTCTAAGCACGTTGACGGGATGAATACCCTGCAAATAGCCATTAATACGCGTATTAAATTGTTGTATCGCCCATCGGCGGTGAAAGACAAACCGGAAGATGTCGCCAATAAACTTGAGTGGCATCGCGAGGGTAACGATCTGGTCGTTAATAACCCGACGCCTTTCTATATGAATTTCCAGAAGGTGACGCTGAACGGCCAGAAAGTGGATAAAGCCACCTGGGCAATTCCGAAAACGGAAACGCATTTTGCCTTACCGCGCAACGCCAGCGGTTCCACTGTGGCGTATTCCATTATTACGGATTACGGCAGCATCAGCCAGACCTGGTCGAAATCAGTCCACTAATATCACACACAGATAATTACGATAATCATGTACAGCCATAAAAAGCCGTTCACCTGCCGAATTTCATCCCTGCTGGTCATTCTCTGTGGCCTGGCAATGATGTTTTTTGCGCAGCAGGCTATGGCTGATGATTATTTTAACCCGGCGCTGCTGGATATTGATAATCCGCAGCAGGGTAAGACCGATCTGTCGGTTTACGAAAAAGGGCCTGGGCAGGCACCGGGTAAATATCAGGTCGCTATCTTTATTAACAATAATAAAATTGATACCCGCGACGTCACGTTCACATTGCAAAAAGATTCACACGGCAGCAGTTCACTTCAGCCCTGCTTCAGCCTGAGCGATTTAAAAAGCCTTGGGATCAAAACTCGAAAATATCCGGCGCTGATGGCAAAAGGCCAGTGCGCTGATTTAACCGCCATCCCGGCAGCCTCCGCGTCGTTTCACGTTCGCAATCAGCAGCTGCTGCTCAGTATTCCACAGCTGGCCCTGGGCCAGGTTCCACGCGGCTATATCGACCCGAAAGAATTCGACGAGGGGATCACCGCAGGCATTCTCAACTACAGCGCGACCGCCAGCCAGAGCCATGCGCGTCAGCCGGGCGAGGAGGATAACAGCAGCCAGTACGTTAACCTGCGTCCCGGTTTTAACGTCGGTGCCTGGCGCGTACGCAACTACTCCACGTGGAATCGCAGCACCCAGGGCAAGGAAGAGCAGCAAAAATTCTCCTCCGTTTATACCTACGCCCAGCGCGATATCGTGGCGATGAAGAGCGATCTCACCGTTGGGCAAAGCTCTTCGCCTTCTGATGTTTTTGACAGCGTGCCCTACACCGGCGTGGAGCTTAAATCCGACAGCGACATGCTGCCGGACAGCGAGAAAGGCTATGCGCCGATCATTCGCGGCACCGCACACAGCAACGCGCTGGTGATGGTTCGCCAGAACGGCTACGTCATTTATCAGAACACGGTCGCCCCCGGCGCGTTTGAAATTAACGATCTCTACCCTACCGGCAGCAGCGGCGATCTGCAGGTCACCGTGAAAGAGACCGACGGCAGCGAAAGCCATTTCGTGGTGCCGTATGCCTCCGTGCCGGTACTGCAGCGTGAAAAAAACCTGCGCTACAGCGTGACCGCCGGGCGGTACCGTTCTTACGACAAAGACGTCGAGAAGACGCCGTTTGCCCAGGGCAGCGCGATCTACGGCCTGCCCTATGGTTTCACCGCCTACGGCGGCGTTCAGCAGAGCAGCCACTATCAGTCCCAGGCGCTCGGCGCCGGGAAAAACATGGGCGATCTCGGGGCGTTCTCCATCGACGTCACCCGCGCGAAAGCCCTGCTGAAAAAGCAGCAGTCCAGCAAGGGCCAGTCCTGGCGCGTGCGCTACAGCAAAGATTTTGCCGGTTCAGGCACCAACTTCTCGCTCGCGGGCTATCGCTACAACAGCAAAGGGTTTTACACCCTGGAAGACACCATGGAGTCATATACCCGCTCTGACGACTGGTCTGCCCCCCAGCAGCGCCGCGCCCGAGCCGAGGCCACCGTCGACCAGACGCTGCCTGAAGGCTGGGGATCCGTCACCCTGAGCATGGTGAAAGAGACTTACTGGAGCCAGAACCAGGACATGACCTCCATGAGCGTCAGCTACAACAACAGCTGGCACGGGGTGAGCTACAGCCTGAGCTACAGCATGAACAAAAACACCAACGACAGCGATGAAGACGGTAATCAAGTGACGAACGACAACCAGTTCTCGCTGAGCGTCTCCGTTCCGCTGGATCGCTGGATGCATAACACCTGGGCCACCTACAACCTGAACAATACCAAAGACGGCACCACGCAGAATATCGGCCTGAACGGCACGGCGCTGAAGGAAGACAAGCTGAACTGGAATATCCAGGAGGGGCTGAGCAGCACCAGCAGCGGTAACTCGACCAGCATGAA
This sequence comes from Enterobacter sp. 120016, assembly GCF_018383635.1. Lineage (NCBI taxonomy): Bacteria > Pseudomonadati > Pseudomonadota > Gammaproteobacteria > Enterobacterales > Enterobacteriaceae > Enterobacter > Enterobacter sp. 120016. The sequence continues at coordinate 20,051 of NZ_JAHAWC010000026.1, read as the reverse complement.
CGCCGACTACAAAGGCACCTACGGCGAAGTGAGCGGCGGCGTCAGCCAGGACAAATATCAGCAAACCCTGAATGTCGGGCTGCAGGGCGGCGTGGTTGCCCACGCGAACGGCATCACCCTGAGCCAGCCGCTGGGGGAAACCATCGCGCTGGTGAAAGCACCCGGCACGCACGGAACGCATATTGCTAACCAGACGGGCGTGGAGACCGATTTCCGCGGCTATACCGTCGTGCCGTTTGTTACCGCGTATCGCCACAACACGATTGCGCTGGATACCGAAACGCTGCCGGACAACGCCGACGTGACGCACGCGGCGCAGGTGGTGACCCCAACGCGCGGCGCCGTGGTGCGCGCCAGCTTTAGCACCCGCGTGGGCAGTCGCGTGCTGATGACGCTCACCCGCAACGGTAAACCGCTGCCCTTCGGCGCAACGGTGACCACGGACGATAAGGACAGCGAGTTTATTGTCGGTAACGACGGGCAGACCTACCTCTCAGGTTTGCCACAGCAAGGGCATCTTGCCGTCTCCTGGGGACAGGATGCGAGCGAGCACTGCGTCGCTGACTATGCGCTAACGGATGAGAAAGAGAAAACCAGCATCATTAACGCTGCCGCGCAGTGTCACTGATCCACCGTTCAGGCGAAACATTATGCAAATGATTAAACAGTGCTTTTTCTTACTGGTTCTCGGAACCGCCGCGTTATTTATGCCGCATGCCAAAGCGACCTGCACCTCGCCGGATATGCCGAAAATGATTAACGTGGCCTCGATCTCCGTCCCGACAACGCTTGCCGTTGGTGAGACCATCCCCGGGACGGAGCAAACCGTTCACGTTGCCGGTAATTGCGATCAAAGCGCCGACAAAGGTCTTGAGATTGTCTCTTGCTATTACGGTTCGGGAGCGGAAATTCCGGGGCTGAAGGGCGTATACGATTCTGGCGTGCCGGGTATTGGCGTGGCGTTGATGAATGAAGAAGGTCAACGTATTAGCGGCGCTGGCGGAGTGCAGTGCGATTCGCGCGGAACGCCGATTGGCTACGTCTCTTCCGACGGGTCACAGTCGTTTAGCTTTCAGGTCACGCTTGAGCTGGTCAAAACGAGCGATACCGTGTCATCCGGCACGCTGGTACAAGCCCAGACCCGGTTCGGTATTGGCGTTTTTGACCATGAAGGGATTGGCAATCCAAACGATATTGCGTATTCCGGCAACGTCATTCTTCATCAGGTCACCTGCTCCGTCCTGCCAAGAAATCTGACGGTTGATCTGGGCGATTTCCCGGTCAGTACGTTTGTGAGCGTGGGAGCACTCTCTTCTCCGGCGCAAAATTTTGACGTCACGGTGAATTGTGACACCACCGTGCAGCCCGAGGTAAAAGTGACAAGCTCAAACGGATATGAAACGGCGTTCGAAGGCGTGCTGAAACTCACCCAGCAGACCGGCATGGCAACGGGCGTCGGCGTACAAATGGTTTTCGACAACAATATCGCCACGTTCGATACCTACGTAAACACCCAACGCGAAGCGGTGGCCAACGAAACGCTGGTCATTCCGTTCAGCGTTCGCTACGAGCAGATCAGCGATATGGTTACGCCCGGACCGGCCAACACCGTTGCCACCATCACCCTCGCCTATAAGTGACCAATATGAAAAAAATCATTGCTCTCCTGGCGCTTGGGCTCATTGCTCAGGCACGCGCCGACGATATTCAGATTCAGATGACGGGGAATATTTACGCCAACACCTGCGTCATCGACAGCGCCAGCCGCAACCTGACGGTGGATTTAGGCCAGGCGGTGTCGGGCAATTTTAAAGACGTGGGGGATACCGGGGAGTGGAAAGACTTTTCCCTGTCGGTGTCGCACTGCCCGGCCACGCTGGCGCTTGCCACCGCCTTTTTCTACGGCCAGGCAGACAGCGCGCACCCGACAAAATTCGCCAATACCGGCAGCGCGAAAGGGCTGGCGCTGGAGCTGGCTGACCGTCAGGACAAGATCCTCATTGCCCCACAGGCAGCCTTTAACGTCGCCATTAATCCGAGTGACCACACGGCGACGTTTCCCCTCTCCGCGCGCTATTACGCCACCTCTATGCCCGTCAGTGCCGGGACGTTCAGCAGCGTGATTCAGGTGACCTTCACTTACCAGTAGGACCGCGCCCCTTAGCACGGATGCTTTTCTTACGCCCGGCGGCCAGTTTTGCCGGGCGTTTTTTTACCTCCGGCACCTCCGGCTGTTCGATCGGGAAAATCGGCAGGGCGTTCAGGAGCCGCTGGCCGTAATTTTTGGTGAGCAGACGTTTGTCATAAATCACCACCTCTCCCCAGCAGCCGTGGCTACGAATCAGACGCCCGACCTGCTGAATCAGGTTAAACGACGCCGCGGGTAAACTCTGCACCTCAAACGGATAGCGGTTGAGGCTTTTCAGCCACTCCCCTTCGGTGATCACCACCGGGCTGTCGATGGGCGGGAAGGCGATTTTATGGATATGCACCTGCGTCAGGTAGTCCCCTTTTAAATCCAGACCTTCAGCAAACGACTGCAGCCCCACCAGCACGCTGCGCTCGCCGCTATCAATGCGCTTACGGTGGGTTTCCACCAGCCTGTAGCGCGGCTGATCGCCCTGCACCAGCAGGAGTAAACGCAGATCGGTGACGTGCTCCAGGAAACGCTGCATCGCCCGCCCGCTGGCAAACAGCACCAGCATGCCGGGGTACTTTTTACTCTCGACCTGTTCGCGGAAGTAGGCCGCCATCTCCGCAATGTGCTGCTCCTCGTTGTCGATGAGCGGCTCAAACGTCATGCGCGGAATAACCAGCTTGCCCTGCTCGCAGTGGTTAAACGGCGAGTCCAGCGCCACAAAACGGTCGCCCGCTTTCTCTTTGAGCCCGCTCATCTCCTGCAAACGAGAAAAACTGTTCAGGGAGCGCAGCGTGGCAGAGGTGACAACCACGTGCGGCACGCTGCGCCAGATCAGCTTTTCCAGCTGATCGGCCACGCGGATGCCCACGCAGTGGAAAAAGAGATGGACCTGCCCGTCGCGCACGTCGCGGGTCGCCCATTTGGTGACCGGCGCGCCGGACGCCTGCGCCATTGAGGCCAGCCGCCAGAGCTTGCTCTGCGCTTCGAACATCCCCAGCGCGCGGTTCATCTGCAGCAGAATGCGGTGCAGACGCACCACGTCATGCGAGCCGGTTTTCTCGCTCAGGTCGTTTAAGAACATCTCCGCCAGCCCGCGCAGCTTTTCCAGATGCTTCGCCAGCTGCTGGCAGATCTCCATCACCTCTTCCGGTAGCTCTCCCATCGCAAAGCGGTGTTCAGCTTCCTGGGTTGCCGGAAGATAAAGATTCAAAATGTTGTTGAGCGAGGCAATCAGGCCGTAAACCTCTTCGCAGTGGTCGCTCAGCCTCTCGGGCACCGCCAGCGGCGGCGTGGTTTTCGGGCGGAACTGCTCCATGCAGGTCGCTACCAGCTTGCAGAAGAGATCCAGCTGCAGGCGGAACCACGGGGCGGTAATTTCGGCGCTCATCTCCAGCGCGTCCCGCGCCACGTCCGGTAGATGATGGCCTTCATCAAGCACCAGCAGCAGGTTTTTAGGCTCCGGCAGCACCGCTTCGCTCTCAAGCGCGGCCATCACCAGAGCGTGGTTTGCCACAACCACCTCCGCCTCCTGAATTTCGCGTCGGGCGACAAAGAACGGGCACTCGCGGTAGTAGTGACAGTTGCGGTTCAGGCAGCTGGCTTTGTCGGTGCTGAGCCTGCGCCATAGGTCGTCGCTGATGGCCTGGCTGGTGTGATCCCGCAGGCCGTCCCACTTATAGCCGTCGAGCTCGGCTTTGAGTTTTGCACACTGCTCCTGCTCGGCCTTATTGTTTGGCGTTAGCTCGTCATCCAGAAACGCGAGCAGATCCTGTTGATTCGGCTCGCTGCTGGCAAGCGCCGCCAGGTTACGCGGGCACACGTAACGCCCGCGCCCAAAGGCTGCCGTAAACCGCAGGTCGGGGATGATTTTGCGCAGCAGCGGTAAGTCTTTACTGAAGATCTGATCCTGTAGCGCCACGTTGGCGGTGCTGACCACCAGCGTTTTGTCCTCTTCCCGCGCAATCGCGATGCCGGGAATGAGATACGACAAGGTTTTCCCGACGCCGGTCGGCGCTTCAATCGCCAGATGTCGCCCGTCGTCCCCGGCGAGCGTTTTGGCCACGTCAGCAATCATCTGCCGCTGCGGCGCTCGGGGGATAAAGTCGGGGATCTGCTGTTGTAGCGCCTTGTACCATGCGCCAATTTGCGCCTTAAGCGCAGCGGTTAAAGCCATTGGAAAACCTGAAATACTGTATAAACAGCCACTATTGTGGCACTTTCTCTTCGCTCCCGCAAAAAGAAAAGCCCGGCTTTACGACCGGGCTTCCAGATTACTGCGGGTTAGCAGGTTTACGCGGGCGGCGTCGACGCTGCCCTTCCCCTGCCGGTTTCCCTTCGCCGCTGCGCCACGGGCTTTCACCCGCCGGTTTGCTGTCGTTGTTGCGACGCGGCGGTTTGCCGGATGATTTCGGCGCGCCGCCTTCGGCACGACGCGGCTGCTGACCGCGACCGCCGCCGCCCTGACCGCGTCCACCGCCGCCCTGACGACCGTTCTGAATCGGCTCGGCTTTGATTGACGGATCCACTTCGTAACCCGGGGTTTCGATGCGCGGGATCTCTTTCTTCAGCAGACGTTCGATGTCGCGCAGCAGCTTGTGTTCATCCACGCAGACCAGAGAAAGCGCTTCACCGGTTGCCGCCGCGCGGCCGGTACGACCGATACGGTGAACGTAATCTTCCGGCACGTTTGGCAGCTCGTAGTTCACCACGTGCGGCAGCTCTTCAATGTCGAGGCCACGGGCAGCGATGTCGGTCGCCACCAGCACGCGGATGTCGCCGGATTTGAATTCCGCCAGCGCACGGGTACGCGCGCCCTGGCTCTTGTTACCGTGGATCGCCGCGCTGCGGATGCCGTCTTTATTCAGCTGTTCCGCCAGGTGGTTGGCACCGTGCTTGGTGCGGGTAAAGACCAGCACCTGCTGCCAGTTACCCTGACCGATCATCTGGGAGAGCAGTTCCCGCTTGCGCTTTTTATCAACAAAGTGAACGTGCTGCGTCACCTGCTCAGAGGCGGTGTTGCGACGCGCCACTTCCACTTCCAGCGGGTTATGCAGCAGCTTTTCCGCCAGCGCCTTGATCTCGTCGGAGAAGGTCGCGGAGAAGAGCAGGTTCTGACGACGTGCAGGCAGCTTGGCCAGCACGCGACGAATATCGTGGATGAAGCCCATGTCGAGCATGCGGTCGGCTTCGTCCAGCACCAGAATTTCAACCTGGTCCAGCTTAACCGCGTTCTGATGCTCCAGATCCAGCAGGCGACCTGGGGTAGCAACCAAAACGTCAACGCCGCTGCGCAGCTTCATCATCTGCGGGTTGATGCTGACGCCGCCGAAGACCACCAGCGAGCGAATGTTGAGATAGCGGCTGTACTCACGCACGTTCTCACCAATCTGCGCCGCCAGCTCGCGGGTTGGGGTCAGGATCAGGGCACGAACCGGACGACGGCCTTTGGCGTGCGGCTGGTTTTTTACCAGCAGCTCTAACAGCGGCAGCGTAAAGCCCGCGGTTTTACCGGTGCCGGTCTGGGCGCTGGCCATCAGGTCACGGCCCTGCAGGACGGCAGGAATAGCCTGCTGCTGGATTGGGGTTGGCTCAACGTAGCCCTGTTCTGCGATCGCGCGCAGAATTTCCGGGTTCAGGCCAAGGGAATCAAAAGACATAAAAACTCCGAACCGCCCCGACCATCACAGGTGTAGTTTTCAGGGAGATATAACGAATAGGGGAGGACAAAAACCACAATGTCGCGAAGGAGCGGAGTGTAGCAGCTTTTGTGACGTGGCGCATAAAATATCCCTCAGCATTCCCTCGACGTGAGCGTGAATCAGGCATAATCTTAATCAATCGATTGATTAATTCTTAATGCCGCCATGAATACGACACCCACAACAACCAAAGGTGAACAGGCCAAAAATCAGCTTATCGCCGCCGCGCTGGCGCAGTTTGGTGAGTACGGGCTGCATGCGACCACGCGCGATATTGCCGCGCTGGCCGGGCAGAACATTGCGGCTATTACCTACTATTTTGGCTCAAAAGAGGATTTATACCTCGCCTGCGCCGAGTGGATCGCCGATTTTATCGGCACGCAGTTTCACCCGCACGTTGAGGAAGCCACCGCGCTGCTCGACCAGCCGTCGCCCGATCGCGCCGCCGTTCGCCAGCTTATTCTCAACGCCTGCCACGATATGATCCGCCTGCTGACGCACGACGATACGCTCAACCTGAGCAAATTTATCTCCCGGGAGCAGCTCTCCCCGACCGTCGCCTACCAACGGGTACACGATCGGGTAATTGAGCCAATGCACTCGCACCTGACCCGGCTGATTGCCGCCTATACCGGTCGGGATGCCGGTGATACCGAGACGGTTTTGCATACCCACGCCCTGCTGGGTGAAATCCTTGCCTTCCGTCTGGGCAGGGAAACCATCCTTTTACGCACCGGCTGGACACAATTTGATGAGGATAAAGCCGCGCAGATTTGCAAGGTGATCGCCTGTCACGTCGATCTGATCCTGCAAGGCTTAACGCAAAGGAGCCTGAAGTCATGAAAAAACCTGTCGCCATCATTCTGGTGGTTGTTGTTTTGCTTGCCGCCGGAGTCGGTGGATGGCTGTGGTATCAGAGCCATCAGGATAAAGGCCTGACGCTGTACGGTAACGTGGATATTCGCACGGTGAACATGAGCTTCCGCGTGGGCGGACGTCTCGCCTCGCTGAACGTGGACGAAGGCGATGCCATTAAAAGCGGGCAGACGCTGGGGATGCTGGATAAAGCGCCCTATGAGAATGCGCTGCTGCAGGCCAAAGCAGGCGTGTCCGTCGCTCAGGCGCAGTATGACCTGATGCTGGCAGGCTATCGCGACGAAGAGATCGCCCAGGCCGCCGCCGCCGTTAAGCAGGCGCAGGCCGCCTATGACTACGCGCAGAACTTCTACGCGCGCCAGCAGGGGCTGTGGAAAAGCCGCACCATTTCCGCCAACGATCTGGAAAATGCGCGCTCGTCCCGCGACCAGGCGCAGGCCACGCTGAAGTCCGCGCAGGATAAATTAAGCCAGTACCACACCGGTAACCGCCCGCAGGATATCGCCCAGGCGAAAGCCAGCCTTGAACAGGCGCAGGCGCAGCTGGCTCAGGCTGAGCTGGATCTGCACGACACCACCTTAGTCGCGCCGTCTGACGGCACGCTGATGACCCGCGCCGTGGAGCCGGGCAGCATGCTCAGCGCGGGCAGCACCGTCTTAACGCTCTCCCTGACCCGCCCGGTGTGGGTGCGCGCCTACGTTGACGAGCCGAATCTCGGCCAGATGCAGCCGGGCCGCGAGCTGCTGCTCTATACCGACGGTCGTCCGGACAAGCCGTATCACGGCAAAGTGGGCTTTGTCTCCCCTACCGCCGAGTTCACGCCGAAAACGGTTGAAACGCCGGACCTGCGAACCGACCTGGTGTATCGCCTGCGCATCATCGTCACCGATGCGGACGACGCGCTGCGTCAGGGCATGCCCGTCACCGTAAAAGTAGACAGCGGGGAACGACATGAATGACGCGGTTATTCAGCTCAACAATCTGGTCAAACGCTTCGCGGGAATGGACAAACCGGCCGTCGCGCCGCTGAACTGCACCATCCAGAAAGGCTATGTGACCGGGCTGGTCGGCCCGGACGGCGCGGGGAAAACCACGCTGATGCGGATGCTGGCGGGGTTGCTCAAGCCGGATGAAGGCTCAGCCAGCGTGCTCGGTCTTGACCCGATAAAAGACGACGGCGCGCTCCACGCCATGCTCGGCTATATGCCGCAGAAGTTTGGCCTGTACGAAGACCTGACGGTGATGGAAAACCTGAACCTGTACGCCGATCTGCGCAGCGTCACCGGCGAAACCCGACAGAAAACCTTCGCGCGCCTGCTGGAGTTTACCTCCCTCGGCCCGTTCACCGACCGGCTGGCGGGCAAGCTCTCCGGCGGGATGAAGCAGAAGCTGGGGCTGGCCTGCACGCTGGTCGGCGAGCCGAAAGTGCTGCTGCTGGATGAGCCCGGCGTCGGCGTTGACCCCATTTCGCGCCGTGAACTGTGGCAGATGGTGCACGAGCTGGCGGGCGACGGCATGCTGATCCTCTGGAGCACCTCCTACCTCGACGAAGCGGAACAGTGCCGGGACGTGCTGCTGATGAACGAAGGCGAACTGCTTTATCAGGGCGAGCCGACGACGCTGACGCAGAGCATGGCCGGACGCAGCTTCCTGCTGCACAGCCCGCAGGAGTCCAACCGCAGGCTGCTGCAGCGGGTGCTCAGGCTGCCGCAGGTCAGCGACGGGATGATCCAGGGCCGCTCGGTGCGCATTATCCTCAAAAAAGAGGCCACCGCCGACGACGTTCGCCAGGCGCAAGGGATGCCTGAGATCGAGATAGAAGAGACCGCACCGCGCTTTGAGGACGCGTTTATCGACCTGCTGGGCGGCGCGGGTACGTCAGAGTCGCCGCTTGCCGCCATTCTGCATACGGTGGAAGGCACGCCGGGCGAAACGGTGATCGAAGCGAAATCGCTCACCAAAAAGTTCGGGGATTTCGCCGCCACCGATAACGTCAATTTCGCGGTTAAACGCGGCGAGATTTTTGGCCTGCTCGGGCCGAACGGCGCGGGAAAATCGACCACCTTCAAGATGATGTGCGGCCTGCTGGTGCCGACGTCCGGCAAGGCGCTGGTGCTGGATATGGACCTGAAGGTCAGCTCCGGCAAGGCGCGCCAGCATCTGGGCTATATGGCGCAGAAGTTTTCGCTGTATGGCAACCTGACGGTCGAGCAGAATCTGCGCTTTTTCTCCGGCGTGTACGGCCTGCGCGGGCGCGCGCAGAACGAGAAAATCCGCCGCATGAGCGACGCCTTCGCGTTAACTAACATTGCCTCCCACGCCACCGACGAGCTGCCGCTCGGCTTTAAGCAGCGGCTGGCGCTGGCCTGCTCGCTGATGCACGAGCCGGACATTCTGTTTCTGGATGAACCGACCTCGGGCGTTGATCCCATTACCCGCCGCGAGTTCTGGCTGCATATCAACAGCATGGTGGAAAAAGGGGTGACCGTGATGGTGACCACCCACTTCATGGACGAGGCGGAGTACTGCGACCGCATCGGGCTGGTGTATCGCGGCAAGCTGATTGCCCACGGTACCCCGGACGACCTGAAAAACCAGGCCGCCGACGATGAGGTCCCGGACCCGACTATGGAGCAGGCGTTTATCACCCTCATCCACGACTGGGATAAGGAGAATGCCCATGCGCAGTAATGCCCTTTCCTGGCGCAGGGTGCGCGCGCTGTGCATCAAAGAGACGCGGCAGATCGTGCGTGACCCCAGCAGCTGGCTGATTGCGGTGGTGATCCCCCTGCTGCTGCTGTTTATCTTTGGCTACGGCATTAACCTGGACTCCAGCAAGCTCCGGGTCGGGATTTTGCTGGAGCAGCAGAGCGAAGAGGCGCTGGACTTCACTCACGCCATGACCGGCTCGCCCTACATCGACGCCACCATCAGCGACAGCCGGCAGGAGTTGGTCCAGAAAATGCAGGCCGGGAAAATTCGCGGTCTGATCGTCATTCCGGTGGATTTCGCCGCCAATATGGCGCGGGCGAATACCGAGGCGCCAATCCAGGTGATCACCGACGGCAGCGAGCCGAACACCGCCAACTTCGTGCAGGGCTACGCGGAGGGGATCTGGCAGCTCTGGCAGATGCAGCGCGCGGAAGACCGGGGCGAGACGTTTGAACCGCTGATCGACGTGCAAACGCGGTACTGGTTTAACCCTGCCGCCATCAGCCAGCACTTTATTATCCCGGGCGCGGTGACGATTATCATGACGGTAATCGGTGCGATACTGACCTCGCTGGTCATCGCCCGCGAGTGGGAGCGCGGCACCATGGAGGCGCTGCTCTCTACCGAAGTGACGCGCGTCGAGCTGCTGCTGTGCAAGCTCATCCCCTACTATTTCCTCGGCATGCTGGCGATGCTGCTCTGCATGCTGGTGTCAGTCTTTATCCTCGGCGTGCCGTATCGCGGCTCGCTGGTCGTGCTGTTTTTTATCACCAGCCTGTTTTTACTCAGCACGCTGGGCATGGGTCTGCTCATCTCCACCATCACCCGCAACCAGTTTAACGCCGCGCAGGTGGCGCTGAACGCCGCTTTTCTGCCGTCGATTATGCTGTCCGGGTTTATCTTCCAGATAGACAGTATGCCTGCGGTGATCCGCGCCGTGACCTACATCATCCCGGCGCGCTACTTCGTGAGCACCCTGCAAAGCCTGTTCCTGGCGGGGAATATTCCGGTGGTGCTGATTATCAACACCCTGTTTTTGATGGCGTCGGCGGTGATGTTTATCGGGTTGACGTGGATGAAAACCAAACGGCGGTTAGATTAAGGAGCGCGCATGTTTCACCGTTTATGGACACTGATCCGCAAAGAGCTGCAATCCCTGCTGCGCGAGCCGCAAACCCGCGCCATTCTGGTCTTGCCGGTGCTGATCCAGGTTTTACTGTTCCCGTTTGCCGCCACCCTTGAGGTGACCAACGCCACCATCGCCATTTACAACGAAGACAACGGCAAACATTCCGTCGAGCTGACGCAGCGCTTTGCCCGTGCGAAAGCCTTTACCCACATCCTGCTGCTGAAAAGCCCGCAGGAGATCCAGCCCACCATCGACACGCAAAAAGCGCTGCTGCTGGTGCGGTTCCCGGCGGATTTCTCCCGCAATCTGGATACCTTCCAGACCGCACCGATGCAGCTGATCCTCGACGGACGCAACTCCAACAGCGCCCAGATAGCGGCCAACTACTTGCAGCAGGTGGTGAAGGATTACCAGCAGGAGCTGATGGAGGGCAAACCGAAGCCCAACAACAGCGAGCTGGTGGTACGCAACTGGTACAACCCGAACCTGGACTATAAGTGGTTCGTGGTGCCGTCGCTGATCGCCATGATCACCACCATCGGGGTGATGATCGTGACCTCCCTGTCCGTCGCCCGCGAGCGCGAACAGGGCACGCTGGATCAGCTGCTGGTCTCCCCGCTCGCCACCTGGCAGATTTTCGTCGGCAAAGCGGTGCCGGCGCTGATTGTCGCGACGTTCCAGGCCACCATCGTGCTGGGAGTCGGTATTTGGGCCTACCAGATCCCGTTCGCCGGTTCGCTGGCGCTGTTTTACTTCACGATGGTGATTTACGGGCTGTCGCTGGTGGGGTTTGGACTGCTGATCTCGGCGCTCTGCTCGACGCAGCAGCAGGCGTTTATCGGGGTATTCGTCTTTATGATGCCCGCGATTTTGCTCTCGGGCTATGTTTCTCCCGTCGAGAACATGCCGGTATGGCTACAGGATCTGACGTGGGTAAATCCGATTCGGCACTTTACGGACATCACCAAGCAAATCTATCTGAAGGATGCGAGTCTGGATATTGTCTGGGGAAGTTTGTGGCCGCTGCTGGTCATCGCGGCCACGACGGGCTCAGTGGCGTACGCGATGTTTAGACGCAACATTGCGTAGCTTTTTCTCTTTGGTCAGCAACGAGACGACCGCAGGCCCTGCGAGGATTGCCAGACCCGCCAGGGCCAGCAGCAGGTTGTTTTGCAGCACGCGCGACAGCAGCCAAAGCACAATCATCGCTGCACCAAAATACCAGGTGGTGGTGAGCTCTTCGAGCACATCACCCACCTCGCGCCAGCGCGCTTCATGGTGGCGCTGTAAGAACAGCATCGACAGCACGGTGACGCCATAAAGGACGCATAGCCCCAGGCCAACACGCACCAGCGTGCCGCTCATCCAGCCCATCACCAGTACGGCCACGACCAGTAAATGCAACATTATCTGCCAGCAACTCAGGCCAGTTGCGACACGAACACGTTGTTGCCACTTCATGGCTTCTCTCCTGAAGGATTTTTCTCTGCTTAATCAGACTACCGCACTTTACGGAAAATTCCGTAACGCCGCATCTTTTTGTGACGCCGACTACACTTTATTTTCATTGGGATAGTCACTCAGGAAGGAGCTTATGACTCAAAAAATGCAGCATTTCTCGCTTAAGGTGCTGACGATAAACATTCATAAGGGCTTCACAGCATTTAATCGCCGCTTCATTTTACCGGAGCTGCGCGACGCGGTTCGCACCGTCAGCGCGGATATTGTCTGCCTGCAGGAGGTGATGGGCGCACACGAAGTGCATCCGCTCCACTTTGAGAACTGGCCCGACACGCCGCACTATGAATTTCTGGCCGACACCATGTGGAGTGATTACGCCTACGGCCGCAACGCGGTCTACCCGGAAGGGCATCACGGGAACGCGGTGCTGTCCCGCTACCCCATTGAACATTACGAAAACCGCGACGTTTCCGTCGGGGAAAGCGAAAAACGCGGCCTGCTTTACTGCCGCATTACCCCGCCCGACCTCGAGCGACCTGTGCATGTCGGCTGTGTTCATCTGGGCCTTCGCGAAGCCCATCGTCAGGCGCAGCTGAAAATGCTGGCCGAATGGGCCAACGCGCTTCCCGAAGGTGAACCGGTGGTCGTGGCCGGCGATTTCAACGACTGGCGACAGCGGGCAAACCATCCGTTGAAGGTGGATGCCGGACTGGAGGAGATTTTTACTCGCGCCAACGGCAGGCCTGCGCGCACCTTCCCGGTCCGTTTCCCGCTGCTTCGGCTTGACCGCATCTACGTGAAAAATGCCCACGCCAGCAGCCCGACCGCCCTGGCGCTCCTTAACTGGCGACATCTTTCCGACCATGCCCCGCTGAGCGCGGAGATCCACCTATGAAATGTTCCTGGCAGGAAGGCAATCGGATCACGCTGCTGGTCAACGGAGACGAGTACTACCCGGCCGTGTTTAAGGCGATTGATAACGCTCAGCAGAAGGTGATCCTCGAAACCTTTATCTGGTTCGAAGATGACGTCGGCAAGCAGTTGCACAGCGTGCTGCTGCGCGCCGCACAGCGCGGCGTCACAATTGAAGTGCTGCTTGATGGCTATGGCTCGCCGGATCTCAGCGATACGTTTGTCAATGAGTTGACCTCTGCGGGCGTGGTGTTCCGCTACTACGATCCCGGCCCTCGCCTGTTCGGCATGCGTACCAATCTTTTCCGCCGGATGCACCGCAAAATTGTGGTGGTGGACGAGACGGTGGCGTTTGTCGGCGGCATTAACTACTCCGCTGAGCATATGTCCGACTACGGCCCGGAGGCAAAGCAGGACTACGCCATTCGCATTGAAGGCCCTGTGGTGCAGGACATTTTGCTCTTTGAGCTGGAGAACCTGCCGGGTAAAGAGGCCGTTCGCCGCTGGTGGAGACGCCGCCATCGCCCGGAAGAGAACCGGAAGCCCGGCGAAGCGCAGGTCCTTTTCGTCTGGCGGGATAACGGCGAGCACCGGGACGACATTGAACGTCATTATCTCAAGATGCTCGCCAACGCGAAGCGCGAAGTGATTATTGCTAACGCCTACTTTTTCCCGGGCTATCGTCTGCTGCATGCCATGCGCAATGCGGCCCGGCGCGGGGTACGCGTGAAGCTGATTGTGCAGGGCGAGCCGGATATGCCGATAGTCAAAGTCGGCGCGCGGCTGCTGTATAACTATCTGGTGAAGGGCGGCGTACAGATCTACGAATATCGCCGCCGACCGCTGCACGGCAAAGTGGCGCTGATGGACGATCACTGGGCAACCGTAGGCTCCAGCAATCTCGATCCGCTGAGCTTATCGCTCAACCTTGAAGCCAACCTGATCATTCACGATCGCCAGTTTAACCAGACTCTGCGGGATAACCTGCAGGCGTTGATCGTTAACGACAGCGTGCGCGTGGACGAATCCATGGTCCCCAAACGTACCTGGTGGAACCTGGGCATCAGCGTGGTGGTGTTCCACTTTCTGCGCCATTTCCCGGCCATGGTCGGCTGGCTGCCGGCGCATACGCCTAAGCTTGCGCAGGTGGACCCGCCGGTACAACCGGAAATGGAAACCCAGGACCGTATTGAAGCGGAAGACGGAGGCAAACCCTGATGTCGAAATCGCATCCGCGCTGGCGGCTGGCAAAAAAGATCCTGACCTGGCTGTTTTTTATTGCGGTCGCGGTTCTGCTGGTGGTCTACGCGCAGAAAGTTGACTGGGAAGAGGTGTGGAAAGTCATCCGCAACTATAACCGGATGGTGCTGCTGGGCGCTGTGGGGCTGGTTATCGTGAGCTACCTGATGTACGGCTGCTATGACCTGCTCGGCCGAGCTTACTGCGGCCACAAGCTGGCCAAACGTCAGGTTATGCTGGTGTCGTTTATCTGCTACGCCTTTAACCTGACGCTGAGCACCTGGGTCGGCGGCATTGGCATGCGCTATCGCCTTTATTCGCGCCTCGGCCTGCCGGGCGGGACCATCACGCGCATTTTCTCGTTAAGCATCACCACCAACTGGCTGGGCTATATTCTGCTCGGCGGGGTGATCTTCACCATCGGCGTGGTGCAGCTGCCCGCGCACTGGTATATCGACGAGGCCACGCTGCGCATACTGGGCATCGTACTGCTGCTGATCATCGCCGTTTATCTGTGGGCCTGCGCGTTTGCCAGGCGCCGTCACATGACCATTAAGGGGCAAAAGCTGGTGCTGCCCTCGTGGAAGTTTGCGGTGCTGCAGATGGCCGTCTCCAGCGCCAACTGGATGGCGATGGGGGCCATTATCTGGCTGCTGATTGGCGAGGACGTGAACTACTTCTTCGTGCTGGGCGTGCTGCTGGTGAGCAGCATTGCGGGCGTGATTGTGCATATTCCGGCGGGGATCGGCGTGCTGGAAGCGGTATTTATTGCCCTGCTGGCCGGGGAGCATGTCTCTCAGGGCACGATTATCGCGGCCCTGCTGGCATACCGCATGCTGTATTACTTCCTGCCGCTGGCGCTGGCAACGGTCTGTTATCTGGTGCTGGAGAGTCGGGCGAAGAAGCTGAGAGCGAAGAACGAAAAGGTAATGGCGAAATAAAAGAAAAACGGCAACCTTGTTGCCGTTTTTAGTGTTTGTTCCCTCTCCCGTGGGAGAGGGTCAGGGTGAGGGCACCAGACCGCACCCCACCCGGCAAAACAACCTTAACGACGGTTGCCGAAAATCCTCAGCAGCATCAGGAACAGGTTGATGAAGTCCAGATACAGCGTCAGCGCGCCCAGGATCGCGTATTTGCGCAGGTTTGAGCTGTCGCGTACGTCAATCTGCTCGCCGATGTTTTTTAGCTTCTGGGTGTCATACGCCGTCAACCCAACGAAGATCACCACCCCGATGTAGGTCACGGCCCACATCAGCGCGTCGCTCTTCAGCCACAGGTTCACCAGCGACGCCAGCACAATCCCAATCAGCCCCATAAACAGCATGCTGCCTAAACCGCTCAGATCGCGCTTCGTGGTGTAACCGTAGAGACTCATCGCGCCGAACATCCCGCCGGTCACCACAAAGGTGCTGGCGATGGAGGAGTAGGTGTAGACGATGAAAATACTGGAAAGCGTCAGCCCCGTTAGCGCCGAATAGAGCATAAACAGCGTGGTCGCCATTCCGGCACTCAGCTTTTGCACCAGACCCGAAAGCACAAACACCAGCGCCAGCTGCGCGATAATCAGCCCAAAGAAGGTGATTTTGCTGGAGAAGATAAACATCATCAGTTCAGGCGTGTTCGCCGCATACCACGCGATAAACGCGGTAAGCAGCAGGCCAACCGTCATCCAGCCGTACACCTGAGCCATATACGTCTGCAGGCCGCTACGGGTCTGCTGTACTATTGAATCGGAACGCGGAAATCGGTCCATGATTCACTCCTGATTAAGATTAAGTAGACACACACGTTAAGATTAACACATCCACGTAAACCGACTACCAACGGCTGGCGGCTTGTTTATCGCTGTCGCGAGATTCCACCCAGCGGTCGCCTTCCGGCGTGGCTTCGCGCTTCCAGAACGGCGCTTTGGTTTTGAGGTAATCCATAATGAACTCCCCTGCCGCAAACGCGCTGCTGCGGTGTGCGCTGGTCACCCCGACGAAGACAATCTCCTCGCCGGGCCACATCTCGCCGATGCGGTGAATCACCGTGACGCGGCCAAGCGGCCAGCGACCCCGCGCCTCGTCGACAATCTCCGCCAGCGATTTCTCGGTCATCCCCGGATAGTGCTCCAGCGTCAGCGCCTTCACGCTGTCGCCGAGGTTGTGATTGCGCACCTTGCCGGTGAAAGTGACGACCGCGCCGTCTTCATCGCGTTCCGCCAGCCAGCTGTATTCGGTCCCCACGTTAAAACGCTCGGGGCTCACCAGAATTCGGGTTTCAGCCATCTTAGCCCCCCGTTACCGGCGGGAAGAAGGCCACTTCATCCCCTGCGTTCAGCGGATGGGTGAACTCCACCAGCGTCTGGTTAACGGCGGCCAGCAGCTTGCCTTCGTCCAGCGCCAGCGCCCAGCGGTCGCTTTGTGCCGCCAGATGCGCGCGCAGGGCAGCGACGTTTTCAAAGGACGCATCCAGCGTCAGGCTGTCGGTATTCACCAGCTCGCGCACCTGGGCAAAAAAGAGCACCTTAATCATGGCTGTCCACCTTAAAATCACCGGATTTGCCGCCGCTTTTTGCCAGCAGGCGAACCGGGCCAATCACCATATCTTTCTGCACCGCTTTGCACATGTCATAAATGGTTAGCGCGGCAACTGAGGCCGCCGTCAGCGCTTCCATCTCTACGCCGGTTTTCCCGGTTAAGCGGCAGAGTGACTCAATGCGCACGCGGCTCTGCTCCGGCTGCGCCTGCAGGTTCACTTCCACCTTGCTCAGCATCAGCGGATGGCACAGCGGAATGAGATCCCAGGTGCGCTTGGCGGCCTGAATCCCCGCGATGCGCGCGGTGGCAAAGACGTCGCCCTTATGGTGGCTGCCGTCGATAATCATCGCCAGTGTCTCCGGCAGCATAGTGACGAACGCTTCCGCGCGCGCCTCGCGCACCGTTTCGGCTTTGGCGGAAACATCCACCATATGCGCTTCACCGGCGGCGTTAATGTGGGTCAGTTGTGACATAGCTTATTTCTTTAAATGGGGATGGAAATTACACGGACGGGTACGGGCATCCAGCTGCGGGGCGATGATGTTTTCCCATGCGGTGCGGCAGGCTTTGGTCGAACCCGGCATGGCGAAAATCAGGGTTTTGTTAGCCACCCCGGCAACGGCGCGCGACTGAAGCGTGGAGGTACCAATCTCTTCAAAGGAGAGCATGCGGAACACTTCGCCGAAGCCTTCCACCTCGCGGTCAAACAGCGGGATAAGCGCTTCGGGGGCCTGATCGCCTGCGGTAAAGCCGGTGCCGCCAGTAATCAGCACCACCTGCACCTCATCGCTGGCAATCCACTGCGAAACCTGAGCGCGAATGGCGTAGCGGTTCTCCTTCACGATCGCTTTATCGACGATGTGATGCCCCGCGTCATGGGCCGCCTCGCGCAGCCAGTGGCCGGAGGTATCATCCTCTTCGCCGCGGCGGTCGGAAACGGTAAGGATAGCAATGCGTGTCGGGATAAATTCTGCGCTTACCTGACTCATATTCTGATTCCTTCTTAAGCCTGATTACCCGCCGATGTAGGACAGGTTCTGAGTAATGCCGGTATTGCCCTGATGCAGGAAGTGGGTCTGTTTTTTATGCGTCAGCGCTTCAGAAATACGTGCTTCAAGCGCGTCCTGCTGCGCATCGTCTTCAAGCAGATCGCGAAGGTCTACGCCGCCGTCGCCAAACAGGCAAAGATGGAGCTTGCCAACGGAGGAGACGCGCAGGCGGTTGCAGCTGGCGCAGAAGTCTTTCTCATAGGGCATGATAAGCCCAATCTCACCTTCGTAATCCGGGTGGCAGAAGACCTGCGCCGGACCGTCGCTGCGCTGGCGGATCTGGTGGATCCAGCCGCGTCTCAGCAGCGCGTCGCGCAGCACCATGCCGGAGATGTGATGGCGACGGAACAGCTCGCTGCCCTCGCCGGTTTCCATCAGCTCGATAAAACGCAGCTGTATAGGGCGGGATTTGATCCACGCCAGGAAGGTGTCCAGCTGATGATGATTCACATCACGCATCAGCACCGTGTTGACTTTTACCTTCTCGAACCCGGCCGCAAATGCCGCGTCGATACCGTCCATGACCTGCTGAAATTTATCCTGGCCGGTAATGGCGTGGAACTGACGGGCGTCCAGGCTATCGACGCTGACGTTGATCGCCGTCAGCCCCGCATCGCGCCAGTTCGCCACGTCACGCGCCATGCGGTAACCGTTGGTGGTCACGGCAATCTGGCGGATACGTTCGTTTTCACGCACGGCGGCGATGATGTCGGGAAAATCACGGCGCAGAGAGGGTTCACCGCCGGTCAGACGCACTTTTTCGGTGCCGAGCTCAGAGAAGGCGCGCGTGACGCGGCGCACTTCATCCACGGAGAGAAAGCCGTTATTGGTGACGCTGCCCGGTTTGTAGCCATCGGGCAGGCAGTAGGTGCAACGGAAGTTGCACACATCGGTAATCGACAGACGTAAGTAATAAAACTTACGCGCGAAAGCATCAGTAAGTTGTGAAGCCATGTACACCTTTCCAGATCGGGAGGCACAGTCATTTCTTTCTGTACCCTGGTGGCAAATTCGCCACGGCCAGAGCGCCATATCTTTCGACACAGGCACAAGGGCTAGAGTGTATGTTTTCAATTTTGAAAACGTGGTTAGGGCGATAGTAGCGCGGAAATTCTGACGACGCCATTATCGCTCCTCGCTATATAATCATCTATATAGCGAATCGTTCCTGCATTTTCGCTACAGAATACCTAAAAACCGTATTTTCACATTGATATACGTCATTTTGCATCGGGTGAGGCATCGTCTTTTAGGGGTAGTTAGGTTACTGTTACGCGATCGAACGTGATAAGGAATACGTATGCGCAATCGCACTTTTGCGGATCTTGACCGAGTGGTCGCTCTTGGCGGAGGACACGGCTTAGGCCGGGTTATGTCCTCTTTGTCGTCACTCGGCTCAAGGCTGACAGGGATAGTGACCACCACCGATAACGGCGGCTCGACCGGGCGCATTCGTCGTGCCGAAGGCGGTATTGCCTGGGGAGACATGCGCAACTGCCTGAACCAGTTAATTACCGAGCCAAGCGTCGCGTCGGCGATGTTTGAGTACCGTTTTGGCGGTAATGGCGAACTTTCCGGGCATAACCTCGGAAATCTGATGTTAAAGGCGCTTGATCACCTGAGCGTACGGCCTCTGGAAGCCATCAACTTAATCCGCAATCTGCTCAAGGTGGATGCATTCCTGATCCCTATGTCCGAACAACCGGTTGACTTGATGGCAATCGACGCCGAAGGGCATGAAGTTTACGGCGAGGTGAATATCGACCAGCTCATCCTGCCGCCAACGGAGTTAATGACCTATCCGAGCGTACCCGCCACGCGAGAAGCGGTGGAGGCCATCGGGGAAGCGGATCTTATCCTGATCGGCCCAGGCAGTTTTTACACCAGCCTGATGCCCATTCTGCTGGTGAAAGAGCTGGCGCAGGCGCTGCGCCGCACCCCTGCCCCGATGGTCTACATCGGTAACCTGGGACGTGAACTGAGCCCGGCGGCGGCGAGCCTGTCGCTGGCAGACAAGCTTGAATTAATGGAGCATTACGTCGGTAAGAAAATCATTGACGGCGTAGTCGTGGGCCCAAAAGTGGATGTATCAGGGATTGGCAATCGTCTGGTGGTGCAGGAGCCGCTGGAGGCCAGCGATATCAAGTATCGCCATGACCGTCACCTGCTGCGCGAGGCGCTGGAGAAGGCGATTCAGGCGCTGGGTTAGGTTCGTTTTGTGCGGCCTGATGCCCTCACCCCGGCCCTCTCCCACTGTACAGTCCGGGGACATGGTAGACAGGTGTTCGGGGACATGGTGAACACTTTTTAACA
>NZ_JAHAWC010000025.1:0-44381 GCF_018383635.1 Enterobacter sp. 120016 | reverse complement strand
ATTTATTGTCCGAAGACATTAAGAATCCATGTCACTTTGAGTGCCCACACAGATTGTCTGATAAATTGTTAAAGAGCAGTGCCGCTTCGCTTTTCTCAGCGGCGCGGGGTGTGCATATTACGCTTTCCCGCTTCAGAGTCAAGCGTTTATTTTCGCTTTTCTCTGCTGACCCGGCGGCGTGTGTGCCGTTGTTCCGTGTCAGTGGAGGCGCATTATAGGGAGTTATTCCGACGTGACAAGAGGAAATTTAAAAAAAGTTTCCATCCGCGTTTTTTTTCACCAACAGAGGTGAAATCAAGCTACAAATTGTTCTATTTGATGTATCTGCAACCACAATCACATTCGAGGTGGCATAATTATCAGCATGAATCTTTAAGGAATAAAAGCGATGCCATTAAGCGCACAACAGCTGGCCGCCCAAAAAAACCTATCGTACGTGCTGGCAGAAAAGCTGGCCCAGCGGATTTTAGCGGGTAAATATGCCCCGGGTAGCATTCTGCCGGGTGAAATGGAGCTGGGTGAGCAGTTTGGGGTGAGCCGTACCGCCGTGCGCGAAGCGGTGAAAACCCTGACGGCAAAAGGTATGGTGCTTCCACGTCCTCGTATTGGCACACGCGTGATGCCACAGAGTAACTGGAATTTTCTCGATCAGGAGCTGCTCTCCTGGTGGATGACGGAAGATAACTTTCATCAGGTCGTCGATCACTTTCTGGTGATGCGCAGCAGCCTTGAACCTCAGGCATGTCTGCTTGCCGCCACGCTAGGAACAGCAGAACAGAAAGCACAGCTTAACGCGCTGATGGAAGAGATGGTGTTCCTGAAAAAGCACTTCAACCGCGAACGCTGGGTTGAGGTCGATATGGCCTGGCATGAACACATCTATATGATGAGCGCCAATCCGTTCCTCACCTCTTTTGCCTCTTTATTTCATTCGGTGTATCACACCTACTTTACCTCTATTACACAAAACGAAGTGGTAAAACTGGATTTGCATCAGGCGATAGTGGATGCCATTCAGGAAAGCGACGGGCAGCGAGCCCTGAGTGCGTGCCAGGCATTGCTGGCCGCGCCAACCCACCAGCAGGTAAATAAATGACAAAGAAAAAAGCGCGCAGCATGGCCGGATTGCCGTGGATTGCAGCCATGGCGTTTTTTATGCAGGCACTGGATGCCACCATCCTCAACACAGCGCTTCCCGCTATTGCGCAAAGCCTTAACCGCTCCCCGCTGGCGATGCAGTCCGCCATCATCAGCTACACCCTGACGGTCGCGATGTTAATTCCGGTCAGCGGCTGGCTGGCCGACCGCTTTGGCACCCGCAAAGTTTTCATGCTGGCCGTCACGCTCTTTACGCTCGGTTCGCTGGCCTGTGCGCTCTCCTCATCCTTAACGGAGCTGGTTATCTTTCGTGTACTACAGGGCATTGGCGGCGCGATGATGATGCCGGTGGCGCGCCTTGCCTTGCTGCGAGCCTACCCCAGGAGCGAACTGCTTCCCGTACTCAACTTCGTCACCATGCCGGGCCTGGTCGGCCCGATTCTTGGCCCGGTACTCGGTGGCGTGTTTGTCACCTGGGCAAGCTGGCACTGGATCTTCCTGATTAATATACCGATTGGCGTTGCGGGGCTGCTGTATGCCCGCAAATATATGCCGAACTTCACCACGCCAAGGCGCAGCTTCGACATGGGGGGCTTTTTCCTGTTTGGCCTGAGCCTGGTCTTATTCTCCAGCGGGATGGAGCTGTTTGGCGAGAAGATCGTCGCAACGTGGTTAGCGCTCTCCGTTATCCTCGGCGGTATTCTGCTATTCCTTCTTTATATACGTCACGCGCGCCGTCACCCGACGCCGTTAATCTCCCTGGGACTCTTTAACACCCGAACGTTTTCCGTAGGGATTGCGGGCAACATTGCGTCTCGTCTGGGGACGGGTTGCGTACCGTTCCTGATGCCATTGATGCTGCAGGTGGGTTTCGGCTATCCGGCCCTGATTGCCGGCTGCATGATGGCGCCCACGGCGATGGGCTCGATCCTGGCAAAATCAACCGTGACGCAGGTGCTGCGCTGGTTTGGCTATCGTAAGACGCTGGTTGGCGTGACGGTCTTTATCGGGCTGATGATTGCGCAGTTCTCGCTGCAATCCGCCGCGTTGCCCGTCTGGATGCTGATCCTGCCGCTGTTTGTGTTGGGCATGGCGATGTCGACGCAGTTCACATCGATGAACACCATCACCCTCGCCGATCTGACTGATGAGAACGCCAGCAGCGGCAACAGCGTGCTGGCGGTAACGCAACAGCTGTCGATCAGTTTAGGGGTTGCCGTGAGTGCAGCGGTGCTGAGGTTTTATGAAGGTTTTGACAGCGCAAATACCGTTGAGCAGTTCCACTATACCTTTATCACCATGGGCGCTCTTACCGTGGTATCGGCGCTGGTCTTTATGCTGTTAAAACCGAAAGACGGCCGAAACCTGATTAAAGAGCGTCACAAAGAGAAAGCTAAACCGAACCGCGTTCCATCAGAACAGGAGTAAGCTGCAGGCGTTGCTGCTGCAGCGTGGGCTGCGCCATACGGTGGATCAACACATCGATGGCCAGCTCGCCCAGTTCATCTTTTGGCTGATGGATCGTGGTCAGCGGCGGCGTCATGTAGCTGGCCAGTTCGATATCGTCGTAGCCAATCACCGCCATATCATCAGGCACGCGTAGCCCCGCCTGATACAACGCCTGGTAGGCACCAAACGCCATCGCGTCATTACCAATAAACACCGCCTGCGGACGCGGCTTTTGCGCCAGCAGTTTCTGCATCGCCTCGAAACCGCCGTTAAATTCAAAGTCGCCGGTGATCCTATAGCCATCTGGAATGGCGAGCCCCGCCCGTTTCATGGCAGAGAGATACCCTTCCAGACGCAAACGCGCCGGGGTTTTATCCAGCGGCCCCGTAATACAGGCAATGCGAGTGTGGCCTTTATCAATCAGATGCTGAGTCGCCATATCACCGCCCAGCAGGGAGTTATCCTGAATGAGATCGCTGGTTCCGTCGAACGGCGCCCAGTCCATCATCACGGTGGGAATCGAGGGATAGCGCTGGATGATCTCTTTCGAGGGCTGGTGCGTTTCGGTGCAGAGCAGGAGTAGACCGTCGACGCGTTTTTGCATCAGCGTCTCCAGGTTACGATTCATGCGCTGCTCGTCACCCTCGGTATTGCACAGCACAAGGCTGTAGCCACGCTCGAAGCAGCTGCGCTCCACGCCGCGAACCAGTTCTGAATAAAAGGGGTTGGTACTGGCGGTGATCAGCATACCGATGGTGCGCGTCTGGTTGAGCTTAAGGCTGCGCGCCAGCGCAGACGGCGCATAGTTGAGATCTTTTACCGCAGCTTCAACTTTCTCCCGAATCGCCTCGCTGACGAAGCGATCGTTGTTTATAACGTGAGAGACCGTCGAGGTAGAAACGCCCGCCATGCGGGCGACATCTTTCATTGTGGCCAAGCGTTACCCCTGCTGACTTAAGAATTCATCGATCTCTTTACGCCACGGAACGGAAGGCTGTGCGCCCTTGCGCGTCACCGCAATCGCGGCAGCAGCGTGTGCGAAGCGGATAGCGTCATCCATTCTCTTGCCTTCCAGCAGCGCGGTCACCAGTGCACCATTGAAGGTATCTCCCGCCGCGATGGTATCAATCGCTTTGACCTTAAAGCCCGGCACGCGGCGGCCTTCGCCATTGACGCTTGCCCACACCCCACGGCTACCCAGGGTGATAATCACGGTGCCGATGCCCTTATCGTGCAGCGCACGCGCGGCGCGCGCGGCATCGTCATCATTTTCAACGCGAATGCCCGTCAGCTTTTCGGCTTCGGTTTCGTTCGGCGTAATGATGTCCACCAGCGCCAGCAGCTCGTCTGATAATACACGGGCTGGGGCAGGGTTAAGTACGACAGTGGTATGATTTTCATGCGCAATTTTGGCAGCGGCCAGCACGCTTTCAACCGGTGACTCCAGCTGCATCAGCAGGGCTTCGGCTCCGCCGATGATTGCACGTTGCGCTTCTACGCGTTCCGTCGTCAGCGCAGCGTTAGCGCCAGCATGAATACCGATAACATTCTCACCTTCAGCGTTGACGAAAATCAGCGCCACGCCGGTCGCTTCCCCTGCAACAATGCTGACCGGTGCGATATCAATGTTGTCGCTCGCCAGCTGCTTGCGTACGCGCTCACCGGTATCGTCATCACCCGTGCAGGCGATAAACGCAATGTTTGCACCGCTGCGACCGGCGGCGACGGCCTGGTTGGCACCTTTACCGCCAAATGCCACCTGATACTGGTTACCCGTGACGGTTTCGCCCGGTGTAGGGAATGATTCAAGGTTAAGAATGTGATCGGCATTGATACTGCCAAGGACGACGAGGTTGCCTGCGGTTTTCATGGTTGGGTTGTCCATCTGAGAGCGCCACCGGTGTTACCCGGTGGCGTATGCCACACTTTTCTTTATTGGTGTCCCTCAGGCAGCCAGCGACTGCCTGATTCGCCTTTTACTGCTTGATGACCAGCTTCAGGTCAACCGGGTATTTGGCCTGAACTTTTTCGCCCTTCAGCACTTTGTCGGCAGTTTCAACGCCAGTGGCGCCAATCTGCTCAGGCAGCTGAGCGATGGTCGCAGCCAGTTTGCCATCGTTTACTGCTTTTTCACCATCCGGCGTGCCGTCAAATCCGACAACCATCACATCAGATTTACCTGCGGTCTGCAGGGCACGCAGCGCGCCCAGCGCCATTTCGTCGTTCTGCGCGAATACCGCCTGCACGTCAGGGTGCGCGGTCAGCAGGTTCTGCATAACGTTCAGACCTTTAGTACGATCGAAGTCTGCCGGCTGGCTGGCCAGCACGTTGAATTTGTGTGCAGCCACAGCCTGCTGGAAGCCTTCACCACGCTCGCGGGCTGCGGAAGTCCCGGCAATCCCCTGCAGTTCGATAACCTTCGCGCCTTCGCCGGCTTTCTTCGCGATGTAATCACCCGCGATTTTGCCGCCCAGCACGTTATCAGAGGCAATGTGGCTGACCACTTCACCTTTAGACGCCTGACGGTCCAGGGTAATTACCGGGATCTTCGCCTGGTTTGCCATCTTCACGGCGTTACCTACGGCATCGGAATCGGTTGGGTTGATCAGCAGAATTTTGGTGCCACGAACGGTTAAGTCCTGAACGTTAGCCAGCTCTTTCGCCGGGTTGTTCTGTGAATCCAGAACCACCAGGTTGTAGCCCAGCTTGTCCGCTTCTTTCTGCGCACCGTCCTTCAGGGAGACGAAGAACGGGTTGTTCAGGGTAGAGACAACCAGCGCGATGGTGTCTTTCGCCATGGCGTTAGCACTTACGGTTGCGCTCAGCGCGACAGCAGAAACCAGGGTAGCCAGTTTTTTCATGTTCATATCTAAGATGTCCTGTAGTGTCGTCAGTTACTGTTTTTTGTTGTCTACCAGTACCGCCAGCAAAATCACCACTGCCTTAACGATCATCTGGTAATAGGAGGAAACACCTAACAAATTCAAACCATTATTCAGGAAACCGAGAATCAGTGCGCCGATCAATGTCCCAACAATGCGACCTTTACCGCCCGCAAGACTCGTACCGCCCAGAACCACTGCCGCGATAGCATCCAGCTCATATCCCGTACCCGCCGTCGGCTGCGCGGAGGAGAGGCGCGCCACTTCGATGATGCCTGCCAGTGACGCCAGCAGACCGCACAGGGAGTAAACGATAATTTTGACTTTATTAACGCTGATACCGGACAGGCGCGTTGCCGCTTCGTTACCGCCCAGCGCATAGATATAACGGCCCAGACGGGTGTGGTGCAGCATGTACCACGCCGCCAGGAAGACGATAGCCATGATCCAGACCGGCGTCGGGACACCCAGCGGGCGACCGATACCGAACCAGCCAAACAGATCCGCGTTATCAGTGAAGCCGGTATTAACCGGGCTGCCGTTGGTGTAAACCATGGTCACACCGCGCAGCAGCAGCATCATCACCAGCGTGGCGATGAACGCCTGAACGCGGCCTTTTGCCACAATCACGCCGGTTACGGCACCAATCGCCGCGCCTGCCGCCAGGGCAGCGGCCACGGCCACCAGGGCGTTGACTTCAATACCGACAATCGAAGCGGCGATCGCGCCGGTGAGCGCCAGCAGGGAACCGACGGACAGATCGATACCCGAGGTCAAAATCACCAGCGTCATGCCGACCGCCATAATGGCGTTCACCGACGTCTGCTGCAGGATGTTGAATAGGTTATTAACGGTGAAAAAGTTCGGGCTCATAGTGGACACAATCGCGATCAGCACCAGCAGGGCAATCAGCGATTTTTGTTCCATCAGCCATGCCTTTGTGAAATAGCGGCGACCAGAAACAGCCTGGGTAGTCATCTTCTTACTCCTGATTCACGCGATTAAGCTTGCCCACAGCGGCAGCCATCAGAACTTCCTGGGTGGCCTGCTCGCGAGTGAATTCACCGCCGAGATGCCCTTCATGCATGACGATAATGCGATCGCTCATGCCTAATACTTCTGGCATCTCGGAAGAGACCAGAATGATGCTCAGACCGTCGGCCTTAAACTGGTTAATCAGCTGATAGATCTCTTTCTTCGCGCCCACGTCCACGCCGCGGGTTGGCTCGTCGAGGATCAACACTTTCGGGCGCGTCATCAGCCCGCGCGCAATCGCCACTTTCTGCTGATTACCGCCGGATAAGAGGCCAATCGCCTGCTCCATCGACGGAGTTTTAACGTTAAAGAGGCGGATAAAATCGCTCACCGCCTGCTGCTCATCTTTATGCTTCAGGCTACCGCCGCTGCGGCTGAAATAGCGCAGCGCGGTCAGGGACATGTTCTCTTTTACCGACATCCCCAGCACCAGACCGTCGCGTTTGCGGTCTTCGGAGATATAGACGATGCCGTTCGCCAGACCATCCTGCGGAGAGCGGGTGACCACTTCATGGCCGTCGAGAGTGACATAACCGCTGGTGCGCGGCAGCGCGCCGTAAAGCACTTTCATCAGCTCGGTACGTCCGGCACCCATCAGGCCCGCCACGCCCAGGATCTCGCCCTGGCGCAGGGTAAAGGTCACGTCGTTCACGCCAGGGCCGCAGAGGTTATCCACCTTCAGGCGGATCTCACCCGGCGCTTTATCCAGATGCGGATACTGATCTTCGAGCTTACGTCCCACCATCATTTCGATAAGCGTATCTTCGGTCAGCGTGGCGACTTCGCGCTCGGCAATAAACTGCCCGTCGCGGAAGACGGTGACGTCATCGCAGATTTCGAAGATCTCTTTCATGCGGTGAGAGATATAGACAATCCCGCGCCCCTGCGACTTCAGCTCGCGGATCACGCGGAACAGGGATTCGGTTTCGGTATCGGTCAGGGCATCGGTCGGTTCATCCATAATGATTACCTTCGACTCAAAGCTCAGCACCTTGGCAATTTCCACCATCTGCTGATCGCCAATGGAGAGATCGCCCACCAGACGGTCGCTCTTAAAGCGCAGGTTCAGCTTCGCCAGGAGCTTGTCCGCTTCGGCATACATGGTTTTCCAGTCGATTTTGCCGAACCGGTTAACAAACTCGCGGCCGAGGAAGATGTTTTCCGCAATGGTGAGCTGAGGGATGAGGTTCAGCTCCTGGTGAATAATACCGATGCCCGCTTCCTGAGAGGATTTCGGGCCGGTGAAGGTGGTCTCTTTGCCCAGCCAGACGAGTGAACCGGCATCGCGTTGGTAGATACCGGTCAGCACTTTCATCATGGTGGATTTGCCGGCACCGTTTTCGCCCACCAGCGCCATCACGCGCCCGGGGTAGACGTTCAGCGCCGCGCCGGAGAGGGCTTTTACGCCCGGGAACGACTTATCGATCCCT
This sequence comes from Enterobacter sp. 120016, assembly GCF_018383635.1. Lineage (NCBI taxonomy): Bacteria > Pseudomonadati > Pseudomonadota > Gammaproteobacteria > Enterobacterales > Enterobacteriaceae > Enterobacter > Enterobacter sp. 120016. The sequence goes on along the minus strand of NZ_JAHAWC010000025.1, from coordinate 36,487 downwards.
TTGAGTTGCAGTAATGCGTCCATGATGGCCTCAGAAGGTGACGCCAGCACAGAGAATGATATTCGCATACGGGGAACACTCCCCGCTGCGAATCACCGCCTGACTGTCTGCGGTTTGTTGTTTGAACTGCTCGTGCGTTGTGTAACGAATTTCTATGGTGTTTCCCTGGTGTTGTTGCAGTTGCTCAATGTGGCTGAGCAACGTTTCGTGGAGTTGCGGATTATGTTGTTTGATTTCCGCCGCGAGAATGGCCGCCTCAACCTGCATCTCCGCGGTCACGACTTCCAGTACCTGCAGAAACGAAGGAACGCCCTGCGTTAACGCCATATCGATACGGGTTGTGCTGCGCGGAACCGGTAAGCCTGCATCGCAAACCACCAGCGTATCGGTATGCCCAAGACGGGAAATAACCGATGAGATTTCTGAGTTGAGTACAGTGCCTTTCTTCATTTTCTTGCTCCACTAGCGAAACGTTTCGCTAAATGTAGTGTAGCCCCAGAAATGTTCAGAAAACCATCATGACGTAACAGATTTGTGATCGACGTCGAAACGTTTCGCTAAGTGAAATGGAGTGGAGGTAAATGCAAAACGGTAACCCCAAGGTTACCGTTTTTTATGTTTGCGCCCTCTCCCTGTGGGAGAGGGTCGGGGTGAGGGCATCAGGCCGCACAAAGACTTAAATCTCGACCTGCGTTCCCAGCTCAATCACGCGGTTAGGCGGGATCTCAAACTGGTCTGGCGCACGCAGGGCGTTACGCTGCAGGATGAGGTACAGCTTGCCGCGCAGGCGCAGATACCATGGGCGCTTGCCGATGATCAGCGACTCGTGCGACATAAAGAACGACGTCTCCATCATCCGACAGCTCAGCCCTTCCAGGCCGCAGCGGTGGAATACTTCTTCCACGTTTGGCGTTTCACGCCAGCCGTAGCTTGCCACCACGCGCCAGAAGGTCGGCGACAGCTGCTCAATCTGCACGCGACGGACGTTATGAACATACGGCGCATCTTCGGTGCGCAGCGTCAGCAGGATCACGCGCTCGTGCAACACTTTGTTGTGCTTGAGGTTATGCATCAGCGCGAACGGAATGACGTTCAGCGCGCGAGACATATATACCGCGGTCCCCGGCACGCGGACCGGCGGGGATTTCTCCAAAGAGGCGATCATCGCCTCCAGAGAGTTCCCGTGCTCATGCATGCGGCGCAGCAGGCGGAAACGCTCGCTTTTCCAGGTGGTCATGACAATAAACATCACCAGACCCAGCGTCAGCGGCAGCCAGCCACCGGAGACAATTTTGTCGAGGTTCGCAGAGAACAGCGGCACGTCGATGCACAGGAAGCCCACCAGAATCATCGCCACGAGGAATTTATTCCAGTGCCAGTTTCGGTACGCCACCGTGGTGGAGAGCAGCGATGTCAGCACCATCGTACCGGTTACGGCAATACCGTACGCCGCCGCCAGGTTACTGGAGTGCTCGAAGCTGACGATAACAATGACAACAGCGAAATAGAGCAGCCAGTTAATGAACGGGATGTAGATCTGACCCGACTCCATCTCTGAGGTATGGATGATGCGCATCGGCGAGAGATACCCCAGACGCACGGCCTGGCGCGTCAGAGAAAACACGCCGGAAATCACCGCCTGAGAGGCAATGACGGTCGCCAGCGTCGCCAGGATCAGCATCGGCACCAGCGCCCAGTCAGGGGCCAGCAGGAAGAACGGGTTCTTGATCGCTTCCGGGTTTTTAAGCAGCAGCGCACCCTGACCGAAGTAGTTCAGCACCAGCGACGGGAGCACCACAATAAACCATGCCACGCGGATAGGCAGTTTCCCGAAGTGGCCCATGTCAGCATACAGCGCTTCCACACCGGTGATGGAGAGCACGACGGCACCCAGCGCCACGAAGGAAACCACTTTGTATTCGAGGAAGAAATGCACGGCCCAGTAAGGGTTCAGCGCATGCAGCACTTCCGGGTTCGCGATAATGCTCCGCAAGCCAAGCGCCGCCAGGATCAGGAACCAGGCCAGCATAATCGGAGCAAACAGTTTGCCCACCAGCCCGGTGCCGTGCTTTTGAATAGCGAAAAGCAGCGTCAGGACAATGATAGCGAGCGGAACCACCCACGTATCCAGCTGTGGTGCGATAATCTCCAGCCCCTCTATCGCCGACAGCACCGAGATAGCCGGTGTTATCACCACTTCCCCGTAGAAGAAACTGCCGCCAATCAGGCCGATAATGACCAGCACTGAGGTCATTCTGGCCGAGGTATTGCGCCCGGCAAGGGACATCAGGGTCAGGATCCCACCTTCACCTGCGTTATCTGCACGCATAACGAAGGAGAGATATTTAACGGAAACCACCAGAATCAGCAGCCAGAAAATGAGGGACAGGAAGCCAAACACGGCATCGCGTTCAACACCAAAGCCAAACTGGCCGGACAGACATTCACGAAGCGTATAAAGCGGGCTGGTGCCGATATCACCGTAGACAACCCCGATCGCCGCAAGCGTTATTGCGGGTAATGATTGCTTATTATCAGTGCTCATAGACTAGTCTTTTCGTTTAAATAACAAATGTGTTCCTGGTCCCTTGGCCCACAAAAAGCGCACAGTATGCACGATTCATTGCAAAATCGTACCCCTAAATGCAACCGCATTAATGTAGCGCAAAGAAAATTGCGCCGCACTTCAGTCTATTACCAGCCCTGACTGAAACGTCTATACTCGCTTCAATTGGCCGCCACGACGGCGAAAGGATGCAAAACTATTATGGCTCACTCACATTTATTAGCAGAAAGAATTTCCCGCCTCAGCAGCGCACTGGAGAAAGGCCTTTTCGAGCGTAGCCACGCCATTCGCCTCTGTTTGCTGGCGGCGCTGAGCGGTGAAAGCGTGTTTTTGCTGGGACCACCGGGCATTGCCAAAAGCCTGATCGCCCGCAGGCTAAAATTTGCTTTTCAGAACGCCCGCGCCTTCGAATATCTCATGACCCGGTTTTCCACCCCAGAAGAAGTTTTTGGCCCGCTTTCCATTCAGGCGCTGAAAGATGAAGGGCGCTATGAGCGTTTGACGGCGGGGTATCTGCCTGAGGCTGAGATTGTTTTTCTTGATGAGATCTGGAAAGCGGGACCGGCTATTCTGAACACCCTGCTCACGGCAATAAACGAACGTCGGTTCCGTAACGGCGCCAGTGAAGAGAAAATCCCGATGCGCCTGCTGGTGGCCGCCTCTAACGAACTGCCTGAAGCCGACAGCAGTCTGGAAGCGCTTTATGACCGTATGCTGATCCGCCTGTGGCTGGATAAAGTGCAGGATAAATCCAATTTCCGCTCCCTGCTGATAAGCCAGCAGGATGAGAACGAAAATCCGGTGTCTGCTTCGCTACAGGTCACCGATGAGGAGTATCACCAGTGGCAGCAGGATATCAGCAAAATCAAACTGCCTGACGCCGTATTTGAGCTGATCTATCTGCTGCGTCAGCAGCTCGATCTCCTCCCTTCTGCGCCCTATGTTTCCGATCGCCGCTGGAAAAAAGCGATCCGTCTGCTGCAGGCCAGCGCCCTGTTCAGCGGGCGTGACGCCGTTGCGCCAATCGACCTGATCCTGCTCAAAGACTGCCTCTGGCATGATGCAGAAGGCATGAACCTGATGCAGCAGCAGCTTGACGTTTTGATGACCGGGCACGCCTGGGGGCAGCAGGCGATGCTCAATCAGCTGGGGGCGATTGCCCAGCGGCGCATCCAGCTTCAGCAGCAGCAAAGTGATAAAACCGCGCTGAAAGTGAACCGCCTGGGGGGCATGTTCGCCCGCAAACCGCACTACGAGCTTCCTGCCGATCTGACTGGTACGACGCTCACGCTGCTGCTCCAGCAGCCGCTCAAACTGCATGATATGCAGGTGGTACACATTACGATTGAGCGCGAAGCGCTGGCGCAGTGGCTGGATAAGGGCGGTGAGATCCGCGGCAAGCTTAACGGTATTGGTTTTGCCCAGCCGCTGACGATGGAAGTGGACAGCAGCCAGCATCTGGTGATCCGCGACGTCAGCCTGCAGGGATCGCGCCTGGCGCTGCCGGGCGCCGCTTCCGATAGCGTGCCGGAAGAGATCAAGCAGCAGCTGGAAGCGCTGGATACCGAATGGCACCAGCAGCACACCCGCTTTAGCGAGCAGCAAAAATGCCTCTTTATTCATAGCGACTGGTTAGGTCGCATCGAAGCCAGCCTGCAGGACGTCAGCGCGCAGATCAAACAGGCGCGTCAATGCTAACGCTGGATACGCTCAACGTCATGCTGGCGGTCAGTGAGGAAGGTCTGATCGAGGAGGTGGTTATTACCCTCCTGGCGTCGCCGCAGCTAGCGGCCTTCTTCGAAAAATTCCCGAAGCTCAAAAAAGCGATGACCGACGATCTCCCGCGCTGGCGCGATAACCTTCGCCAGCGGTTTAAGGAGACGGAAGTCCCGCCTGAATTGACGGAGGAGGTCGCCAGCTATCAGCAGTGCCAACGGCTGTCGACACCGCAGTTTATCGTCCAGCTGCCGCAAACCCTTACGCTGCTTGATAAAGTCCACTCTCCGTTTGCCAGCCAGGCGCGGGCGCTGGTCACGGATAACGCCACCTTTACCCCGGCGCTGCATACCCTGTTCCTACAGCGCTGGCGCCTCAGCCTGGTCGTTCAGGCCACAACGCTGAACCAGCAGCTGCTGGATGAAGAGCGTGAACAGCTGCTCAGCGAAGTTCAGGAGCGTATGACGCTGAGCGGCCAGCTTGAAGAGGTGCTGGTAGAAAATGAAAACGCCGCCGGACGTCTGTGGGACATGAGCGCCGGGCAGTTGAAGCGCGGTGACTACCAGCTGATCGTCAAGTACGGCGACTTTCTAACGCAGCAGCCGGAGCTGATGAAGCTTGCAGAACAGCTGGGGCGCTCGCGGGAGGCAAAATCGGTCCCAAAGAAAGATGCGCCGATGGAAACCTTCCGCACGCTGGTCCGCGAACCGGCCACCGTGCCGGAGCAGGTAGATGGATTGCAGCAAAGCGACGACATCTTACGTCTGCTGCCGACCGAGCTGAGCACGCTGGGGATGACCGAGCTGGAGTATGAGTTCTATCGTCGGCTGGTGGAAAAACAGCTTCTCACCTACCGACTGCACGGCGAAGCCTGGCGCGAGAAAATCAGCCAACGGCCGGTGGTCCATCAGGATTTTGATGAACAGCCGCGCGGGCCATTCATTGTTTGCGTGGATACGTCCGGATCGATGGGCGGGTTTAACGAGCAGTGTGCGAAGGCATTCTGTCTGGCGCTGATGCGCGTGGCGCTCGCCGATCGCCGTCGCTGCTTCATCATGTTGTTCTCCAGCGAGGTTGTGGGCTATGAGCTGACGAACCAGCAGGGGATCGAGCAGGCAATCCGCTTCCTGAGCCAGCGTTTTCGCGGCGGCACGGATCTGGCCAGCTGCTTTCGCAGCATTGTGGAGCGTATGCAGGGCGGCGACTGGTACGACGCTGACGCGGTGGTGATTTCCGATTTTATTGCCCAGCGGCTGCCGGATGACGTGGTGAATAAGGTGAAGGAGTTACAGCGGGTGCATCAGCACCGTTTTCACGCGGTGGCGATGTCCGCCCATGGGAAACCCGGCATCATGCGCATCTTCGATCATATCTGGCGCTTTGATACCGGGCTGCGTAGCCGCCTGCTCAGACGCTGGCGGCGTTAATTAAAGAAGAGAACCGACGCTTTCACGTACCTGCTGCGGCCATACGCCACACTGGACCTGACCGATATGTGGCAACTGAAGCAGCAGCATGGTCAGACGGGACTGGCCGATACCGCCGCCGATCGTCTGAGGCATTTCACCGCGCAGCAGCGCCTGGTGCCACTCGAGTTTGAGACGATCTTCATCGCCGGTGACCGCCAGCTGGCGCTTCAGCGCGTCAGCATCCACGCGGATCCCCATAGAAGAAAGCTCGAATGCGTCTTCCAGAACCGGGTTCCACACCAGAATATCACCGTTCAGCCCGGCAAACTCGCCCTCACCCGCTGTGCTCCAGTCATCATAATCCGGCGCGCGAACGTCGTGGCGTTTGCCATCAGATAGCTTGCCGCCGATCCCAATCAGAAATACCGCGCCCAGCTCTTTGGCAATCGCACGCTCACGGCCTTTGGCATCCAGACCCGGGAAGCGGCTCAGCAATTCCTGACTGTGAACAAAGTGGATCGTATCCGGCAGGAACGGTGCCAGACCAAACTCTTTGCTCACGGCCGCTTCGGTTGCTTTGATCCCGGCGTAGATCGCTTCAACGGTAGATTTCAGCGTGCCTACGTGGCGCTCGCCGTCACCCATCACGCGCTCCCAGTCCCACTGGTCAACATAGACAGAGTGAATTGGGGTGAGGCGGTCTTCATCGGGGCGAAGAGCTTTCATGTGCGTGTAGAGCCCTTCGCCCGCGCTGAAGTCGTGTTGTCCCAGGGTTTGACGCTTCCACTTCGCCAGGGAATGAACCACTTCGAACTGGGCGTCTGGCAGTGTTTTCACTTTCACCTGTACCGCTTTTTCGCATCCAGACAGGTTATCCTGGGTCCCGTCACCCACGCGGCTCAGAATCGGCGCCTGGACTTCAATTAGCCCAAGTTTATCTTCCAGCTGGCGGGAAAAATGGGATTTAACGAAACTGATCTGGCGTTGTTTTGCGATGTAAGCGGTTTTCATTATTTATACTCCTGCGTCCTGTTGATATTGATTAAGCAACAGAAATGGCATCAGATTCAATAACTCATCAACAAAAAGCCACCTTCACTTTTGATTCGATAAAATTAAACGCTAGAATAGAGTGAATCATTAATCTTCATAAGAAAAAGCTATGGAAAATTATCAGATCGACAATCTCGACCGCGGCATCCTGGAGGCCTTAATGGCCAATGCCCGTACCGCCTACGCCGAGCTGGCGAAACAGTTTGGCGTCAGCCCGGGGACCATTCACGTTCGCGTAGAGAAGATGAAACAGGCGGGGATCATTACCGGCGCACGCATTGACGTCAGTCCTAAACATCTGGGTTACGACGTCTGCTGCTTCATCGGCATCATTCTTAAAAGCGCCAAAGACTATCCTTCCGCCCTGGCGAGGCTGAACGCGCTGGATGAGGTCACCGAGGCGTATTACACCACAGGTCACTACAGCATCTTTATAAAGGTAATGTGCCGATCCATCGACGCCCTCCAGCAGGTACTTATCAACAAGATCCAAACAATCGATGAAATTCAGTCCACCGAGACACTGATCTCCCTGCAAAACCCGATCATGCGTACCATCCGCCCGTGATCGGGCAAATCCATTCCCACATTTTCCACAGGTAGATCCCAGCTCGTTCACAGCGTACAATGGCCGTCTCTTTATCTGGGCGAGCGATCAATGGCGGACATTACCCTTATCAGCGGCAGCACCCTTGGTGGTGCGGAATACGTAGCGGAACACCTGGCTGAAAAGCTGGAAGATGCGGGATTTTCCACGGAAACCCTGCACGGCCCGTTGCTTGAAGATCTCCCGGCTGACGGGGTCTGGCTGCTGATCACCTCCACGCACGGCGCGGGCGATCTACCGGATAACCTGCAACCTTTATATGACGAACTGCTGGAACAGCAGCCCGACCTGTCAAACGTCCGTTTTGGCGCGGTGGGGATCGGCAGTCGTGAATATGACACCTTTTGCGGGGCAATAGAGAAAGTTGAAGCAGCTGTAACCTCCTGCGGAGCAAAACAACTGGGTGAAACGCTCAAGATCAACATCCTCGATCATGACATTCCGGAGGATCCAGCCGAGATCTGGCTCGCGGAATGGAAAAATTTACTCAAAAACGATTAAAGATCGCGCGAACAGATGTGGATAACTCTGGTTAAAAGCTCGTATTAACCCGTAGTTATCCAAAGAACAACTGTTGTGTTGTTTTTGACCTGTGCATAAAGTCGCGATCTGATCCCAGCTTATACTGTCCAGGATCACCGCTCATTCACAGCAAACGATCCTTTCTAACCGCATGATCTTCTTTATGAGATCGGACTTATCCACACAAGTTCGCGATCCTAATAAGAGATCACAATAGAACAGATCTCTAAATAAAAAGATCTTCTTTTTAATAGCCCAGGATCCCAATGCTTTCTCGAAAGACTAAAGTTGAGTAGAATCCACGGCCCGGGCTTCAATCCATTTTCATACCGCTTTACGCGAGGCAGACCACCATGTTTTATCAGGATCCTTTTGACGTCATCATCATTGGCGGGGGTCATGCAGGCACTGAGGCCGCAATGGCCGCAGCGCGTATGGGTCAGCAGACCCTGCTTTTGACACACAATATCGACACGCTGGGACAAATGTCCTGTAATCCGGCGATTGGCGGCATTGGGAAAGGACACCTGGTAAAAGAAGTGGATGCACTTGGCGGCCTGATGGCGAAAGCGATCGATCATGCAGGAATCCAGTTTAGGATACTAAACGCGAGTAAAGGTCCCGCTGTGCGTGCGACCCGTGCCCAGGCAGACCGCGTGCTTTACCGTCAGGCTGTGCGCACCGCGCTGGAGAACCAGCCTAACCTGATGATCTTCCAGCAGGCTGTTGAAGATCTTATCGTTGAGAACGATCGCGTCGTGGGTGCCGTGACCCAGATGGGCCTCAAATTCCGTGCGAAAGCCGTGGTGCTGACCGTGGGCACATTCCTTGACGGTAAAATTCATATCGGTCTGGATAACTACAGCGGTGGCCGTGCCGGCGATCCGCCGTCTATTCCCCTGTCTCGTCGTCTGCGTGAACTGCCGCTGCGCGTCAGCCGCCTGAAAACCGGTACGCCGCCGCGTATTGATGCGCGCACCATTGATTTCAGCGTGCTGGCGCAACAGCACGGTGATAACCCAATGCCGGTCTTCTCGTTCATGGGCAATGCGGCGCAACATCCGCAGCAGGTACCGTGCTACATCACGCATACCAACGAGAAAACCCATGACGTGATCCGCAATAACCTCGATCGCAGCCCCATGTATGCTGGCGTGATCGAAGGGATCGGCCCACGCTACTGTCCGTCGATCGAAGACAAAGTGATGCGCTTTGCCGATCGTAACCAGCACCAGATCTTCCTGGAGCCGGAAGGGCTGACCTCAAACGAAATTTACCCGAACGGCATCTCCACCAGCCTGCCGTTCGATGTGCAGATGCAAATTGTTCGCTCAATGCAGGGGATGGAGAATGCGAAAATCGTTCGCCCTGGCTACGCTATTGAGTACGATTTCTTCGATCCGCGTGACCTGAAGCCAACCCTGGAAAGCAAATTCATCCACGGTCTGTTCTTCGCGGGTCAGATTAACGGCACCACCGGCTACGAAGAAGCGGCAGCACAGGGTCTGCTTGCCGGTCTGAACGCCGCACGCTTCTCCGCTGAGAAAGAGGGCTGGGCGCCAGGCCGTTCTCAGGCGTATCTGGGCGTGCTGGTTGACGATCTCTGCACGCTGGGTACCAAAGAACCGTACCGTATGTTTACCTCTCGCGCGGAATATCGCCTGATGCTGCGCGAAGATAACGCCGACCTGCGTCTGACCGAAATGGGCCGCGAGCTGGGTCTGGTGGATGACGAACGCTGGGCGCGCTTTAACGAGAAGCTGGAGCGCATTGAACAGGAACGCCAGCGCCTGAAAACCACCTGGGTGAATCCGCAGGCGGAAACCGCTGCCGAAGTAAACGCTCAATTAACAGCGCCGCTGTCGCGTGAAGCCAGCGGGGAAGATCTGCTGCGCCGTCCTGAAGTCACCTACGAGAACCTAGTCAAACTGACCGCGTTCGCGCCGGGACTGGAAGATGCTGAAGCGGCAGAGCAGGTTGAGATCCAGGTGAAGTACGAAGGTTACATCGCGCGTCAGCAGGATGAGATCGAAAAACAGCAGCGTAACGAAAACACGCTGCTGCCGGAAATGCTGGACTACCGCCAGGTGACGGGTCTCTCCAACGAAGTGATCGCCAAGCTAAACGATCACAAACCGGTGTCGATCGGCCAGGCATCACGCATCTCGGGGGTTACCCCTGCGGCGATTTCGATCCTGCTGGTCTGGCTGAAAAAGCAAGGTATGTTGCGCCGCAGCGCGTAATTGACATTGCTTTTGGCGGGTGGCGCTTCGCTTACCCGCCCTACTTATTCGTAGGCCCGGTAAGCGGCAGCGCCACCGGGCGAAAAATCTCTAAACAGGTATTCACCGTGCTCAACAAACTCTCTCGTCTGCTGGATCAGGCAGGTATTTCGCTCACCGATCACCAGAAAAATCAGCTGGTGGCCTATGTCGATATGCTGAACAAATGGAACAAAGCGTACAACCTGACCTCAGTACGTGACCCCAACGAGATGCTGGTACGCCATATTCTCGATAGCATTGTGGTTGCCCCCTGGCTGAAAGGTGAGCGTTTCATCGACGTGGGGACAGGACCAGGTTTACCGGGCGTTCCGCTGTCCATTGTTCGCCCTGAGAGCCACTTCACGCTGCTGGACAGCCTCGGCAAGCGCGTGCGCTTTTTACGTCAGGTACAGCATGAGCTGAAGCTTGAGAACATCACGCCCGTGCAGAGCAGGGTAGAGGAGTTCCCGGCGGAGCCTCCGTTTGACGGTGTTATCAGCCGCGCGTTTGCTTCGCTCAATGACATGGTTAGCTGGTGTAAGCACTTGCCCGCAGAGAATGGCCGCTTCTATGCGCTGAAAGGGCAGTTGCCAGGCGATGAGATTGAACAGCTTCCGGATGGATTTGCTGTTGAATCCATCGAGAAATTAAACATTCCTCAGCTCGATGGGGAACGTCATCTGGTGATAATTAAGCCAAACAATTTTTAAAAAATTAATAAAAAATGTGGAATTTGTGCTGTTCTTAGCATGTTAAAAAACAGCACAACTACCGGGGATTTACCGGTGAGCATTTAACCTCTTTTTCACTAAGGTTTTTCTTCCGGTTAACGTAGCGCCTATTATTCACCGAGAAGATAGTCATCTGTGAAAATATAAGTCTGCTAAAAGTGGAAGGCAGTAACCAGAACGCAATGTTAAATATTTATTAAGAATGTCAATAAAAGGTTTTTATTGTGTACTGGGCTGTTTTGAAAATAGTTACGACGTTTTGCTTTTAATTTCATAAAGATAAATTTATGCGATTTGCGTCTTTGATAAATACAACCTTATCGCAAATGTGTGTTTTGTGATCTCGTGCACGCTTTATCGTCAACGTTTTCGCGCTGTTTGCAGTTTTGGTCGAAGGTTGACGCTTTCAGCGAAAGTTAAAAAATAGCGGTGGGGAAAAATATTTAAACATTTATTCACCTTTTCGCTACTTAATGTTTGAAATCACGGGTGCGCACCGTATAATTTGACCGCTTTTTGATGCTTGACTCTGAGCCTTAAAGGACGTTTTATACGACACGCGGCATACCTCGAAGGGAGCAGGAGTAAAAACGTGATGTCTGTGTCGCTCTTGAGTAGAAACGTTGCTCGTAAGCTTCTGTTCGTTCAGTTTCTGGCTGTGATAGCAAGTGGACTGCTGTTTAGCCTCAAAGACCCCTTCTGGGGCATCTCCGCCGTGTGCGGGGGTTTGGCGGTTGTGCTGCCAAACGTGTTGTTTATGATTTTTGCCTGGCGTCATCAGGCGCATACACCCGCCAAAGGCCGCGTGGCCTGGTCCTTCGCCCTCGGCGAAGTGTGTAAGGTGTTGCTGACCTTTGCTCTACTGGTGATGGCGCTGGCGGTTTTGAAAGTGGTCTTCATGCCGCTGATAGCAACGTGGGTTTTGGTGCTGGTGGTACAAGTTCTGGCTCCAGCTGTAATCAATAACAAAGGGTAAAAGGCATCATGGCTTCAGAAAATATGACGCCGCAGGATTACATAGGTCACCATCTGAATAACCTTCAGTTGGACCTGCGTACATTCTCGCTGGTGGATCCACATAACCCCCCGGCCACCTTCTGGACGATCAACATCGACTCCATGTTCTTCTCGGTGGTTTTGGGTCTTCTGTTCCTGGCCATGTTCCGCGGTGTTGCTAAACGAGCGACCAGCGGTGTACCAGGGAAATTCCAGACCTTCATCGAAATGATCATCGGCTTCGTCCATGGCAGCGTCAAAGACATGTACCATGGCAAGAGCAAGCTGATTGCTCCGCTGGCCCTGACCGTGTTCGTTTGGGTCTTCCTGATGAACCTGATGGACCTGCTGCCAATCGATCTGCTGCCGTTTATCGGCGAGCACATCTTCGGCCTGCCTGCGCTGCGTGTTGTACCGTCTGCGGACGTGAACATCACCCTGTCGATGGCGCTGGGCGTATTTATCCTGATTCTTTTCTACAGCATCAAAATGAAAGGCGTAAGCGGCTTTGTGAAAGAGCTTACCTTGCAGCCGTTCAACCACTGGGCGTTTATTCCGGTCAACCTGATCCTGGAAGGCGTTAGCCTGCTGTCCAAACCTGTTTCACTGGGTCTGCGACTGTTCGGCAACATGTATGCGGGTGAGCTGATTTTCATTCTGATCGCGGGTCTTCTGCCGTGGTGGTCACAGTGGATTCTTAATGTGCCATGGGCCATTTTCCACATCCTGATCATTACGCTGCAAGCCTTTATCTTCATGGTTCTGACGATCGTCTATCTGTCGATGGCGTCTGAAGAGCACTGATTTTTTACCAACACTACTACGTTTTAATTGAAACAAACTGGAGACTGTCATGGAAAACCTGAATATGGATCTGCTGTACATGGCTGCCGCTGTGATGATGGGTCTGGCGGCTATCGGTGCTGCGATCGGTATCGGCATCCTCGGGGGCAAATTCCTGGAAGGCGCAGCGCGTCAACCTGATCTGATTCCTCTGCTGCGTACTCAGTTCTTTATCGTTATGGGTCTGGTGGATGCTATCCCAATGATCGCTGTAGGTCTGGGTCTGTACGTGATGTTTGCTGTCGCGTAGTAGTAGTTTTAAAACCCTAAGCCACAGAAATTAAAGAGGTATTGTGCTGTGAACATGAACGCAACAATCCTCGGCCAGGCCATCGCGTTTATTCTCTTTGTCTGGTTCTGCATGAAGTATGTATGGCCGCCTTTAATGGCTGCCATCGAAAAACGTCAGAAAGAAATTGCTGACGGTCTGGCTTCTGCAGAACGCGCTAAGAAAGATTTGGACCTTGCACAGGCCAACGCGACAGACCAGCTGAAAAAAGCGAAAGCGGAAGCTCAGGTAATCATCGAACAGGCTAACAAACGCCGTTCGCAGATCCTGGACGAAGCCAAAGCTGAAGCAGAACAGGAACGTACTAAGATCGTGACACAGGCTCAGGCAGAAATTGATGCTGAGCGTAAACGTGCTCGTGAAGAACTGCGTAAGCAGGTTGCGATTCTGGCTGTTGCTGGCGCCGAGAAGATCATCGAACGTTCCGTGGATGAAGCTGCTAACAGCGACATCGTGGACAAACTTGTCGCTGAACTGTAAGGAGGGAGGGGCTGATGTCTGAATTTGTTACGGTAGCTCGCCCCTACGCCAAAGCAGCTTTTGACTTTGCTGTCGAACACCAAAATGTCGATCGCTGGCAGGATATGCTGGCGTTTGCCGCTGAGGTGACGAAAAACGAACAAATGGCTGAGTTGCTTTCCGGTGCGTTAGCACCTGAAACTCTCGCCGCGTCGTTTATCGCCGTGTGCGGAGAGCAACTGGATGCCAACGGCCAGAACCTGATTAAGGTCATGGCAGAAAATGGTCGTCTCCGTGTGCTCCCGGATGTTCTCGAGCAGTTTGAGCACTTACGTGCCCTTAGTGAAGCAACCGCGGAAGTTGAAGTGACTTCTGCGACTGAACTGAGTAACGAACAGCTTGCGAAAATCACCGCCGCGATGGAAAAACGTCTGTCACGCAAAGTTAAGCTGAATTGCAAAATCGATAAGTCTGTAATGGCAGGCGTAATCATCCGCTCGGGTGATATGGTCATTGATGGCAGCGTACGCGGCCGTCTTGAACGCCTTGCAGACGTCTTGCAGTCTTAAGGGGACTGGAGCATGCAACTGAATTCCACCGAAATCAGCGAACTGATCAAGCAGCGCATTGCTCAGTTCAGTGTTGTGAGTGAAGCTCACAACGAAGGTACTATTGTTTCTGTAAGTGACGGTGTTATCCGCATCCACGGCCTGGCCGATTGTATGCAGGGTGAGATGATTTCCCTGCCGGGTAACCGTTACGCTATCGCACTGAACCTGGAGCGCGACTCCGTAGGTGCAGTTGTGATGGGTCCATACGCTGACCTCGCCGAAGGCATGAAGGTTAAGTGTACTGGCCGTATTCTGGAAGTGCCGGTTGGCCGTGGCCTGCTGGGTCGCGTTGTTAACACCCTGGGTGCGCCAATCGACGGTAAAGGTCCGGTTGAGCACGATGGCTTCTCCCCAATCGAAGTTATCGCACCAGGCGTTATCGACCGTCAGTCCGTAGATCAGCCTGTTCAGACAGGTTATAAGTCCGTTGATGCCATGATCCCAATCGGTCGTGGTCAGCGTGAACTGATCATCGGTGACCGTCAGACCGGTAAAACCGCGATGGCAATCGACGCCATCATCAACCAGCGTGACTCCGGTATCAAATGTGTGTACGTGGCCATCGGCCAGAAAGCGTCCACCATTTCCAACGTGGTCCGTAAACTGGAAGAGCACGGTGCACTGTCTAACACCATCGTTGTGGTAGCAACTGCGTCTGAATCCGCTGCACTGCAATACCTGGCGCCATACGCCGGTTGCGCAATGGGCGAATACTTCCGTGACCGCGGTGAAGATGCGCTGATCGTATACGATGACCTGTCTAAACAGGCTGTTGCTTATCGTCAGGTTTCCCTGCTGCTCCGTCGTCCACCTGGACGTGAAGCGTTCCCTGGCGACGTATTCTACCTCCACTCTCGTCTGCTGGAGCGTGCTTCCCGCGTTAACGCGGAATACGTCGAGAACTTCACCAAAGGTGAAGTGAAGGGTAAAACGGGCTCTCTGACCGCTCTGCCGATCATTGAAACCCAGGCGGGTGACGTTTCTGCGTTCGTTCCGACCAACGTAATCTCTATTACCGATGGTCAGATCTTCCTGGAAACCAACCTGTTTAACTCCGGTATTCGTCCGGCGGTTAACCCGGGTATCTCCGTATCCCGTGTTGGTGGTGCTGCTCAGACCAAGATCATCAAGAAACTGTCCGGTGGTATCCGTACCGCGTTGGCACAGTATCGTGAACTGGCTGCGTTCTCTCAGTTCGCATCCGATCTGGACGAAGCAACCCGTAAACAGCTGAGCCACGGTCAGAAAGTGACCGAGCTGCTGAAGCAGAAACAGTACGCACCAATGTCTGTTGCTCAGCAGGGCCTGGTACTGTTCGCGGCTGAACGCGGTTACCTCGAAGATGTGGAACTGGCGAAAATCGGTAGCTTCGAAGCCGCTCTGCTGGCTTACGTCGACCGTGATCACGCTCCGCTGATGCAAGAGATCAACCAGACCGGTGGCTATAACGACGAAATCGAAGGCAAGCTGAAAGCTATCCTCGATTCCTTCAAAGCAACCCAATCCTGGTAATCGTCCGGCGGCTTGTCTCAGGACAAGCCGCCTGGCATTGAGGAGAAGCTCATGGCCGGCGCAAAAGAGATACGTAGTAAGATCGCAAGCGTCCAGAACACGCAAAAGATCACTAAAGCGATGGAGATGGTCGCCGCTTCCAAAATGCGTAAATCGCAGGATCGCATGGCGGCCAGCCGTCCTTATGCAGAAACCATGCGCAAAGTGATTGGTCACCTTGCAAACGGTAATCTGGAATATAAGCACCCTTACCTGGAAGAACGCGATGTTAAGCGCGTGGGCTACCTGGTGGTGTCGACCGACCGTGGTCTGTGTGGCGGCTTGAACATTAACCTGTTCAAAAAACTGCTGGCGGATATGAAAGCATGGTCTGAAAAAGGCGTTCAGTGCGATATCGCAATGATCGGCTCTAAAGGCGTCTCTTTCTTTAACTCCGTTGGTGGCAACATTGTCGCTCAGGTGACCGGTATGGGTGATAACCCGTCCCTGTCCGAACTGATCGGCCCGGTTAAAGTGATGTTGCAGGCCTATGATGAAGGCCGTCTGGACAGACTGTACGTTGTCAGCAACAAATTCATTAACACCATGTCTCAGGTTCCAACGCTCACTCAGATGCTGCCGTTACCGGCATCAGAAGATGACGAGCTGAAGCAAAAAGCCTGGGATTACCTGTATGAACCCGATCCGAAACCGCTGCTGGATACCCTGCTGCGTCGTTACGTTGAATCTCAGGTTTATCAGGGCGTTGTAGAAAACCTGGCCAGCGAGCAGGCCGCACGAATGGTGGCGATGAAAGCCGCGACCGATAATGGCGGCAGCCTGATTAAAGAGCTGCAGTTGGTTTACAACAAAGCTCGTCAGGCCAGCATTACTCAGGAACTCACCGAGATCGTCTCGGGGGCCGCCGCGGTTTAACCAGGTTTACGAATTACGTAGAGGATTCAAGATGGCTACTGGAAAGATTGTCCAGGTAATCGGCGCCGTGGTGGACGTCGAGTTCCCTCAGGACGCCGTACCACGCGTGTACGACGCGCTTGAGGTACAGAATGGTAACGAGAGCCTGGTGCTGGAAGTTCAGCAGCAGCTCGGCGGCGGTATCGTGCGTACCATCGCGATGGGTTCTTCCGACGGTCTGCGTCGTGGTCTGGAAGTCAAAGACCTTGAGCACCCGATCGAAGTCCCGGTAGGTAAAGCAACACTGGGTCGTATCATGAACGTATTGGGTCAACCAATCGACATGAAAGGCGACATCGGTGAAGAAGAGCGTTGGGCTATCCACCGCGCGGCACCTTCCTACGAAGAGCTGTCCAGCTCTCAGGAACTGCTGGAAACCGGTATCAAAGTTATCGACCTGATGTGTCCGTTCGCGAAGGGCGGTAAAGTCGGTCTGTTCGGTGGTGCGGGTGTTGGTAAAACTGTAAACATGATGGAGCTGATCCGTAACATCGCGATCGAGCACTCCGGTTACTCTGTGTTTGCGGGCGTAGGTGAACGTACTCGTGAGGGTAACGACTTCTACCACGAAATGACCGACTCCAACGTTCTGGACAAAGTTTCCCTGGTTTACGGCCAGATGAACGAGCCACCAGGAAACCGTCTGCGCGTTGCGCTGACCGGTCTGACTATGGCTGAGAAGTTCCGTGACGAAGGCCGTGACGTTCTGCTGTTCGTTGATAACATCTATCGTTACACCCTGGCCGGTACGGAAGTATCTGCACTGCTGGGTCGTATGCCTTCAGCGGTAGGTTATCAGCCTACGCTGGCGGAAGAGATGGGTGTTCTTCAGGAACGTATCACCTCTACCAAAACCGGTTCTATCACCTCCGTTCAGGCGGTATACGTACCTGCGGATGACTTGACTGACCCATCTCCAGCAACCACCTTTGCGCACTTAGATGCAACCGTGGTACTGAGCCGTCAGATCGCGTCTCTGGGTATCTACCCAGCCGTTGACCCGCTGGACTCCACCAGCCGTCAGCTGGATCCACTGGTTGTGGGTCAGGAACACTACGACACCGCGCGTGGCGTACAGTCCCTGCTGCAGCGTTACCAGGAACTGAAAGACATCATCGCCATCCTGGGTATGGATGAACTGTCTGAAGAAGACAAACTGGTGGTAGCACGTGCGCGTAAGATCCAGCGCTTCCTGTCCCAGCCATTCTTCGTTGCGGAAGTATTCACCGGTTCTCCGGGTAAATACGTTTCCCTGAAAGACACCATCCGTGGCTTTAAAGGCATCATGGAAGGCGAATACGATCACCTGCCGGAGCAGGCGTTCTACATGGTTGGTTCCATCGACGAAGCCGTGGAAAAAGCCAAAAAACTTTAACGCCTTAATCGGAGGGTGATATGGCAATGACTTACCACCTGGACGTCGTCAGCGCAGAGCAACAAATGTTCTCTGGTCTGGTCGAGAAAATCCAGGTAACGGGTAGTGAAGGTGAACTGGGTATTTTCCCGGGTCACGCACCGCTGCTCACCGCCATTAAGCCTGGTATGATCCGCATCGTTAAACAGTTCGGTCACGAAGAGTTTATCTATCTGTCCGGCGGCATTCTTGAAGTGCAGCCTGGCAGTGTGACCGTTCTGGCCGATACCGCTATCCGTGGCCAGGATCTCGACGAAGCGCGAGCCCTGGAATCGAAGCGTAAGGCTGAAGAGCACATTAGCAGCTCTCATGGTGACGTGGATTACGCTCAGGCGTCTGCGGAGCTGGCCAAAGCGATCGCGAAACTGCGCGTTATCGAGTTGACCAAAAAAGCGATGTAACACCGGCTTGAAAAGCACAAAAGCCAGTCTGGATACCAGGCTGGCTTTTTTTTTCGGCCTTAATTCATGATGAAAAAGATGTAGAATTTTAAGCATCAAACGTTTTTACTTCACACTCAAACTACCGTCAGGATGCGTATGTCAAACAGTGCGATGAGCGTGGTGATCCTTGCCGCTGGCAAAGGGACCCGCATGTATTCCGATCTGCCTAAGGTGCTCCACACGCTTGCAGGAAAGCCAATGGTGCAGCATGTCATTGATGCAGCGAATGAACTGGGTGCCAGTCAGGTCCACCTGGTTTACGGCCACGGCGGCGATCTGCTTAAAAAGACGCTGAGCGATGACAAGCTCAACTGGGTGCTTCAGGCCGAACAGTTGGGTACAGGCCATGCGATGCAGCAGGCAGCGCCCTTCTTTGCGGATGACGAAGACATTTTGATGCTCTACGGCGATGTTCCGCTGATCTCCGTTGAAACCCTGACTCGCCTGCGTGAAGCCAAACCGCAGGGTGGCATCGGTTTGTTGACCGTCGTGCTGGACGATCCAAGCGGTTATGGCCGCATCACCCGTGAAAACGGCAACGTCACGGGTATTGTTGAGCATAAAGATGCCAGCGACGAACAGCGCCAGATTCAGGAGATCAACACCGGTATCCTGATTGCCAATGGCGCGGATATGAAGCGCTGGCTGTCCAAACTCAACAACAACAACGCGCAGGGTGAATACTACATCACCGACATCATTGCGATGGCGTACCACGAAGGGCGTGAAATTGCCGCCGTTCATCCGGCGCGCATTAGCGAAACGGACGGCGTGAACAACCGCCTGCAGCTTTCCCGTCTTGAGCGTATTTATCAGTCCGAGCAGGCCGAAAAACTGCTGCTGGCGGGCGTGATGCTGCGCGATCCGGCACGTTTCGATCTGCGTGGTTCGTTATCTCACGGGCGTGACGTTGAAATTGATACTAACGTTATCCTCGAAGGTCACGTCACGCTGGGCAATCGCGTCAAAATTGGCGCCGGCTGCGTGATTAAAAACAGCGTCATCGGTGACGACTGCGAAATCAGCCCGTACAGCGTGGTGGAAGATGCCCGTCTGGATGCCGCCTGTACCATCGGCCCGTTTGCGCGTCTGCGCCCGGGCGCTGAGCTGCTGGAAGGCGCTCACGTGGGTAATTTCGTGGAAATGAAAAAAGCGCGTCTGGGTAAAGGCTCGAAAGCCGGTCATCTGACCTACCTGGGCGACGCGGAAATTGGCAATAACGTGAATATTGGTGCAGGGACTATTACCTGTAACTATGACGGCGCGAATAAGTTTAAAACCATCATCGGTGACGACGTGTTCGTTGGCTCCGATACGCAGCTGGTGGCGCCTGTTACCGTGGGTAACGGGGTGACCATTGCCGCCGGAACAACCGTTACGCGCGATGTGGCCGAGAACGAGCTGGTGTTAAGCCGCGTTCCGCAGGTCAGCAAGCAGGGCTGGAAACGCCCGGTGAAGAAAAAGTAACGGATTTACCCCTCACCCTAACCCTCTCCCCATAGGGGAGAGGGGATCGTTCGGTGCGGTGTTTTTCTCCCTCGCCCCTTTGGGGAGAGGGCCGGGGTGAGGGGATAATATAATCCTCCCCCCACAAGCAGTACCCATAAAAATAACCCCACTCTCTACAAGGCTCGGGGCGCCCGGAAAGGGCAAATACAGGTCAGCGACAACGCAGGCATAATGCCTAAATTCGGAATCTAAAATTATGTGTGGAATTGTTGGCGCAGTTGCGCAGCGTGATATTGCTGAAATCCTTCTCGAAGGTTTACGTCGTCTGGAATACCGTGGTTACGACTCAGCCGGTCTGGCTGTCGTCGATGCAGAAGGTCATATGACCCGTCTGCGTCGTCTCGGTAAAGTGCAGATGCTGGCCCAGGCCGCGGAAGAACATCCGCTGCACGGTGGTACCGGTATTGCGCACACCCGCTGGGCGACGCACGGCGAACCGTCTGAAGGTAACGCGCACCCGCATGTGTCTGAACACATCGTGGTCGTGCACAACGGCATTATCGAAAACCACGAACCGCTGCGCGAAGAACTGAAAGCGCGCGGCTACACCTTCGTCTCTGAAACTGACACCGAAGTGATTGCTCACCTGGTGCACTGGGAGCTGGAGCAGGGCGGCACACTGCGTGATGCGGTGCTGCGTGCTATCCCTCAGCTGCGCGGTGCGTACGGTACGGTAATCATGGATTCCCGCGACCCGTCCACGCTGCTGGCCGCGCGTTCCGGTAGCCCGATGGTTATCGGTCTGGGCATGGGCGAAAACTTCATCGCTTCTGACCAGCTGGCGCTCCTGCCGGTTACCCGTCGCTTTATCTTCCTCGAAGAGGGTGATATCGCGGAAGTAACTCGCCGCAGCGTGACCGTATTCGATACCAAAGGCGAGCAGGTGAAACGTCAGGAGATCGAATCGAATCTGCAGTACGACGCGGGCGACAAAGGCGCTTACCGTCACTACATGCAGAAAGAGATTTACGAGCAGCCAAACGCCATCAAAAACACCCTGACCGGGCGCATCAGCCACGGTGAGGTTGACCTGAGCGAGCTGGGCGCAAACGCGAACGAACTGCTTGGCAAGGTCGAGCATATTCAGATCGTGGCCTGCGGCACCTCCTACAACTCCGGTATGGTTTCTCGCTACTGGTTTGAATCCCTGGCGGGCGTGCCGTGCGATGTGGAAATCGCATCTGAATTCCGCTATCGCAAATCCGCTGTGCGTCGTAACAGCCTGATGATCACCCTTTCCCAGTCCGGCGAAACGGCGGACACGCTGGCCGCGCTGCGTCTCTCTAAAGAGCTGGGTTACCTGGGCTCGCTGGCCATCTGTAACGTCCCTGGCTCCTCGCTGGTGCGTGAATCCGATCTGGCGCTGATGACCAAAGCGGGTACCGAAATCGGCGTGGCCTCCACCAAAGCGTTTACCACTCAGCTGACCGTTCTGCTGATGCTGGTGGCGAAGCTGGCGCGCCTGAAAGGCGAAGATGCTTCCGTTGAGCACGATATCGTTCACGGCCTGCAGGCGCTGCCGAGCCGTATTGAGCAGATGCTGTCTCAGGACAAACGCATTGAAGCGCTGGCGGAAGATTTCTCTGACAAACATCACGCCCTGTTCCTGGGTCGTGGCGATCAGTATCCGATTGCGCTGGAAGGCGCGCTGAAGCTGAAAGAGATCTCCTACATTCACGCTGAAGCCTATGCGGCAGGCGAGCTGAAACACGGCCCGCTGGCGCTGATTGACGCGGATATGCCGGTCATCGTTGTGGCACCAAACAACGAACTGCTGGAAAAACTGAAATCTAACATCGAAGAAGTCCGCGCCCGCGGTGGTGTCCTGTACGTCTTCGCCGACAAAGATGCCGGTTTTGTCAGCAATGACAACATGCACATCATCGAGATGCCGCATGTGGAAGAGGTGATTGCACCAATCTTCTACACCGTTCCGCTGCAGCTGCTGGCCTATCACGTTGCGCTGATCAAAGGCACCGACGTTGACCAGCCGCGTAACCTGGCGAAATCGGTTACCGTAGAATAATCCCTTCAGGCTCCACCTTCGGGTGGAGCTTTTTTATCCCGCCCGGTTTGTTTTTCATCAATCCTTTCTCATTTTTAATAATGACAATTTGTCATCTTCAGCTACTTTTTTCAGTGTCACATAAAGAAAATATTTCTGAAAACGTCTTGTCATAAAAGTGGCTAACACGATGAAAATTAAGCTTTCTTTTGCTGGTTTTTAAGTGAAATTTTCGTTGTCATAAAACTGTCATAATTCGTACATTTATCTGTCACTTGTTTGTCCTATTTTGCTCATCGTAGCCACTAAACAACGATTTACGAAAATCTTGCAGGAGACATTATGAAAGTTATGCGTACCACTGTCGCAACTGTTGTCGCCGCGACCTTATCTCTGAGCGCGTTCTCTGTATTTGCAGAAGCAAGCCTGACTGGCGCTGGTGCAACCTTCCCTGCGCCGGTGTATGCCAAATGGGCGGATACCTACCAGAAAGAAACCGGTAACAAGGTTAACTATCAGGGTATCGGCTCCTCCGGTGGCGTTAAACAAATTACCGCGAACACGGTTGATTTCGGCGCATCAGACGCTCCGCTGTCTGACGACAAACTGGCTCAGGAAGGCCTGTTCCAGTTCCCGACCGTGATCGGTGGCGTGGTCCTGGCCATCAACCTGCCGGGCGTGAAGTCGGGTGAGCTGGTGCTGGACGGCAAAACCCTGGGTGACATCTACCTGGGCAAAATCAAAAAATGGGATGACGAAGCGATCGCTAAACTCAACCCAGGCCTGAAGCTGCCTTCTCAGAACATCGCCGTGGTTCGCCGCGCGGATGGTTCCGGTACCTCTTTCGTGTTCACCAGCTACCTGGCAAAAGTGAACGAAGAGTGGAAGTCTAAAGTCGGCTCCGGCTCTACCGTTAACTGGCCAACCGGTCTGGGCGGTAAAGGTAACGACGGTATCGCCGCGTTCGTACAGCGTCTGCCTGGCTCAATTGGTTACGTAGAGTATGCGTACGCTAAGCAGAACAACCTGTCCTACACCAAACTGGTTTCAGCCGACGGCAAACCGGTTAGCCCGACCGAAGAGAACTTTGCTAACGCTGCTAAAGGCGCTGACTGGAGCAAATCGTTCGCGCAGGATCTGACTAACCAGAAAGGCGAAGGTGCATGGCCAATCACCTCTACCACCTTCATCCTGGTTCACAAAGAGCAGAAGAAACCTGAGCAGGGCACCGAAGTGCTGAAGTTCTTCGACTGGGCGTACAAAAACGGCGGCAAACAGGCTAACGCCCTGGATTACGCCACCCTGCCGGACAGCGTGGTTGAGCAGATTCGTGCTGCATGGAAAACCAACGTGAAAGACAGCAGCGGTAAAGCGCTGTACTAACAGGATATATTTAACGAAGATGGCGGGTGGCGCTGACGCTTACCCGCCCTACGGTTTAAGCTGTAGGCCCGGTAAGCGTCAGCGCCACCGGGCATATTCGTAAAAACGTCTCAAACAGAAGAGTAATTTATGGCTGCAACCAAGCCTGCATTTAACCCTCCGGGTAAAAAAGGTGACATGATTTTCAGCGCGCTGGTAAAACTGGCTGCGCTGATTGTGCTATTGCTGCTGGGCGGCATTATCGTGTCTCTGATTTTCTCCTCATGGCCGAGCATCCAGAAATTCGGTTTCTCCTTCCTGTGGACCAAAGAGTGGGACGCACCGAACGACATCTACGGTGCCCTGGTGCCGATTTACGGCACGCTGGTGACCTCGTTCATCGCCCTGCTGATTGCGGTTCCGGTGAGCTTTGGTATTGCCCTGTTCCTGACGGAGCTGGCGCCGGGCTGGCTGCGACGCCCGCTGGGTATTGCCATCGAACTGCTGGCGGCCATTCCGAGTATCGTTTACGGCATGTGGGGCCTGTTCATCTTTGCTCCGCTGTTTGCCACATACTTCCAGGAACCGGTCGGTAACGTTCTTTCTGCCATTCCGTTTGTGGGTGCCCTGTTCTCTGGCCCGGCTTTCGGTATCGGCATTCTGGCGGCAGGTGTGATCCTCGCCATCATGATTATTCCGTACATTGCGGCGGTTATGCGCGATGTCTTCGAACAAACACCGGTGATGATGAAAGAGTCGGCCTACGGGATCGGCTGCACCACCTGGGAAGTTATCTGGCGCATTGTCCTTCCGTTCACCAAAAATGGGGTGATCGGGGGTGTGATGCTGGGCTTAGGTCGCGCGCTGGGTGAAACCATGGCTGTCACCTTTATCATCGGTAACACCTACCAGCTCGACAGCGTGTCGCTCTACATGCCGGGTAACAGTATTACCTCGGCGCTGGCGAATGAATTTGCGGAAGCGGAATCAGGGCTGCACGTGGCGGCGCTGATGGAACTGGGTCTGATTCTGTTCGTTATCACCTTCATTGTTCTGGCGATTTCCAAGCTGATGATTATGCGCCTCGCTAAAAATGAGGGAGCACGCTAATGGCCACTCTCGAAATGCAAGCTACCGCTGAACTGGCGGAATCCCGCCGTAAAATGCAGGCCAGACGCCGCATGAAAAACCGTATTGCCCTGTCGCTCTCTATGGCGACGATGGCATTCGGCCTGTTCTGGCTGGTCTGGATCCTCTTCTCGACGGTCGTTCGCGGGATTGACGGGATGTCACTGTCGCTGTTCACCGAAATGACGCCGCCGCCGAACACGGCGGGTGGTGGCCTGGCGAACGCCCTGGCGGGAAGCGGCCTGCTGATCCTCTGGGCGACGGTCTTCGGCACGCCGCTGGGCATCATGGCGGGCATCTACCTGGCAGAGTACGGTCGTAAATCCTGGCTGGCGGAAGTGATTCGCTTCATCAACGACATTCTGCTGTCAGCCCCGTCTATCGTCGTGGGTCTGTTTGTTTACACCGTGGTGGTGGCGCAGATGGAGCACTTCTCCGGCTGGGCGGGTGTGATTGCACTGGCGCTGCTGCAGGTGCCGATTGTTATTCGTACCACCGAGAACATGCTGAAACTGGTGCCGGACAGCCTGCGTGAAGCGGCTTATGCGCTGGGTACGCCGAAATGGAAGATGATCTCTGCGATTACGCTGAAGGCGTCCGTCTCCGGGATCATGACCGGTATCCTGCTGGCGGTTGCGCGTATCGCGGGTGAAACGGCGCCGCTGCTGTTTACGTCCCTCTCCAATCAGTTCTGGAGCACGGACATGATGCAGCCGATCGCCAACCTGCCGGTGACGATCTTTAAATTTGCGATGAGCCCATTCGCGGAATGGCAGCAGCTGGCCTGGGCCGGGGTGCTGATCATTACCCTTTGCGTACTGTTGCTGAACATTCTGGCGCGCGTCATTTTCGCGAAGAAGAAACACGGTTAATTTTTTACGGCGCGGCAGCTCGTGGCGCCGAATGAGGAAATGAGTCAATGAGTATGGTTGATACTGCCCCGGGTAAGATTCAGGTTCGTGATTTGAACTTCTACTACGGCAAATTCCATGCCCTGAAGAACATCAACCTGGATATCGCAAAGAACCAGGTCACGGCATTTATCGGTCCGTCCGGCTGTGGAAAATCCACGCTGCTGCGTACCTTTAACAAAATGTATTCGCTCTATCCGGAGCAGCGCGCTGAAGGTGAAATCATCCTGGACGGCGAAAACATTCTGACCCAGGCTCAGGATATCGCCCTGCTGCGCGCCAAAGTGGGGATGGTGTTCCAGAAACCAACGCCGTTCCCGATGTCCATTTATGACAACATCGCCTTTGGCGTTCGCCTGTTCGAAAAGCTCTCCCGTGCCGATATGGACGAGCGCGTACAGTGGGCTTTGACCAAGGCCGCATTATGGAACGAAACCAAAGATAAGTTGCACCAGAGCGGTTACTCTCTCTCCGGTGGCCAGCAGCAGCGTCTGTGCATTGCGCGCGGTATTGCTATTCGCCCGGAAGTGTTGCTGCTGGATGAGCCGTGTTCAGCGCTGGACCCGATCTCAACTGGCCGTATTGAAGAGCTGATTACCGAGCTGAAGCAGGATTACACCGTGGTTATCGTGACCCATAACATGCAGCAGGCTGCACGTTGTTCCGATCACACGGCGTTTATGTACCTGGGCGAGTTGATTGAGTTCAGCGATACGGACGCGCTGTTCACCAGGCCCGCGAAGAAACAAACCGAAGATTATATTACTGGCCGCTACGGTTGATTTGCCTTAGTGCATGTGGAGAAACCATGGACAACCTCAATCTTAATAAACACATTTCAGGCCAGTTCAACGCAGAGCTGGAAAGCATTCGCACGCAGGTGATGACCATGGGCGGCATGGTTGAGCAGCAGCTTTCTGATGCGATTACGGCAATGCACAACCAGGACAGCGAGCTGGCGAAGCGCGTCATTGAAGGCGACAAAAACGTCAACATGATGGAAGTCGCTATCGACGAGGCCTGCGTGCGCATTATCGCGAAACGTCAGCCGACGGCGAGCGACCTGCGTCTGGTGATGGCGATCATCAAAACCATCGCCGAGCTGGAGCGTATTGGTGACGTTGCGGATAAAATCTGCCGCACCGCGCTGGAGAAATTCTCTCAGCAGCACCAGCCGCTGCTGGTGAGCCTGGAGTCGCTAGGCCGCCACACCGTGCAGATGCTGCACGACGTGCTGGATGCCTTTGCGCGTATGGATTTGGACGAAGCGGTGCGTATCTACCGTGAAGACAAGAAGGTCGACCAGGAGTATGAAGGCATCGTGCGTCAGCTGATGACCTACATGATGGAAGATTCACGTACGATCCCAAGCGTACTGACTGCCCTGTTCTGCGCGCGCTCCATCGAGCGTATCGGCGACCGCTGCCAGAACATTTGCGAATACATTTTCTACTTCGTGAAAGGTCAGGACTTCCGTCACGTGGGCGGCGACGAGCTGGACAAGCTGCTGGCGGGTAAAGATCCGAAAGAGTGATGTTTGTGGCGGGTGGCGCTAACACTTACCCGCCCTACGAGTCTTGTAGGCCGGATAAGCACTAGCGCCATCCGGCTTTGTTTTTTCAGCGAGTAATATTCCACCCGCGTGCCTTCCACAATTCAGGCAACTGCGCCAGATCGGTAAAGGTCGTCACGTTGGGATGATCGATCGGCTTGTTGTGGGGATCGGCGCAGAAGTAAAACACCTCCATCCCCGCATCAATCCCCGACTGCGCGCCCGCAGATGAGTCATCCACCAGAATGCAGTTCTCTACGTTAACGTTCATCGCTTTTGCCGCATGGAACATCAGCGCCGGGTCTGGCTTCCAGCGCTGGATATCGTAGCCGCTGAACAGATTTTCCGGGAAATGGTGCAACATCTCAAGCTTGCCCAGCGAGTGCTGCATTTTGCTGACCGGGCCGTTAGAGACGACGCAGATTGGCACCGTCATCGCATCCAGCAGCGCGTTAGCCCCGGAGATAACCTCCAACTCGGAGTCAAACAGGCGTGCGACCTCGGCGCGGTACACCGGTTCCAGATCCGCTTTCGCCAGATCCACACCGTGTTCTTCGTTAATGATGTCGATGATCTCGTAGAGCTTCACGCCCTTAAAGCGTTTAAACACCTCTTCGAGTTCCAGCGTAATGCCAAATTCCTGGAACATAGTGACATACGCGCGGGAACAAATGACCTCACTGTCGACCAGCGTTCCGTCGCAGTCGAAAAATACCGCTTCAATTCCGGACATGCCTTTCCCTTTTAACAGGTTTAACGTTTACGTACGGCAGTTCACCGGGACGCAATCGTTGCCGTATAAGCAAAATCAATGAAAAAAGTATCACGTAACCGCCACTATTGTCGCATTTTGGTATAGGATAGCGACGAATTTTCCCTCCTTGTTCGGAAATTGATGATGAGTCAACAACACACTACCCAGACATCTGGTCAGGGTCTGCTTGAGCGCGTTTTCAAACTGCGCGAGCACGGCACAACGGCACGCACCGAAGTGATCGCTGGTTTCACCACCTTCCTGACGATGGTCTATATCGTTTTTGTGAACCCTCAAATTCTGGGCGTTGCTGGCATGGATACCAGCGCCGTCTTTGTAACCACCTGCCTGATTGCGGCCCTTGGCAGCATTCTGATGGGTGTGTTCGCGAACCTGCCGGTTGCGCTGGCACCGGCGATGGGCCTGAATGCGTTCTTCGCGTTCGTGGTCGTTCAGGCGATGGGTCTGCCGTGGCAGGTTGGCATGGGTGCCATCTTCTGGGGCGCGGTTGGCCTGCTGCTGCTGACCATTTTCCGCGTGCGTTACTGGATGATTGCTAACATTCCTGTGAGCCTGCGCGTGGGCATCACCAGCGGTATTGGTCTGTTTATCGGTATGATGGGGCTGAAAAACGCCGGCGTTATCGTCGCTAACCCGGATACGCTGGTGAGCATCGGTCACCTGACCTCTCATAACGTGCTGCTGGGCGTGCTGGGCTTCTTTATCATCGCGATCCTGGCTTCCCGCAATATTCACGCGGCGGTGCTGGTGTCCATCGTGGTGACCACCCTGCTGGGCTGGATGCTGGGCGACGTTCACTATAACGGTATCGTCTCCGCGCCACCGAGCGTCTCTACCGTGATTGGTCACGTCGATCTGGCGGGTTCCCTGAACCTGGGCCTGGCGGGCGTGATTTTCTCCTTCATGCTGGTCAACCTGTTTGACTCCTCCGGCACGCTGATTGGCGTGACCGATAAAGCGGGTCTGGCGGATGAAAAAGGGAAATTCCCGCGCATGAAGCAGGCGCTGTTTGTGGACAGCGTCTCCTCTGTGACCGGTGCTTTTATCGGAACCTCGTCTGTTACCGCGTACATTGAATCTTCTTCCGGCGTGTCCGTGGGCGGCCGTACCGGCCTGACGGCGGTGGTCGTGGGTATTCTGTTCCTGCTGGTGATCTTCCTCTCTCCGCTGGCGGGTATGGTTCCACCGTATGCGGCAGCCGGCGCGCTGATTTATGTGGGTGTGCTGATGACCTCCAGCCTGTCACGCGTGAAGTGGGATGATTTAACCGAAGCGGTGCCGGCGTTTATTACCGCCGTGATGATGCCGTTCAGCTTCTCGATTACCGAAGGTATTGCGCTGGGCTTTATCTCTTACTGCGTAATGAAGATCGGTACCGGCCGCTTCCGCGACCTCAGCCCATGCGTGATTGTTGTGGCGCTGCTGTTTGTGCTGAAGATTGTGTTTATTGACGCGCACTAAGGTGCGGTTTGTGGTGTCAGGTGGCGCTTCGCTTACCTGACCTACTGACGAGTGTAGGCCCGGTAAGCGCTAGCGCCACCGGGCTTTTTTATCAGGCTTTAACCCGCTTAATGTAATCCCCAAACGCCGTCAGCTGGCCAGACAGATGATCGCGCGTGCTCTGATCCACCACTTCACCCGTTTGCGGGTCGACCTTGTTCTGAATCACACCACCCATAAATTCCGGCTTGTTCATGACCATCGCATCCAGGAATACCAGGATCTGGCGCAGATGATACTGGCAGCGCGCGCCGCCAATCGCGCCCATTGAGCTGGTCTGGATCAGCACCGGTTTGCCTGACAGCGGCTGCTCGGGTAAACGGGACAGCCAGTCAATGGCATTCTTCAGGCCACCCGGAACCGAGTAGTTATACTCCGGCGTGACGATGACCACCCCGTCGGCCTGGCGGATCTGCTCTGCCAGCGCCTCAACGCTCTGCGGGAACCCTTCTTCCTGCTGGACATCCGCATCATACAGCGGAATATCGCCAATAGACGGCAGGGCGCTAACTTCCATTCCTGCCGGTGCCAGCTGTGGCAGCGTGCGGGCAACCATCCCGTTAAATGAACCTTTGCGCAGGCTTCCCAGTAACGTAACTACTTTCAACGTATCAGACATGATTACTCCTGTTTCATCATGATGACCCTGATTGGATCAGCTAAGGGTGAATGCTTTTTCTGCCGGTAAACTGGTTAAACGCATCAGGCGCGCGGCGGGCTCGTTGGCGCGCTCGGGCACATCAGGAAGGCTACGCCATCCCTGTTGACTGTCAAATTCCCAGATTTTCATGCGTTCGATGGCGGGGGTAACCGCAATGGACCAAATGAGCACATCCTCTGCGTCACTGAGCGCCTCTACCAGCGTGGCCTGAGTGGCACGAAGACGTCCGGAGCCTGGCAGCAGCTGCAGCAGGCTGGCGTCGTCTGAGGCGCATCCACAGAGCTTGCGAATGCTCTGGCGCAAGGTAATGAGCTGGGCTCTGGCTTCGACAGGATCGTTCTGGTTGCGGACCCACAGCTTCTCATTGCTGGATAGCGGATAGTCTTCATGCGCATTACCGCCATGGAAGCTGCGCGTCGCGCGCTGAAGTTCCATGTCGAGCCCACAATCCCCTTCGGTGGTCAGCGCGACGCCAATGATATTGCCCGCGTAGGCAATCGAAAAACGAGGGAGATCCGGGTCGGCAAAGACCGGGCGGCCTTCGGGTTGGGTAATGATGTCCGGCAGCTCGCTGGTGCCGTACAGCATAAACAGCAGTTCTGCGAGAAGCGCTCTGGACGCTAAAAACCGCGTTCTGCGGTGCTCCGGGAGAGTGAGTGCTTCACTGTGACAGGCCGAAGAAATTCTTGCCGATACGAGACGTCCTTCCGTAAGTATCCCTCTTGCAAAGTGCGTAGCCATTTTTCGCTCCTTGATAATGGTCGTAATCGGTTAAACGGTTACATGATTATCGCTTAACTTGACTCCTGTTTTAATCAGTAAATGGGAGTAAGAGAAGCCTTAGGACCGAACTTTACATTTTCTTAGGCAAAAATTGGATCGCTGGCACCGTACAGCGCCTTGATGGTCTCCCGCAGCCAGAGGATTTTCGGATTATGGCTGTTCCGTTTATGCCAGATCAGCGTGAAGGGAACGGTAAGCTTTTCAGCCTGCGCTTCATCAATGGGAATAGGCAGCGCGATCAGCTTCCGCTGGTGGAGTTGATTGTAGTGATGACAGTAGTACGGAGCCGTGGCGATATAGCTATGCCCGGGCTGGGCTGCCATAAACATCGACTGCTCAAAGCCCGGCACGCACATGGCAATATTTCTCTCTCGACCCATCTCCTTTAGCACTTCGTCCAGCGCCCAGGTGTCGCTGCGTTCCCAGAAGATGCTGATATGCGGATAGCGCAGGAAGGTTTCGAGGTTCCACTCATCCTGAAGCGCGGGGTGGTCCTCGCGCAGATACACGCACGGACGGTCGCTGAACAGGATCTCGTAGTCGATAAACCATGGCAACAGCTTCAGCAGCTCGCGGGAGCGCGGATGCGTTTCTCGGCCGGTAAAGCCAAGGTCTACCTCTCCACGCGTTATGGCATCCAGCGAATCGTAATCCCAGTGGCGCATCTTCACCGTCGCCTGCGGATAGCGCTGGTTCACCTGCTCCAGCAGGGCGTTAAAGCGGATCAGCATCAGCGGCGTTTCGGCGGCCAGCACGAACGTCAGCCCGCCTGGCGAATCATGGTGAAATTTATCGAGGATCTGGTTGCCGATCTGCATCCACTCGGCCAGATCCTGCTCCAGGCTTACCGTCAGCGGGGTTGGCAGCAGCCCTAACGGCGTTTTGACAAACAGCGGGTCGTCAAACCAGTCGCGCAGCTTGGCCAGTGATTTACTCACCGCCGACGGCGTCACGTTCATCCGCTTCGCCGCTTTGGTGACGCTGCGCTCCTGCAGCAAAAGCTGCAGGCAAAGCAAGAGATTAAGATCGAGACTGCTGATGGGCTTCTTCATAATGCGCCGCGGGCCGGATGACCATAAGTAAGGTAATGCACAGTATGCTACAGCCAATCAGAACCCCGATCAGCATATTCAGCGCGTTAAGCCCGATGACCGCCGCCAGCCAAATCCACAGCGACGAGCCGCAGACCTGCGCGATCCCCAGCACCGAGCTTGCCACGCCTGCCCGCAGCGAGAAGGGGCCAAGCGCCTGGCTCATCGCCACGCCAAAGCCAACCGAGAACCCGGCACAAATGAGGGTAATACCCACCAGCATTACCGCATGTGAGCTGGCGGTCGCCAGGAGCACGCCCGCCGTGAGGAATAAAACCTGTGAGGTCAGCATCAATGTGCGCTGGCTGAAAACATTTAGTGCAAACGGGGTAGAGAACGAGACCGCCATACTGACCATGGCGGTTAATGCCATCACCGTTGAATACTCGCCGCGATCGAAGCCCATGGTTTCCATCAGTAAAACCGGGGAAACGTTTACATAGGTCAGGATCACCGCCACGCTTAAGGTGGTCACGGCCAGACGACTGAGGAAAAAGCGGTTAAGCAGCTTCTCGGCGGGGTGAATCGTTGGAGTATGACCGGTATTCTGCGAGCCCGGGTGGGTCTCTTTCAGCACAGTGATGGACAGGATAAACACCAGCGCGCCCATTGCCGCCATGGTCCAGAACAGGCTCTGCCACGGGAATTTCAGCATGATCAGATAACCCACGACCGGGGCCAGCACCGGGATGATGCAGGTAATACCGTTCAGCATCGACAGCACCTTAGCGCGACGCTGGGCGCTTAGGGTGTCTCGCAAAATGGCAAAAGCGACGACGTAACAGCCACCGGCTCCAATGCCCTGAATGAAGCGGCCTGACAGGAACACGGTGCTGTTCTGCGCCTGTGAGCAGAGAAGAGAGGCCAGGGCAAAAATGATGGCACCCGTTATGGCGACAGGCTGACGGCCTGCCTTATCCGCGATCTTCCCGGCAAACACCATCGACGACGCCATCCCCGCAAGGTAGGCCGAAAACGCGATGTGCAGCTGCGCTTCGCTGGCACCCAGATCGCGGGCGATATGGGGCAATCCCACCAGATACATATCAATACCAGACGGATAAAGCAGAACTAATGCGAAACTACAAAACAGAAAACGCGCCATAAACCCCCCATAGATGCAGGCATGCAGGATAGGGGGTGAAAAGGGATTAGGCGAGTTGCCATTTGGACAATGGTGATTTCCTGAGAGGAAATTGCTTAATGATTAATTTAGATATCGGTTAAGGATCGTAAAGATGCTGTTGCCCATAAACTCTCAATTGTGCCTGATATATTTCATCAATTTTCGCAGCCCTGAATACTTCATTTCTCGACTTATGTTCATCCTCATACAGCCACACCCGGCGCGGCGTGAAAGCAATGGCGGTCAGACGCTCCCGTTCGTCATGGCTGAAGTGCCATTCCCCGGTGGCGGTGTCGGTGATGCGCGACAGCAGATTCCGGGGACGCCAGTCATAGTTCCATGACACTGGCTATCCACCAACGCCAGCGCTAATCAGCCGCCCGACACTGAATTTTTTGCCGTCACCCCGCAAGTAATAAGACAACGGTAGTGGAAAATCAGAACGAACTGAGAACCTGGTGATAGCTACCGCAGGCTGTGGAAATGATCCCTGCATATGTTGATATTATTAGGTGGGCGCGATCAGAAAAAGAAGAGCACGCAAATTCAGAATTGTGCCTGATATATATCAGGCAACCTGTTACAGATTATTTTAATTTACTGAGAGGACATGAATAAAATTATTTTTGAATGTTAATGGATATTGTTTCAGATGTGATTTTTTCCAAAATTCCAACTGAATGCTCAAGCATGCCCAGTATGTCCCTTATGGACAACTCGCTGCCGGACGCGGGATTTGAGATCTGAACGGGCGTGAGTGTGAAGATTTCGGAGTGGGTATTATGTTGACGGTTGACGGTTGACGGTTGACGGTTGACGGTTGATGGTGGACGGTGGCTAGTTGCAGGTGCTGCGCGAGCAGTTTTATCAGGCTAAACAATTGGTTAATGGAATTAAGGACGGGGTGTTTAGTGTACTCAACGGTGGTTAAATAATAAAAAGCCGGGAAGATTTAATTTCTTTCCCAGCTTTTGTTTTGAACATTAAGGCTTATGTTTTTTTAAAATATCTATGGCGCACTCCACGACTGTATCAAGTTTACTTTCTTCAGCCAGAGAGAAATTTGCATACTGAGCCATTGCTCGACACATAGATAATTCTTTAATAGATTCCAGTGCATCATTTTGTTTTTTTATAGCCTCATATTTCAACATGAAAAAATCAGCCGATGCTTTCTTGCTACTATTATTTAATTCAACTATCAGTTCATTTATAGCATTTAATAAGTTTTCTATTTTCATTTCCAAAGTACCCTTGTTGTGTTTGTTACCCAAACTTTAGGCACATTTAATATAACAGCCTGATACCCTCCACCAGGATAACCTGGACCTTGAGCCGCTGCGGGTCCTTCACTTAGCCATGTACCTTGAGGAACCTTGAATTTAGATACATCTGTAATATTTATCCCCCAGTCATGTCGAATGGCAAGACCTTGTCTCAAGGCATTTTCAGATGAGAAATTTTCATTAGACAGCTAGGAGTATTTTCTGCCTGTTCTATTATCTACGCCATGATATTTATAAAGAAAATCATCTTGTGTAAGTTTTCTATTTTTATATATTCCACCCTCAAACGTCTCTGCTATATTATCAGGCAGTTTAGGCCCGGGGTAAGAATTATTTATATTTGTTTTACACAACCCAAGCGGATCGGTGTATTTCAGTGGATTCGGCACATACGCATACGGGTTAGTTCCCCCCGCCAGCCCCACCGGGTCCGGACTCAGGTACCGCCCCACGCCCGGATCGTAATACCGGTGCCTGTTGTAGTATAACCCACTTTCCGCGTCATGATACTGCCCCTGAAAGCGCAGCGGCTGATTTATCCCTGCAGTATCAGCATGATGCACCTGACCGTAGCTGCGCAGCATGGCTGACCACACGACGCCGCCCCGGACATCGCGCAGCTCAAGCGGCGTGCCGAGGTGGTCGCAGACGTAGTGATACACCCCGGCGTTCGCCTCCCGTCCGCAGAGCATGAGCAGCGGGCGGAAGTCATGTTCATCCTCATACAGCCACACCCGGCAGGACGCATCGCGGAGTGCCTCCTGCAGTTGCGGATTATCCGGCAGCCTGCCGGGCCAGAAGCGTCCGGCATCACACTCGCCGAGCAGGCGCTCTCCCTGCCAGAAAAAGCGGCGGGCAGTGCGGGCAAGTACATCCTCCTTCAGAATACGGCGCCCCAGGGCATCGTACTGATAACGATAATGCGCGGTCTCCTGACCCCGTACCCGGCAGCGGTAGCCGGTCAGGTTGCCGGCGGCATCGTGCGTGAAGGACTCCCACCAAGGCCCGCGGTCAACGGGTACCTGATAGCGGGATAGCTACCGAAGACTGTGGAGATTAATCCTGTATACGCCAATGATATTGGGGGAATAACGTCAAAAAAGAGATTGCATGTAAATTCAGAATTGTGCCTGATATATGTTGCTCGACCGTTACATGCTGTTGTAAATGGGATGCTGAAATTAACAGTAAATTTTAATTTATTTAGGCGTTTTTAGATTTTTTCTTTTTATTGCTAACTGGATTGCTTTTTTATATTGGCTACAATGAGTTTGTGATCGGACAAAGTGTAACGAGGTGCAGGAATTACGCGAGCAGCTGTGTAAGGATAAACAGCTGCTTTAGTGGGAGGGTGGTTAGTGTACTGAACGAGAGTTGAATAACAAAAGACGGGAAGTTTAAATTCTTCCCGTAATTAAAGTATTTATATCATTTCCAGCGTTGGTCTAAATATGGTTCGATTGAATCAATAACAATTATTTCCGCGGTACAGGATAAATGATATTTTTCTCCGTTATCAATAGAAATCATTATTTCATTACCTATTCTTTTAATGACTGGTGAGCATATAAAACCTACTCGCTCACCTCGTAAATTCAACTTATTTACCCCGACAAGTGTTAACGTTATAGACAACCCATTAAACTCTATGTCTCTCCATTTGTCTGGTGTTTTTTTTGGTATGGATTTCGTATTAAAACATATATTTATTTTTGAGATGTCATAAAATAGAAAGCTCTCAAGTTCAGAATTATCAAGGGATAATTCATTATTAAACATGTATTTAATTTTTTCTTTTCCATGAGCAAAATCAAACCACATAATTATAATCCTCTGGGAAAGTTATAATGGTCATATGAACCACTGACAGAACCATTTTTCGAACCGTTCCCGGTTTCAGAGTTTAATGGTCTTAAGTTAAAATGCGGCCCTTGATTTCCCTGAGTACCTACAGGACCGTACGTGTGCCCGGCTGAATGTTCCTGAATAACGACTCTGGAACCGTCTGGTCGTGTATAATGATATTCTCTTGATTCTAGTATATTAAAATCGCTGTCTTTTATTGCATGTCCGTCTCTATCAGTTAGTGGAGCTTTTTTTATGGTTATCGGTTGCTGGCTCATTGGAATACCGGTATCCCTTTTCGCAGCCCTGAACGCTTCATTTCTCGACTTAAATAGAGCACTACATCCAGTAAGCCCTAACGGATCGATCCAACCCAGCGGGTCCGGCACGTACGCATACAGATTCAGCCCACCATCCAGCCCCACCGGGTCCGGACTCAGGTACCGCCCCACGCCCGGATCGTAATACCGTGCCTGTTGTAGTATAACCCACTTTCCCCGTCATGATACTGCCCCTGAAAGCGCAGCGGCTGATTTATCCCTGCAGTATCAGCATGATGCACCT
>NZ_JAHAWC010000024.1:0-48835 GCF_018383635.1 Enterobacter sp. 120016 | reverse complement strand
CATAAACGGGTTCTTATGCCTTAGTTGTAAGTGTCTACCATGTCCCCGAACAAGTGTTCACTATGTCCCCGGACCGTACACCCACAGGGAGAGGGGGAAAACCTTAAAAACGGTAACCCTTGGGTTACCGTTTTACTTTTATTTCTGGCAGTGCGGGCACCAGTAAAAAGGTCTGGAAGAGAGCATAATCCTGTCGATAATCCCGCCGCATCGCTCGCACTTTTTCCCCGCCCGATGAAACACCTTGAACCGGAACAGCGCCCCGTGATGCTTGTTCTCATCCACCACGCCGCGCGTGTTGTACGACAGCCGCGGAATATCCAGCAGCGCGTGGGATAGCGCCTCCAGCTGTTCATCATTCAGCTGAGACGCTTTATGCTGCGCCGCCATCCCGACTTCCCAGAGGATCTCTACCCGCAGGTAGTTACCCAGCCCGGCCAGAAAGGCCTGGTCGAGGAACAGACCGGAAAACTGTCGGTTACGGAATTTAGGTGATAACAGCCGGGCCTTTACGTCGCTCGCCGTCAGGCGCATGTCCAGCACGTCCGGCCCGACCCGCTGCAGAAACGGGTGCGTCAGCAGCTGCTCCGGCGTTAACATTTCGATATCCGACGCGCTATAGAGCAGGATCGCCTTATCCGCCGTTTGCAGCCTGACGCGCAGCACGCGGGTGGTTTGCGGCTGCTCGTCCGCCTCCACAACCCGCCAGACGCCGTAAAGCTGGTTATGGCTATATAACGTCAGGTTATGGGAAAAGTGCGTAAGCAAGGCTTTCCCGCGCGTTTCAATACTAGTCACCGTCTGCCCCACCAGCTGTGATTCAAACGGTTTTAGCTGAGGAAAAGCAAACCAGACATCCGTCAACGGTTTGCCCTTTATCGCCGCCTCCAGGCTATCCGCCGCGCGGCGGATTTCCGGACCTTCAGGCATGTTATTGTCCTTTCATGATTATTCTGCGCTGACCAGAATGCCCTCTTCAGAGAACGCCGCCCGCAAGCGGCGCGCGAACTGGAGCGCATGCTCGCCGTCGCCGTGTAAACACACCGTATCGGCCTGCACGTTTGCCGGTGTTCCGTCCACGGCGGTCACCCGCCCGGCGCGCACCATCTCCAGCGTCTGCGCCAGCGCTTTAGCTTCGTCGGTAATCAGCGCCCCGGCCTGCGTACGTGGAACCAGGCTGCCGTCCGGCAGGTATCCCCGATCGGCAAACACTTCCTGACGGGTGGTCAGGCCCAGCCGCTCTCCGGCACGAATTAGCTCGCTGCCCGCAAGGCCTACCAGAATCAGCTGCGGATTACAGTCCCGCACCGCGCGGGCAATTGCCTCCGCCAGCGCCGGATCTTTCGCCGCCTGGTTATAGAGCATGCCGTGCGGCTTCACGTGGCGCATCACACCGTTCTCGGCGCGCACCATCGCCTCCAGCGCGCCGATCTGGTAGAGCACCTGAGCGTAGACCGTCTCAGGCGGCAGATCCATCGCCGTGCGGCCAAAGTTTTCCCGATCGGGGAAGCTCGGATGAACGCCTATCGCGACGCCGTTTTTGATGGCATTACGCACGCTCTCCAGCATGGTTTGCGCATCGCCCGCGTGAAAGCCACAGGCAATATTGACCGAGGTGACCAGCGTCATCAGCGCCGCATCGGCGCTGCTGCCCTCCCCCAGATCGGCATTCAAATCAATCTTTACCATCAAGCCTCCACGCCAGCTGCTCCAGATAACGCTGCTGATCCTGCCGCGCCTTCAGCGCCTCCTCCAGCGAACACTGCACGAAGTGAATCGGCTGGCCGAGGGGAATTTGCGCCAGATGGTAGCGATCGGCTTCAATGATGCAGGCAATGCGCGGGTAACCGCCGGTAGTTTGCGCGTCGTTCATTAACACGATGGGCTGACCGTTGCCCGGCACCTGAATGACCCCCGGCAATAACCCGTGGGAGAGCAGCTCCCGGTCCGTCGTGCGGGTCAGCGGCTGCCCCTGCAGACGGTAGCCCATACGGTTACTCTGCGGGCTGAGCTTCCACGGTGAGCGCCAGAAGGACTCTTTAGACGCCTCGTCAAACTCATGATATTCCGGCCCCGGTAAGGCGCGGATCTGGTTTCCCCACAGCAGCTGTTTTACGCCCTGCGTGGTGGAGAAATGGCGCGCGGAGGGCTTGATTGCCAGCCGATCGCCGTCGCGCAGCAGGCGTCCTTCGTGCCCGCCGATCCCGGCTTTCTGATCGGTACTGGACGAGCCCAGCACTTCCGGCACGTCGATGCCCCCCGCCACCGCGAGATAGCTACGTACCCCGTGCAAAGGACGCTTTAAGGTCAGACGCTGTCCGGCTTTCGCCCGCAGCCGCCAGCCGGTCCACACCGCTTTGCCGTCCAGCGTCGCGTCACACCCTGCGCCGGTTAAGGCAAACCAGGTCTCCTGACTAAACTCAATGACGCACTGGCCGAGCGTAATTTCGAGTGCGGCCGTATTGCCGGGGTTGCCCACCAGCACGTTAGCAATCTCCAGCGCAGGCCTGTCCAGCGCGCCACAATAGCTCACGCCAGACTGGCGCATGCCAAAGCGGCCCGCATCCTGTACGGAGGTATAAAGCCCGGCGCGAATAAGCGTTAACATACCCCCTCCTTCTGCGGGATAAAGCGAAGGGTATCGCCGGGACGCAGGAGTATTGGCATCTCCAGCCCCGGGTCAAATAGCGGTGTGGCGGTATGCCCAATAAGCTGCCAGCCGCCAGGCGATGTCAGCGGATAAACGCCGGTCTGCTCGCCGCCGATAGCCACCGTCCCCGCCGGTACGCTCAGGCGCGGTTCGGCACGGCGTGGCGTATGCAGCTGAGGGGATAATCCCCCCAGATACGGAAATCCGGGCTGAAACCCCAGGAACCAGACCACGTAGTCCACCGAGCTGTGCAGCTCAACAACCTGCTTTTCAGTTAATCCGCAGTGGTCTGCCACCACGCTAAGATCCGGCCCACCCGTACCGCCATAAACGACCGGGATCTCGATGGCACGCGATTCCGGCTCCAGCGCCTCACTCTCTTCCCACCAGCGCTGCAAACGTTCGATGGCATCCAGCGCCAGCGTATGCGGGCTACGCAGCACCACGGTAATGTTATTCATCCCCGGAATGGCTTCAACCACCTCCGGTAGTTCGACCAGACGCTGCGTTAGCCGCCAGATTCGCTTTTGCGTGGCAAGGGTCACCGGCGGCTCGAGCTCCAGAACCACTGCCGTTTCTCCCAGAAGATAACAACGCGCTCGCTGCACTCAGGCACCTCTCATCAGGCAGGGTTAGGGATATCAATAAAGGTCACATCCAGATCGGTATTTTCCGTCAGCCACTCGCTGAGGGCGCGAATGCCGCCGCGCTCGGTGGCATGATGGCCTGCCGCGTAAAAATGCAGTCCCTGTTCACGCGCCGAATGGATGGTCTGCTCGGAAACTTCGCCGGTGATAAAAGCATCGACGCCAAAACGCGCGGCGCTGTCGATAAAGCCCTGACCGCCCCCGGTACACCAGGCAACACGCTTCACCGTATCCGGACCGGTATCGCCGCTCCACAGCGGGCGACGCCCCAGGCGCGCTTCAATCCAGGATGCCAGCTCCAGTCCTGGAACCGGCATCGCCAGTTCGCCCCACGGCACCAGCGGCTCAATTTCGCCCATCACGGTAATCCCCAGGAGCTGCGCCAGCTGGACGTTGTTGCCGAGCTCCGGGTGCGCATCCAGCGGCAGGTGATAACCGTACAGGTTGATGTCATTTGCCAGCAGCGTTTTCAGGCGGTTGCGCTTCATCCCGCGAATAATCGGCGATTCGTTTTTCCAGAAGTAACCGTGATGGACAATCACCGCGTCAGCGTCCTGACGAACAGCCTCGTCCAGCAGCGCCTGGCTTGCCGTCACGCCGGTAATAATTTTTTGCACCGTCTCGCGCCCCTCAACCTGGAGCCCGTTCGGGCCGTAATCGCTGAAGGACGTGCTGTTCAGTTTTTCGTTAATCAGGCTTTCCAGTTCGCTGTTTTTCATCATCACTCTCTTATGCTTTGCGAGCAGCTTCGTACGCCGCCAGCGTGGCGACACGCGCCTGTTTATGGTCGACAACCGGACGAGGGTAATCCAGCTTTACACGCTGTTTATCCGCCCATGCCCACGGTTCGTGGATCGCTTTAGCAGGTATACCGTTAAGCTCAGGCACCCAGCGGCGGATAAACTCGCCGTCCGCATCAAATTTTTGTCCCTGAGTGGTCGGATTAAAAATCCGGAAATAGGGCGCCGCATCGGTGCCGGTGGAGGCCGCCCACTGCCAGCCGCCGTTATTCGCCGCGAGATCGCCATCGATCAGCTGAGAGATAAAATAGCGCTCTCCGATACGCCAGTCGATAAGCAGATCCTTCACCAGAAAGCTGGCGGTAATCATCCGCAAGCGGTTGTGCATCCACCCCGTCTCGTTAAGCTGACGCATGGCGGCATCGACTATCGGATAACCCGTCTGCCCTGTTTGCCAGGCTTTCAGCAGCCGATCGTTCGTTTGCCACTCCACCTTCTCCGTCCAGTTGATGAAGGGGCGATGTTTACATAAATCAGGGTGATACGTCATCAGATGGCGGTAGAACTCGCGCCAGATCAGTTCATTCAACCAGACGGACCCTGCGCCCCCCTCCAGCGCCTGCGGCTGCTCCGCCAGCAGGCGATGTAAACACTGGCGAGGAGAGATCGCGCCCAGCGCCAGACAGGCCGACAGGCGGCTGGTGCCCTCGATGGCGGGAAAATCCCGACGCGCGTCGTAACAGGCCGCGTCCTGTTTGCAGAACTGGCGCAGTTGGGCAATAGCCGCTTTCTCGTCGGCGGGGAACAGCGTTTCATCAAACGGCTGCTGAGGGTAATCAAACGTCAGTTCAGACAGGTCCTTTATGGCTTCACCTCTCACGGCAGGCGCGGCAACGCACTCCGGCAGCGCCTCTTTGAGACGTTTGATAAAGGCATTTTTGAACGGCGTAAAAACTTTATACATCTCGTGGCTGCCGGTCATCACGCTGCCCGGTGCCAGCATCACGCTGTCATCAAAACCTTCGCAGACCACCCCTTCCAGCATCTTCTCCAGCTGACGATCGCGCTGCTGCTCGTTGAATTCGTACTGATAGTTGTAAAAAAGATGCGTGACGTTGTGCTGCTTACAGATCTCCTGCACCGTCTGCAGCTGTGCGGCAAAATCACTCACCTCTTTATAGAGAAGCGGTATGCCTTTTCCGGCAAGCGAGTGCTGCAGATCGTTCAGATACGCACGCAGCAAGGCCGCCTGGCGGGGAGCCATATCGTGCTGCCGCCACTGCTCGGGCGTGGCCATAAACAGAGCCAGTACGTTAGCGTCTTTGTCGCGACAGGCCGCCGCGAGTGCGATGTTGTCATGTACGCGCAGATCCGCGCGAAACCAAACCAGATGGGTGGGCATAAAACTCCAGGCTATTGTCCATTATGTCCATAAGGGCATGCCGTAAAAGGAAAAAGCATGCATTGAACTACTTTGCCATGAAGTGTAGACGGGATGAAATAAAAAAGGCCGCCCGAGGCGGCCTTAACGCTACTTGTCCTGCGCTATCGTGGTTAAAGCGACAAACACATTCGGTTCATCGCTCTTTACAACGAGCACGCTGGCGACAATGAACGCGATGCAAAAATAGCGTTTCATTATGCGGTCCCTGCAGCTAACCGCTCCACCGTTCACCACCGGTGATAAGTCGGTGGACACAAGCCCTGACGAGAGCCTGACTTACGGTTGTGGTGACGCCTTTCCCGGGACCGGTGCCCATGTGCGAGATGGCGGAAAGGGACGCTGCATAGTAGTTGGCCCTCGCATAAAAGGTAATCCACTGAAATGATTTTTAAGAATCTATTTAGGGATTTGCCGTTTGATTACTTAAGGACCCGAGATATTCTTGTAAGCCTCTGACGAGGGCTTGAAGACCACCCAACGGACCGCGAATCCTGAGGGACAAAAAAACCGCCAACAGCAATGTGGCGGTTTTTTTATTGCTATGTGTAGTCTTCGTATCAGTAGAAATCGCAGGTCGCTTTCTCGGCCTGGTCCATCCACACCGGCTTCTCGCTGGTTTTCGCCCAGACGCGGTGCAGATAGCTGTAAAAACGTGCACGATCTTTCCAGAACAGCATCACCGGCAACGCCAGCACACCAGCCACTACGGCGAAAGTGCGACGCATGAACACGATATGAGCCGGATACTCTTTATAAAGATCCATATTTTCTCCCCTATAGTTGGCCGGAAACGTCATCCGGAAAATTCAAAATCTGTGACCTGGCTAAAATAATATCGCTTTGTTTGTAACTTTACTACTCATCCGACCACTTATTTTTATCCATTTAGTGAATATTTACATTCACGCCGTAATTAAGTTACAAAAAAGTTAACGATTTACTTATCAATAGTTAAATTGTGGGCTTTGCCATTTTTATACTTTTTTTACACCCGCCCTCCCCATTTTTGCGAAATCTTTGCGCCGGAAATCCTACCGTTAGTACAACAACGAAAGTCACCCGGAGGTGGATTGTGAGTGCAGGTCTTATTGCCGGCATCGTGCTGGTGTTCCTGTTATTGGGTTATCTG
The DNA here is from genome assembly GCF_018383635.1 of Enterobacter sp. 120016. Taxonomy (NCBI): domain Bacteria; kingdom Pseudomonadati; phylum Pseudomonadota; class Gammaproteobacteria; order Enterobacterales; family Enterobacteriaceae; genus Enterobacter; species Enterobacter sp. 120016. Next base: position 42,225 of record NZ_JAHAWC010000024.1, on the reverse strand, counting down.
GTCTATGCCCTGATTAATGCGGAGGCCTTCTGATGGCTGCTCAGGCGTTTCTGCTTATTGCCAGCTTCTTAGTGGTACTGTTCGTTCTGGCAAGACCACTGGGAACAGGACTGGCACGATTGATCAACAACGTTCCCCTGCCCGGCACGGGAAGCGTTGAAAAAGGGATCTGGCGCGTACTGGGAATAGACGATCGGGAGATGAACTGGCGTGAATATCTGATCGCCATTCTGCTGCTGAATATCGTTGGGCTCGTTGCGCTTTTTGCCATGCTGATGCTGCAGGGCATCCTGCCGCTGAATCCGCAACAGTTACCGGGCCTGTCCTGGCATCTTGCGCTGAACACGGCGGTCAGTTTTGTCTCCAACACTAACTGGCAGTCCTATTCCGGCGAAACCACGCTCAGCTACTTCAGCCAGATGGTTGGGTTAACCGTGCAGAACTTCCTCTCTGCCGCGAGCGGTATAGCGGTGATCTTCGCGCTGACGCGTGCGTTTGCGCGCCAGAAAGTGAGCACGCTGGGTAACGCGTGGGTAGATCTGACGCGCATTACGCTGTGGATCCTGCTGCCGATTGCGCTGCTGATCGCGCTGTTCTTTATTCAGCAGGGCACCCTGCAAAACCTGATGCCTTACGCGCCTTATACCTCGCTGGAAGGCGCAAAACAGCTCCTGCCGATGGGGCCAGTAGCGTCACAGGAAGCCATCAAAATGCTCGGGACGAACGGGGGTGGCTTCTTCAACGCCAACTCGTCGCACCCGTTTGAAAACCCTACCGCACTGACCAATTTTGTGCAGATGCTGGCGATTTTCCTGATCCCCGCCGCGCTCTGCTTTGCCTTTGGCGACGTGGTCAACGATCGCCGTCAGGGCCGCACCCTGCTCTGGACGATGTCGCTTATCTTCGTGGTCTGCGCTGCGCTGGTGATGTGGGCCGAGTGGCAGGGTAATCCGCACTTCCTCTCGCTGGGTGCCGATAGCGCAATCAACATGGAAGGTAAAGAGAGCCGCTTTGGCATTCTCGCCAGCAGCCTCTATGCGGTGGTCACCACGGCAGCCTCGTGCGGGGCGGTCAACGCCATGCACGATTCCTTTACGGCGCTGGGTGGCATGATCCCGATGTGGCTGATGCAGATTGGCGAAGTGGTGTTTGGCGGCGTGGGCTCGGGTCTGTACGGCATGCTGCTGTTCGTACTGCTGGCGGTATTTATTGCCGGTTTGATGATTGGCCGCACCCCGGAATACCTCGGTAAAAAAATCGACGTGCGCGAGATGAAATTAACCGCGCTGGCGATTCTGGTCACCCCGGCGCTTGTGCTGCTCGGCACCGCGCTGGCCCTGATGACCGAGGCCGGACGCAGCGGCATCTTTAACCCCGGCATTCACGGTTTTAGTGAAGTGCTGTATGCCGTCTCCTCTGCCGCCAACAACAACGGCAGCGCCTTTGCAGGCTTAAGCGCCAACTCACCGTTCTGGAACTGCCTGCTGGCGTTCTGCATGTTTGTGGGTCGCTTCGGGATCATTGTGCCGGTTATGGCGATTGCAGGATCGCTGGTGAATAAAAAAATTCAACCGACCACCACCGGGACATTACCGACCCACGGCGCGCTGTTTATCGGCCTGCTGACGGGCACCGTGTTACTGGTCGGCGCCCTGACCTTTATCCCCGCCCTCGCGTTAGGCCCGGTCGCGGAATACCTCTCTTTACGCTGATTTTGCGGAGAAATTGTCATGAGTCGTAAACAACTGGCCCTGTTCGAACCGTCATTAGTTCGCCAGGCGCTCATGGATGCGGTGAAAAAGCTGAGCCCGCGCGTGCAGTGGCACAACCCGGTGATGTTTATTGTCTGGGCGGGAAGCGTTCTGACCACCGCCCTGGCGATTGCCATGGGAACGGGCCACATGCCGGGGAATGCGATGTTTACCGGCGCCATCAGCCTGTGGCTGTGGTTTACCGTGCTGTTCGCCAACTTTGCGGAAGCGCTGGCGGAAGGCCGGAGTAAAGCCCAGGCCAACAGCCTGAAAGGGGTGAAAAAAACCGCCTTCGCGCGCAAGCTACGTGAGCCGAAATACGGCGCGCAGATGGACCACGTTCCGGCGGATGAACTGCGTAAAGGCGATGTGGTGCTGGTAGAGGCCGGTGACATTATCCCTTGCGATGGAGAAGTTATCGAAGGGGGCGCATCGGTGGATGAAAGCGCCATTACCGGGGAATCCGCGCCGGTTATCCGTGAATCCGGCGGCGATTTCGCCTCCGTGACGGGCGGGACGCGCATTCTCTCCGACTGGCTGGTGATCCAGTGTAGCGTTAACCCAGGGGAAACGTTCCTCGATCGGATGATCGCCATGGTGGAAGGCGCGCAGCGTCGTAAAACGCCGAACGAGATTGCCCTGACCATCCTGCTGGTGGCCCTGACCATCGTCTTCCTGCTGGCGACCGCGACGCTGTGGCCGTTCTCCGCCTACGGCGGCACCGCGGTCACCATCACGGTGCTGGTGGCGCTGCTGGTCTGCCTGATCCCAACCACCATTGGTGGACTGCTGTCTGCCATCGGCGTGGCCGGCATGAGCCGTATGCTCGGTGCCAACGTCATCGCCACCAGCGGACGTGCGGTGGAAGCCGCCGGTGACGTGGATGTCTTACTGCTGGATAAAACCGGGACTATTACCCTCGGTAACCGCCAGGCGTCAGATTTCTTACCCGCGCCGGGCGTGGATGAAAAAACGCTGGCAGATGCCGCGCAGCTCTCTTCGCTTGCCGATGAAACCCCGGAAGGCCGCAGTATCGTGATCCTCGCCAAGCAGCGCTTTAACCTGCGCCAGCGCGACGTTCAGAGCCTGCACGCCACTTTCGTGCCCTTCACGGCGCAAACCCGCATGAGCGGCATTAACATTCAGGATCGCATGATCCGTAAAGGCTCTGTTGACGCCATCCGTCGCCACATTGAGGCTAACAACGGCCACTTCCCACCGGAAGTGGACAGCCTGGTCGAAAGCGTGGCCCGTCAGGGGGCGACGCCGCTGGTCGTAGCCGAGGGCGCGCGCGTGCTCGGGGTGATTGCCCTGAAGGATATCGTCAAAGGCGGCATCAAGGAGCGCTTTGCCCAGCTGCGTAAAATGGGGATCAAAACGGTGATGATCACCGGGGATAACCGTCTTACCGCCGCGGCGATTGCCGCCGAAGCTGGCGTGGATGATTTTCTTTCTGAAGCCACACCGGAAGCGAAACTGGCGCTGATTCGTCAGTATCAGGCGGAAGGCCGCCTGGTGGCGATGACGGGTGACGGTACCAACGATGCCCCTGCCCTGGCGCAGGCCGACGTGGCGGTGGCAATGAACTCCGGTACCCAGGCGGCAAAAGAGGCGGGCAACATGGTCGACCTCGACTCTAACCCGACCAAGCTGATTGAAGTGGTGCACATTGGTAAGCAGATGCTGATGACGCGCGGGTCGTTGACCACGTTCAGTATCGCCAACGACGTGGCGAAATATTTCGCCATCATTCCGGCCGCGTTTGCTGCGACCTATCCGCAATTAAACGCCCTGAACGTGATGCACCTGCACTCCCCGTCCTCGGCTATTCTGAGTGCGGTGATCTTTAACGCCCTGATTATTGTCTTCCTGATCCCGCTGGCGCTGAAAGGCGTGAGCTATAAGCCGCTCACGGCCGCCGCCATGCTGCGCCGCAACCTGTGGATTTACGGCCTGGGCGGGCTGGTGGTGCCCTTCATCGGTATCAAGGTTATCGACCTGCTGTTGACGCTGTTCGGCCTGGTTTAAAAGGTGATTCAAATGACGATGTTACGCCCCGCTATACTTCTGTTTATTCTGCTGTCTCTTATTACCGGCGGACTGTATCCGCTGGTGACCACCGCGCTGGGCCAGTGGTGGTTTAAGGATCGGGCCAACGGCTCGCTGATTATGCAAAGCGGTGAAAACCGCGGTTCTCGCCTGATTGGTCAGAACTTTACGGATGCCCGTTACTTCCAGGGACGCCCTTCCGCCACGGCCGAAAGCCCGTATAATCCGATGGCATCCGGCGGCAGCAACCTGGCGGGCAGCAACCCTGAGCTAGACAAAGCCGTTGCTGAGCGCGTGGCAGCCCTGCGCGCCGCCAATCCGCAGGCCAGCCGTGACGTTCCCGTAGAGCTGGTCACCGCCTCTGCCAGCGGGCTGGACTACAGCCTGACGCCGGCAGCAGCGGCATGGCAAATCCCGCGCGTCGCCGCGGCCCGTCAGCTGACCGTCGAACAGATTAGCCAGCTGGTTGCAGAGCACACGCAAAAGCCGCTGGTCAGCTTTATCGGCATGCCCGTGGTGAATATTGTTGAGCTGAATCTGGCGCTGGACGCGCTAAGGAAAAACTAAATGACCGACGAGCCCATGCGCCCGGATCCGGACAGGCTGCTTGAACAGACGGCTGAAGCCCATCGCGGCAAACTGAAAATTTTCTTTGGCGCCTGCGCAGGCGTCGGGAAAACCTTCGCCATGCTGACGGAAGCCCAGCGGCTTCGGGCGCAGGGGCTCGATATTTTGATTGGCGTGGTTGAAACCCACGGACGTAAAGAGACGGCATCGCTGCTGAAGGGTCTGGCTACCCAGCCGCCCCGCCGCATCAGCCACCGCGGTCGGTTAGTTACCGAATTCGATCTTGATGCCGCCCTCGCCCGCCGTCCCGCCCTTATCCTGATGGACGAGCTGGCGCACAGCAATGCGCCAGGCTCACGCCACCCAAAGCGCTGGCAGGATGTTGAAGAGCTGCTTGAAGCCGGCATCGACGTTTTCACGACGGTTAACGTTCAGCATCTTGAAAGCCTGAACGACGTGGTGAGCGGCGTCACCGGCATTCAGGTGCGCGAGACGGTGCCCGATCCCTTCTTTGATTCCGCCGATGAAGTGGTGCTGGTTGACCTGCCCCCTGACGATTTGCGCCAGCGCCTGCACGAAGGCAAGGTTTATATTGCCGGCCAGGCCGAGCGCGCCATCGAACATTTCTTCCGAAAAGGTAACCTGATTGCCCTGCGCGAGCTGGCCCTGCGTCGTACTGCCGATCGCGTCGACGATCAGATGCGCGCCTGGCGTGACCTGCAGGGCCAGGAACGCGTCTGGCATACGCGGGATGCCATCCTGCTGTGCGTCGGCCACGGCAGCGGCAATGAAAAGCTTGTCCGCACCGCCGCTCGCCTGGCGGCCAAATTTGGCAGCGTCTGGCATGCGGTATATGTCGAAACGCCGCAGCTGCACGCTCTGCCCGAAAACCAGCGTCGCGCTATCCTGAGCTCGCTTCGCCTGGCGCAGGAGCTGGGTGCCGAAACCTCCACCCTATCCGATCCTCAGGAAGATAAAGCCATTCTGCGCTACGCCCGTGAGCACAATCTGGGGAAAATCGTGATTGGCCGTCGCCAGCATCGCCGCTGGTTTAGCCGCGAATCGTTTGCTGACAAACTGGCCCGCCGCGCGCCGGATCTGGATCTGGTGATCGTGGCGCTGGACGACAAACCCACGCCCTTACCCAATCGCGCGCCGGACAGCCGCACCTTCAGCGATAAATGGCGCATTCAGCTCCGCGGCTGCCTTGTCGCCGTCGTGCTCTGCGCCCTGATTACCATGATTGCCAGCCAGTGGCTGTTCGCCTTCGACGCCGCCAACCTGGTGATGATCTACCTGCTCGGTGTGGTGGTGGTGGCGCTCTTCTACGGACGCTGGCCGTCCGTGCTGGCGACGGTCATCAACGTCATCAGCTTCGATCTGTTCTTTATTGCCCCGCGCGGAACCCTTGCCGTGTCCGACGTGCAGTACATTCTCACCTTTGGCGTGATGCTCACCGTCGGGCTGGTGATTGGGAACCTGACGGCGGGCGTTCGCTATCAGGCGCGTATCGCCCGCTATCGCGAACAGCGCACGCGCCATCTCTATGAGATGTCGAAATCGCTGGCGGTGGGCCGCACTCCGCTGGATATTGTGCAGACCAGCGAGCAGTTTATTCGCTCGACGTTTCATGCCAGCAACCTGATTTTACTCCCGGACGAACATGGCAAGCTGCGTCCGCTGACGTCCGCCTCAGGCATGACGCCCTGGGACGAAGCCATCGCGCGCTGGAGCTTTGATAAAGGGCTGCCTGCGGGCGCAGGGACCGACACCCTGCCCGGCGTGCCCTATCAAATTCTGCCGCTGCGCAGTGCCGATAAAAATCAGGGGCTGGTGATTGTTGAGCCCTCCAACCTGCGCCAGCTGATGATCCCCGAACAGCAGCGACTGCTGGAGACCTTTACGCTGCTGGTTGCCAGCGCGCTGGAGCGGCTGGCCCTCACCGCCAGCGAAGAGCAGGCCCGGCTGGCGAGCGAGCGTGAAAGCATTCGTAACTCGCTGCTGGCGGCGCTCTCTCACGATCTGCGGACCCCGCTCACCGTCCTGTTTGGTCAGTCAGAAATCCTGACGCTGGACCTGGCGGCGGAAGGCTCTAAACACGCCCTTCAGGCCAGCGAGATCCGCCAGCATGTGCTGAATACCACGCGCCTGGTGAATAACCTGCTCGATATGGCGCGTATCCAGTCAGGCGGTTTTAACCTCAAAAAAGAGTGGCTCACGCTTGAAGAGGTGGTGGGCAGCGCCCTGAAAATGCTCGAACCCGGTCTGGGTGGGCGACATATCGCGCTGAACATGCCCGAGCCCCTGACGTTAATTCATGTCGATGGTCCGCTGTTTGAGCGGGTGCTGATTAACCTGCTGGAAAATGCCGGCAAATATGCGGGCGCCAGTGCTCAAATTGGGGTGGACGCGACGGTGGACGATGGCACGCTTCGCCTTGACGTCTGGGATACCGGGCCGGGTATTCCTGCCGGGCAGGAGCTGGCTATTTTCGAAAAATTCGCGCGCGGCAATAAGGAGTCGGCCATTCCGGGCGTCGGGCTGGGGCTGGCCATTTGTCAGGCGATCATTGACGTCCACGGTGGGTCCATCTCCGCAGAGAATCGTCCGGAAGGCGGCGCGCGGTTTTGTGTTACACTTCCTCTGGAAACCCCGCCAGAACTTAATGAATTACCAGAGGATTTGTGATCAACGTTCTGATTGTTGAAGATGAGATCGCCATTAGCCGTTTTCTGCGCGCTGCGCTGGAAGGAGACGGTCTGCGCGTTCATGATGCGGGTACGCTTCAGCGGGGTTTAATTGAAGCCGCCACCCGCAAGCCGGACCTGGTGATCCTCGATCTTGGTCTACCGGACGGTGACGGCATCGACTTTATCCGGGAAGTGCGTCAGTGGAGCCAGATGCCGATCCTCGTGCTCTCCGCCCGTACCGAAGAGACGGATAAAATCGCGGCGCTGGATGCCGGTGCGGATGACTATCTGATTAAACCTTTTGGTATCGGCGAACTGCAGGCTCGCCTTCGCGTGGCGCTGCGTCGCCACAGCGCAACCACGCCTGCTGACCCAACCTACACGTTTGGGGATATCCGGGTTGACCTGGCCGCGCGGCGCATTGTCCGCGGCGATGAGGAAATTCACCTCACGCCAATAGAATTTCGCCTGCTCGCCGTGCTGCTCAACAACCACGGCAAGGTACTCACCCAACGCCAGCTGTTAAGTCAGGTGTGGGGACCCAACGCTGTGGAACATAGTCATTATTTACGCATATATATGGGACATCTTCGTCAGAAACTCGAAGTCGACCCCGCTCGCCCTCGCCATTTATTAACTGAAACCGGTATCGGTTATCGGTTTATGCTTTGAATAACTATTCATTTTATTATTAAATAAAAAATAAATTCTTCAGAAAATATTTCACAAATAACCCGCGCGTTATTTTTTCGGGTTATTCCCGCTCATTTAAAACATTAACGGAACAACCCGTTAACGCATCATCAACAAATCAGAATTTTGATCTGCCATATTCATTTGAAACGAATATTTATTTCTGATTTGATCGGTTAACGGTGATCTATCTCACGGTTAATCGCCTTTTCCTGGATAAAATGACCATGCTTTCAATTACTGAAAGGAAAATGAAACATGGAAAACAACAATCGCTTAATGCCCCATATAAGGCGGACAACACATATCATGATGTTTGCCCACCGAAACTGCTTTGACTTTCATCTCTTTAATGCCCGGTAGTCCTTCGACTTCTGGCGCACTCGCTTACAGGTCATCCTGAAACACCTTATTTTACAGGCTATTGCCTGTGAACTCGTGCGCTCATTCATCTTGATTCAGACTCATCCGCACCGGGCGGACTGAATTTCAATCATCAAAAAAGCAATTCACTGATTTTAATCAGCGGCCACCCTTTGCTTTTTTTCCGGAAAATTATCGATTTCTTACTTGCAAGAAATCGAGGGACGCTTATTACCTAAAATAAAGAGAGAAAGATGAAAAGTTTAAAAATCGCAGCCAGCCGTGCATGTCCGGATTGCTTTACTACCCAGCGTGAACTGGTGGATGTCCGCGCTTCTGATTATATTGATGTTGCCGCCATTGTTCTGGCGGTCACGGATATTGCCAGCGGTATCCTGGATGAAATAGAAGCCACCGGTTTTGGCATTCCTGTATTTGTCGCGACGCACAAAGAAGAGTTCATCCCGGCAGACTATTTATCGCGCATTCATGGCGTATTTGAGTATTCAGACACCAGCAACGACTTTTATGGACGCCAGCTGGAAGCGGCAGCCCAGAAGTATGAAACCCAGCTGCGCCCGCCGTTTTTCCGCGCGCTTGTCGACTATGTTAAGCAGGGCAACAGCGCGTTTGACTGCCCGGGGCATCAGGGTGGCCAGTTCTTCCGCCGCCATCCTGCCGGTAATCAGTTTGTCGATTTCTTTGGTGAGACGCTTTTCCGCTCCGATCTGTGCAACGCCGACGTGGCGATGGGGGATCTGCTGATCCACGAAGGCGCGCCATGCATCGCCCAGCAGCATGCGGCAAAAGTCTTTAATGCCGATAAGACCTACTTCGTGCTGAATGGCACCTCGTCATCCAACAAAGTGGTGCTTAACGCCCTGCTCACCCCGGGCGACCTGGTACTGTTTGACCGTAACAACCACAAATCTAACCATCACGGTGCCCTCCTCCAGGCTGGCGCAACGCCGGTCTATCTGGAGACCGCGCGCAACCCGTACGGCTTTATTGGCGGCATTGACGCCCACTGCTTTGAAGAGAGCTACCTGCGCGAGCTGGTGACAGAGGTGGCGCCGGGCCGTGCACGCGATGCGCGTCCGTTCCGTCTGGCGGTGATCCAGCTCGGTACCTACGATGGCACCATCTATAACGCCCGTCAGGTGGTGGATAAGATTGGGCACCTGTGTGATTACATCCTGTTTGACTCGGCCTGGGTGGGTTACGAGCAGTTTATTCCGATGATGGCCGACTGCTCTCCGCTGCTGCTGGAGCTGAACGAAAACGATCCGGGGATCCTGGTCACCCAGTCCGTGCATAAACAGCAGGCCGGCTTCTCGCAGACCTCGCAAATCCATAAGAAAGACAGCCATATCAAAGGGCAACCGCGCTATGTCCCGCATAAGCGGCTGAATAATGCCTTTATGATGCACGCCTCCACCAGCCCGTTTTATCCGCTGTTCGCTGCGCTGGACATTAACGCCCGTATGCATGAGGGCCAGAGCGGCCGCAACATGTGGATGGACTGCGTGGTGAACGGTATCGAAGCGCGCAAGCTGATTCTGGAGAACTGCCGCTATCTGCGCCCCTTCGTGCCGGAAACGGTAGATGGCCGCCCGTGGGAAAGCTGGGACACGGCGGAGATTGCGACCGATCTGCGCTTCTTCCACTTCGTACCGGGTGAAAACTGGCACGCTTTTGAAGGCTACGCTGAGCATCAGTATTTTATCGACCCGTGCAAGCTCCTGCTGACCACGCCGGGCATCAACGCCCGCACCGGGGAGTATGAGGACTTCGGCGTGCCCGCCACTATCCTTGCCAACTTCCTGCGCGAAAACGGCATCGTGCCGGAAAAATGCGATCTCAACTCGATCCTGTTCCTGCTCACGCCTGCGGAAGATATGGGCAAACTGCAGCAGCTGGTGGCGCAGCTGGTGCGCTTCGAAAAACTGCTCGAGAGCGATGTTCCGCTAAAAGACGTCCTGCCTTCACTCTACAAACAGCATCCGGAACGTTACGCGGATTACACCCTGCGCCAGATCTGCCAGGAAATGCATGACCTGTACGCCCGCCACAACGTGAAGCAGCTGCAGAAAGAGATGTTCCGCAAGTCTCACTTCCCACGCGTGATGATGAACCCGCAGGACGCGAACTACGCCTATCTGCGCGGTGAAGTTGAACTGGTCTCCCTGCGCGACGCGGAAGGCCGCATCGCCGCCGAAGGCGCGCTCCCTTATCCGCCAGGGGTGCTGTGCGTTGTCCCAGGGGAAGTCTGGGGCGGTTCCGTGCTGCGCTACTTTGCCGCGCTGGAAGAAGGTATCAACCTTCTGCCGGGCTTCGCGCCGGAGCTGCAGGGTGTGTACGTCGAAGAGTGTGAGGGTCGCAAACAGGTTCGCTGCAACGTCATCAAACAACCCGCCGCTCAGCCCGCGCTGCTGAAAGGAGAGAAATTATGAGTAAGTCCAATAAGATGGGCGTGGTGCAGCTGACCATCCTCACCATGGTAAACATGATGGGCTCCGGGATTATCATGCTGCCCACCAAACTGGCAGAGGTGGGTACCATCTCTATCATCTCCTGGCTGGTGACGGCAGTCGGCTCCATGGCGCTGGCGTGGGCATTCGCCAAGTGCGGGATGTTCAGCCGTAAGTCAGGCGGCATGGGTGGCTATGCCGAGTACGCCTTTGGCAAGTCGGGCAACTTTATGGCCAACTATACCTACGGCGTGTCGCTGCTGATTGCCAACGTGGCGATTGCCATCTCCGCGGTGGGTTACGGTACGGAGCTGTTTGGCGCGACGCTCAGCCCGGTACAAATTGGGCTGGCGACCATCGGGGTTCTGTGGATCTGCACCGTGGCTAACTTTGGCGGCGCGCGTATCACCGGGCAGCTCTCCAGCATCACCGTCTGGGGCGTGATTATCCCGGTTGTCGGCCTGTGCATCATCGGCTGGTTCTGGTTCAGCCCGACGCTCTACGCCAACTCCTGGAACCCGCACCATGTGCCGTTCTTTACCGCTGTTGGGTCATCCATCGCCATGACGCTGTGGGCCTTCCTGGGTCTGGAATCCGCCTGCGCGAACGCGGAAGTGGTAGAGAATCCGGAAAAGAACGTGCCGATTGCGGTCCTCGGCGGCACGCTGGGCGCGGCGGTGATCTATATCGTCTCGACTAACGTGATTGCGGGCATCGTACCGAATATGGATCTGGCTAAGTCTACGGCGCCGTTCGGGCTGGCCTTCGCGCAGATGTTCACGCCTGAGGTCGGGAAAGTGATCATGGGTCTGATGGTCATGTCCTGCTGCGGCTCGCTGCTCGGCTGGCAGTTCACCATCGCACAGGTGTTTAAATCCTCGGCTGATGAAGGTTACTTCCCAAAAATCTTCTCCCGCGTGAGCAAAGCCGACGCGCCGGTGCAGGGGATGCTGGCGATTGTCATCTTCCAGAGCGGTTTGTCGCTGATGACCATTAGCCCGTCGCTGAACAGCCAGTTCAACGTCCTGGTCAACCTGGCGGTGGTGACGAATATCATTCCGTATATTCTGTCGATGGCGGCGCTGGTGATTATTCAGAAGGTGGCGAAGGTGGATCCACGCAAAGCGCGTGCGGCCAATATCGTGGCGCTGATTGGAGCAATCTACAGCTTCTATGCGCTCTACTCATCCGGCCAGGAAGCGATGCTGTATGGCGCGATGGTGACCTTTATGGGCTGGACGCTGTACGGTCTGGTGTCACCACGGTTTGAATTGAAGAACAAACACAGTTAGGTAAAAGCAAAACGGCAACCCTGAGGTTGCCGTTTTTAATGTTTTCTCCCTCTCCCTGTGGGAGAGGGTCGGGGTGAGGGCACCAGCCCGCACCAAACCGCACTTACGCGTTTTTCAGCACTTCGCTGACAATCTCTACCGCTTCTTTCTCAATCTGCTGACGGTGCTCAGCGCCGAGGAAGCTTTCGCAATAGATTTTGTACGCATCTTCCGTACCGGATGGACGCGCGGCGAACCAGCCGTTCTCGGTCATCACTTTCAGACCACCAATGGATGCGCCGTTGCCCGGTGCTGCCGTCAGACGGGCAGTGATCGGATCGCCCGCCAGGGTGCTTGCGCTGACCATCTCCGGAGAGAGTTTGGACAGGGCTGCTTTCTGAGCTGACGTCGCGCTAGCCTGAATACGGTTATAGCTTGGTGCACCAAAGCGTGCCGCCAGGTCATTGTAATGTTCCTGCGGGTTTTTACCGGTGACCGCGGTGATTTCCGCCGCCAGCAGGCACATGATGATGCCGTCTTTATCGGTTGACCATGGCGTACCGTCGAAACGCAGGAAAGATGCCCCCGCGCTCTCTTCACCACCAAAACCGAAGCTGCCGTCGTGCAGACCGTCAACGAACCATTTGAAGCCCACCGGCACTTCCACCAGCTTGCGGCCCAGCGCCTCGACCACGCGATCGATCATCGCGGAGGACACCAGCGTTTTACCGACAGCCACCTCTTTGCCCCACTGCGGACGGTGCTGGAACAGGTAGTTAATCGCGACGGCCAGATAGTGGTTCGGGTTCATCAGACCGGCAGGGGTGACGATACCGTGACGGTCATAATCCGGGTCGTTAGCAAACGCCAGGTCGAATTTATCACGCAGCGCCAGCAGGCCCGCCATCGCGCACTCGGAGGAGCAGTCCATACGGATCGCGCCGTCTTTGTCCAGGTGCATAAAGCGGAAGGTCTGATCGACGTGATCGTTCACGATGGTCAGATCCAGCTTGTAATGCTCGGCGATACGTTTCCAGTATTCGATACCGGAGCCGCCCAGCGGATCCACGCCCAGCTTCAGGCCAGCTTTCTGGATGGCCGCCATATCAACGATATCCGCCAGCCCTTCTACGAACGGCTGAACCAGATCCTGCTCTTTCACGTGACCGGACGCCATGGCAGCATCCAGAGAGATGCGCTTCACGCCTTTCAGACCGTCAGCCAGCAGGGCGTTCGCACGATCTTCCACCACTTTGGTGACGTTAGTGTCTGCCGGGCCACCGTTAGGCGGGTTGTATTTGATACCACCGTCTTCCGGCGGGTTGTGGGATGGCGTGATAACGATACCGTCAGCCAGCGCGCCACCTTTTTTGTTGTGCACCAGGATGGCGTTAGAGACCGCAGGCGTTGGGGTGAAGCCGTTGTTCTCCTGAACAATCACGTCGACGCCGTTTGCCGCCAGCACTTCCACCACTGAGATGAACGCCGGTTCAGACAGGGCATGGGTATCTTTCCCCACGTAGCACGGACCGGTAACGCCGTTTTTAGCGCGCTCTTCCGCGATGGCCTGAGCAATGGCCAGAATGTGCGGTTCGTTAAAGCTGTGGCGCGCCGCGCTGCCGCGGTGACCGGATGTACCAAACTTCACTGCGTGTTCTGCGTTGCCCACGACCGGTTTCAGCACGTAATACTGCGCGGTCAGCTGAGCGACGTTAATCAAATCGCTTTGTTGTGCAGGTTGGCCTGCACGGCTGTGATTTGCCATTACCGGGTCCTTCTGATGCAAGGGTTAAATTGTACCGCAAACCTTTTCAATCAATTCCGCCGGGAACTGCATGGACTGCATGATGTGTTCAATCATGCTGCACTTGCGGCCCGTATTGGTATTGGTGATCACCCAGTACGGGGTGCCAGGAACATGTTTGGGTTTGGTTTGATTGCCATTTTGCAGCAGCGTCTGCTCGTCGCCCGCGAAATAGACGCGAGTACGGCCGTGAAGCGACTCGGTCGCTTCAGCAAACGCTTTGTTATCCAGTGAATAAAGTGTAGACAGCACCAGCATAAAGCGGTTAACCGCCTTTTTCTGCTCCGCGTATTCATCGGAGAGCAGCAGCTCGCGCATCGCGCGCACTTTATCTTTTGCCGGCGTCACGGCAGGTTTTGCTTGCGCAACTACGCTCGGCTGAGACACGACATCTTTGGTGACTGGGGTAGCAGGCTGTGAAGCGGCGGAAATTTTAAGCATGCGCCGTAAAATGTCGGACGCGCTCTCCCCGATATGCCGCGTCTGGCTGGCAATATACTGATAGAGTTCGTCATCAACTTCGATTGTTTTCATCTTAATCCAGTGCGATATCTTATCTGAATACAAGTCATTGGGATTATAAGGTCAAATCCCAACAGCGGATAGCGTCAAACCAGGTTGGCGGCAAAAGTCAGATTAAACTGGAACCTTGCAGCCGGGCGGCAGAATGGTCAACATGATACCCTAACCTGACATACGTAAAAAAAGAACTTTGCCATGAAATTGAATACCCGAGCGCAAACTGCACAATCGCAGAACAATAATTCTCCCATCGTACTGGTTCACGGGCTTTTTGGCAGCCTGGATAACCTGGGCGTGCTGGCGCGCGATCTGGTTACCGACCACGATATTTTACAGGTCGATATGCGCAATCACGGTCTTTCCGGGCGTTCCGACGAGATGACCTACGCGGCGATGGCGCGGGATCTGCTGGATACGCTGGATGCACATAGCCTGCAAAAGGTAACGCTGATCGGGCATTCAATGGGTGGCAAAGCAGTGATGGCCCTGACGGCGCTGGCCCCGGAGCGTATTAGCGGCCTGGTGGTGATTGACGTCGCGCCCGTGGATTACGATGTCCGCCGTCATGACGAGATTTTTGCCGCCATTAATGCGGTCACAGAAGCAGGTGTTGCGACACGCCAACAGGCGGCTGCCGTCATGCGTGAACATCTTGATGAAGAAGGCGTCGTGCAGTTCCTGCTGAAGTCGTTTGTTGACGGGCAATGGCGTTTTAACGTGCCGGTGCTCTGGGACCAGTACAACAACATCGTGGGCTGGGAAACCGTCCCGGCCTGGCCACACCCTACCCTCTTTATTCGCGGCGGAAACTCGCCTTACGTTACCGACGCGTTCCGCGACACGCTGCTGGCCCAATTCCCGCAGGCTCGCGCCCACGTGATTGCCGGTGCCGGGCACTGGGTGCATGCGGAAAAACCGGATGCTGTGCTGCGCGCCATTCGCCGCTATCTCGCTGATACTGCAAATTGATTAAAAAGAAAGCGACTGGAAGGCTGTGGGCTTCCAGTCGTTGGCGTGCCGTTTTTGGTGATGTATGATGGCGCGCTTATCGCCCGGGCATTAGCAGGGCGGCGTGTTTCCCCCGAAGTCTCAGAATCATGGCCAAAGAACAAACGGACCGTACGACACTAGATCTGTTCGCGAATGAGCGTCGCCCGGGACGACCCAAGACGAATCCGCTTTCGCGCGATGAACAGCTGCGTATCAATAAACGCAACCAGCTTAAACGCGATAAAAATCGTGGGCTTAAGCGTGTCGAACTGAAGCTTAACGCCGACGCCGTCGATGCGCTGAACGAGCTGGCTGACGCGCGAAATATCAGCCGCAGCGAGCTCATTGAAGAGATGTTGCTCGTCCAGCTTGAGACGTTACGCAGCCAGGCATAAGTCTGAAAATCCCCTTTATCGCCTTTTTCATGTAGCACAGAGTGCAGTCCTGCGCGATAGCTGTTTCCGCAGGGTTGCCAGTTCTGCTATTATTGCCCTTATCCGTGGCCGAATTGCGCCACCATACTATTAAGTTTCAAGAGGTTATTTTACTCATGGCAATCATCGGCATTTTCTTTGGCAGTGATACCGGCAATACCGAAAATATCGCAAAAAACATTCAAAAACAGCTCGGTAAAGACGTTGCTGATGTGCATGACATCGCTAAGAGCAGCAAAGAAGATCTGGAAGGCTATGACATTCTGCTGCTGGGTATCCCAACCTGGTACTACGGTGAAGCCCAGTGCGACTGGGATGATTTCTTCCCGACGCTGGAAGAAGTGGACTTCAACGGTAAGCTGGTGGCCCTGTTTGGCTGTGGCGATCAGGAAGACTACGCCGAATACTTCTGTGACGCGCTGGGTACCATCCGCGATATCATTGAGCCGAATGGCGCGGTTATCGTAGGCCACTGGCCGACCGCCGGTTACCACTTCGAAGCGTCTAAAGGCCTGGCCGATGACGATCACTTCGTGGGTCTGGCTATTGACGAAGACCGTCAGCCAGAGCTGACGGCAGAGCGCGTTGAGAAATGGGTGAAGCAGATCCGTGAGGAACTGCACCTGGACGATATTCTGAACGCCTGATTTTTATCGCGGCGCAGCGGCGGCTGCGCCCGTGCTCCAGGTCAAACCGATTAAATTAATCGCTACAATCTTTTAACTTTTTCGCCCAGACCTGTACAATGTCTCCCTGATAAAATGTGGTTTTCCATTGAGCAAGTTTGTTGGTGATACCCCATTTTTATAAGCATATTTTGCCTGAGACTTGCAGTTTTCATTTAGCCATGGCAGTTCTATAATGAGACGCATTATCCCAGGTGCATTTTCTGTCACTTCCTACAGAAGTGAATCGTTTAGCAACAGGACAGATTCCGCATGACTGACAACAATACCGCATTAAAGAAGGCTGGCCTGAAAGTTACGCTTCCTCGGTTAAAAATCCTTGAAGTGCTTCAGGGTCCAGACAATCACCATGTCAGTGCGGAAGACCTCTATAAACGTCTTATCGACATGGGTGAAGAGATTGGGCTGGCTACCGTCTATCGCGTGCTGAACCAGTTTGATGACGCGGGCATTGTTACCCGTCATAATTTCGAAGGCGGTAAATCTGTTTTCGAACTGACCCAGCAGCAGCACCACGATCATCTGATCTGCCTCGATTGCGGCAAGGTCATTGAATTCAGCGATGATTCCATTGAATCACGCCAGCGTGAAATCGCGGCGCGTCATGGCATCCGCCTGACGAACCACAGCCTGTACCTTTACGGTCACTGCGCTGAAGGCGACTGCCGCGAAGACGACCACGCGCACGACGCGAAATAAGCGAGCGTTTATACTCTGAGCCAGCCGCAAGGTTGGCTTTTTTTTGCCTGAAAAAAGCCCGGTGGCGCTGCGCTTACCGGGCCTACGGGCTATGACACCTTTGTAGGCCCGGTAAGCGCAGCGCCACCGGGCGTAAAGCAACTTATTTATTGTTATTGCGTATCTCGTTCCAGATCTTATCGCAACGCTTCGCCACTTCCTGATCGTTACCGGTTTTACGCGCCTGAATGCAGGCCTGGTAATCCATCACGCGGACGTTCTCCTGCGTCGCGAACTGCTCGTGCGCTTTCTCTTTCTTCAGCACGTTCAGCACGCTCTGACAGGCTTCAATCTTCTCCGGCGATCCTTCCGCAGTATTAATGCAGGCGCTATACGCCTCCTTCAGACGAGTGTCCTCTTTCGGCGCCTGTGTCTGAGCACACGCCACCAGCCCTGATGCCAGCAACGCGACGATTACGATTTTTTTCATCATGTGCAGTCTCCATACCGGCGGGACTCAGCCCGCCGGTGCGTTCATCAGAAGATGGTGAATGGGGCGATAACCATGAATTTCACGTCACGTTCATCCTGGAAGATGTTGCCGTAACCGCCCGCATAGCTCGGGATATCGGAGTGGTTGTCATACTGGGTGAAGTGCAGTTTGAACATCGTGCCTTTCGCGCGGCCATCCTGCAGGGTATAGATAGCATCGAGGCTGTAGGAAGACTCTTTCAGGCGATAGTTGGGATCGTAGTATGCGTCCGGGGTTGCCATATCGGCAGGTTTTGCGTCCCAGGCATAAGCGTAAGAAGCGCCCACTGCCCAGCCAGGCAGGTTCCAGTTTTTCAGATCATACATTGCGCCGAAGAAGACCGCTTTCTCGCCGTCGGCGTTGAAGTCGGAACGGTTATCCCACCAGATATCAAGACGACCGTTGGAGGAGGCGTAGGTCGGGGTCATACGCTGCAGGAAGTAGCCCTGCTGCCCTTCCGCCTTCACCCATGTGCCTTCCAGACGCAAATCAACCTGACCGACCTTGTAGCCGAAGGTTAACGCCTGCAGCCACGCGGTGCCGTCATAAATGTCATTGACGCCGCCGTTACTGACTTTATCGCGCGTACCGTAGAACTGATAGCTGGTGCTCAGCGGGCTACCCGCGACATCGAATTTATAGCTGGCCTTGGCAAAATACTGATCGATATAGCCCTGTGCCTGACCAAATGCCGCTTCAAGCACCAGATCGTTTTTGAAATCGTACTTCGCGCCCAGCGAGTGCAGGTAATCGACTTTGGTTTTTTTATCGTTCTGGTAGAACTTGTCCATCTCGATGTGCCACGGCGCTTTGTACTCGTTGGTCCACATATAGGAGAAGCTCAACGCACCCGCATCACCGTAGTCAAAGTTAGCCCCGGCTTCCGCACCCTGATAGGTACCCGGCATAAAGCTCCAGTGCGGCGCTAACAGGGTCTGGCCAGTTGGCTGAATATAACCACCGCGCGCCCATACCGGGCCGTATTTAAATTTCGCAGCGGCTTTGTAAAGGCTGATACCGCTCTTATCGCCGGACCAGTCTTCTTTATACGCTTTGTTACTGGAGGAGAAGGCGATTTCATTCGGGTGGCCGCTGTCGCCGTTTTCCGCCATTTCAATCGCGGTGAACGCAGCAATATCCAGACCGAACATATCCGCGGCATAGCCTGACTGGAAGTCCAGGTTGGCGTTCCAGGTGGAGTGCGAAAGGTTGGTTTTGTATTTGTCTTCAGTGACGTCTTTACGGTCACGTTCACGCTGCCAGTAATAAATACCGCCCGTGAGGGTAGAATCGTCGATGAAGCCTGCCGCTTTCGCCTCTGGTGTCACCACCAGGCCCGACATTGCTGTCACACCGGCAATAGCCAGCGCCAGCGCACTACGTTTGCCACTGAACGTACGCATAGATTATTCCTCTTTGACGAATTAAAACGCCTGAAACGGCGTAAATAAAAAAGACCAAATGGTCAGGGGTAGTTTTAAATACCCTCGAATTAACTACCGTCTTTAGGTTATTTTTCGCGACGCGAATTATCAATGCTTTTTAGCGGACAAAAGTCAGGATTATGACGAAGTGCACATAATTGGTAGTGATTTGTAACATTTGCAGAGAGGCGAGCAATGGCGGGGAATTATCAGGTATTTCAGTGGCTAGACGTGGGTTCTCTTTCTTTTTTTATCACCTTTTTGATTTTCGTAATGACACAAACTTTTTTAAAAAAAATAAGTAGCACCTCATTGACCTGATATTTTCATGGCACCTCTTTAAGCCCTGGCTTAATACCCTGATCGTTAAATAAAAAAACGCCGCATAGTGCGGCGTTTGTCTCTCATTGACCAGAGCAGCAATATTATTCGCCGATCTTCGTCCAGGTATCACGCAGGCCGACGGTACGGTTAAATACCGGTTTTTCCGCCGTACTGTAACGGCTGTCCAGGCAGAAGTAACCTTCACGTTCAAACTGGAACGCTTTGCCCGCTTCAGCGGCTTTCAGAGAAGGCTCCGCATAACCCTGCTTGATCACCAGAGATTCCGGGTTGATGGTCGCCAGGAAGTCTTCCGCCGCACCCGGGTTAGGCACGCTGAACAGACGATCGTACAGACGAATTTCTACCGGCAGCGCGTGGGAAGCGCTCACCCAGTGAATAACGCCCTTCACTTTACGGCCGTCAGCAGGATCTTTGCTCAGGGTGTCAGCATCATAAGAACAGAAGATGGTGGTGATATTCCCTTCCGCATCTTTCTCTACGCGCTCGGCTTTGATGACGTAGGCATTACGCAGACGCACTTCTTTACCCAGCACCAGACGCTTGTACTGCTTGTTGGCTTCTTCGCGGAAGTCAGCACGATCGATCCAGATTTCGCCGCTGAACGGCACGTCGCGAGTTCCCATCTCCGGCTTGCTCGGATGGTTAGGCATTGCAACCAGTTCGCTCTCGCCCTGCGGGTAGTTTTCGATAACCAGCTTAACCGGGTCGATCACCGCCATCGCGCGCGGGGCGTTTTCGTTCAGGTCTTCACGGATGCAGGACTCCAGAGAAGCGATCTCAATGGTATTGTCCTGCTTGGTGACACCAATACGTTTACAGAACTCGCGGATAGACGCGGAGGTATAACCACGACGGCGCAGACCGGAGATGGTCGGCATACGCGGGTCATCCCAACCTTCAACGTGCTTGTCGGTCACCAGCAGGTTCAGCTTACGCTTGGACATCACGGTGTATTCCAGATTCAGACGAGAGAACTCGTACTGGCGCGGATGCACAGGAATGGTGATGTTATCCAGCACCCAGTCGTACAGACGACGGTTGTCCTGGAACTCCAGCGTACACAGGGAGTGCGTAATGCCTTCCAGCGCATCGCTGATGCAGTGGGTGAAGTCGTACATCGGGTAGATGCACCACTTGTTACCGGTCTGGTGGTGTTCTGCGAACTTGATGCGGTACAGCACCGGATCGCGCATCACGATGAACGGAGACGCCATGTCGATTTTGGCACGCAGGCACGCTTTGCCTTCTTCGAAGCCGCCGGCACGCATTTTTTCAAACAGCGCCAGGTTCTCTTCCACGCTGCGATCGCGGAACGGGCTGTTTTTGCCCGGCGCGGTCAGCGTACCGCGATATTCACGGATTTCATCAGCAGACAGTTCGTCAACATACGCCAGACCTTTATTGATCAGCTCAACCGCGTAGGCGTACAGCTGATCGAAATAGTCAGAGGAGTAGCAGATATCGCCAGACCAGTTGAAGCCCAGCCATTGCACGTCATTCTTGATGGACTCAACGTATTCGATGTCTTCTTTTACTGGGTTGGTGTCATCGAAACGCAGGTTGCACTGTCCCTGGTAGTCTTGCGCAATGCCAAAGTTCAGGCAAATGGACTTCGCATGCCCGATATGCAGGTAGCCGTTCGGCTCCGGCGGAAAGCGGGTATGAACTGTGGTGTGCTTACCACTGGCCAGATCTTCATCGATGATCTGACGAATAAAGTTACTCGGGCGGGCTTCTGCCTCACTCATCGTGGATTCCTCAAAGCGTAAACAACGTATAACGGCGTATGATCTTATAAGCCGGACGTAGTGACAACCCTTAGTTACGGAAAATACGTATCTGATGAAAATAATGGGGGCGTTTGCTGCAAAAAAAAGCGGCGGAGGATATCCCCCGCCGCTTAAGGCATGACTCTACTCAGGAGCGATTACTTGCCTTTAATCTCATACAGCGGCGTTTGACCCGCAACAACCTGACCTTTAGCCTGAATGACCAGGCCACTGAAGTCATCGATGTTGCTGCAAACGACCGGGCTTATCATGGAGCGCGCGTTGGCGTTCAGGAAGTCCAGATCCATTTCCAGAATCGGCTGCCCGGCTACCACTTCAGCGCCCTCTTCCACCAGGCGAGTAAAGCCCTGACCGTTCAGCGCAACGGTATCGATACCCATATGGACAACGATCTCCGCGCCATTTTCGGTTTCGAGGCAGAACGCGTGGTTGGTGTTGAAGATTTTCACGATGGTACCGGCCGCCGGAGACACAACGGTTTTTTCCGTTGGTTTCACCGCCACACCGTCACCGACCGCTTTGCTGGCGAACGCTTCGTCAGGCACCTGCTCAATTGCAACGACTTCACCGGTTACCGGTGAAACCAGCGCGGCTACCGTTTTGGCGTTGGGTACCGCCTGCGGTTTTGTAGCCGCTGGCGCGGCGGCAGGTGCGGCAGAAGCTTCTGCTGCGGCTACCGGACCGGTGGTTTTCATGGCGTTAGCAATTTTCTCTGCCACGAAGCCAACGATAATCTGCACGCTGGTTTTGTTCAGGCGGATAACGCCGGAAGCACCCAGACGTTTGGCCAGCGCTTCGTTCACCAGGGAAGAGTCTTTAACGTTCAGACGCAGGCGAGTGATACAGGCGTCGATACCGGTCAGGTTGTCAGAACCGCCGACAGCGGCGATGTACTGACGCGCCAGACCTGATACGTCCTGATCCTGAGCACCGCTCACGTTCATATCCTGACCATCCGCTTCGCTACCGGCCACAGCCAGTTCGCGACCCGGCGTCATCAGGTTGAATTTGGTGATAGTGAAACGGAACACCATGTAGTAAATCGCGAAGAACACCAGACCTTGCGGGATCAGCATCCACCAGTGGGTCGCCAGCGGGTTACGGGACGACAGCACCATATCCACCAGACCGGCGCTGAAGCCGAAACCGGCAATCCAGTGCATGCTGGCAGCGATGAACACGGAGATACCGGTCAGCACGGCGTGGATCACATACAGAACCGGCGCCACGAACATGAAGGAGAACTCCAGCGGCTCGGTGATACCGGTGAAGAAGGCCGCGAACGCCCCCGCCATCATGATACCCAGCACTTTCGCTTTATTCTCTGGACGCGCGCAGTGGTAGATAGCCAGCGCAGCACCCGGCAGACCAAACATCATGATCGGGAAGAAGCCAGCCTGGTAACGACCGGTGATACCGACAACCGCTTTTCCTGCTTCGATGGACTGTGCGCCACCCAGGAAGTTAGGGATATCGTTAATACCGGCCACGTCGAACCAGAATACGGAGTTCAGCGCATGGTGCAGACCGACCGGGATCAGCAGACGGTTGAAGAACGCGTACACGCCCGCACCGACAGAACCCAGCTTCTGGATGTGCTCACCGAAGTTCACCAGACCGTCGAAGATCATCGGCCAGACGTACATCATGATGAACGCGACAACGATCATCACAAACGAGGTCAGGATGGGGACCAGGCGGCGACCGCTAAAGAAGGAGAGCGCTTTTGGCAGCTCCACGCTGCTGAAGCGGTTATACAGTTCAGCGGAGATGATACCCACAAGGATACCGACAAACTGGTTGCTGATCTTACCGAATGCCGCCGGAACCTGGTCCGCCGGAATTTTTTGGATCATGGCCACCGCTGCAGGCGAGCAGAGGGTGGTTAACACGAGGAAACCGACAAAACCGGTCAGCGCAGCGGCGCCGTCTTTGTCTTTGGACATACCGTAAGCCACACCAATCGCGAACAACACGGACATGTTGTCGATAATGGCGGAACCTGACTTGATAAAGAACGCCGCCAGCGCGCTGGTATTACCCCAGCCGTTGGGGTCGATCCAGTAGCCGACACCCATCAGGATGGCTGCGGCAGGCAGCGTGGCGACCGGCACCATCAGTGCGCGACCAACCTTTTGTAAATAACCTAGAATACTCACTTTCTTCCCCCTATGAGACCCCGTTTAAGGCATGTTCTCAGCTCTGTTTTTTATTGTGTCACGAACGATAGATACCGTTGATGCTTCACTGGCATTGTGAGTGTGTGAAAAATTAATTCGTATCGCAAATTAAACGCGTACTTTTTGTGATTTTTGTCACCAAATATCGTTATTTACCCTCCCTCATACTGGCTAACAGCGAAAACTTATTTTATCATTCAAAAAATCAAGACGGATTGATCCGGCCTGAAAGTTTCCAGGTTACGCTTAAGTATCAGGTTCCGATAGCCATCCGCCCACTCTTCTACTTTAACTCTTGAGGTGAACAATGAGACTGATTCCCCTGGCAACTGCTGAACAAGTTGGTAAATGGGCCGCTCGCCATATCGTTAATCGTATTAACGCGTTCAAACCGACCGCCGATCGTCCTTTCGTTCTTGGACTTCCGACAGGCGGCACGCCGCTGACCGCCTATAAGGCGCTGGTTGAGATGCATAAAGCAGGCCAGGTTAGCTTCAAACATGTTGTGACCTTCAATATGGATGAATATGTTGGCTTACCGAAAGACCACCCGGAAAGCTACCACAGCTTTATGCACCGCAATTTCTTTGATCACGTTGATATTCCATCTGAAAATATTAACCTGCTGAATGGAAACGCGCCTGATATTGACGCAGAATGCCGTCAGTATGAAGAAAAAATCCGTTCTTACGGTAAGATCCACCTGTTCATGGGTGGTGTAGGTAATGATGGTCATATCGCGTTCAACGAACCGGCGTCATCTCTGGCTTCTCGCACCCGTATTAAAACGCTGACCCATGACACCCGCGTGGCAAACTCCCGCTTCTTTGACGGCGATGTTAACCAGGTTCCAAAATACGCCCTGACCGTTGGCGTAGGCACCCTGCTGGATGCCGAAGAAGTGATGATTCTGGTGCTGGGCGGCGTGAAAGCGCAAGCGCTCCAGGCTGCCGTTGAAGGCAACGTTAACCATATGTGGACCATCAGCTGCCTGCAGCTGCATCCTAAATCAGTCATCGTCTGCGACGAACCGTCCACGATGGAGCTGAAGGTAAAAACGCTGAAATACTTCAACGAGTTAGAAGCTGAGAACATCAAAGGTCTGTAATTGAATAACCGCCTCTTCATCAAGAGGCGGCCGCTTTTTTTAACCGGGGGTCGTTATGTACGCTTTAACCCACGGTCGGATTTATACCGGCCATGAAATTCTGGATGACCATGCGATTGTTATCGCTGATGGCCTGATTGAACGTGTTTGCCCGCTGGCAGAACTGCCGCCGGAGATTGAACAGCGCTCACTCAATGGAGCAGTAATCTCCCCCGGTTTCATCGACGTTCAGCTCAACGGCTGCGGCGGTGTGCAGTTCAATGACACCGCGGATGCGGTGACGGTCGAAACGCTGGAGATCATGCAGAAAGCCAACGAGAAATCGGGCTGCACCAGCTATTTGCCAACGCTCATCACCAGCAGTGATGATCTCATGAAGCAGGGTATCCGCGTGATGCGCGAATACCTGGCCAAACACCCTAATCAGGCGCTGGGTCTGCACCTTGAAGGGCCATGGCTGAATATGGTCAAGAAAGGAACGCATAACCCGGATTACGTGCGTAAACCTGATGCGGAGCTGGTTGACTACATGTGTGCGAACGCCGATGTGATCACCAAAGTGACGCTGGCGCCTGAAATGACGGGTACGGATGTCATCAGCAAACTGGCTGGTGCCGGGATTATCGTTTCAGCAGGCCACTCAAACGCGACGCTGAAAGAAGCGAAAGCCGGTTTCCGCGCGGGCATTACCTTCGCAACGCACCTTTACAACGCCATGCCGTATATCACAGGCCGTGAACCGGGTCTGGTCGGGGCGATTCTGGATGAGCCAGACGTCTACTGCGGCATTATTGCTGACGGCATGCATGTCGATTACACCAACATCCGCAACGCTAAGCGGCTGAAAGGTGACAAGCTTTGTCTGGTGACGGATGCCACCGCACCGGCAGGTGCAAATATTGAGCAGTTCATTTTTGCCGGTAAAACAATATACTACCGCAATGGACTGTGTGTGGATGAAAACGGTACGCTGAGCGGTTCCTCTTTGACCATGATTGAAGGGGTGCGTAACCTGGTTGAACATTGCGGGATTGCGCTTGATGAGGTCCTGCGTATGGCAACCCTTTATCCGGCTCGCGCAATGGGCGTGGATAAACAGCTCGGCGGAATTGCACCAGGTATGGTTGCAAACCTGACGGCATTCACACACGATTATAAAATTATTAAGACCATCGTTAATGGTAACGAGGTCGTCACTGAGTAAGTAAAAGTATGACACCTGGCGGACAAGCTCAAATCGGTAATGTCGATCTCGTTAAACAACTTAACAGTGCGGCGGTGTACCGCCTGATTGACCAGCACGGACCAATCTCGCGAATTCAGATAGCCGAACAAAGCCAGCTTGCTCCCGCCAGCGTGACAAAAATTACCCGTCAGCTCATTGAGCGCGGTCTGATCAAAGAAGTCGATCAGCAGGCCTCCACCGGGGGCCGCCGCGCGATCTCCATTATCACCGAAACCCGCAATTTTCAGGCCATTGGCGTCCGTCTGGGCCGCCATGACACCACGCTCACCCTGTACGATCTGAGCAGTAAAGCCATTGCGGAAGAACACTACCCTCTTCCGGAGCGCACCCAGGAGACGCTGGAGCATGCGCTGCTCAATACCATCGCGCAGTTTATTGAAAGCTGTCAGCGCAAGATCCGCGAACTCATCGCCATCTCCGTAATTCTGCCCGGTCTGGTCGACCCGGAAAGCGGCGTGATCCGCTATATGCCGCACATTCAGGTTGAAAACTGGGGGCTGGTCGACGCGCTGGAAAAGCGTTTTAAAGTGACCTGCTTTGTGGGTCACGACATTCGCTCGCTGGCGCTGGCAGAGCACTACTTTGGTGCGAGCCAGGACTGTGAAGACTCTATTCTGGTGCGCGTTCACCGCGGAACGGGCGCGGGTATTATCTCTAACGGCCGAATTTTTATTGGTCGCAACGGTAACGTCGGCGAGATTGGCCATATTCAGGTTGAGCCCCTCGGGGAGCGCTGCCACTGCGGCAACTTCGGTTGTCTTGAAACCATTGCCGCCAACACAGCCATCGAGCAGCGCGTTCGCCATCTCCTTGAACAGGGTTACCAAAGCCGCGTCACGCTGGACGATTGCAAGATAGGCACCATCTGCAAAGCCGCCAATAAGGGCGACGCGCTGGCCTGCGAAGTAATCGAGCAGGTAGGACGCCACCTGGGGAAAACCATCGCCATCGCCATCAACCTGTTTAACCCACAAAAAGTGGTGATCGCCGGTGAAATTGTGGAAGCGGAAAAGGTGCTGCTCCCCGCCATTGAAGGCTGTATTAACACCCAGGCGCTGAAAGCATTCCGCCAGAATCTCCCGGTGGTTCGTTCAAAGCTTGACCATCGCTCGGCGATTGGCGCGTTCGCGCTGGTCAAACGCGCCATGCTCAACGGAATTCTGCTGCAGCATTTGCTGGAAAGCTGATCGGACCTTATAGTAACGCCTTCTTTTTTTGATGTCGGACTGTCCATGACCATTAAGAATGTAATTTGTGATATTGACGGCGTGCTGATGCACGACAACGTTGCCGTGCCGGGTGCTGCGGAGTTTCTTCACCGCATCATCGACAAAGGAATGCCACTGGTTCTGCTCACGAACTACCCTTCCCAAACAGGTCAGGATCTGGCAAACCGCTTTGCCACGGCGGGTGTCGACGTCCCGGACAGCGTGTTTTATACCTCGGCGATGGCCACGGCGGATTTTCTGAAGCGTCAGGAAGGGAAAAAAGCCTACGTGGTGGGTGAAGGCGCGCTGATCCACGAGCTGTACAAAGCGGGTTTTACCATCACCGATGTTAATCCGGACTTTGTGATTGTCGGCGAAACGCGCTCCTTTAACTGGGAGATGATGCATAAAGCTGCATACTTTGTCGCCAGCGGCGCGCGCTTTATCGCCACCAACCCGGATACGCACGGCCGTGGTTTTTATCCGGCCTGCGGCGCGCTCTGCGCCGGTATCGAGAAAATCTCCGGTCGTAAGCCGTTTGTAGTCGGGAAACCTAGCCCATGGATCATTCGTGCCGCGCTGAACAAAATGCAGGCCCACTCTGAAGAAACCGTTATTGTCGGCGACAACCTGCGCACCGATATTCTGGCCGGTTTCCAGGCGGGTCTGGAGACGATACTGGTCCTCTCCGGCGTCTCTCAACTTGATGACATTGATTCGATGCCGTTCCGGCCAAGCTGGATTTACCCCTCCGTCGATGAAATTGACATTATCTGATACCGAACCACGCCTCAGGGCGTGGTTTTTCATTTAAGGCCTATACAAACAAAACCCCATCTAACAAAAAGCACGTTTTATTGAATAACCATCAATAAAAGACTTCATGACGTACTCTTTTTTCACTATTCCACAATCACCATTGCACTATTTCCGTTTTCACCCGTAAAACGCTTGCGCGCCCTGCCCCTTTGCGGCATTTTCATAAGCAAGCAACATTACAAAGCAACAGGGTTAACGGAGAAGGTTATGTGTTCAATTTTTGGCGTACTGGATATTAAAACTGACGCGGGCGAACTGCGTAAAAAGGCCCTCGAACTGTCCCGCCTGATGCGCCATCGCGGACCAGACTGGTCAGGTGTTTACGCCAGTGATAAAGCGATTCTGGCTCACGAACGTCTGTCTATTGTTGACGTCAACGCCGGTGCTCAGCCGCTGTATAACGAGAAAAAAACGCACGCGCTGGCTGTCAACGGTGAGATCTACAACCACCAGGCGCTGCGCGCCGAATACGGCGACCGCTACGCGTTCCAGACCGGTTCTGACTGTGAAGTGATCCTGGCGCTGTATCAGGAGAAAGGGCCCGAGTTCCTGGACGACCTGCAGGGCATGTTCGCCTTCGCCCTGTACGACAGCGAAAAAGACGCTTACCTGATTGGCCGTGACCATATCGGCATTATCCCGCTGTACATGGGCCACGATGAGCACGGCAACTTCTATGTGGCCTCTGAAATGAAAGCCCTGGTACCGGTCTGCCGCACCATCAAAGAATTCCCGGCGGGCAGCTACCTGTGGAGCAAAGACGGCGAGATCCGTCAGTATTATCAGCGTGACTGGTTCGATTTCGACGCGGTAAAAGACAACGTCACGGATAAAGCCGAGCTGCGTCAGGCGCTGGAAGATTCCGTGAAAAGCCACCTGATGTCCGACGTGCCGTACGGCGTGCTGCTCTCCGGCGGTCTGGACTCCTCCGTGATCTCCGCGATCACCAAGAAATTCGCGGCCCGTCGCGTGGAAGATCAGGAGCGCTCAGAAGCCTGGTGGCCACAGCTGCACTCTTTTGCCGTTGGCCTGGAAGGCGCACCGGATCTGAAAGCCGCGCAGGAAGTGGCAAATCACCTCGGCACCGTGCACCATGAGATTCATTTCACCGTGCAGGAAGGTCTGGATGCGATCCGCGATGTGATCTATCACATTGAAACCTATGACGTGACCACTATCCGCGCCTCGACCCCGATGTACCTGATGTCGCGTAAGATCAAAGCGATGGGCATCAAGATGGTGCTCTCCGGCGAAGGTTCTGACGAAGTGTTTGGCGGCTACCTGTACTTCCACAAGGCGCCGAACGCCAAAGAGCTGCACGAAGAGACCGTGCGTAAACTGCAGGCGCTGCATATGTTTGACTGTGCGCGTGCCAACAAAGCGATGTCCGCATGGGGCGTGGAAGCGCGCGTGCCGTTCCTGGATAAAAAATTCCTCGACGTTGCGATGCGCATCAACCCGCAGGATAAGATGTGCGGCAACGGCAAAATGGAAAAACATATCCTGCGCGAATGTTTTGAATCCTACCTGCCGGCGAGCGTGGCATGGCGTCAGAAAGAGCAGTTCTCTGATGGCGTAGGTTATAGCTGGATCGACACCCTGAAAGAGGTCGCGGCGAAACAGGTTTCTGACCAACAGCTGGAAACCGCAAGCTTCCGCTTCCCGTACAACACGCCAGGTTCGAAAGAGGCCTATCTGTACCGTGAAATTTTTGAAGAGCTGTTCCCGGTACCGAGTGCTGCGGAGTGCGTACCGGGTGGCCCGTCCGTCGCCTGCTCTTCTGCCAAAGCGATTGAATGGGATGAATCTTTCAAATCCATGAACGATCCATCAGGACGCGCGGTAGGCGTTCACCAGTCAGCCTACAAATAATCACTCAGATCGCAATCGGGCCCCTCAGGGGCCTGATTTTTTTGCCTCGTATTTCACCGTCTAAATCTGATAAATAACCAATAATTGCCGAATATTCGGTCACGCTGTTCGCAACCTAACCAAACAGTCACATTCCGGCTATTTTCGTTGAAAAAGGTGTTGACGCTGCAAGGGTCTATACGCATAATGCGCCCCGCAACGCCGATAAGGTAACGCGAAAAAAGATGGCTACGTAGCTCAGTTGGTTAGAGCACATCACTCATAATGATGGGGTCACAGGTTCGAATCCCGTCGTAGCCACCATCTTTTTTGCGGGAGTGGCGAAATTGGTAGACGCACCAGATTTAGGTTCTGGCGCCGCAAGGTGTGCGAGTTCAAGTCTCGCCTCCCGCACCATTCCCAGGTAAGCGTTGCACGGATGGGGTATCGCCAAGCGGTAAGGCACCGGTTTTTGATACCGGCATTCCCTGGTTCGAATCCAGGTACCCCAGCCATATTTCTTCGATTTTGCGGTTCTCCGCGGTATTGGGGTATCGCCAAGCGGTAAGGCACCGGTTTTTGATACCGGCATTCCCTGGTTCGAATCCAGGTACCCCAGCCATCGAAGATTGCAGTACTGGCTACGTAGCTCAGTTGGTTAGAGCACATCACTCATAATGATGGGGTCACAGGTTCGAATCCCGTCGTAGCCACCAAATTAGTAATCTGTCGAATTATTCGATAGACTAGAAAAAATTGTTGGGGTATCGCCAAGCGGTAAGGCTCTGGTTTCTGATACCAGCATTCCGAGGTTCGAATCCTCGTACCCCAGCCAATTTAAAAAGTCGTTAAGCAGTTTGTTTAACGCAATTGGGGTGTCGCCAAGCGGTAAGGCTCTGGTTTCTGATACCAGCATTCCGGGGTTCGAATCCCTGCACCCCAGCCACTTAAGTAACAAAAAAGCCTGCTCTGCGGGCTTTTTTGTTTTTGTTGCTCAGAATTGTGCGGCCTGATGCCCTGACCCTCTCCCACGGGGAGAGGGAAAAAGGATTAGAGTCCGAGAGCGTATTTAAGCGCCTGGCGCTTCAGACCACCGGCACGCTCCGCTGCCATCAATCCAATATTACGCAGAATGCGCACCGGGGCTAAGTCATTGCTGAACCCTGCATAGAACAGATCCATCCCCGACTGCATGATGAAATTGTCCGCCATGCGCCGCGTCTGGTAACGCTTCAGGACCTGATGACTGGCCCAGTTTTCCGCGTGCCCGCGGGCGCTGCCCAGCACATCCAGTAACGCATCGACATCACGATACCCCAGGTTAACACCCTGCCCGGCCAGCGGATGAATGGTGTGTGCCGCATCGCCCACCAGCGCCAGCCCTTCACGGGCATACTGCAAAGCGTGACGGCGCGTGAGCGGAAACGCCCCGGCAGCGACCGGCGTAACGTTGCCCAGACGGCTCGGGAAGTGCAGGCGGATTTCCCGCTGCAATTGTTCCATTGAAAGCCCCTGCAGCTGGCGAATGCGCGCCGGTTTGTCATACCACACCAGCGACGCCCAGTTATCAAACAGCGGTAAAAATGCGTGCGGACCGTTCGGCGTAAAGTGCTGCCAGGTGCTTTCTCCCGGCGCATTCTCGCACTTGACGGTAATCAGCATGCAGGACTGCTCATACTGCCAGGCATGAACCCCGATACCCGCCATCTGTCTGACCTGCGAGTTAGCGCCGTCCGCCCCAACGACCAGCTTCACGGCCAGTTCATCGCCGCTGTCGAGCGTCAGTAAATAGCCGCTCTCGTGAGGATGCAGTGCCTTAAGCGACGCCGGAACACGCAGCGTCACCTTTGGATGCGTCTCCAGCGCCTGCCAGAGCGCCAGCTGGAGCACGTTGTTTTCCACCATATAACCCAGGCGCGGCAGCTTCAGCTCAGCGGCATCAAACGCGACGTGGGCATTTTCCCACTCCCAGGTTTCAAGACGACTGTAAGGATGGGCGCGCATCGCCAGCACCGCCTCCCAGACGCCCAGCCCGCGCAGCAGATCGACGGACGCCGCGCTGATCGCGGAAATGCGCACATCCGGTTTGCTGGCGGGATCGAAGGCCGGCGGAGCAGCCTGTTCAATTACCGTTACCTCAAATCCCTGCTGCGCCAGCCCCAGCGCCAGCGCGCCGCCGACCATACCGCCGCCGACAACGGCAACTTCGGTGTGTAGGAGTGTCATGGTCAATTTTCCTTATTGGAGAATCCCTTAAGTTTACCGGATTTTTGCGGTCCTGAGACACATAACCTTCATACTGGTCACAACCCCACCAAAGCATTACAATACGCGGCTTGCAATCCTGAGCTGAGCAAGTCGATGACTAAAAAACTCCATATAAAAACCTGGGGCTGTCAGATGAACGAATACGATTCATCCAAGATGGCCGATCTGCTGGATTCAACCCACGGATACCAGCTGACAGAAAATGTGAAAGAAGCGGACGTGCTGCTGCTGAACACCTGTTCGATTCGTGAAAAAGCGCAGGAAAAAGTCTTTCACGTGTTAGGCCGCTGGAAGCTTCTCAAGCGAAAAAATCCGGACCTGATCATCGGCGTGGGTGGCTGCGTTGCGTCGCAGGAAGGCAAGCTGATCCGCCAGAGAGCCCCGTATGTGGATATTGTCTTTGGTCCTCAGACCCTGCACCGCCTGCCAGAGATGATCAATCAGGTTCGCGGCAACCGCAGCCCGGTCGTTGACGTCAGCTTCCCGGAGATCGAAAAGTTTGACCGTCTGCCGGAGCCGCGCGCCGATGGCCCAACCGCCTTCGTCTCCATCATGGAAGGCTGCAACAAATACTGCACTTACTGCGTAGTGCCCTACACCCGCGGGGAAGAAGTCAGCCGTCCTGCAGACGATATTCTGTTTGAAATCGCCCAGCTTGCCGCGCAGGGCGTTCGCGAAGTGAACCTGCTGGGCCAGAACGTTAACGCCTGGCGCGGGGAGAACTACGACGGCACCACCGGCAGCTTTGCCGAGCTGCTGCGTCTGGTGGCCGCGATTGACGGCATCGACCGCATTCGCTTTACCACCAGCCATCCGATGGAGTTTACCGACGACATCATTGACGTGTATCGCGATACGCCAGAGCTGGTGAGCTTCCTGCACCTGCCGATTCAGTGTGGCTCTGACCGCGTGCTGAACCTGATGGGCCGCCCGCATACGGTGCTGGAGTACAAATCCACCATTCGTAAGCTGCGTGAAGCGCGTCCGGATATCCAGATCAGCTCCGATTTTATCGTCGGCTTCCCTGGCGAAACCGCTGATGACTTCGAGCGCACCATGAAGCTCATCGGTGAAGTGAATTTTGACGTCAGCTACAGCTTCATCTTCTCTGCGCGTCCTGGGACACCTGCGGCCGATATGGTTGACGATGTGCCGGAAGAAGAGAAAAAGCAGCGTCTGTATATTCTGCAGGAGCGTATTAACCAGCAGGCCAACGCGTGGAGCCGCCGTATGCTCGGCACCGTCCAGCGTATTCTGGTGGAAGGTACCTCGCGCAAGAGCATTATGGAACTCTCCGGCCGTACCGAAAACAACCGCGTGGTGAACTTTGAAGGCACCCCGGACATGATCGGTAAATTCGTGGACGTCGAGATCGTCGACGTGCTGACCAACTCGCTGCGCGCGAAGCTGGTACGCACCGAGGATGAAATGGGCCTGCGTATTGCCGAGTCACCGGAATCCGTGATCTCTCGCACCCGTAAACAAAACGATTCTGGCGTTGGGATTTACCAGCCTTAATCCTCCTGGCCTACCTTTCCGGCAGGCCTTGTATTTCCTCTCATTGTCCCCAATATCTTCCGCAACGCTTGCGCCTTTATTCTGTGGCGTGAATAATTTCGGTAATGACCGTTTTATTACGCCCTATCGCAATGGGTCAGTTAACCAATTAAAGAGGAACAGTTTGAATATAGATACGCGTGAAATTAGCCTTGAGCCAGCAGACAACGCTCGCCTGCTGAGCCTGTGCGGGCCGTTTGATGACAACATCAAACAACTGGAGCGACGTCTGGGTATCGAAATCAATCGTCGCGATAATCATTTCAAACTTACCGGACGCCCTATCTGCGTCAACGCCGCTGCGGATATTCTGCGTAGCCTGTATGTTGATACCGCCCCAATGCGCGGCGAAACGCAGGATATCGAGCCGGAACAGATCCACCTCGCCATTAAAGAGGCGCGCGTGCTTGAGCAGAGCGCGGAAAGCGTGCCGGACTACGGCAAGGCCATTAACATCAAGACCAAACGTGGCGTCATTAAGCCGCGTACGCCAAACCAGGCGCAGTACATCGCCAATATTCTCGACCACGACATCACCTTCGGCGTGGGCCCTGCGGGTACGGGTAAAACCTATCTGGCCGTTGCCGCTGCGGTAGATGCGCTGGAACGCCAGGATATCCGTCGAATTCTGCTGACCCGTCCGGCCGTTGAAGCGGGCGAAAAGCTGGGCTTCCTGCCAGGCGATCTGAGCCAGAAGGTCGACCCGTATCTGCGTCCTTTATACGATGCGCTGTTCGAAATGCTGGGCTTTGAGAAGGTCGAGAAGCTCATTGAGCGTAACGTTATCGAAGTTGCCCCGCTCGCCTACATGCGCGGTCGTACGCTGAACGATGCGTTTATCATTCTTGATGAGAGCCAGAACACCACCATCGAACAGATGAAGATGTTCCTGACGCGTATCGGCTTTAACTCGAAAGCGGTCATTACCGGTGACGTCACCCAGATCGACCTGCCGCGCAGCACCAAATCCGGCCTGCGCCACGCCATCGAAGTGCTGGCCGAAGTCGACGAAATCAGCTTTAACTTCTTCCACAGTGAAGACGTGGTACGCCACCCGGTGGTCGCGCGTATCGTTAACGCCTATGAAGCCTGGGAAGAGGCGGATCAGAAGCGTAAGGCCGAACTGGCCGCAGAACGTAAGCGCGAAGCGCAGGAGCAAGAACAGAAATGAGTCAGGTGATCCTCGATTTACAGCTGGCCTGTGAAGACAATTCCGGCATGCCAGATGAGGCACAGTTTCAGAAATGGCTGGATGCCGTTATTCCTCAGTTTCAGGAAGAATCAGAAGTGACGATTCGCCTGGTGGATGAAGCGGAAAGCCATGAGCTTAACCTGACCTATCGCGGGAAAGATAAGCCGACCAACGTGCTCTCTTTCCCGTTCGAAGCCCCCCCGGGCATTGAGATGCCGCTGCTGGGCGATCTGATCATCTGCCGTCAGGTGGTTGAGCAGGAAGCCAAAGAGCAGCAAAAGCCGCTTGAGGCCCACTGGGCGCATATGGTGGTACACGGCAGCCTGCATCTGCTCGGCTACGATCACATTGAAGATGACGAAGCGGAAGAGATGGAGTCCCTCGAGACAGAGATAATGCTTGCTCTGGGCTATGAGGATCCGTACATTGCCGAGAAAGAATAGTCCGTCACCTGACTGACTCACATGCCGCCACGAAAGGACATCGCGTGGCGGTAAACGTTGAACTAACAAGAGAACCCTTAACAAACGCCATGAGCGACGACAATTCACACAGTAGCGACACGACAACCAGTAAAAAGGGATTTTTCTCCCTCATTCTGAACCAGCTTTTCCACGGCGAACCCAAAAACCGTGATGAACTGCTGGAGCTGATTCGTGATTCCGGGCAAAACGACCTTATCGACGAAGATACGCGCGAAATGCTCGAAGGGGTTATGGACATCGCCGACCAGCGCGTTCGCGATATCATGATCCCCCGCTCGCAGATGATCACCCTGAAACGTAACCAGACGCTGGACGAGTGCCTCGATGTGATCATCGAATCCGCCCACTCGCGTTTCCCGGTCATCAGCGAAGACAAAGATCACATCGAAGGGATTTTGATGGCGAAAGATCTGCTGCCGTTTATGCGCAGCGATGCCGAAGCCTTCAGCATGGAAAAAGTGTTACGCCAGGCCGTGGTTGTGCCGGAAAGTAAACGTGTGGATCGGATGCTGAAAGAGTTTCGCTCTCAGCGTTACCACATGGCGATTGTTATTGATGAATTTGGTGGCGTTTCCGGTCTGGTCACGATCGAGGATATTCTTGAGCTGATCGTGGGCGAAATAGAAGACGAGTACGACGAAGA
Source organism: Enterobacter sp. 120016 (assembly GCF_018383635.1). Lineage (NCBI taxonomy): Bacteria > Pseudomonadati > Pseudomonadota > Gammaproteobacteria > Enterobacterales > Enterobacteriaceae > Enterobacter > Enterobacter sp. 120016. The sequence goes on along the minus strand of NZ_JAHAWC010000024.1, from coordinate 6,608 downwards.
AGAAGATATCGACTTCCGTCAGCTTAGCCGCCACACCTGGACCGTGCGGGCGCTGGCCTCGATTGAGGACTTCAACGACGCCTTCGGTACCCACTTCAGCGATGAAGAGGTCGATACCATTGGTGGGCTGGTGATGCAGGCCTTTGGCCACCTCCCGGCGCGCGGTGAGACCGTTGACATCGACGGTTACCAGTTCAAAGTGGCAATGGCCGACAGCCGACGTATTATACAGGTTCACGTCAGAACGCCGGACGACTCACCGGTGCCAAAACTGGAAGATTAATGTAAATGGCATTTGCCCCACTGCTTGAACGCCAGCGCGTCCGTTTGCTGCTGGCGCTGTTACTTGGAGCCAGCGGTACGCTGGCTTTCTCTCCTTACGATATCTGGCCTGCGGCCATTCTCTCCCTGATGGGGCTTCAGGGCCTGACCCTGAATCGTCGTCCGGTACAGGCTGCTGCCATCGGTTACTTCTGGGGGCTGGGTCTGTTTGGCTCAGGCATCAACTGGGTTTATGTCAGCATAGCCCAGTTTGGCGGTATGCCTGGCCCGGTAAACGTCTTCCTGGTGGTATTGCTCGCCGCGTATCTCTCGCTCTATACCGGTCTGTTCGCCGGCATCCTTTCTCGCCTGTGGCCAAAAACCACCTGGCTGCGCGTCGCTATTGCCGCGCCGGTGGTCTGGCAGATAACCGAGTTCCTGCGCGGCTGGGTGCTGACGGGCTTCCCGTGGCTGCAGTTCGGCTACAGCCAGATTGACGGCCCGCTGAAAGGCCTGGCGCCGGTAATGGGTGTTGAAGCCATCAACTTCCTGTTGATGGTGGTGAGCGGCCTGCTGGTCCTGGCGCTGGTCCAGCGCTGCTGGAAACCGCTGGCCGTGGCGCTGGTGCTGTTCGCCCTGCCCTTCCCGCTGCGCTATATCCAGTGGTTCACGCCTGAGCCCGATCGCGCCATGCAGGTTTCCATGGTGCAGGGGAATATCCCGCAGTCCATGAAGTGGGATGAGAAAGAGCTGCTGAATACGCTGAAGATCTACGCCAACGCCACCGAAGAGGTGATGGGTAAATCCCAGCTGATTATCTGGCCGGAGTCTGCAATCCCCGATCTGGAAATTAACCAACAGCCGTTCCTCAACATGATGAACGACCTGCTGCTGGCGCGCGGCAGCACGCTGATCACCGGGATTGTCGATGCGCGTCTGAATCAGCAGAACCGCTACGACACCTACAACAGCATCATTACGCTCGGGAAAGACAGCGAGTACAGCTACCACTCCACTGACCGGTACAATAAGAACCACCTGGTGCCGTTTGGTGAATTTGTCCCACTGGAGTCAATTCTGCGCCCGCTGGCCCCGTTCTTTGACCTGCCGATGTCCTCTTTCAGCCGCGGACCGTACGTTCAGCCTCAGCTGCACGCGCACGGCTTTGCCCTGACGGCGGCCATCTGCTACGAAATCATTCTCGGGGAGCAGGTGCGTGATAACTTCCGCCCGGATACTGACTATCTGCTGACCATCTCCAACGACGCCTGGTTTGGTAAGTCAATCGGCCCGTGGCAGCACTTCCAGATGGCACGTATGCGCTCCCTGGAGCTGGCGCGTCCGCTGCTGCGCAGCACCAACAACGGCATCACCGCTGTGATTGGTCCACAGGGTGAAATTCAGGCGATGATCCCGCAGTTTACCCGTGAGGTACTGACCACTAAAGTCACGCCAACCACGGGGCTGACGCCATACGCTCGTACCGGCAACTGGCCGCTGTGGATTTTGACCGTGCTGTTCGGCTTTGGCGCGGTGCTGATGAGCCTGCGTCAGCGTCGTCGATAATCTCACCTCTTCCTGCCGGGTGGCGGCTACGCCTTACCCGGCCTACATTTTACATTTCCGTTCCCGTAGGTCGGGTAAGGCGTAGCCGCCACCCGACAATTCCCTCTAAATGCCCATTCTGGCACGCCTATTGCTTTGTTTATTCAGGTAAACGCAGTTTGGCTTAACGTGCAACTTTGTCGCACCAGCGTAGATCATCGGTAGCACCGAAATGGTGCAACGGGAGATATTTGCCTCTGAATGGTGCGGCGCGCTTCGCAAAAATAAACAATAACGCAGCAAAATCTTTACATTAAGCCAGACTAAATGTTAACAAGCTTGCATAACACTGCACTCGCATTGCGCGAGATATAACAACATCACAATGGGTATCAAAGCGTCTCTGGCGCTGATAAAAAAGGAGTTGGGTATGCAATTACGTAAACTGGCCACAGCAATGCTGGTTATGGGAATGTCTGCTGGCGTGGTTCACGCTGAAGATGCGCCGGCAGCAGGCAGCACTCTCGACAAGATTGCCAAAAACGGCGTCATCGTGGTCGGCCACCGTGAATCTTCTGTCCCGTTCTCTTACTACGACAACACGCAAAAAGTCGTGGGCTATTCACAGGATTACTCCAACGCCATCGTTGAAGCCGTGAAGAAAAAGTTGAACAAACCTGACCTGCAGGTGAAGCTGATCCCAATCACTTCACAGAACCGTATTCCACTGCTGCAAAACGGTACCTTTGACTTCGAGTGTGGCTCCACCACCAACAACCTCGAGCGTCAAAAACAGGCTGCCTTCTCTGACACCATCTTTGTCGTGGGCACCCGTCTGCTGACGAAGAAAGGCGGTGAGATCAAAGACTTCGCTGACCTGAAAGGCAAAGCGGTTGTTGTGACCTCCGGTACCACTTCAGAAGTGCTGCTGCACAAGCTGAACGACGAGAAGAAAATGGATATGCGCATCATCAGCGCGAAAGACCATGGCGACTCCTTCCGTACCCTGGAAAGCGGTCGTGCCGTCGCGTTTATGATGGATGACGCCCTGCTGGCGGGCGAACGTGCGAAAGCGAAAAAACCAGACAACTGGGATATCGTCGGTACCGCGCAGTCTAAAGAAGCCTACGGCTGTATGCTGCGTAAAGACGATCCGCAGTTCAAAAAGCTGATCGATGACACCATCGCTCAGGTGCAGACCTCCGGCGAAGCCGAAAAATGGTTCGACAAGTGGTTCAAGAACCCGATTCCACCAAAAAACCTGAACATGAATTTTGAACTGTCTGAAGACATGAAAGCGCTGTTCAAATCTCCAAATGACAAGGCTCTTAACTAATTAGAACAACAGGGGCGGGATCTCCTGCCCTCTCGATTGTCGGGAAGCATGGACAGACTATACGTTGAGTGGTCGTTCCCCACTCAGCGCGAAAAATGAGCTTCTCACCAATCTTCGAGGGTAGCGCTGCTACCCTTTTTTTTCTGGAGTTTATTATGTCAATAGACTGGAACTGGGGCATATTCCTGCAACAAGCCCCGTTCGGCAACACAACCTATCTTGGCTGGCTGTGGAGCGGCTTTCAGGTCACCGTGGCATTATCGATAACGGCGTGGATCATCGCGTTTCTTGTCGGTTCTTTGTTCGGTATTCTGCGCACCGTCCCAAACCGCTTTCTTTCAACACTTGGCACCCTGTATGTGGAACTGTTCCGTAACGTTCCGCTGATCGTGCAATTCTTTACCTGGTATCTGGTCATCCCGGAACTGCTGCCGGAAAATATTGGCATGTGGTTCAAGTCGGAACTGGATCCGAACGTACAGTTCTTTGTCTCCTCCATGATGTGTCTGGGGCTGTTTACCGCTGCGCGCGTTTGCGAGCAGGTGCGTGCCGCCATTCAGTCATTACCCCGTGGACAAAAAAATGCGGGCCTGGCGATGGGGTTGACCCTGCCACAAACCTACCGCTATGTGCTGCTGCCTAACGCCTACCGCGTTATCGTTCCACCGATGACCTCTGAGATGATGAACCTGGTGAAAAACTCGGCCATCGCCTCGACTATCGGCCTGGTCGACATGGCCGCGCAGGCGGGCAAGCTGCTGGATTACTCCGCACACGCGTGGGAATCCTTCACCGCGATCACGCTCGCATATGTTCTGATTAACGCTTTCATCATGCTTGTGATGAACCTGGTTGAACGCAAAATCCGCCTGCCGGGTAATCTGGGGGGCAAATAATGTACGAATTTGACTGGAGTTCTATCGTTCCATCCATGCCTTACCTGCTTGATGGCCTGGTGATTACCTTAAAAATCACCGTTATCGCCATCATCATTGGTATCGTCTGGGGTACCCTGCTGGCCGTCATGCGCCTGTCGAGCTTTAAGCCGTTCGCCTGGTTTGCAACCGCCTACGTTAACGTGTTCCGCTCCATCCCGCTGGTGATGGTGCTGCTGTGGTTTTACCTGATTGTGCCCGGCTTCCTGCAGAACGTGCTGGGGCTATCGCCGAAAACCGATATCCGTCTGATCTCCGCCATGGTGGCGTTCTCGATGTTTGAGGCCGCTTACTACTCGGAGATTATCCGCGCGGGCATTCAGAGTATCTCCCGCGGGCAATCCAGCGCCGCGCTGGCGCTGGGAATGACGCACTGGCAGTCCATGCAGCTCATTATTCTGCCGCAGGCGTTTCGCGCCATGGTTCCGCTCCTGCTGACCCAGGGTATTGTGCTGTTCCAGGATACCTCACTGGTCTATGTGCTGAGTCTGGCAGACTTCTTCCGTACCGCGTCAACCATCGGTGAACGTGATGGTACGCAGGTCGAGATGGTGCTCTTTGCGGGTGCGGTCTATTTTGTGATTAGTTTAAGCGCGTCGCTGTTGGTCAGCTGGCTGAAGAAAAGGACGGTATAATGATTTCCCTGAAAAATGTTTCTAAATGGTATGGGCACTTTCAGGTGCTGACCGACTGCTCCACTGAAGTCAAAAAAGGCGACGTGGTGGTGGTGTGCGGGCCGTCCGGCTCCGGTAAATCAACGCTGATCAAAACCGTCAACGGACTGGAGCCGGTGCAGCAGGGTGAGATCGTCGTCAACGGTACCAAAGTCAACGACAAGAAAACTAACCTCGCCCAGCTTCGCTCTCACGTTGGCATGGTGTTCCAGCATTTTGAGCTGTTCCCTCACCTCTCCATTATTGAGAACCTGACGCTGGCACAGGTAAAAGTGCTTAAGCGTGATAAAAAAGCGTCGCGCGAGAAAGGTCTGAAACTCCTGGAACGCGTTGGGCTCTCGGCACATGCCGATAAGTTCCCGGCACAGCTTTCTGGCGGCCAACAGCAGCGCGTGGCGATCGCCCGCGCGCTGTGTATGGATCCGGTGGCGATGCTGTTTGATGAACCAACGTCGGCGCTCGATCCAGAAATGATCAACGAAGTGCTGGACGTGATGGTCGAGCTGGCGCACGAAGGGATGACCATGATGGTGGTGACCCACGAAATGGGCTTCGCCCGTAAAGTGGCGAACCGCGTGATCTTTATGGACGAAGGGAAAATTGTTGAAGACTCACCGAAAGAAGAGTTCTTCGCTAACCCGAAATCCGACCGCGCCAAAGACTTCCTTGCGAAAATCCTGCACTAATCTTCTCGGTGCGCAATCTGCGGATTGCGCACTGCTTCACGCTTTCACTCACTTCCTCTCGTCGGCGTCACATTGCAGCGTTAACCTTGTCACAAAATAACGCTACGTATGGAGAACGCTATGGCACAGCCTATTATTCTCGATTGCGATCCGGGTCATGATGACGCGATCGCACTCGTCCTTGCACTTGCCTCCCCTGAACTCGACGTGAAAGCCGTCACCTCGTCCGCCGGAAACCAGACCCCTGAAAAAACCCTGCGCAACGTGCTGCGCATGCTCACGCTGCTCAAACGCACCGATATTCCTGTCGCCGGCGGGGCCGTGAAGCCGCTGATGCGCGAGCTGATTATTGCCGACAACGTTCATGGCGAAAGCGGGCTGGACGGTCCGGCACTGCCGGAGCCGGGCTTCGCGCCGCAAAACTGTACCGCCGTCGAGCTGATGGCGAAGGTGCTGCGCGAAAGCGAAGAACCGGTAACGCTGGTGGCAACCGGACCGCAAACCAACGTTGCGCTGCTGCTGAACAGCCATCCTGAGCTGCATAATAAAATTGCCCGTATTGTGATTATGGGTGGCGCCATGGGGCTCGGTAACTGGACGCCAGCGGCGGAGTTCAACATCTTTGTCGACCCGGAAGCCGCTGAGATTGTCTTCCAGTCCGGCTTACCGATTGTGATGGCGGGACTGGACGTTACCCACCGCGCGCAGATTATGGCGGACGATATTGAGCGTTTTCGCTCGGTGGGCAACCCTGTTGCGACAACCGTGGCCGAACTGCTCGACTTCTTTATGGAGTATCACAAAGCCGAGAAGTGGGGCTTCCACGGCGCGCCCCTGCACGATCCGTGCACCATCGCCTGGCTACTGAAGCCTGAGATGTTTACCACGGTGGACAGATGGGTTGGCGTCGAGACGCAGGGAAAATACACCCAGGGAATGACGGTGGTGGATTATTACTCGCTGACGGGCAATAAACCGAATACCACGGTGATGGTGGACATCGACCGGGAGGCGTTTGTGGATTTGCTGGCGGAGAGTCTTGCTTACTATAGTGCGGCCTGATGCCCTCACCCCACCCCTCTCCCACTGTACGGTCCGGGGACATAGTGAACACTTGTTCGGGGACATGGTAGACACTTACAACTAAGGCATAAGAACCCGTTTATGGAGT
>NZ_JAHAWC010000023.1:0-50695 GCF_018383635.1 Enterobacter sp. 120016 | reverse complement strand
GCGCCGTCCATCTGCGCAGCACCGGTGATCATGTTTTTAACATAGTCGGCGTGGCCTGGGCAGTCTACGTGTGCGTAGTGGCGAGTCGGGGTGTCGTACTCAACGTGAGAGGTGTTGATGGTGATACCACGAGCTTTTTCTTCTGGCGCGTTATCGATCTGGTCGAATGCGCGAGCAGAACCACCGTAGGTTTTTGCCAGAACGGTAGTGATTGCAGCGGTCAGCGTTGTTTTACCATGGTCAACGTGGCCGATAGTACCGACGTTAACGTGCGGTTTTGTACGTTCAAACTTTTCTTTAGACATCGATTGTCCCTCTAAGACACGGATAAATCGGTGATATCACCACATCAACCAGGCGAAATGCCTGAATTGTTGAATACAGTAAAATTGAAACAGAGAGAAACGGGAAGGAGAAGTGAAGTGGTGCTGATACCCAGAGTCGAACTGGGGACCTCACCCTTACCAAGGGTGCGCTCTACCAACTGAGCCATATCAGCACGTATTGGAGCGGGCAGCGGGAATCGAACCCGCATCATCAGCTTGGAAGGCTGAGGTAATAGCCATTATACGATGCCCGCATCCTGAAACTCGGCTACCCAGTTCTTTCTGTAACAAAAAAAGAGATTTCTCTCTTTTTCAGTTTGAGCTGGCTAATTTTTCCAACCAGCTCCGGCGGCATTTACGCTGCCAGAAAGTGGTGGTGGGGGAAGGATTCGAACCTTCGAAGTCTGTGACGGCAGATTTACAGTCTGCTCCCTTTGGCCGCTCGGGAACCCCACCGGACTTGATGGTGCCGACTACCGGAATCGAACTGGTGACCTACTGATTACAAGTCAGTTGCTCTACCTACTGAGCTAAGTCGGCATCAAGTAGCGCGCATTCTATGGATACCTGCGCGGTCATGCAACTAAAAATTTGCATAAAACGTTCTTTCGCTCACATTTTATGCTAAGAGCGTATCGGACGCTGTAAAAGTAGTCATTTGAGGTCAAATATTCAACATATCAGCGTGATTTGCACCGTATTCACCGTAGCGTGACGGCTTCCGCGTTACGCAGCGCTTTCCATCTTTTTTCTTATTATTCCTGTCATCTGGTGTTAACCTCCTGCCCATTGTCCAAAATTAACTGTGTGATGAGCCATGATCCGGCAGTGTGATGCTGGCTCACTGAAGCATGCTTATGAGCAAAAAAGAGCAAACGTTAATGACGCCTTATCTTCACTTTAACCGCAGCCAGTGGGCTGCCCTGCGTGATTCCGTCCCTATGACGCTGACGGAAGGTGAAATCGCACGGTTAAAAGGGATAAACGAAGATCTGTCCCTGGAAGAGGTGGCAGAAATTTATCTCCCCCTCTCTCGCTTGCTTAACTTCTATATCAGCTCGAACCTGCGCCGTCAGGCCGTGCTGGAGCAGTTTCTCGGGACGAACGGTCAACGCATTCCTTATATCATTAGTATTGCAGGCAGCGTGGCCGTGGGTAAAAGTACCACCGCGCGTGTCCTGCAGGCGCTGTTGAGCCGCTGGCCGGAACACCGCAGCGTGGAGCTGATCACCACCGACGGCTTCCTGCACCCGAACGAGGTGTTAAAAGAACGCGGGCTGATGAAGAAGAAGGGCTTCCCGCTTTCTTATGATATGCACCGTCTGGTGAAATTCGTTTCCGACCTTAAATCTGGTGCCCCAAACGTCACCGCGCCAGTCTATTCACACCTGATCTACGATCGCATCCCGGGTGGGGATAAAACGGTGGTCCAGCCGGACATTCTGATTCTGGAAGGTCTGAACGTGCTGCAAAGCGGGATGGACTATCCTCACGACCCGCATCACGTATTCGTCTCGGATTTCGTCGATTTCTCTATTTATGTCGATGCGCCGGAAGACCTGCTGCAAAACTGGTACATCAACCGCTTCCTGAAGTTCCGCGAAGGGGCGTTCACTGACCCGGATTCCTATTTCCACCACTATGCTCAGCTTTCTGAAGAAGAAGCAGTCAACGTGGCCACGGGGCTGTGGAACGAGATCAACTACGTGAACCTCAAAGAAAACATCCTGCCGACGCGCGAGCGAGCGAGCCTGATCCTCACCAAAAGCGAGAAGCACGCCGTCGACCAGATTCGCCTGCGGAAATAATCGAGCAGACATAAAAAAACCGGCCTAGCGCCGGTTTTTTTCGTTATGCCTGTGGCTTCTCGCCATTTTCATCCTGATCGACCGCGAAGCAGGCAACCAGCTGGCCGCCATAATCCTTCAGCTGCGGCTGGAGCTGGGTGCACGGGCCAAAGCGGCGACTGCAGCGGGCGTTGAATGCGCATCCCGGAGGTGGATTCAGCGGACTTGGCAGTTCACCCGTCAGCTTAATACGCTCACGACGATCGTCCGGATTCAGACGCGGCGTCGCGGACAGCAGCGCCTGGGTATACGGGTGACGAGGGTTATTAAAGATCTGGTCTTTGGTCCCCTTCTCCACGCAGCGCCCCAGGTACATCACCATCACTTCATCAGCAATGTGCTCCACCACCGACAGGTCGTGGGAGATGAACACGTAAGACAGCCCCAGCTCCTGCTGGAGATCCATCATCAGGTTCAGCACCTGCGCACGCACGGATACGTCGAGCGCGGAGACCGGCTCATCGGCAATCACCACGTCCGGATCGAGCATCAGCCCGCGCGCAATAGCGATACGCTGACGCTGGCCGCCGGAGAACATGTGCGGATAGCGGTCGTAATGCTCGGTTTTGAGGCCGACCTTCGCCATCATCGCCAGCGCTTTTTCGCGGCGCTGCTCCTTGCTCAGATTACTGTTGATCAGCAGCGGCTCTTCCAGAATCTGCCCGACTTTTTTACGCGGGTTCAAAGAACCATACGGGTTCTGGAACACAATCTGGATTTTCTGGCGACGCAGCTTCTGCGCCTGCGGATCGTGCTTGAGCAGATCCTGCCCCTGATAATAGAGCTCTCCGCCGGTCGGCACTTCAATCATCGTCAGCAGACGGCCCAGCGTGGATTTACCGCAGCCTGACTCCCCTACCACCGCCAGTGTTTTACCGCGTTCGAGGTTAAAAGAGACGCCGTCCAGCGCTTTCACCAGGCGCTCAGGGGCAAATAGTCCCTTCTTCACCGGGTAGTATTTTTTCAGATCGATGGCCTGCAGCAGCGGTTGTTGCTTGGTGGCCTGTTGCGTACTCATAGTGTTGGCCTCCCGGCATCATCGAGTGGGTAGTGGCATTTCGACTGACGACCGTCAGCAAGCTGGTTCAGCTCTGGCTCTTCTGCCCGGCATTTGTCCGTCGCATACGGGCAGCGCGGATTGAGCAGACAGCCCTGCGGACGGTCATATTTACCCGGTACCACACCCGGCAGCGACGCCAGACGCGCTTTGTCCTGGGCAAACTCCGGCAGCGCGCGTAAAAGCGCCTGGGTATACGGGTGACGCGGCGCGCGGAAAATATCGTGTGAATTTCCGGTTTCGACCACCTGACCGGCATACATCACGATAATTTTGTGCGCGGCTTCGGCCACCAGCGCCAGATCGTGCGTAATCAGCACCAGCGCCATATTCTCTTTCTGCTGCAGCTCCAGCAGCAGCTCGATGATTTGCGCCTGAATGGTCACATCCAGCGCCGTCGTCGGTTCATCCGCAATCAGCAGTTTTGGTCGACAGGCAATCGCCATCGCGATCATCACGCGCTGGCTCATCCCACCGGAGAGCTGGTGCGGGTAAACGTCCAGACGCGATGCCGGGTCAGGAATACCCACCTGGTTCAGCAGATCGATTGCGCGCTGACGACGGGTTTTCTTATTCCCGCCCTGGTGCACCTTAATCGCTTCCATAATCTGGAAACCGACGGTGTAGCAGGGGTTCAGGCTGGTCATGGGATCCTGGAAAATCATCGCAACTTCGGCGCCCACCAGCTGGCGGCGCTGTTTCTCAGAAATGCGCTTCAGGTCCTGACCGTTGAACTGCAGGTTTTCCGCCATCACGCGGCCCGGGTAATCAATCAGCCCCATGATCGCCAGTGAGCTCACTGACTTACCGGAACCGGACTCCCCAACAATGCCAACCACTTCGCCCTGATTTACGCTGTAGCTGATGCGGTCCACGGCGCGAAACGGGGTGCCTTCGTCGCCGAAGTGCACCGATAATTTATCTACATTTAATAACGCCATCTCGTGCCTCTTACTGCTTCAGTTTGGGATCAAGCGCATCACGCAGGCCATCACCCATCAGGTTAAATGCCAGCACCGTCAGCAGGATTGCCAGACCCGGGAAGGTGACAACCCACCAGGCACTTTGTGCGAACTGCAACACGTCGGAGAGCATGGTGCCCCACTCCGGTGTTGGCGGCTGCGCACCCATGCCCAGGAAGCCAAGAGCGGCCATATCAAGAATGGCGTTAGAGAAACCGAGCGACGCCTGAACAATCAGCGGCGCAAGGCAGTTAGGGAAGATATTAACGAACATCTGGCGCATCGCACCGGCACCCGCCACGCGAGACGCGGTGACGTAATCGCGGTTCACTTCCACCAGCACCGCTGCACGGGTTAAACGCACGTAGTGAGGTAGCGCCACGAAGGTCAACGCCAGCGCGGCGTTACCAATCGACGGGCCGAAGATCGCCACCAGCACCAGCGCCAGCAGCAGACTTGGCAGGGCCAGCATAATATCGACGACACGCATGATGATGTTATCAACGATGCCGCCGAAGTAACCGGCAACCAGGCCGAGGACGACGCCCATGATCAGCGACAGCACAACAACGAGACAGCCGACCAGCAGCGACAGGCGCGCGCCGTACATCAGACGCGACAGCACGTCGCGGCCCACGTCATCGGTACCCAGCAGGTGCGTCAGGCTACCGCCGTCCTGCCACGCAGGCGGCGCGAGCAGCGCATCGCGGAACTGGTCCGCCGGGTTATACGGTGCGAGGAAGTTCGCAAACACCGCAATCAGGATCATGATTACGACATACACCAGCCCTACCACCGCGCCTTTATTGCGCTTGAAGTAGTGCCAGAATTCCTGCAGCGGCGTCATCGGAACCGGTGCAGCGACCACTTTATTTTGAGTGACTTGTGACATGATGGTCCCTTACTTCTTATGACGAATACGCGGGTTCACCACGCCGTACAGCAAATCGACCAGCAGGTTGACGAGGATAATCATCGTCGCGACCAGCAGTACACCGCCCTGCACAACCGGATAGTCACGGCGTTGCAGCGCATCAATCAGCCAGCGTCCAAGGCCCGGCCAGGAGAAGATGGTTTCGGTCAGGATCGCCCCCGCCAGCAACGTCCCCACCTGGAGACCGATAACGGTCACCACCGGCAGCATGGCATTACGCAGCGCGTGAACGATGATGACGCGCATACGCGTCAGGCCCTTGGCGCGTGCGGTGCGGATATAATCTTCACCCAGCACTTCCAGCATCGATGAACGGGTCATACGCACGATCACCGCCAGAGGAATGGTGCCCAGCACCATGGCAGGCAGGATCATGTGCGCCACGGCATCAATGAAGTTACCCTCTTCGCCCCAGATAGCCGTATCAATCAGCATAAAGCCGGTGAGCGGGTTGCTATCATCCAGGAAGACCATATCGCTGACGCGCCCTGAGACCGGGGTTAGGTTCCATTGCACGGAGACCAGCATGATCAGCATCATGCCCCACCAGAAGATAGGCATGGAGTAGCCGGTCAGCGCCAGGCCAACGGCGGTATGGTCAAAAATAGAGCCACGCTTGACGGCAGCCAGTACCCCGACGGGAATACCCACCGCGGTGGCGAAAATCATGGCGCAGACGCCAAGCTCCAGTGTCGCTTTAAAACGCGGCACGAACTCGTCCCACACCGGAAGACGACTTTTCAGCGAAATCCCTAAATCACCGTGCAACACGCCCCAGATATAGTGGAGGTACTGCTGCCACATCGGCTTATCGAGACCGAGTTCCGCCAGCAGCTGTGCATGGCGCTCAGGGGAAATACCACGCTCGCCCGCCATAATCATTACCGGGTCGCCGGGGATCATATGGACGAAGGCAAAAGTGAGAAGGGTGATACCGATAAACGTGGGGATAACAAGTCCCAGACGTCGGAGGATGAACTGCAACATAACCCGGATTCTCTCTGATGACGCACGACCAGTGGCGTGACGTCTGTATTGCTCACAAATGTAAATTCCCTCTCCCTCTGGGAGAGGGTTAGGGTGAGGGGATGCATGCACGCCACTCACCCCTGCCCTCTCCCGGAGGGAGAGGGAGAACACCCTACTTATTATTCAACAGATACGTTTTCGAAGTGGTGTTTGCCCAGTGGATCAACCACGTAGCCCTTCACTTCTTTACGCACTGGCTCGTACACGGTGGAGTGAGCAACAATCAGCGCTGGAGCCTGATCGTGCATAACAACCTGAGCCTGCTTGTACAGTTCAATACGTTTGTTGTGATCGTCGGTCGCACGCGCCGGCTGGATCAGGTCTTCAAACGGCTTGTAGCACCAGCGAGAGTAGTTAGAACCGTCTTTCGCCGCCGCGCAGCTGAACAGGGTAGCGAAGAAGTTGTCCGGATCCCCGTTGTCGCCGGTCCAGCCCATCATTACCGCCTGGTGCTCACCCGCTTTGGCGCGCTTCAGGTACTCGCCCCACTCGTAGGTCACAATCTTGGCCTGAACGCCAACCTTAGCCCAGTCAGCCTGAACCATTTCCGCCATACGGCGTGCGTTCGGGTTGTACGGACGCTGTACCGGCATCGCCCACAGCTCAACGGTGAAGCCTTTGTCCTGGCCCGCTTCTTTCAGCAGCGCTTTCGCTTTCTCAGGATCGTAGCTGTAGTCTTTAACGTCGTCGTTATAGCCCCACATGGTTGGTGGGATCAGGTTTTTGGCAGCAACGCCAGCGCCCTGGTAAACGGCCTTGATGATCGCTTCTTTGTTCACCGCATAGGTCAACGCCTGACGCACCTTCACGTCATCAAACGGTTTCTTCTCGGTGTTGAAGGAGAGATAGCCCACGTTCAGGCCAGCCTGCTCCAGCAGGTTGATGTTCTTGTCCTGCTTCATGCGGGCGATATCAGCCGGGTTCGGGTACGGCATCACCTGGCATTCGTTTTTCTGCAGTTTTGCATAACGCACTGACGCATCAGGCGTGATGGAGAAGACCAGACGGTCGATCTTCGGCTTGGTGCCCCAGAAGCCTTCGAAGGCTTTGTACAGGATGCGGGAGTCTTTCTGGTACTGCAGCAGCTGGAATGGACCGGTACCGATTGGGTTCAGGTCAACTTTTTCCGGCGTACCGGCTTTCAGCATGTTGTCCGCGTACTCTTTGGACAGAATTGAGGCGAAGTCCATGGCCAGGTCAGCCAGGAATGGCGCTTCCGGGCGAGTCAGCACGAACTGAACCGTTTTATCGTCCACTTTTTTCACTTCAGCAATCAGGTCAGGCAGACCCATCCCTTCGAAGTATTCATAGCTGCCGCCAGACACTTTGTGGTACGGGTTCTGAGCGTTTTTCTGACGGTCGAAGGAGAACACAACGTCGTCGGCGTTAAAGTCGCGCGTTGGTTTGAATTCTTTGCTGTCCTGCCACTTCACGCCCTGGCGCAGGTGGAAGGTATAGGTTTTGCCGTCTTCGCTGACGTCCCACTTCTCGGCCAGACCCGGAATCACTTCCGTGGTACCGGTTTTGAATTCAACCAGACGGTTATAGATCGGTACAGAGCTTGCGTCGTAAGTCGTACCAGAGGTAAAGAGCTGTGGGTTAAAGCCTTCCGGCGAGCCTTCAGAACAGTAAACCAGGGTTTTTGCCTGTACGCTTGCTGCCACGGTCATAGCCACCAGGCTCAGACCAAGCTTCAGCATCCCTGACTTCTTCAAGGAAATACTCATTATTCTGCTCCAATGTGATGTTTTGCTTTGTTGTGTTACGCCGCCAGACCTTTATTTATTTTTTACCCGGTCCGGTCGGTGATGCCCGAAGGCTTTAAAGGGATGGAGAATCCTTTCAGAAGAGCGTTTGAGTTGCAGCGCAGATCGTCCCTGAAATGCCCCTCATGCCCTACAATCTGTCAATAGAATGTGAAAACGTCAATACAGGTGACGGGGATTTACGCTGAGTGTGAGAAACCGCAAACAAAGATTAAAAAAACTATGTGTGCCAGTTTTCAGCAGGGAAATTTATGCTACTCGCCCTCTTGCAGCACAACTCTCTTCATATTTCGCAACAATCAGTGATTAACTTTTATTCAGAATGGGTAAATTTTCTTGCAGAACGGTGATTATCTGAGCACTAAATACCGCGAACGTTAAAACGCACAGCGAAAAATGCTGAGGTTATCCATAAGCAACGCGAAAAAAGATCAATCTATATATAAAAAAATACAATGGATTATGTCACAAAATCGTTAACAGGCAGGGAGAAGCAGGCCTAAGGGGCGTTTTGGATACTCTGACGGGATAAGGTCATAATGCAAAAAGGGCTAACCTTGCGGTTAGCCCTTTTCAGAATGTGGTCGGCGAGAGAGGATTCGAACCTCCGACCCACTGGTCCCAAACCAGTTGCGCTACCAAGCTGCGCTACTCGCCGAATGCGGAGCGCATCTTACTGCTGAGGTGCGCCCCCGTCAATCCCTTATTTTCAAAAAGACAATCAACTGGCGATATTCTCGCCAGAGCAGCTACTGCGCGGCTTTTGCGGTGTTATCAGGGAGTTTACACCAGTTGTTGTTTTCGTTAATCCCACCATTCGGTGAGGTATAGCCAAGACAGCCCATAATGGTGTCGTACAGCTCAACGTGACGACGCGGCACCTTCATCTCCGCCTCTTTCTTCAGCTGAGCAAACATCTTCGCCTTCTCCGGATTTTCAAGGTACTTATCCGACATCCACATGATCATCGGCACGCGGAACTGCTCCGGCGGTGCCAGCTTGCGCGGCGTACCGTGCAGATGCTCTTTCTCGTTGATGGATTCACCGTGGTCTGCCGCATAAATCACAATCGCTTTCTTATCTCGCAGCTGGTCAATCACCCGGCTCAGGAAGGTATCCACATACAGCACCGAGTTATCGTAGGCGTTGATCAGCTCCTGCTTGCTGCAGTCTTTATTAATGCCCACGCACTCAGGCTGCCACTTCGCGAAATCACGCGTGTAGCGCTGGTAATAGCTGTAATGCGATCCTTTGGTATGCAGAATAACCAGATGCTTGCCCTGTGGATGGTTCTTGAGGGACTCCGACATCTCTTCCAGCAGCAGCATGTCGTCGACGTTTTTACCGCGGTTACGCGGCTCGGCACCAATCTGTTCGCGGTAGGCGATGTTATCCGCCAGCGTGTTGGTGTAGAACCACATCTCACTTTGCATGGCGAACAGGTCAGAGCTAAACCCAAGCTGCTTCAGCACGGCAAACACGTTCTGCTCTTTCAGCGTACGTTGCGGGTTATCGCTTGCACCGCCTTCACGCACAAACATACAGCGCAGCGAGAGCTTGGTTGCGGTATCGCAGGAGTAGCCACGGTAGGCCACCAGGTTCTTTTCCTGCGCCAGCTTTGGCGTGGTGTCCCGGTCATAGCCGAGAATGCCCATATGATCCCAGCGCGTCGTTTCACCAATGACAAAGACGACGTAGGTATCATCAATCCCGTCGGCTGGCGGCTGGTAGGTGAATTTTTTCAGTGGATTGATCAGAGACTTCACATCACTGGATTCATCCGCCTGTGCCCAGGCATACAGACCTAACGCTGACAGCCAGTTAGACGGCAAATAGGAGTTTGCCACCACGCCGCCATAGCTTGGCATATCCACGCCCGTCGCTTTCTCGACGCGTTTTTGCTGCGTTTCCATCAGGCGGATAGGCGCCCATACCAGCAGACCGGCCAGCAGGACAACGACGATATTGCGGATCCGCTGCCCGCGCGTTCGCAGCTGGCGTAACAGCGTATAGCGGCAGGTATTGCTCCAGATAAAGAACAGCGGGATCAGGCAGGTTAAAATCGTCCAGACGATAAAGCCTTTCCCTACCACCTCTTTCGAGAGATCGATATCCGTGGTCATTACCGAGGCAACGATACCGTACCCAATAACCACGTTCATAAATGTCATGTAATAGCTTGCGGCGGCGGAAATAATCACCACCAGCGAGGCCAAAATTTGCCAGGTCCGGCGGCCAAAGAGAGAGAGCAGACGTAACAGGAAGAAAGTGGCCAGAACAGAGCCAAACACTTCAATCGCGGCGAAAATCCCATTGCTTACGGTGAGGTGTTCAAAATAGCCTTCCACTCTTCTGAACAGCACCGCGCCATTCAGAAACAAACCGATATAGACAGCCAGCATCAGACACAAACGTTGCTGGGTAAGAGACCTAATATATTTCATGCAAACAACCCTGGGGGAAGGGGTATAAAGACCCGTCGAATCTCATGGAGAAAGCAGACAGAGTAAGTAGGTGCGGGAGAAACCGTTATCAGAAACGTCTACAACCGCGATAAGTAGACCACAGCGGTAAAAAAAAGTGGCAGCAGAGAGTGTGATCGATGAAGATTTTTACAAAAAATCAGATCAAGAAGAAAAAAGGCCACGGATGCGACTCCGTAAAAAGGAGAAAGGGCCAGCGAACTGGCCCTTCGGGCTTACTCGTATATGACGCTAAAATTCACCGTCGCATTCGCCGTACCTACGGTAGCATCAGATTTAACAGGAACATAGCTGGCGATATAGTTCAGCTTGTTCGTACCATCAAACCAGACGGTGTGCTCCACGGGCGTGCTGTCCGTACTGGAGGGGAACTGCTGCACCCCGCCAGAACTTTTGATTTTCAATGCCACGCCGGTCGCTCCACCGCTATCCAGGGCAAAGAGCGATGGGTTGGTGGCGTCTGCCGCACCGTCCATCGTGACGTAAGCCTTCGTGGCATACGCACAATCTTTTAAGCCAATGCTGAAGCTTTTCTGGTTCAGCTCTTTACCCACTCTCACCGGGCGTGTCAGCACCACGGTATCCATATTCACATCAATATTGTCGCTTTCCAGCTCACAGGTAGCCGCCTTTATGGTGATAGTGAAGTGAATATCACCTGCTGAACCGATATTTACCGGGGCCGCCATCGCTGAGGCCGTAAGCAGCAAACACGCTGGCAAAAACGCATTAATGGTTTTCATCCTGCTTACTCCACATCAATACGCATGGTGGCAATCCCTTCGAACTCTCCCGCAGCCGGCAATTTACCGGTGGTACTTATCGGGTAGGCCGAAATGGTCGTTGAGGCGGTACGGTGCGTTTCATCAACCAAATTAGACACTTTCAGTTCCTGATTCGCATTAATGTCATTTGGAACCAATACTTTACCATTGTCACCTTTAATCACCGCACCAATATCGGGGTTACCCATATCAATCGCGTTCGTATCATTGGCGTTTGGCAGCCCCTCTATATGCATAAAGATCTTCACACCGTCGGAGATATTGGTGCATTTAAACTGCAGTTCCTGGGTGAATGTTCTGGCGTTCTTAGGAATTTGCCCTTTACGATCTTTGAAATCGCTGGCTTTAAACTCACCAAACGGTATTTCCAGCGTACTGCCGCTGGAAAGCTCGCAGCCCTGAGGGACGATAATGTGGCCGCTGAAAAATACCGATGACAACGGGGTTGCGCCATAAACCCCCTCTTTTCGGGTCCCAAACACATCCACAATCTTTGTCTCTGGGATAACCAGCTCACCAACGAAGGGGTGATGTATGTATAGGGAGAGCTTTCCCTTACTTCCGGTTGCCCAATTTGGATCAGTCCCATTCACATCACAACCCCCTCTGGAGGGGTTTTGGTTAGTTTTGTTGGAAAAAGGAACGGTAAAGTATTTTTGCGTATTACCTTCAATCCAAACATCAGCAGAAATCTGGATATTATCGTTGATCACATAGTAATCACGAGCGCCCTCGCTGTGGCCAAAGGGCAGAGGCGAGCTAGCCATAAACAAGCCCTCCACTAGATCATCCCCGGCAGGGCATTCACAGGTAGCTTTGTACTTTCCCCCCAGATCCCACGACCAAAAATCAGGGAAAACTACGCCTGAAGCGTTCTCAGACGTATCGGTAATTGTTTTATCCAGCACGGCAGAAAAGCTGTGCGTACCCCCATTCGGGGTACATGGCCCCCAGTCCGCCGCTGCCAGCGCCTGGCCGGAACACAGCACTGACCCGCCCAGCAGGCCAGCAAACATCATTAATTTTTTCAACATCATCGTATCCTTCCCTGTTACCGGCAGACGGCATTCGCCATTACTACGCCGGTATTATCCTGTTGTTCCGGGAGCGTAAACGCCACGCGGCATTGCTGTGCCTGGCCTTTACCCCAATTCACCTGCAGCGCGCCTTTCTCTGGCATCCCGCTGATATAGAGCTGTCCGTCTTCCCCGACGATGCTGCTGGACTCTTTTTTGCTGTCCAGAAGCGTGGCGGTAGCACCAAACGGTACCGCTTTGCCGTCGGCCTGCGTCAGGTTCATCAGCACGCGATAGCCCACGCGGGTATCAAAGCGGGCACGCACAATCGCGCCGCGCGTCGGCACCACGTTGACGGAGGCGGTATCCAGGTCAACCCGGTTGTTGAGGCTGTCGCTTCGCAGTGAGACTTCCGTCTCGCGGTACGGAGTGAGGTAAGGCACGACCGCGTTGCCCATCCAGTCCACTTCCACACCGCCGTTGTTAATAACGTGCGCACCGCGCGCGCCCGGCGCGGAGATAATCGCCATGGATTCGCCCAGCGGCTGAGAAAGCGTAATGCCTTCGCTGTGGGCAATCACGCCGCCGCGCAGACCGTAGTTCACCTGCTGACCGTCGCGGTTGTAGTTGTAACCCAGGCTACCGCTCCCCACGCCGCCCTGGTAATCCAGGTTCACGCTGCCGCTGTTACCCACGCCGTTGCTGCCGTAGCCTTCCTGCACGCTATAGTTCAGGTTGCGGTCTTCCAGCGCGGAACCGCTGACGCCCACTTGCTGGTTGGTGCGGCCATGCTGATCGGTCGTGAGGCGATAGTTACTCCACACGCGTCCCAATGGAATCGACAGGGAGAATGACAGCAGGCGATCGCTTTCATCCCACTCCGGGCTTTTCGTCCAGGTGTAGGCAATGCTGTAGTTCACCCGCCCAATACGGCCGTTATAACCGGCGTTCAGCGAGCGCTGTTTACCTTGATCGTTCCAGTAGTCCTGCTGCGTGACGTTAAAATAGACCGAGCCAAAAGTGCCCAGCTGCTGCGTCACGTTACCCTGAATCTGGCTACGCTTGTGGTACTGGCTATACGAGCTGTCCGCATCGCTGCGTACATCGGTTGCTTCCTGGAAGGTGTAATAGCCGCTGGTCGAATACTTGTAACCCAGCAGGCGGAAATCGGTACCGCTGTTAAAGCTCTTGGAGTAGAGGAAGCGGTAAGACTGACCTTCCGAGCTTTCATCGTTGGCCAGGCTGCTTTTCGCCTGCGTCACGTCGATGGAGACGGCACCGATGTAGCCGAAGTTTTTACCTAAACCGCCCGCCAGCGAGTAATAGTCGTCCGAGAAGATCGACCCGCCGTAAACGGTAAAGCCGTACGGCAGACCGTACATGGCATCCAATTGCCAGAACTTTGGCTCGGCGCTGCTATAGTTCCCGGCACGGTATTCCCCTGCGGAGAGGCTGTACTTAAGGTGGCCTTCACGCTGGAGGATCGCCACCGCGGAGAACGGCTGTACGAACTTCTGCTCGCTGCCATCGGCCTCTTTAATGGTGACCGTCAGGTCACCGCTGTTTGAGGTTGGGTACAGGTCATTAATTTCAAACGCACCCGGCTGAACAAACGTACGGTAGATAACGTAGTTGTTCTGCTCAACGGTCACTTCGGCGTTACTTTTGGCAATACCGCGGATGACCGGCGCAAACCCGCGCTGGCTGTCTGGCAGCATCTCTTCGTCGGAGCTTAATTGCGCACCGCGCATCTGAATGCTGTCAAAAATATCACCGGACGTTGAGGTATCCCCCAGCGTCAGCTGTGATTTCAGCGGCACAATGGCGCGGCTTAAGGATGTGCCGATGTTATCCCATTGGTTTTTGCCGTCGTTACGCGTCCAGGTGCTGTAGTTACGTAAGCGCCACGCGCCCAGGTTCATACCGCTGCGCAGGTTCAGATAGTAGCTGTCGCTGTTGTAGCTGGTGTCACCGTCGTGCGCGTCATAGCTGGCGTTGCTCCCGGAGAAGTTATAGTCCAGCAGCAGGGCATTTACCCCTTCATCCCACTGGGATTCCGGTACCGTACCGCGCGCCGTCTGCTTCATCGCGGCCTGCGGGAAGCTCATGATCAGCGTCTGGTTAGCAAAATCGAAATGGCTGGCAGCCTGAGGAATAATATCGTCAAAGGCCACGCACGCTTCAGGCGGTGCCATTTTCAGCGCCGGGAAGCTTTCAATGCGCACGCCCATGTCCTCAAGCTGCACGCGGCTTAAGCACGGCACCAGGGTTTCACCCATTTTAGCGCGCTGAGCCTCTGTCGCGGCCTTAAACTCCAGGGTGCGAGACTCCATTTTTTTATCGTTGACCATCACCGACACGCGGTATTTACCCGGCAGCTGTTCGGCTTTACTGGATTCATACATTGAAAGGTCAACGTGCTGGTCAATACCCGGCACATCTTCCAGAAAGCGCGGGTTAAATGTTCCCGCATACGCGGGGAGCGTGCCCGCAACCATCAGCGCAAGCGCGGACAGTGGGAAACGCGGGGTCTTATTGACCAGAGGAAGATGCGTCCATGGCATAGTAATAAACCTTCAAAACGTATTAATTAACGCGCTGTGTCAGCATGTCGCCAGCCGTACCGAAGTCATTAATAATGTTGTATTTGACTTCGTTTACCTTGCCGGTGCCGGCTGGCAGTTCAATATTCAACGAGCCTTTTGCTGGAACCATTCCCGCTTTTTCAATATCACGGCCGTTGGCATAAAATTTATTAAAAGTGAGGTTAAAGGCAGATGGGTTTTCCACTTTGATCTGGTTTGCCCCTGCGCTGGTAAACTTCAGTTTGCTCCAGCCGTCCATGCTGTTGCCTTTCAGGCCCGCCGGGCGATAAAACAGTTTTAAGCGGGTACGCACGGCAATTTGCAGCACGTTTTTACCTTCGGCATTTTCACTTTTGGCAGGAATGGCTTTCACGTTAACCCAGTACACGGACTCACGATCCTGCGGTAACGCATTGGACGTATTCACAATACGTAAGACGTTATTTTTCGTCGGGCTTAATTTAAATAAAGGTGGGGTGATGATAAACGGCGTCTTTTTATTACCGTTGGCATCATCAATCCATGACTGAATAAGGAATTCATCCGTGATGCTTTTGTTATTGACCGTCAGAGAAGCTTCCTTTCTGCTGCCGTCATAAATAACGCGCGTGCTGCTTAATGCCACGCCGCCTGCAAAACTGTTTTGTGAAATCAGCGCCAGCGCCAGTGCTGCGCAAGATATCAAACGTGAGCGGTTCATGCTTCTCTCCCTGAGACTCCGCTGGAAAAAATGGCAACGGGGTTTCCGTTGCCATTGTGATTGTCTTCTACTGACGAAAAGTCGATTATTCGTAGGACAGGTTGAAGTCGACTTCTGCGTTACCGTAACCGGTAGTTACAGTCGCGTTGGTCGCCACGTAGTTAGCGGTGTAGTACAGCACGGTCTGGCCAGCAGCCAGCGTGGTGGTGGATTTACCAGTGTTCATATCAACCAGTTTGTTAGCATTGTCGTAGATACCAATGCCCACGCCAGTTGCTGCACCCGCTTCAGTGCTAACAGAAACCAGTTTCGCGTCGTCTGCATCTGCAACGCCTGCAAAGCTCACGTTAACTTTGTTTTTAGTGGTGATGTCGCAGTCTTCCAGTTTGATCTGGAAAGGAGTGGAAACAGACTTGTCGCCAACCGCTTTGAAGACAGATTTCTTAACCTGACCCAAACGAACTTCCTGGTTCTGAGTGTCAGTAGAAATTACGCATGGCGCGTCAACGATTTCACCGGTGAATTTAACGGTGCCGTCACCAGATTCAGCCGCGAAAGCAGAAGTGGAAACTACAGCGAGAGCAGACAGTGCAAAAATAACCTTTTTCATTAAAAACTCCATTTATGACGGTAGATGACAGAACGCATCCTTAGGAATAACCTGCATTCTGTGAGGAAATGGAGTATATAGACGGGAATTTGGATTTTAAAATTAGAATAAGTAAAGCTGATTTTTAGCAAAAATTAAAACTAAGTAAATTCATAAAGATATAAGAGAGTCCGTATAAACCGCTCTTTTATTAGGA
Source organism: Enterobacter sp. 120016 (assembly GCF_018383635.1). Taxonomy (NCBI): domain Bacteria; kingdom Pseudomonadati; phylum Pseudomonadota; class Gammaproteobacteria; order Enterobacterales; family Enterobacteriaceae; genus Enterobacter; species Enterobacter sp. 120016. Next base: position 34,399 of record NZ_JAHAWC010000023.1, on the reverse strand, counting down.
ATAAACCAATATAATTTATATATTGTTTCCTGAAATCTATTAATCAATCAAATGAATCACCTTCTTTATTTAACGTTTCTCGGGTGACAATTAATTATGTATTTGTGCTAAATCAAAAAAAAGCGCCCGGTGGGCGCTTTTTGTCTGGCATATCATACGTTATGCATGTACTTCTTTGAATACTTCGCGCTGCGGCTGGCGAATAGTGGTCGACAGCGCCAGGGAAATAATCAGCAAGGCGAAGATGACGCAGAAGGTCACGTAGAACCCGCCGAACAGGGAAGCAATCAGCGAGCCGCAGATACTGCCAATCCCGAAGCCCAGATAGATCACGCCATAATTTTTCGCCAGATTGTTCAGGCCAAAGAACTCGCTCACCAGCGACGGGAAGACGGTAATGGTGCCGCCGAAGTTAAAGGCCACGCAGGCAATCGCCGCAAAGAAGGTGGCTTCATTCAGCGGAGCGAACAGCAGCGCCGCCATGCCGACCAGCGAAACCACCTGCCCAATCGTAATCACGCGGATGCGGGCAATTTTGTCAGACAGAATACCGAGCACCAGGCGACCGGAGAGGTTAGCAATGGAGATCACGGTCACCGCATTGGCCGCCGTGGCCACATCCAGCTTCACCATCCCCTGCGCGATGTCCTTCGCCACGCCGATCACATACAGACCGCTCATGCAGGCCGTCAGGAACATCACCGCCAGCATCCAGTACTGCGGTTTACGCATGGACTGCGCGAGGGTGAAGTCGTTCTCCACCACGCCGTTAACGGATTTGACCTCCTGCTGCGGCGCATCGGTCATCAGCGTGGCGCCGAACAGAATCATCACCAGCACGATTGCGCCCCAGATCATAAAGGTTTTTTCGAGGCCAACGGACGCCAGCAGGTGGGAGTCGATAAATTTGAACCCGAGGCTGCCCAGGCCATAGGAGCCGATGGCGAACGCGGAGATTAAGCCTTTACGCTCCGGGAACCACTTCACGCAGTTCGACAGGGTCAGCAGGTAACCTGCACCGTCCGCCAGACCCACCAGCACGCCGGCGCTCAGCCACAGCATCATCAGGTTGCTGGAATGCGCCGTCAGGAAAAAGCCCAGACCCAGCAGAATGCCGGACGCCATGGTCACACGCTTCACGCCAAAACGCTCCTGCAGCTTGCCCGCGATGGAAGACGAAATCGCCAGCCCCAGGCTCAGCAGACCAAAGGAGAACGCAACCTGGCTGACCGGTGCGCCGAGTTTGTCGGAAAGCGCGCTGTTAAACAGGCTCCAGGTATAGACCGACCCCAGCGCAAACTGGGTGACGATGGTGCCAAAGAGCGTGAGCCAGCGCGTGCGGTTATGAGTTGATGTGTTCATGGCAGTTGTCCTGCAAGAGAAATTAAGGAAGTTCGCTAAGGACAACGATAAACAAAACCTTAATACGCCTGGGGGAAAACGGCATGAAATGCAGGCGAAACGGAATGAAATGCCTGGAATCGGGAATGAATGGCCTGGCCCGGGAATAAAGCGACGACGTGTTAGTACCCGCTATCGCTGTAAAGCCCGTGGTTATTGTATTTGAGATGTTATCGTAACGTTTAAAAAAGTAACAACTCTAGAAATTCGCGCTGACGCCGAGGGTGTATAAAAACTCCTCACCGGTGGTGGTGTGCTCCCCCTGAGCCAGCGACGCATAGGCCGCTACGTGCGTATTGAATGGAATATCCGTTCCCACGGTGACGTCCATCCAGCTACCGTTTTGGGCAGGGGCTGGCGTTTGCGGCATGCCAAACTGCGATTTCCACTGGTTTTCACCAAACTGCTGGTTATAGCTGATCTGCGCCCAGGGACGAAGATCGCCGTACTGGGTATTCACGCGCCACCCCAGCGTGCTAACGCTGGCATGCCACAGCGGGTCGGTGAGTGCCTGCGTCGACGCGCTATCACCGAACTCGTTGATCATCATGGGAGCCGTACCGTCGTACCGCCACGCCACTACCGGGCCGGTAGTGATATGCGCTGAAACCGGAAAATTCCAGCCCACGCTCATCGCCCCCTCCGTCGTGCTGCCAGACGGTATATTCAGGGCAAGACCTGGCGCGTTTTGCGAAGACTGAATACGCTCAGCCAGAATATCCTCATAACGCGGTTGGTGATCCGCGTCCCATGTATAGCGTTCCGCCGTATTATTTTGGGCGTCTGAAACGATATATTCCTGTTGCCAGGCAGACGCTGTATTACAAAAAAACAGGCAGGCTGAAATTCCCACCAGGCCAGAAGCAGCATGGCGACCACTGATTTTTTTTATCATCATCAACGCGACCCCAGAGAGAGCCGAATTCGGCGATATTTGTCGTTATTCAGGAAGAGCTTATAGCCCTGTATTAACTATTGTCTTTATAGTAAACACGTCAAGCCAGTCAGAAAGAAAATTTGCGAAATCAGTATCAATAAGGGAGATGACGGATGGAACGTTGCGGTTGGGTAAGCCAGGATCAGCTTTATATCGACTATCACGATCGGGAATGGGGCGTGCCGGAAACGGATGGCAAAAAACTCTTTGAGATGATCTGCCTGGAGGGCCAGCAGGCGGGGTTGTCATGGATTACGGTACTGAAGAAACGCGAAAATTACCGCAACGCCTTCCACCAGTTCGATCCTGTCGCCGTCGCCGCCATGACCGACGAGGACGTGGAACGCCTGGTGCAGGATGCCGGCATCATCCGCCATCGCGGTAAAATCCAGGCCATCATCGGTAACGCACGCGCTTACCTGGCGATGGAACAAAACGGCGAATCGTTCTCAGATTTTGTCTGGACGTTTGTGGACAACGATCCGCAGGTCACCCAGGCCGCCACGCTCGCGGAAATTCCGGCCTCTACCCCGGCCTCGGATGCGCTCTCGAAGGCGCTGAAAAAACGCGGCTTTAAGTTTGTCGGCTCCACCATCTGCTACGCCTTTATGCAGGCCTGTGGCCTGGTCAATGACCACGTTACCGGCTGCTTCTGTCATCCGGGAGGCCATCATGATCCGCAAATGGCAAAGTGAGAATACCGCGGCGCTTCTGAGCCTGTGGCTTGAAAGCACCACGGAAGCGCATCCGTTTATCGAGCCGGGTTACTGGAAAGAGAATGAAGCCATGGTGCGGGACGTTTACCTGCCGTCGGCGGAAACCTGGGTCTGGGAACAGGACGGCGAACCCTGCGGATTTATCAGCGTGATGCAGTCTCAGTTTGTCGGCGCGCTGTTTGTCGCACCGTCATCCATCGGGAAAGGCATCGGGGGCGCGCTGCTGAACCATGTTCAACAGCGCTTCCCGCACTTAACGCTGGAGGTGTACCAGAAAAATGTCCGGGCGGTGAATTTCTACCATGCTCAGGGCTTTCGCATTGAAGACAGCGCCTGGCAGGATGACACTCAGCACCCGACGTGGATCATGAGCTGGCAGGCGGATCAAACGCCGTTAAGGTAAGCGCGGGTCCCTGATATTTCTCGACCCAGGCCAGGGCCGTATTCCCTGCGCAACCGTTCCCCAGCTTCGAGCTGGGGAGATCTTTGGTCAGCACGTTAACCGCCCCGTTTTTACAGATACCGCCTTGGGCGGGCTCAAGGTCGGGCCATGCGCCCTGATGAATGCAGATCACGCCCGGTTTAATCCCGTCGCTCACCACCGCCCCTGCCAGTACCTGCCCGCGCGAGTTCCAGACGCGCACCACGTCGCCGTCCGCGATCCCGCGGGCTTTCGCATCGAGGGGATTCAGGGTGATCGGCTCTCGCCCGGCGACCGCATACTGCTCGCGCAGGGACGTATAGTTAAGCTGACTGTGCAGACGGTGCGCGGGATGCGCTGACAATACCTGCAGCTGTTCCGGCTGGGCGTTGCCGTGCCACTCGTCCGGCTCAAGCCACATAGGGTGTGGCGGGCAGTCGGCATAGCCAAAGCTGGCGATGCGCTCGCTGTGGATCACGATCTTTCCGCTCTCGGTTTTCAGCGGGTGGTTCTCCGGGTCGCGGCGGAAATCGGCAAAACGGACAAACTTCGCGTTCTGTTCGCTCTCCGGCATCTCGACGATCTGGTTCGCCTCCCAGAACTCAGCAAAGGGCGGAAGCGTCACGCCCTGCGCCGCGCCGCGCTGTCCGGCAATCTGGTAGAAGGTCTCCAGCCATTGCAGATCGCTTTTCCCTTCGGTAAAACGCTCGCGACCGCCCGCTTCCCACAGCTCGCTCAGTTCCGCAAACACGTCAAAATCATCACGCGCCTCATCGCGCGGGGCGACAACGCGCTTCATCGGGACCATATGCTGGTTGCTGTAGTCGCCGGTCATGGTGAGATCGTTACGCTCAAACGAGGTGGTCGCCGGCAGCACAATATCTGCATGCTTAGCCGAGCCGGTCCAGAAGCACTCGGAGATCACCACCAGCTCCGGCTTTTGCCAGGCGCGGATCAGGCGGTTGGTATCCTGATGGTGCGTGAAGTTCGACCCGCCCGCCCACCAGACAAATTTAATATCCGGGAAGTGGCGGTCCAGACCGTTGTGCTGATAAAAACCGCCGGGGTTTTCCAGAGCTTCTACGATCCGCGCCACCGGGATTTTATCCACGGCATCCGTGCCGCCCTGCACCGAACCTTGCAGAGACGCCAGCACCGCCGCTTTACGCGTTGGGTTACCGCCGTTCGCAAAGTGATAGGAGAGACCAAAACCCCCGCCCGGCGTGCCGATCTGCCCAAGCATTGCGGCAAGCGTCACCAGCATCCAGTGTTTTTGCTCGCCAAACTGCTGACGCTGCATTCCCCAGCCGGACATTAACATGGTGGTGTTTTCATGGAACAACGCCGCCAGTTCGCGGATTTTCTGCGCTGGAACGCCGCAAATATCTGCCGCCCACTCTGCCGTTTTCGCTACCCCATCGGAGTGGCCCGTCAGGTAGTCGGCGAATTTATCGAAGCCGGTGGTACAGCGCGTCAGGAATTCGACGTCGTGCCAGCCGTTTTCAACCAGCGTATGGGCGATACCCAGCATCATCGCCACGTCGGTGCCCATATGCGGGGCAATCCACTCGGCGCTGTCGCCGAAGAAATCCATGGTTTCTGAGCGCATTGGGTCAATGCAGATGATGCGCTTGCCGCTTTTGCGCAGCGCGTCGAAATACCCAATGCCCTGCTCGTCGCTGGCATTCCAGGCAATCTTCAGCGTATTTAGAGGGTTAGCGCTCCAGAGCACCACCACGTCGGTATGCGCCAGCACCAGCGGCCAGCTGGTCTGCTGCTGGTACACTTCGTTCCCGCCCACGACGTACGGCATGATCGCCTGCGCCGCGCCGGTGGAGTAATCCCCCAGATGACCGGTATAGCCTCCCGCCAGGCTCATATAGCGCTGCAGCAGCGTCGAAGCCTTATGCAGCACGCCGTTAGAACGCCAGCCGTAGGATCCGGCGAAAATGGACGACGGACCGTAGCTGTCGCGAATGCGCCTGTGCTGGGCGTGGATCAGCGCCAGCGCGTCATCCCAGCTCACACGAACAAACTCATCCTGACCGCGAATACCCTGAGGCTTGTCCGGCGAGGCCAGAAAACCTTTACGCACCATCGGCCAGCGCACGCGCGTTTTGCTATGCACCTGATCGCGAACGACGGTCTGTAACGAGTTGGGATGTTGTGTTGGCAGTGCCCCGCGGGACGACAGGACATTTTCGCCATCGGTTTCGACCAGCATCGGCCCCCAGTGGGCGGCGGTCAGAATGGTTTTCGTTGAGGTGCTCAAGCGTGCGCTCCTGGTTGCGTGCAGGTTTTACGGCCTTCTTGCTGAGGCAGTTTATGGTTTGTCACAAATTTCAGAGTTATACCCGGAATTTTCTCCGTATCCGGACGTCATAATCAACTGCCACGCTCGCCGTGGCAAAGAATAAAAAGGATTAAGGAAAGAAGATGAAAAAACGCGTACTCGTTATTGCCGCTCTGGTGAGCGGTGCACTGGCTGTTTCTGGCTGCACAACCAACCCTTACACCGGTGAGCGCGAAGCGGGTAAATCCGGCATTGGCGCGGGTATCGGTTCGCTGGTCGGCGCAGGCGTTGGGGCGCTCTCCTCCTCTAAGAAAGATCGCGGCAAAGGCGCGCTGATTGGCGCTGCGGCGGGAGCAGCACTGGGCGGCGGCGTGGGCTATTACATGGACGTGCAGGAAGCGAAGCTGCGCGACAAAATGAAGGGAACCGGCGTGAGCGTAACGCGCAGCGGCGATAACATCATCCTGAACATGCCGAACAACGTGACCTTCGACAGCAGCAGCGCGACGCTGAAACCCGCGGGCGCGAACACCCTGACCGGCGTGGCGATGGTGCTGAAAGAGTACAACAAGACCGCCGTGAACGTGATGGGCTACACCGACAGCACCGGCAGCCAGGATCTGAACATGCGTCTGTCCCAGCAGCGCGCCGACGCCGTGGCCAGCTCGCTGATTACCCAGGGTGTTGAAGCGAACCGCATCCGCACCAGCGGCATGGGCCCAGCCAACCCTATCGCCAGCAACAGCACGGCGGAAGGCAAAGCGCAGAACCGCCGCGTTGAGATTACGTTAAGTCCAATTCAATAATCGCATTTCCCCCTCTCCCTGTGGGAGAGGGTTGGGTTGAGGGCACCAGACCGCAATCTCCGGTAAGCGCAGCGCCACCGGGCAAATTACTTGATTCGCCAGATTTTCCCGCTAAGGTATTCTCACTAAATTCAGGGAAATCAGCGATGAGCAAACCAGCCCGGGCCACCATCAGCGACGTGGCGAAAGCCGCCAAAACCGGTAAAACCAGCATTTCGCGCTACCTCAACGGCGAGAAACACCTGTTGTCCGACGCATTGCTGGCGCGTATTGAACAAGCCATTGCCGATCTCGACTACCGTCCAAGCCTCATGGCGCGCGGGCTCAAACGCGGTCGCACCCGCCTTATCGGGCTTATCATCGCCGATATCACCAACCCCTATTCCGTTAACGTGCTCAGCGGTATTGAAGCCGCCTGTCGCGAGAAGGGTTTCACGCCGCTGGTCTGTAATACCAACAACGAAGTCGACCAGGAGCTACACTACCTCGATCTGCTGCGCAGCTATCAGGTCGAAGGAATTGTGGTTAACGCCGTGGGCATGCGGGAAGAGGGTTTAAACCGCCTGCAGCAGTCCTCCCTGCCCATGGTCCTCATCGACCGTAAAATTCCGGAATTTGCCTGCGATGTGGTCGGTCTGGATAACACCCAGGCCGCCACCACCGCCACCGAGCACCTGATCGAACAGGGCTTCGAGGCCATTCTGTTTCTGAGTGAACCGTTAGGGATGGTCAACACCCGTCGCGAGCGCCTGGGCGCATTTCGCGCCACGCTGGAGCGATATCCCGGCGTGATCGCCGAAAATGCCGAAACGCCGCTTCACGAAGCCGACCAGCTCGACAATACCCTGCGCCAGTTCCACACGCGCCATCGCGGGATGCGCAAAGCCGTTATCTCCGCCAACGGGGCGCTGACGCTTCAGGTCGCCCGCTCGCTCAAGCGCATTGGCCTGCACTGGGGCAGCGATATCGGTCTGCTGGGGTTTGATGAACTGGAGTGGGCAGAGCTGGCGGGCGTCGGCATTACGACCCTCAAACAGCCCACCTGGCAGATTGGCTATGCTGCTGTTGAACAAGTGGTTCGACGCATTGAAGGCACCAGCGATGCCGTTCGCGAGCAGGTCTTCTCCGGCGAGCTGATCGTTCGCGGCTCCACCGCGCGTTAATTTTCCCTTGTGATACCGATCATAAATTCGACATCCTGACCTTTTCTTTGGAACCGGTTCCATCTAGCGTAATAGTATTGATATGTTGCGATGGAGTCCGAAGATGGGCAGGAAAATTATGGTGGTCACCGCCGCGTACGGTGCGGAACAGGTGCGACAGGCAGGCGGTCAACGGGCGATGCTTCCCGTTATTGCAGGCGCAGGGGCAGATGGCGTAGAGATCCGCCGGGAACTGTTCAGCAGTGAAGAGCTTCTGGCGCTGCCTGCGCTGGGAGAATCCATTGAGCTGCTCGGCCTGCTGGCGTGCTACTCCGCCCCCGCCGCCCTGTTTATGCCCGACGGCACCCTCAACCCGGACCTGACCCGCTATCTCTCTGAGGCCAGCACCCTGAACGCCCTGTGGCTGAAGGTTTCCCTGGGCCATTTCCGCGACGCGCAGCCTCTCGACGCCCTGCGTAGCCTGCTGAACGCAAGCGGCATGGCGCTGGTCGTAGAGAACGATCAGACCGACTGCGGTCAGCTCGCGCCCATGCAGCGCTTCCAGGCCGCCTGCCGGGAAATGGCGCTCCCCGTCACGCTGACCTTCGACATGGGCAACTGGCTGTGGGTTGGCGATTCGCCTGAAGAGGCCGCACGTCATCTGGCCCCTGCGGTGAGCTATATCCACGTTAAAGCCGCCGTGCCGCATAAAGATAACTTCCGCGCCGTGGCACCGGACCACGCCGATGCGCGCTGGCTGGATCTGCTCGGCCAGCTGCCTGCCGATGCCCCGCGCGGTATCGAATTCCCGCTGGAAGGGACGGATTTAACCGCCGTTACCCGCCATTACGTCAACCTGCTGCGCGAGGAGTAAATCATGCACAAGACGCTGGATGTCATCACGATCGGCGAAGCCATGGCGATGTTTGTCGCCACTGAAACGGGCGAACTGAGCGCGGTAGAGCACTTTATCAAGCGCGTGGCAGGCGCAGAGCTGAACGTCGCGACCGGACTGGCGCGTCTCGGCCTGAACGTCGGCTGGGTCAGCCGCGTGGGGGACGACAGCTTTGGCCATTTCGTCCTCGACTCGCTGAAAAAAGAGGGTATTGATGCCGCAGGCGTCACCCTTGATGGACGCTTCCCTACCGGCTTTCAGCTTAAATCTAAGGTCGAAAATGGAACCGATCCCATCGTGGAGTATTTCCGTAAGGGATCGGCCGCAAGCCACCTCTCTGTAGCGGATTTCCACGCCGACTATTTCGCCTCCGCGCGCCACCTGCACCTGAGCGGCGTGGCGGCGGCACTGTCTGCCAGCTCGTATGAGCTGCTGGAACATGCGGCAGCCACTCTCAAAGCCCAGGGAAAAACGATCTCTTTCGATCCGAACCTGCGCCCGGTGCTGTGGAAAAGCGAAGCGGAAATGGTCGAGAAGCTCAACCGTCTGGCATTCAGAGCGGACTGGGTTCTGCCGGGCCTGAAAGAAGGGATGATCCTGACCGGTGAAAGCACGCCGGAAGGCATTGCCGATTTCTACCTGAATAAAGGGGTAAAAGCGGTAGTGCTGAAGACCGGTGCCGATGGCGCATGGTTTAAGACGGCCAACGGCGAACAGGGCGCGGTCGCGGCGGTGAAGGTTGAGAACGTTGTCGACACCGTCGGCGCGGGCGACGGTTTTGCCGTGGGCGTGATTAGCGCCCTGCTGGAAGGCAAAACGCTGCCGCAGGCCGTCGCGCGGGGCAACAAGATTGGCTCGCTGGCCATTCAGGTGCAGGGCGACAGCGAAGGATTACCAACGCGAGCAGAGCTCGGCGTTTAAATTCCCTCTCCCCGTGGGAGAGGGTCAGGGTGAGGGCAGCAAGCCGCACCAAATAATTAAGCCACCGTGTACCCTACAGACAACGGCGGTAACAACCTCAACAACAGAGGCAAGCCTATGAACAGTTCGACCAATGCAGTAAAACGCTGGTGGTACATCATGCCAATCGTGTTTATCACGTACAGCCTGGCGTACCTTGACCGTGCCAACTTCAGCTTCGCGTCCGCGGCGGGGATCACAGAGGACCTTGGCATCACCAAAGGTATCTCCTCCCTGCTGGGTGCCCTTTTCTTCCTCGGCTACTTCTTCTTCCAGATCCCCGGCGCGATTTATGCGGAACGCCGCAGCGTGCGTAAGCTGATCTTCGTCTGCCTGATCCTGTGGGGCGCCTGCGCGTCACTGACCGGCGTGGTGAACAATATTCCTGCCCTGGCCGCCATTCGCTTTATCCTCGGCGTCGTTGAGGCGGCGGTTATGCCGGCGATGCTGATCTACATCAGCAACTGGTTTACCAAATCTGAACGCTCGCGCGCGAATACCTTCCTGATCCTCGGTAACCCGGTGACGGTACTGTGGATGTCGGTGGTGTCTGGCTACCTGATCCAGTCCTTCGGCTGGCGCGAAATGTTTATCATCGAAGGGGTCCCGGCAGTGATCTGGGCATTCTGCTGGTGGGTGCTGGTGAAGGATAAACCTGCCCAGGCGAAATGGCTTTCCGAAGATGAAAAAGCGGCGCTGCAGGCACAGCTGGATAAAGAACAGCAAGGCCTGAAGGCGGTTCGCAACTACGGTGAAGCCTTCCGCTCGCGCAACGTGATCCTGCTCTGCGCGCAGTACTTTACCTGGAGCATCGGCGTGTACGGCTTTGTGCTGTGGCTGCCGTCGATTATCCGCAGCGGCGGCGAAAACCTCGGCATGGTAGAAGTGGGCTGGCTCTCTTCCGTACCGTATCTGGCCGCGACCATCGCCATGATCGTTGCATCATGGGCATCGGATAAGCTGCAAAACCGTAAGCTGTTTGTCTGGCCGCTGCTGCTGATCGCTGCCTTTGCGTTCATTGGCTCCTGGGCCGTCGGCGCGAATCACTTCTGGGCCTCTTACGCCCTGCTGGTCATTGCCGGTGCCGCCATGTACGCCCCGTACGGTCCGTTCTTTGCCATCATCCCGGAAATGCTGCCGCGTAACGTGGCGGGTGGCGCGATGGCGCTGATTAACAGTATGGGTGCGCTGGGTTCGTTCTGCGGCTCCTGGTTCGTCGGCTACCTGAACGGTGCCACCGGCAGTCCGTCCGCATCGTACATCTTTATGGGGGTGGCGCTTTTCGCCTCCGTGTGGCTTACTCTGATTGTTAAGCCTGCTAATAATCAACAACACCCTGTCGGCGCTCGCCACGCCTGAATCCTTAAAAATCAACGGAGATTAGCATGAAGCCGTCCGTCATTTTGTATAAAGCACTGCCGGAAGATCTGCAGAAACGTCTTGAAGAACACTTCACCGTCACGCAGGTGAAAAATCTGAGCCCGGAAACCGTGGCGCAGCACGCCGAAGCGTTCGCCAGCGCCGAAGGCCTGCTGGGTTCAAGCGAGAAAGTGGATGTCGCCCTGCTGGAGAAAATGCCGAAGCTTCGTGCTACCTCTACCGTTTCCGTGGGTTACGACAACTTCGATGTGGACGCCCTTAATGCCCGCAAGATCCTGCTGATGCATACGCCACATGCCCTGACGGAAACCGTGGCCGACACGCTGATGGCGCTGGTACTCACCACGGCGCGTCGCGTGGTGGAAGTCGCCGGGCGCGTGAAAGCGGGCGAATGGACAAAAAGCATTGGTCCGGACTGGTTCGGCGTGGACGTACACGGCAAAACGCTGGGCATTGTTGGCATGGGGCGTATCGGGCTGGCACTGGCGCAGCGCGCGCATTTTGGTTTTAACATGCCGATTCTGTATAACGCGCGTCGCCATCACGGTGAAGCCGAGGAACGCTTCAACGCTCGCTACTGCGAGCTGGATACCCTGCTGCAGGAAGCTGATTTTGTCTGCCTGGTTCTGCCGCTGACGGACGAAACGCGTCATCTGATTGGCAAAGAGGCGTTTAAGAAAATGAAGCAGTCAGCCATTTTCATCAACGCGGGTCGCGGCCCGGTAGTGGATGAGAAGGCGCTGATTGAGGCCCTGCAGAACGGTGAGATCCATGCAGCAGGTCTGGACGTCTTTGAGCAGGAGCCGCTGCCGGTGGATTCCCCGCTGCTTTCGCTGCCTAACGTGGTTGCCCTGCCGCACATCGGCTCAGCCACCCATGAGACGCGCTACAGCATGGCGGCCACTGCGGTCGATAATCTCATCGCCGCCCTTAGCGGAAAGGTGGAGATAAACTGCGTGAACCCGCAGGTGCAACGATAGAAACGAAAAAACCCGCCAGAAGGCGGGTTTTTGAATTTTGTGCTACTGGGTTGGAAGCTTACAGGCTTACAACGTTACCAGCTGCTGGGCCTTTAGCGCCGCTTTCGATGGTGAAGGAAACTTTCTGACCTTCATCCAGAGATTTGTAGCCATCGTTCTGGATAGCAGAGAAGTGTACGAACACGTCTTTTGAGCCATCGTCAGGAGTGATGAAGCCGAAACCTTTATCAGCGTTGAACCATTTTACCAGACCAGTCATTTTAGCAGACATAGAAATTACCTTATTAACAAATATATTGAGCCTTCCGGCTTGATGGATTGCGTTACAGATTTTTAAGCGATGAAGGAAGGGTCACAACGAAGGGTATCTATGGATAACAATCTGGACTGCTTTACTAAACTGCTTTAGGTCTGTGTAACAAACCGACGGGGATAGTTATACCGATGTGGTAGAAGAATGACAAGCGTTATTTTCGATAAGCATAAAAAAACCCCGCCAGAGGCGGGGTTTTTTCGGTTTATTCTGTGGCCGTGACGGCGGCACTCCAGGCCTGGCTAAAGGCCTGATGCTGGGAGGCCAGCGGCCCAATCAGCGTATTGTACTGGCTTGCCTGCTGCGAGGTCGGGAACTGAATGCCGTTGGCAACAAAGCTCACCTGAGCCTCCTGCTGGGCGATAAAGTCACCCACCTGAACCAGCTGCTGCGTGAAGATTTGCGCGGCCGGAATCAACGGTTGCAGCGCTTCAGACGGTTTGGTCACCACTTTCTCATACACTTTGTCGAAGACCGGTTTGAGATCGTCGCCCTGCTTCAGCGCAGAACGTGACGCGTCAGCCTGCATTTTTGCATTCTGCAACTGCTGGCTCAGCACGCCAAGCGCACCGTTGGACTGGCGAAGCGGTTCGCGCTGCGTCATATAATCCTGCGGAACGCGGATGGCGTTCACGCTATCCACCACTGGACGAATTCCGGAATCCATCGCCTGGCTCACCTGCTGTGAATAACCATAAAGAATGGCGTAATCGGACACGAAGGGGCCAAACTGTTTTTTCTGATCCGCAGTCAGCGTCGGCAACCGCTCGCCGCTGCGCATCACTGTATTCTGTAGAAAATCGATAAACGCTTTGCGCTGATCGCCTTCTTTATCAAAACACCCACTCAGGCTAACAACCATCAACAACGCCGCAATAGGCGCAAACCAGCGAGAGCAGGACTTTCCTGTCGCCATTTTATTACTCCTTTCACCCAAAAAAGCGCACACCGGCACACGCGTGCCCGACGCTGACAAGGATAGTCCAGGTCAGCCTTGCAAGATACTCTTTTCATGCAAAACGGCTATTGCCGATTTATTTCTTACCATTTACAAAAAAATACCTGACGAAGCCGACATATGACTAATCAGGGAATTAGCATAACTGTCCATATTGCTGAATCGGATAAAGCGATCGTTACCGCACGATTAATCACACCCGTGACGATCCTGGGTTCGTATTAGGGACTATTCTTAACTGGCTCTCTGATGTTCTTGATCACGATGTGAGATTTAAGAGGAGTCCTCAATGGAATATAAAGATCCTGAGTTTGAGCTGCTGAGCAGCCTGGAACAGATCATTTTTAAAGATGTACCGCAGACGATTAGCCTGCAACAAAAATCCAATCCCTTTACAGAATATGAGCAATTGCGCAAAGGGACAGGACTGAAAACCGAAGAATTCGCCAGAGCGATGGGTGTCAGCGTGGCTATGGTGCAGGAGTGGGAGTCAAAACGTGAGAAACCCACCCCAACCGAGTTAAGGCTGATGCGCCTGATTCAGGCCAACCCTGCACTCAGCAAACAGATAGCGTAGTGAAGATTGAATGCCCCCGCCTTTGCGGGGGCTTGTGTTTTAAAGGCTCTCACAACGCCAGCCCGCCTCTTCCCATACCCATTCATGCGTTAACGTTAAGCCTCTTAAAAAAGCCTCATCGTGTGATACCACCAGCAGAGCCCCGGGGAAATCGGCCAGCGCCGCTTCAATGGCCTGTACCGAGGCCAGATCCAGATGGTTGGTCGGTTCATCCAGCAGCAAAAGCTGCGTGGTCTCCGCGCGCCACAGCACGCAGGCCAGGGCGGCCTTAAGACGCTCGCCGCCGCTGAGCTCCGCCAGCGGGAGCGTAACTTTGTCGGCGCCCAGTTGAAGCTGCGCCAGACGGGTTCGCAATACCCCCTCTTCCAGAGGCGTATGACCCAGGTTGAGATGCGTCATGACCGACTGCGAAAGATCGAGCCGGGACAGATGCTGGTCGAGATAGGCACAGCTGACTGAAACCTTACAGGTACCCGAACGGGGGGCAATCTCGCCGAGGAGGATTTTTAACAGCGTCGATTTTCCGCAGCCGTTTGGTCCCTTTAACGCCACGCGCATCGGTCCGTCCATCCGCCAGTTGAGCGGAGGAACAGGCACATGCGGCAGCACCAGATCCTCCAGCACCAGCACCTGCTTCCCCTCCGGGATCTGACTCCCCGGCAGGGTGAACATTACCGGGTTATCTTCCTCAACGCGTTCACGCGCCTTATTTACCGCGGCGTTGAGGGCTTCATTTTGCTCGCTGTGCTGTTTTTTCCAGGAGCCGATCCGCTCCTTTGCCGCGCCTTTATATTTGACCCGCTCGAACGACGCGATATTCAGGGTATCGACGGTGCGCAATGTCTTTGCCGAACGCCGCTGGCTGTCATCATGCTCTTTTTGCATGCGTACCCGAGTGCGTTTGCGCTCGGTTGCCGCATGTTCCAGCGCCGCGCGGGCCGCCTGCTGTTCGGCATCGCGCTGGGTTTGATAATCCGCATAATTCCCGCCGTAGCTGCGCAGACCCGAGGCGCTCAGTTCAAGGATACGCGGCACCTGCTCCAGAAGTTCGCGGTCATGGGAGGCCACCAGTACGCCGCCCTGAAAACGACTGAGCTGGTCGTAGAACCACGCCCGGCCTTGTCGATCCAGATGGTTAGTGGGCTCGTCCAGCAGCATGAAATCCGCCTCAGCCGTAAACGCCCCGCACAGCAGGGCGCGAATACGCTCGCCGCCGCTGAGTTCGCCGGCAGGTTTATCCGGGTCAAAGGGTGGGAGCTTCGCATTGATAAACGCCTCGCGCAGGCGCTCGGCAACATCCCAGTGGCCGTCGAGCAGCTCCAGATCGTCAGGCTGGTAATCGCCGCTGTCGATGCGCTTACGCGCCGTAAAAATCGCGTCATACCCGAGCAGTTCAGCAAGCGTCGTCTCCGGAGAAATGACGTGCTGCTGCGCCACATAGACATGCGAGCCAAAGCGTTCGATATGACCGGTAGCCGGTTCGTCCAGCCCCGCCAGCAGACGCAGCAGACGCGTTTTCCCGCTGCCGTTGCGGCCAACCAGCGCACACAGGGCGGGCTCCAGCGTAAGATTCAGCGGACCAAAAAGGGTATCGCCCGTCGGAAACTGACAGGTGACCTGATGCAAAATAAAAGAAGGGGACTGCGCAAAATGAGCCATAAGCACTCCTGAATGAAATCAAAACATCCCCTGCCGACGCGGTAGCGTTTAGCAAGGATCGAAATTCATCAGTCGTGTTTGTTCATTTTTGGGGGGCGCTCCAGCGCGAGAAAGTTAACGCGATAAGGATAGCGGTAATGTGTTGACCATTTCAAGGTTAAATTTTGGGCGATTTATACTCCCTCTCCCTTTGGGCTGAGAGATCCCCACCAAATATTGTCTGCACAGACGGCCCCCTCTCCCTTGAGGGAGAGGGCTGGGGTGAGGGGGAACATACGGCTGTGGGGGTTGTTCCTTGCTACTCTGTAACGACATGGCCTGTGAACGTGCCAGGGCGGCTCAATCGCCACCGCCATGGCGTCGCTGTAAAACCTCTACCCGCAGTATGCTTCTCATTGCGGTAATTTTGCGAGCCTCTTTCCAGAAATGGTAATATCCTCAGCGACATAGCTCAAAACTGTTGCCGCCTGTTTTGATGAGCAGTAAGTTCTCTTCGCACCTGCAAAATCAGGTGCCGGGATTGGAACCCTGAATCACTTCACTGGCGACACAGGCTCTGTGTCGTACGGCCTGTTGCATCTCAATGGCGGGCCGGACAGGGGCGCTGCAAAGCGCGCTGGTGTCAGTGAGGCCAGTCGTTCCAACCTTGTTCGGTTCCGCCACCAGCGAGCCTGGAACCTCCCGTGGCGGAAGATATACCACTCACTGAGGTTATTTTATGTCATTGATTAACTCTTTAATCACCCTGCCCTTCAACCACGCCACCGACTTCACCGAACTGGCGGATAACTGCGAACGTTTTACAGACGCACTGGTAGATTGCAAAGAACCCGCCCCAAAAATGGCGCTTTACGGCAGACTTTATGCCTGTCTGAATCTTCTGCAACCCACGCTTCTGGAACCTGTTCCGGACGCTTTAAAAGCCAGCCTGACCGTGAAGGAACTCCCGTCACGCGTTCCGGCTTTCGAACCCGAGTGCGATCAGCTGGGGCGCTACTGTCAGGAGATTACGCAGTTGCTGATGAACGGCACACTGCCGCGACAATCTGAAATCGTGATGGAAGATTTGCTGTGCGAACTGGTCAGCTACTTTGCCGATACGCTGAAGGCACCGCGCTGGCTGCAGACAGACGAAGGCACAATCGCGATCGGCTAAACCTGCCGGATGACGCTGCGCTTATCCGGCCTACAAAAGCCCCATAAAAAAACCCGCCGAAGCGGGTTTTTAGCATGTGTAACAGCGGGCACATTACTGCAGCAGCGAAATATCCGCTACGCGCAGGAACAGCTCGCGCAGTTTCTCGAGCATGGAGAGACGGTTAACGCGCAGCTCTTTATCTTCTACGTTCACCATCACCTTCTCGAAGAAGGCGTCGATAACGTCACGCAGCTCGGCCAGCTCCACCAGCGCTTCCTGGTAGCGACCTTCCGCGAAGTACGGCTCGAGCTTGTCGCGCAGCACCACAACCTGCATCGCCAGCGCGATCTCTTCCGGCTCTTTCAGGGTTGCTGCGTTCACGCGCTCGTTCAGCGTCTCGTCGGATTTCGCCAGAATGTTGGATACACGCTTGTTGGCCGCGGCCAGGGCAGATGCCGCTTCCAGGGTACGGAAGTGGGAAACCGCCTTCATACGCGCATCGAAATCAGCCGGACGGGTTGGACGACGCGCCAGCACCGCCTGAATGGTGTCAACGGTGTAGCCTTCGTCCTGATACCACGCGCGGAAACGACCGAGCATAAAGTCGATCACATCATCCACAACGTTCGCGTTGGTCAGCTTGTCGCCGTACAGACGCACCGCTTCTTCGGTCAGGGTCTGCAGATCGAGGTTCAGGTTCTTCTCAACGATGATACGCAGCACGCCCAGCGCGGCACGACGCAGCGCAAACGGGTCTTTGTCGCCTTTCGGATGCTGACCGATACCGAAGATACCCGCCAGGGTGTCCATCTTATCGGCAATCGCCACGGCGCACGCAACCGGGTTGGACGGCAGGTCGTCACCCGCAAAGCGCGGCTGATACTGCTCGTTCAGGGCCACGGCCACGTCTTCCGCTTCGCCATCGTGACGCGCGTAGTGCATGCCCATAACGCCCTGTGTGTCGGTAAATTCGAACACCATGTTGGTCATCAGGTCGCACTTGGACAGCAGGCCAGCACGAGTCGCGTGGTTGACGTCAGCACCGATTTCACGAGCAATCCAGCCGGACAGCTCCGCGATGCGGTCGGTTTTGTCGCGCAGCGTCCCCAGCTGCTGCTGGAACAGCACGGTCTGCAGGCGCGGCAGGTTATCTTCCAGACGCTTTTTACGGTCGGTATTGAAGAAGAACTCCGCATCCGCCAGGCGTGGGCGCACCACTTTCTCGTTACCGGAGATAATCTGGATCGGATCTTTTGATTCGATGTTCGCCACGAAAATGAAGTTTGGCAGCAGCTTGCCGTCGTTGGCGTAAACCGGGAAGTACTTCTGGTCACCCTTCATGGTGTACACCAGCGCTTCAGCAGGAACGGCCAGGAATTTCTCTTCGAACTTCGCGGTCAGCACAACCGGCCATTCAACCAGAGAGGTCACTTCTTCCAGCAGGCTTTCGCTCAGGTCGGCGTTACCGCCAATCTGACGCGCCGCTTCTTCGGCGTCCGCTTTGATTTTGGCTTTACGCTGCTCATAGTCGGCAATAACTTTACCGCGCTCCAGCAGAATCTGCGGATACTGGTCAGCATTGTCGATGGTGAACTCAGGCTCGCCCATGAAGCGGTGGCCGCGGATCACGCGATCGGACGCCACGCCCAGAATGGTCGCCGGGATAACGGTATCGCCCAGCAGCAGGGTCACGGTGTGAACCGGACGCACGAAGTGCACGTCGGACGCACCCCAGCGCATCAGCTTAGGAATAGGCAGCTTCGCCAGCGAGGTCGCAATCATGTCCGGCAGCAGCGCTTCCGCGCTTTCGCCTTTCACGTGCGCACGGTACAGCAGCCACTCGCCTTTATCCGTGGTCAGACGCTCGGCCTGATCGACGGTGATGCCGCAGCCGCGCGCCCAGCCTTCAGCCGCTTTGCTCGGCTTGCCTTCCGCGTCAAACGCCTGGGCAATCGCCGGGCCACGTTTTTCGACTTCGCGATCCGGCTGAGACGCCGCCAGATTAGCCACTTTCAGCGCCAGACGGCGCGGTGCGGCAAACCACTCAATTTTACCGTGTGCCAGGCCAGCGTTATCCAGCTCGGCGGTCACGTTCGCAGCGAAAGATTCAGCCAGGCTGCGCAGGGCTTTTGGTGGCAGCTCTTCGGTGCCGATTTCCACCAGGAAAGTTTTCTCAGACATGGCCGCCTCTTATTTGTTTCGGTTGCACATCGGGAAGCCAAGGGCTTCACGGGACGCGTAGTAAGCTTCTGCAACGGCTTTGGTCAGGGTACGAATACGCAGAATGTAGCGCTGACGTTCAGTCACGGAGATGGCTTTGCGGGCGTCCAGCAGGTTGAAGCTGTGGGCGGCCTTCAGAATACGCTCGTAAGCAGGCAGCGGCAGCGGAGTCTCCAGCGCCAGCAGCTGCTGCGCTTCTTTCTCGTACTGCTCGAAGCAGGTGAACAGGAAGTCCACGTCCGCGTATTCGAAGTTATAGGTGGATTGCTCCACTTCGTTCTGATGGAACACGTCGCCGTAGGTGGTTTTACCCAGCGGGCCGTCGCTCCAGACCAGGTCGTAAACGCTGTCTACGCCCTGAATGTACATCGCCAGACGTTCCAGACCGTAGGTGATTTCACCGGTGATCGGCTTACATTCCAGACCACCCACCTGCTGGAAGTAAGTGAACTGGGTCACTTCCATGCCGTTCAGCCACACTTCCCAACCCAGACCCCAGGCACCCAGCGTTGGGTTTTCCCAGTTATCTTCCACGAAACGGATGTCGTGGATGGTTGGATCCATACCCAGCTCTTTCAACGACCCGAGGTACAGTTCCTGAATGTTGTCGGGTGATGGCTTAATCACCACCTGGAACTGATAGTAATGCTGCAGACGGTTCGGGTTTTCACCGTAACGACCATCGGTCGGACGACGAGAAGGCTGCACATACGCGGTCGCCATTGGCTCAGGCCCTAACGCGCGCAGGCTGGTCATCGGGTGTGAAGTGCCGGCGCCGACTTCCATGTCCAAAGGTTGAACAATGGTACAGCCCTGACGAGCCCAGTAATCCTGTAAGGTCAGGATCAGGCCCTGGAAGGTCTTGGTATCAAACTTTTGCATAGTATTTCGTGCTGGATACGTGTGGTTTTAAATGGAAGGGACCAGTATACCCGCTGGCTGCAAGATATACAGTACGAAACGGGGTTGTTTAGGGAAAATTGGGAAATAAGCCTTGCGGCCAGAGCGCTGACGGCGTCTGGCTGCTGATTATGCGAGCAGGCTAGCGCATAGAGAGGTGTAAAAACTGACCGTCCGCATCAAACGAGCAGACAAAGCCCTCTTTGCGCGACGTATGGCCCCGCAGCTCATAGCTTCCCTGAAAACGCTCAAACCCGGTGACATCAATTTTCTGCACGTCGGAGTTATAGCGGCGAGCGGCCCGATCTTTACAGAGTGCTTCCATATTCAGTGAACGTTCCGGGCTCATTTTACCCTGCTGCGCTTTTTGCACAGGTGCTTCTTGCGGCGCACTGCATCCCGCCAGGCTCGCCAGCAGAAAGAGTGACGCCACACGCTTCATCATCATTTTTATTACCGCCCTGGTCAGTGGCTGTTATTTTTAGTATCAAAGCTTTTATAGATTACGGTCCGGCATTCTGCGAATCTCGCGGCCTCCCTACAAGCCTGCTGAATAAAACTCAGAATTTTCCAAACGAAGACTTTTGGACAACGGCAGTCACACTCAATTTACAGGGAATACGAGGAACTGATGCAGTCAAAAATTAACTGGATTGATAACCTGCGAGGAATAGCGTGTCTGATGGTGGTCATGATCCACACGACGACCTGGTACGTCACAAATGCCCACAGCATCAGCCCCGTTAACTGGGATATCGCCAATATTCTCAACTCTGCGTCACGCGTCAGCGTGCCGCTGTTCTTTATGATTTCCGGCTTTCTCTTTTTTGGCGAGCGCAGCGCGCAGCCGAGACACTTCATTCGCATCGCGGCCTGTCTGGGGTTCTACAGCGCCGTTGCCCTACTCTATATCACCCTGTTCACCTCGATTAACGCCGGGCTTTCGCTGAAATACGTGCTGCAAAAACCGGTGTTCTATCACCTGTGGTTCTTCTTCGCCATTATCGTTATCTATCTGGTCTCCCCGCTCATCCAGGTAAAAAACGTCAGCGGTAAAATGCTGCTGGCCCTGATGGTGGTGGCTGGCATTATCGCCAACCCGAATACGCTCTCGCAGAAAATCGACGGATTTGAGTGGCTGCCGGTCAATCTCTATATCAACGGCGATACTTTTTACTACGTGCTTTACGGCATGCTGGGGCGCGCTATCGGGATGATGGACACGCAAAAACGCGGTCTGAACTGGCTCTGCGGGGCGCTGTTTATCGCTGGCGTGGCGGTGATTTCACGCGGGACGCTGCACGAGCTGCAGTGGCGCGGCAATTTTGCCGATACCTGGTATCTGTATTGCGGGCCGATGGTCTTTATCTGTGCCGTTTCGCTGCTCACGCTCGCCAAAAACACCCTGAACGCGCGTCCCCTGCCCGCGCTGAGTCTTATCTCGCGGCACTCTCTCGGGATTTACGGTTTTCACGCGCTGGTGATCCACGCTCTGCGCACGAGAGGCATTGAGCTAAAAAGCTGGCCGGTGCTGGATATCGTCTGGATTTTTGCCGCCACGCTGGCGATCAGCCTGCTGCTGTCGATGCTGCTGCAAAAAATAGACGCCCGCCGCTTCGTCAGCTAATGCTTCGCTGTCGGGCGCGATGATACTGGCGCGGGGAGGAAAACCCTGCCGCCAGTGAAGCCTGCTCCACGCCGCGCCCCTGCAATAGCCACTGCTCCGCCACCGCCAGACGCAGCTGTTCCAGATAATCGCGAACGCTAATCCCTAAATGTGACTGGAAAAGCCGGGTGAGGTGACGCGGGCTGACGTGCGCCAGGGCGGCAATGTCAGGCAAGCTCCACGTTTTTTGCGGCTCGGCGGTGAGCGCATCCTGCGCCCGATGAATCGCCGGATGAAGATGATTGCGGTAGCGTAGCCACGGAGATAGCTGGGGATCGTCACCCGAACGGCGGAACCAGACCACCATCTCACGCGCCACGGTCAGCGCCTTTTCGGGGCCGCACAGGCGGTTAATCATGTGCAGCGCCAGATCGATGCCCGACGTGATCCCCGCGCTGGTCCAGATATTCTCATCCTGCACAAAGATGCGGTTTTCTTTAATCGTCGCCGTGGGGGCAGCGGTGCGTAAACGGCTAATAACATCATGATGGGTTGTGCACTGTCGGTTGTTCAGCAGGCCCGATTTCGCCGCCAGTAAAGCCCCTGAACAGACGCACATCACGGCGATCTCCTGGCGCTGGATCTGCGGCTGCAGGCGCATCAGCCAGTGCTGGATCTGCTGCGCCTGTGGCGTTGAGAACTGAAAGCGGGAGTCGCTCACCCCCGGCAGCACCAGCAGGCTGCCGGGAGGCAGGCTTTCCGGCAGCGGCTGGATGCCGCTCATCGTCAGGCCTATCGACGTCGGAACTTCCGGCTGCGGGCCAATGTAATGCAGGCGAAACGCGTCGCCAGCCAGCACAAAGGTCTCCGCCGGGCCGGTCATGTCTAATGACAGCACCCCGGGCAACATCACGAACCAGACGTCGATGCTCATTACAGGGACTCCAGCGTCTCCGCTACCGTTTTAATCTCGGCAAAACGCCCGGAAAGTACCGTCTCGGTACGATGGCGAATTTCCGCTGCGCTCAGGGTAATGCCCTTGTACGTCATGGGAAACGTCAGCGTTGCCTCACTAACAAAGGTCACAGCATAACCCAGATCGGATGCCACCCGGGCGGTGGTTTCGCAGCATTGTTCAGTGCGAATGCCGCAGATAATCACACTGTTGATATCGCGCTCGCGCAGCCAGCGGTCAAGCCCGGTATCCGTAAACGCATTATGGACGTGTTTCTGGAAAACCACATCCGGCTGATGACGCAAAAAGGCCATCGGTTTGACATAGCCGCTTTCCAGGGTGAAAGGTCCGTCTTCATCCACATGAAAAATATCAACGACCGGAATATTGCGCGCCTGGCAGCCTTCAATCAGCCCCAGCATCGCCTGCTGAAAGGCAGGGATCTCGCCTTCCTGCCAGTAATTGCGGTGGTGAAATGACTGCTGAGTATCGATGTTGATTAATACAGTGCGTGACATGATGGATCTCCTCGCCAGTGGGTGTGACACCATACTGGCAAGGAAATGAAGGCACGCACAGACCAAAAAAGGACATCCTCATGCCTCTCCCGGACAAGCGTATTTACGACATCAGCGGCAGCAGCTGCTGGTAGATTTTGCGGAACACGTCGCGCCTTTCCGCGTACCGCGCATGGCGCACCGCGTCAGGCACATGCGCCTGTTCAAGCGTAAGCTGCGGCAACAGTTGCGAAAGCGGCTGTTCCGGATGAATGGCTATCTGCGCCAGACGCGCGGCGCCGAGCGCGGGTCCGACATCCCCGCCGGTGCGGAAATCCAGCTGCAACCCGCTGATATCCGACAGCATCTGTCGCCAGTAAGGGCTTCGCGCACCGCCGCCTATCAGGGTGACGCTCGTCGGTTTCAGGCCACAGTCGTGCACCACGTCCATCCCGTCGGCCAGGGCATAGCCCACGCCTTCCAGAACCGCACGCGCCAGTTCTGCCGGGCCATGCTGATGGGTTAAGCCAAAGAACACCCCTTTCGCTTCCGGGTTGTTGTGCGGCGTACGCTCGCCGGAAAGATACGGTAAAAACCAGACGCTACCCGCAGCGTCATCCGCCTGCTGCGCCGCAGCAATGAGCGCCGGGACGTCGGCCATGCCGGTGAGTTTTGCCGCCCAGTCCAGGCAGGACGCCGCGCTGAGCATCACCGACATCAAATGCCATTTCCCGGGAAGGGCATGACAGAAGCTGTGCACCGCGCTTTCTGGATTACTGCGATACCCGTCGCTGACGGCAAAATAGACGCCAGACGTTCCCAGTGACAGCATCGCCTGGCCCGCCTCAACCATGCCAACGCCGACAGCGCCCGCCGCGTTATCGCCGCCCCCGGCCACCACCGGTACGGCAGGCATATTCCAGCGCTCAGCAACGGCTGGCAGCAGCGCGCCCGTCACCTCACAGCCTTCGTACAGCGCGGGCATATGTTCCCGGGTCAGATGGCAGGCATCCAGCATCGCCTCGCTCCAGTCTCGCTTCGCCACGTCGAGCCACATCGTGCCCGCGGCATCGGACATGTCGCTGGCGAAATCGCCCGTCATGCGAAAACGCAGATAGTCTTTCGGCAGCAGGACTTTCGCCACCTGACGGAAAATCTCCGGCTCGTGGCGCTGCACCCACAGTAATTTAGGCGCAGTAAAGCCGGGCATCATCAGGTTGCCGGTAATCTCGCGGGAGGCAGGTACGCGCGCCTCGAGAAGCGCACACTCTTCCGCGCAGCGGCCATCGTTCCAGAGGATCGCAGGACGTAGCACGCGATGCTGGCTATCGAGCAGCGTCGCGCCGTGCATTTGTCCGGCAATCCCCAGCGCTTTCACGTCGCGCAGGCTGTGCTGCTCACCTAAGGCTTTGATTGCGCGATCCGTCGCCTGCCACCAGTGCTCCGGATCCTGTTCCGACCACAGCGGATGCGGACGTGAAACCTGCAGCGTTGCCGTCTGCGTGGCTAACACGTCGCCCTGCTCGCTCAACAAGATGGCTTTCACACCCGATGTGCCAAGATCGATCCCGATATACATTATGGTGACTCCTTTAACAGAAATGCCCGGTGGCGCTAACGCTTACCGGGCCTACGTGCTGTTATTTATCGAACAGGTAGTGATTGACCAGGTTTTCCAGCAGTTCCTGGTGCCCGCTCTGATGCTGCGGTGCCAGCTGATGTTGTTCAGCGTACTTCGCGATTTCCGCAAGCGATAACTGCCCTTTCAAAATTTGCTGGCCCAGCTCACTGTTCCAGCCGCTGTAACGCTTCGCTACGCGTTTATCCAGCTCGCCGTCTTCAATCATTCGAGCCGCCACTTTCAGCGCCAGCGCCATGGTGTCCATCGCGCCAATGTGGCCGTAGAACAGATCGTATTTGTCGGTGCTCTGACGACGCACCTTGGCGTCAAAGTTCAGGCCGCCGGTGGTGAAACCGCCCGCTTTGACGATCTCGTACATCACCAGCGCATTCTCTTCCACGCTGTTCGGGAACTGGTCGGTGTCCCAGCCCAGCTGTGCATCGCCGCGGTTCGCATCGACAGAGCCGAAGATACCCAGCGCAATCGCAGACGCGATCTCGTGATGGAAAGAGTGGCCCGCCAGCGTGGCGTGGTTGGCCTCAATGTTCACTTTAATCTCTTTTTCCAGGCCGAACTGCTTCAGGAAGCCATACACCGTCGCCACGTCGTAGTCGTACTGGTGCTTGGTCGGTTCCTGCGGTTTCGGTTCGATCAGCAGCGTGCCGCGGAAGCCGATTTTGTGCTTATGGTCGACAACCATCTGCATAAAGCGGCCAATTTGTTCGCGCTCCTGGCGCAGGTCGGTGTTGAGCAGGGTTTCATAGCCTTCACGGCCCCCCCACAGAACATAGTTTTCACCGCCCAGCTGATGCGTGGCGTTCATTGCCGTCACCACCTGCGTAGCCGCCCAGCTAAACACGTCCGGATCCGGGTTAGTTGCCGCGCCCGCGCCGTAGCGAGGGTTGGTGAAGCAGTTTGCCGTGCCCCAGAGCAGCTTCACGCCGCTTTGCTGCTGTTTCGCCGCCAGCACATCCACCATCTGTGCAAAGTTGTTCAGATACTCTTTCAGCGACGCGCCTTCCGGCGACACGTCCACGTCATGGAAGCAGTAATACGGCACGTTCAGCTTGTGGAAGAACTCAAACGCGACATCGGCTTTGCGTTTCGCCAGCTCGATGGCCTCACCCGGCTGCTGCCACGGGCGGTCAAAGGAACCCACGCCGAACATATCGGCGCCGTTCCAGCAGAAGGTATGCCAGTAACAGGCGGCAAAGCGCAGATGATCTTCCATGCGCTTACCCAGCACCAGCTCATCCGGGTTGTAGTGACGAAATGCTAAAGGATTGGTCGTTTTCGGGCCTTCGTAACGAACGCGATCGAGTTGGTCGAAATAAGCTTGCATATTGAGCTCCATAATCAGGGTATGCGGCGAGTCGTTGATACAGGAGTAATAGTGAATAGACATTTTGGGTTGCTCAATTACGTTATTTCACACTGCTATTGAGAGAATGCACAACTGTGCGCTGGCTCGCAAAATAATGCGCAGACGAACTATTTTTCGGCGCGTATTCCAGAATCAAATGTAATTAAGACGTTACGTATTTTAAAATCCGATCGCGGTCATAAATTCAGAAATAAACCAAATATCATAATGGGAAGATAAAAATCTGTAATTGCCAGCCCGCCTTTCCGCGTTAAAAATTTGCTGCGTCTCAGCAGTGAATGTTTCTTTTATCTCAGCAACACATACCCCTACAAAAAGGCCTAATAATTATGAAGATAAAGAACCTGACTCTAACGCTCTGCACTACGCTCCTCTTTGCAAGCTTTGCAGGACATGCCAAAGAGGTCAAAATTGGCATGGCGATTGACGACCTGCGTCTGGAGCGCTGGCAAAAAGATCGCGATATTTTTGTTAAAAAAGCAGAATCCCTCGGCGCCAGCGTGTTTGTTCAGTCGGCTAACGGCAACGAAGAAACACAGATGTCGCAGATCGAGAATATGATCAACCGTGGCGTCGATGTCCTGGTCATTATCCCCTATAACGGCCAGGTATTAAGTAACGTGGTGAAAGAAGCCAAACAGGAAGGCATAAAAGTCCTGGCCTATGACCGTATGATTAATAATGCGGACATTGATTATTATATTTCGTTCGACAATGAAAAAGTCGGGGAATTACAGGCGCAAAGCCTGATCGACAAAGTGCCCCAGGGCAATTATTTCCTGATGGGTGGCTCTCCGGTGGATAACAACGCCAAACTGTTCCGCGAAGGGCAAATGAAAGTCCTTAAGCCGTACATCGACAACGGGAAAATTAAAGTGGTCGGCGATCAGTGGGCCGACGGCTGGCTGCCAGAAAACGCGCTGAAGATTATGGAAAACGCGCTGACGGCCAACAACAACAAAATTGACGCGGTTGTGGCCTCCAACGATGCCACCGCAGGCGGCGCTATCCAGGCCCTGAGCGCCCAGGGGCTGGCCGGTAAAGTCGCCATTTCAGGACAGGATGCCGATCTGGCTGGCGTAAAACGCATTATCGCAGGCACTCAAACCATGACGGTCTACAAACCGATTACCCAGTTGGCCAATACGGCGGCGGAAATCGCCGTAGAGCTGGGCAATGGCAAACAACCTAAAGCAGACGCGACCCTGAATAACGGGCTGAAAGACGTTCCGGCTCGCCTGCTCACACCGATTGAAGTCAACAAAGAGAACATTGACGCCACCGTGGTTAAAGACGGTTTCCACAAGAAGAGCGAACTGTAATCCGGCGCGGCCCCTGCTCTGCGGGGGCGCATCACGTTGTACTGTTCTTCCCTCGGGTTATGTGGAGCGGTTATGCCTTATTTACTTGAAATGAAAAGCATCACCAAACGCTTCGGCACGGTGAAAGCCGTCGACAACGTCAGCCTCCGGTTGAACCCCGGCGAAGTGGTTTCGCTGTGCGGTGAGAACGGTTCGGGCAAGTCGACGCTGATGAAAGTGCTGTGCGGGATCTACCCGCACGGCAGCTACGAAGGCGAAATCGTCTTTGCCGGTGAAGTTATTCAGGCGACACACATCCGCGATACCGAACGCAAAGGCATCGCCATCATCCACCAGGAGCTGGCGCTGGTGAAGCATCTCACCGTGCTGGAGAACATCTTCCTCGGGGCCGAAATTTCCCGCCACGGCGTGCTGGATTACGACACCATGACGCTCCGCTGCGAAAAGCTGCTGGCACAGGTGAGCCTCAACATTTCACCGGATACCCGCGTGGGGGATCTGGGCCTCGGGCAACAGCAGCTGGTCGAAATAGCGAAAGCGCTAAATAAACAGGTCAGGCTGCTGATCCTCGATGAGCCGACGGCCTCGCTCACCGAACAGGAAACCGCGGTTCTGCTCAATATCATCCGCGATCTGCAAAACCACGGCATCGCCTGTATCTACATCTCGCACAAGCTGAACGAGGTCAAAGCTATTTCGGACACCATCTGCGTGATCCGCGACGGGCAACACATCGGCACGCGTGAAGCCGCGGGGATGAGCGAAGATGACATCATCACCATGATGGTGGGCCGCGAGCTAACGGCACTTTACCCGAATGAACCCCACGCAACGGGCGATGAAGTGCTGCGCGTGGAAAACCTGACCGCGTGGCACCCCGTTAACCGCCACATCAAGCGCGTCAATAACGTCTCGTTCTCCCTTCGCCGTGGCGAAATTCTTGGGATTGCGGGCCTCGTCGGTGCCGGGCGCACCGAAGCCGTACAGTGTCTGTTTGGCGTGTGGCCGGGACGCTGGGAGGGCACGATTTATATCGACGGCCAGCCGGTGAAAATCGACAACTGCCAGCAGGCGATTACGCGCGGCATTGCCATGGTGCCGGAAGATCGCAAAAAAGACGGCATCGTGCCGGTCATGGCGGTGGGTAAAAACATTACGCTTGCGGCGCTCGATCGGTTCTCCGGCGCGCTGAGCAGCCTGGACGATGCCGCCGAGCAGCAGTGCATCCTCCAGTCGCTTGCCCGGCTGAAGGTCAAAACCTCCTCACCGGAGCTAGCGATTGGCCGCCTTAGCGGGGGAAACCAGCAGAAGGCGATTCTGGCGCGCTGCCTGCTTCTCAATCCACGCATATTAATCCTTGATGAGCCCACGCGCGGGATTGATATCGGTGCCAAATATGAAATCTACAAACTGATTAATCAGCTTGTACAGCAAGGGATTGCCGTCATTGTCATTTCGTCTGAGTTACCCGAAGTGCTCGGCCTGAGCGACCGCGTGCTGGTCATGCACGAGGGAAAACTGAAAGCCAACCTGATTAACCAGAACCTGACGCAGGAGCAGGTGATGGAAGCCGCTTTAAGGAGCGAACGTCATGTCGAAAAGCAATCCGTCTGATATCAAAGTCGCTGTTCCGACGCCCGGTGCATTTGCAGGGCTAAAAGCGCTTAACCTGCAGGTTTTCGTGATGATCGCGGCGATTATCGTCATCATGCTGTTCTTTACCTGGATGACCGATGGCTCGTACTTAAGCGCGCGTAACGTCTCCAACCTGCTCCGCCAGACCGCCATCACCGGCATTCTGGCCGTGGGCATGGTGTTCGTGATTATCTCCGCGGAAATCGACCTGTCGGTCGGTTCGATGATGGGGCTCCTCGGGGGCGTGGCGGCGATTTTTGACGTCTGGCTCGGCTGGCCGCTGCCGCTGACCGTGGCGGTCACGCTGGTGCTGGGTCTGGTTCTGGGAGCCTGGAACGGCTGGTGGGTTGCCTACCGTAAGGTGCCATCGTTCATTGTCACCCTGGCGGGGATGCTGGCCTTCCGCGGGATCTTAATCGGCATCACCAACGGCACCACCGTCTCCCCCACCAGTGCAGCCATGTCGCAGATTGGCCAGAGTTACCTCTCAGATAGCGTGGGCTTTACGATCGGTGTGATTGGGTTGCTGGCCTTTGTCGCATGGCAGTGGCGTGGACGCATGCGTCGTCAGGCGCTGGGGCTGGCTTCTCCGGCGTCAACCTCGGTGGTGGGGCGTCAGGCGCTCACGGCGGTCATTGTGCTGGGCGCCATCTGGCTTCTGAATGACTATCGCGGTGTCCCGACCCCCGTCCTGCTGCTGGCGCTTTTACTGCTGGGCGGCATGTTTATGGCCACGCGCACCGCGTTTGGCCGCCGTATTTATGCCATTGGCGGCAATCTTGAAGCTGCCCGCCTCTCGGGTATCAATGTCGAGCGTACCAAGCTGGCGGTCTTCGCCATTAACGGCCTGATGGTCGCTATCGCCGGGCTGATCCTCAGCTCGCGTCTCGGAGCAGGCTCTCCCTCCGCCGGGAACATCGCCGAGCTGGATGCTATCGCCGCCTGCGTCATTGGCGGCACCAGCCTCGCAGGGGGTATCGGTAGCGTGGCGGGCGCGGTCATGGGGGCATTTATCATGGCGTCGTTGGATAACGGGATGAGTATGATGGACGTCCCGACGTTTTGGCAGTATATCGTCAAGGGGGCCATTCTTTTACTGGCAGTCTGGATGGACTCGGCCACCAAGCGACGGGCCTGATAACCGTATTGTGACTTAATTGGGAAGTGAGCCATGTTTGAAAAGCGTCACCGCATTACGTTGTTATTCAATGCCAATAAAGCCTACGACCGTCAGGTGGTGGAAGGCGTTGGTGAATATTTGCAGGCGTCGCAATCCGAATGGGATATTTTTATTGAAGAAGATTTTCGCACCCGTCTGGAGAACATCAAAGACTGGCTGGGCGATGGCGTCATCGCGGACTATGACGATCCCGTCATCGAACAGCTGCTGACCGACGTCGACGTCCCGATTGTGGGCGTCGGCGGCTCCTACCATTCGCCCGACCACTATCCGCCGGTCCACTATATTGCCACCGATAACCATGCCCTGGTCGAGGCTGCCTTTCTTCATTTAAAAGAGAAAGGTGTCCATCGCTTCGCGTTTTATGGGTTACCGTCCACCAGCGGCAAGCGCTGGGCCGTTGAGCGCGAACACGCGTTTTGCCAGCTGGTCGCAAAGGAAAAGTATCGCGGCGTAGTGTACCAGGGGCTGGAGACCGCGCCGGAAAACTGGCAGCACGCGCAAAACCGCCTGGCGGACTGGCTGCAAACGCTGCCGCCGCAAACCGGTATTATTGCCGTGACGGACGCCCGCGCGCGGCACGTGCTGCAGGTCTGCGAACACTTACACATTCCGGTGCCCGAAAAGCTGTGCGTGATTGGCATTGATAATGAAGAACTGACCCGCTATCTATCCCGCGTGGCGCTCTCCTCCGTTGCACAGGGCACGCGTCAGATGGGTTATCAGGCGGCGAAGCTGCTGCATCGTCTGCTGGATAAAGAATCTCTGTCGCTTCAGCGCTTGCTCGTGCCTCCTGTCCGCGTCGTAGAACGTCGCTCAACCGATTATCGCTCCTTAAGCGACCCGGCCGTCATTCAGGCCATGCACTATATTCGCAACCACGCCTGCAAAGGGATTAAGGTCGATCAGGTGCTGGATTCGGTGGGCATTTCGCGCTCGAATCTGGAGAAGCGTTTTAAAGAAGAGGTGGGCGAAACCATTCATGCCGTCATCCATGCTGAAAAGCTGGAGAAAGCACGCAGCCTGCTCATTTCCACGTCGCTGTCGATCAACGAAATCTCGCAGATGTGCGGTTACCCGTCTCTGCAATATTTCTATTCGGTGTTCCGCAAAGAGTATGACACCACGCCGAAGGAGTATCGGGATCGCCACAGCGAGGTGCTGATATAGAAAAGAAAACGCCTTCCAGTGGAAGGCGTTTTTTTGAGATTACATATGAGCGGCGATTAAGCGCTGGTTATCCTGGTACATGGCGAACAGATAGTTGTTATAGCTCTGTCCCTTTGTCGAATAACCTTTCAGCTTGTGGATCATCGTACTGGCCGTCACTTCCTGGTCCGCTTTACGCAGCTGAGCGCGTGATTTACGGAACGATGAGTA
This sequence comes from Enterobacter sp. 120016, assembly GCF_018383635.1. Classification (NCBI taxonomy): domain Bacteria; kingdom Pseudomonadati; phylum Pseudomonadota; class Gammaproteobacteria; order Enterobacterales; family Enterobacteriaceae; genus Enterobacter; species Enterobacter sp. 120016. The sequence continues at coordinate 3,123 of NZ_JAHAWC010000023.1, read as the reverse complement.
GGCCGGGTGCGTGTTCAGATTTACCACGTAGGCGCTGACGGAATCTTTCACAGATTCAAACTGCGAATAGCCTTTCACCTTGCCAGGGGCATTGTTACAACGACCTTTCACACATTTCATGCCGAAAAGGTTGTTGTTGCTACGCGCAAGCTTAGACGTCCCCCAGCCGCTTTCGGCAGCAGCCATAGTCGCAACCATGCTGCCCGGGATGATATCCACACGCTCAAGGAGAGCATTCCACGGCACACGACGCGTGTTACCGTTCCAGCTCAGCTTGTAGCGCTTCGTGATATCTTTCAGACGCGTGCGCTCTGACGGCGACCAGCGGCTATCGTACTGTTTGGAAATCAGCCAGTTACGATCCGCAGTAATCGCGGCATTTTGACTCGTGATGTAAGGCATTACCGTCCGGAGAAACGCTTTTTTCCTTGGTGTTCCGGAAGGGTATTTTCGCAAATCAGGAAGTGAACTACTCTTTGCACTATTGCGAGAATACTCTTGTTTACTGCTAACCTTACTACTTGTCGTCTTTATTACGTGGGCTTTCTTACTCGTTGTATCCGTGTGCGTCTTCGCAAGCACCTCACCCGAAAATGCCGTGGTGAGTAACATGAGTATCGCAGCCCCATATCGTCGAATGGGAGTCGATATCATTAGGTCTCCTGGTCGGATGTAATCATCCCAACACCTTATTTTTTTCACAAATTTGAGAGCGGAATCTCAAATCATATCAAAAATAGACTTCAAGAGCACGTATAGAAATAGTCCAATTCCGAAACTATGTCACCTGAAACTTGCTCATAAAAAAATCATTCCGCAGAAACTGTGTGCGCTATCGCAGATAACTGCCTAATTTTGCGCGAGATCACTCATCCTCACGCATCCTCCTGGCAGAAAGCGGCAGGGGATGAGTTTTTGCCTCCCGCCTGATGGCACACTGGTCAAAAATGCCGCGACAGGAAAAAGGAATGAAACGTACCGCATTAGCCTTTCTGATGTTACCCGCACTGGCGCATGCCGACTGGTCATCGCCGGGGTTTAGCGCCTTTAGCGCCGAAGGCACCGGGGTCTTCACCAGCCAGGCAAAGCTTGCGAAGGGTACGCGTCCTCTGACGCTGAGTTTTGACAAGACGTGCTGGCAGCCTGCGGACGCGATAAAACTCAATGAGATGCTGTCGCTCACGCCCTGTGAGGGCGCACCGCCGCAGTGGCGCCTTTTCCGCGACGGTGACTACCAGATGCGGATTGATACCCGCTCCGGCACGCCCACCCTGCTGCTGACGATTCAGAGTGCCGCAGAACAGCCGGTTGCAAACGTCATCCGCCAGTGTCCGAAGTGGGACGGCAAACCGCTGACGCTGGACGTCAGCCATACCTTCCCGGAAGGCTCCGTGGTGCGCGACTACTACAGTAAACAGACGGCGACGGTACAGAATGGAAAAATAACCCTGCAGCCAGCCGCCAACAGTAACGGCCTGCTGCTGCTTGAGCGCGCCGAAACCGACAAGCCTGCGCCGTTTAGTTGGCAAAACGCCACCGTCTATTTTGTACTAACCGACCGTTACGTGAATGGTGACCCGGGCAACGACAACAGCTACGGTCGCCATAAAGACGGCATGCAGGAGATTGGCACCTTCCACGGCGGTGACCTCAAGGGACTCGCCGGCAAGCTCGACTACCTGCAGCAACTGGGCGTCAACGCGCTCTGGATAAGCTCCCCGCTTGAGCAGATCCACGGCTGGGTAGGCGGTGGCACCAAAGGAGATTTCCCTCACTACGCCTATCACGGCTACTACACCCAGGACTGGACAAAGCTCGACGCCAATATGGGCAGTGAGGATGACCTGCGCCAGCTTGTCGACGAAGCGCACAAGCGCGGGATCCGCGTTCTGTTCGATATCGTCATGAACCACGTTGGTTATGCCACGCTGGCAGACATGCAGGAGTATCAGTTTGGTGCCCTGTACCTGCAGGGTGATGAACTGAAAAAGACGCTGGGAGAACGCTGGACGGACTGGAAGCCGGGCGCGGGCCAAAGCTGGCACAGCTTTAACGACTACATCAACTTTAGCGACAAAGCCGCATGGGAAAAATGGTGGGGTAAAAAGTGGATCCGCACCGATATCGGCGATTACGACAACCCTGGCTTCGATGATTTGACCATGTCGCTGGCATTTCTGCCGGATCTGAAAACGGAATCCACGACGCCTTCCGGATTGCCAAACTTTTACCAACACAAGCCCGATACCCACGCGAAGGCCATCAAGGGATATCCCCCGCGCGATTATCTGACCCACTGGCTCAGCCAGTGGGTCCGTGACTACGGCATCGACGGTTTCCGGGTGGATACGGCTAAACACGTTGAGCTTGCGGCCTGGCAACAGCTGAAAGACCAGGCAAGCCAGGCGCTGGCCGCCTGGAAAGGGGCGAACCCGGACAAAAAGCTCGACAACGCACCGTTCTGGATGACCGGGGAATCCTGGGGCCACGGGGTGATGCAAAGCGATTATTACCGCCACGGTTTTGATGCGATGATCAACTTTGATTATCAGGAGCAGGCGGCAAAAGCGGTGGATTGCCTGGCCGACATGGATCTCACCTGGCAGCAGATGGCGGAGAAGCTGCAAAGCTTCAACGTGCTGAGCTATCTCTCATCACACGATACGCGTCTGTTCCGCGAAGGGGGCCAGCGCGCGGCGGAGCTGCTTCTGCTGGCGCCGGGCAGCGTACAAATCTATTACGGGGATGAATCCGAGCGTCCGTTTGGGCCAACAGGCTCCGACCCGCTGCAGGGCACCCGTTCGGATATGAACTGGCAGGACGTCACGGGCAAGCAGGCCCTAACCGTCGCCCACTGGCAAACGCTGGGCCAGTTCCGCGCCCGCCATCCGGCAATTGGTGAAGGCAAGCAAACCACGCTGTCGCTGAAAGAGGGGTACGGCTTCGTGCGCGAGCACAAGGGCGATAAGGTGATGGTGGTATGGGCAGGTAATCAGTAATTCTCCCCCTCACCCTAACCCTCGCCCCTTGTACGGTCCGGGGACATAGTGAACACTTGTTCGGGGACATGGTAGACACTTACAACTAAGGCATAAGAACCCGTTTATGGAGTCGCTTATGCCC
>NZ_JAHAWC010000022.1:0-56717 GCF_018383635.1 Enterobacter sp. 120016 | reverse complement strand
GACCTGAAGAAAAAGTCGATCACCATGGGTAAAGGATGTTAAAAAGTGTTCACCATGTCCCCGAACACCTGTCTACCATGTCCCCGGACTGTACAGTGGGAGAGGGCCGGGGTGAGGGCATCAGGCCGCACCCAACTCCTGTTAGCGCTTAATATCAGACTTAAAATCACGCTGCTCGTAGCCGGTATACAGCTGACGAGGACGGGCGATTTTCATGCCTTCGCTGTGCATTTCGTTCCAGTGCGCAATCCAGCCTACGGTACGGGCCATGGCGAAGATTACGGTGAACATGGAAGACGGAATACCCATCGCTTTCAGAATAATGCCAGAGTAGAAATCGACGTTCGGGTAGAGTTTCTTCTCGATGAAGTACGGGTCGTTCAGCGCGATGTGTTCCAGCTCCATCGCCACTTCCAGCAGGTCATCTTTGGTACCCAGCTCTTTCAGCACTTCGTGGCAGGTCTCACGCATGACGGTAGCGCGCGGGTCGTAGTTTTTGTAAACACGGTGACCGAAGCCCATCAGGCGGAAGGAGTCATTCTTGTCTTTCGCGCGACGCACGAACTCAGGAATGTGCTCAACGGTGCTGATCTCTTCCAGCATCTTCAGTGCCGCTTCGTTCGCGCCGCCGTGCGCCGGTCCCCACAGGGAGGCGATGCCCGCAGCGATACAGGCGAACGGGTTCGCGCCTGAAGAGCCCGCGGTACGGACGGTAGAGGTAGAGGCGTTCTGTTCGTGGTCAGCGTGCAGGATCAGAATACGGTCCATCGCGCGTTCCAGCACCGGGTTCACTTCGTACTCTTCGCACGGCGTGGAGAACATCATGCGCAGGAAGTTACCCGCGTAGGAGAGATCGTTGCGCGGATACACAAACGGCTGGCCGATAGAGTATTTGTAGCACATCGCCGCCATGGTCGGCATTTTGGACAGCAGGCGGAACGCCGCGATATCACGGTGACGCGGGTTATTCACGTCAAGGGAGTCGTGGTAGAACGCCGCCAGCGCACCGGTAATCCCGCACATCACCGCCATTGGGTGAGAGTCACGGCGGAACGCATGGAACAGACGGGTGATCTGCTCATGGATCATGGTGTGACGGGTCACGGTGGTTTTGAATTCATCGTACTGTGCCTGCGTCGGTTTTTCGCCGTTCAGCAGGATGTAGCACACTTCCAGATAGTTGGATTCGGTGGCTAACTGATCGATGGGGAAGCCGCGATGGAGCAGGATACCTTCGTCACCGTCAATGTAGGTGATTTTGGATTCGCAAGATGCGGTAGAGGTAAATCCAGGGTCAAAGGTGAACATACCTTTAGAACCCAGCGTACGGATATCAATAACATCCTGACCGAGCGTGCCTTTTAGCACATCCAGTTCAATAGCAGTGTCACCATTTAGGGTGAGCGTTGCCTTTGTATCAGCCATTTACGGTCTCCTTAGCGCCTTATGCTTAAGACTGCGCTTCACCGGATTTGCTTTCAGCTGTAGATCACCGTTACCAGATTGTTATTTGGCTTACCGCTCAGCTCACGAGGACAAACCAGGGTACAGAGCTATGGCGCCTTGCAGGTAAACGAATGAAATATCAGTGAAACAACAGCAAATCAGCGTTTTTGCAGTCCGAATTATTCAAACCTGTATATCACTAATAACTGTCCTGATAACTTCGGTCAATACCATCACACTGTTACATAACTATTTGTCAGGTGAAAGTGAGACCTCATAACTTTTGCGCATTATATGCCTTTTCTGATGACGTTTGTAACAATATTGTTTAACATTTGTCAAATCAGATGATTAAAAATTAAAAAGATGTTGTTATCGTGACCCTGATCACTGTTCCAGAGAAAACCCGACAAACTGTATGTAGGTTAATTGTAATGATTTTGTGAACGGCCTATACTGCCGCCAGGTCTCCGGAACACCCTGCAATCCCGAGCCACCCAGCGTTGTAACGTGTCGTTTTAGCATCTGGAAGCAATGTTTTGCATGACGCGCAGTTATAGAAAAGGAACGCTGCTTGACCCGCATCGCAGTCCGGAGGAAGGAAACAATAAGAACAGCATGTGGGCGTTATTCATGATAAGAAATGTGAAAAAACAAAGACCTGTCAATCTGGATCTCAAAACGATCCGGTTCCCTGTAACAGCAATAGCGTCCATTTTGCACCGTGTATCCGGTGTGATTACGTTTGTGGCGGTCGGTATTCTGCTGTGGTTGCTGGGGACCAGCCTCTCTTCTCCTGAAGGATTCCTCCAGGCCTCTGCCATCATGAACAGCTTCTTCGTGAAATTCATCATGTGGGGCATTCTGACCGCGCTGGCGTACCACGTCGTCGTGGGTGTTCGCCATATGCTGATGGACTTTGGCTACCTGGAAGAGACTTTCGAAGCCGGGAAACGCTCCGCTAACATTTCATTTGTGATTACAGTCGTGCTTTCACTTCTCGCAGGAGTTCTCGTATGGTAAGCAACGCCTCCGCATTAGGACGCAACGGCGTACATGACTTCATCCTGGTCCGTGCTACCGCCATCGTTCTCACGCTTTACATCATCTATATGATCGGTTTCTTCGCGACCAGCGGCACGCTGACGTGGGAAATCTGGAGTGGGTTCTTCGGCTCCGCCTTCACCAAAGTGTTCACCCTGCTGGCTCTGTTCTCCATCCTTATTCATGCCTGGATTGGCATGTGGCAGGTGTTGACCGATTACGTTAAACCGCTGGCGATTCGCCTCCCGCTGCAGCTGGCCATTGTCGTTGCACTGGTGGTTTACGTTATTTATGGATTCGTTGTGGTGTGGGGTGTGTAATGAAACTGCCAGTCAGAGAATTTGATGCTGTTGTGATTGGTGCCGGTGGCGCAGGTATGCGTGCCGCACTGCAAATTTCCCAGAGCGGCCAGACCTGTGCGCTGCTCTCTAAAGTTTTCCCGACCCGTTCCCACACCGTGTCTGCGCAGGGCGGTATCACCGTTGCGCTGGGTAACTCCCATGAAGACAACTGGGAATGGCACATGTATGACACGGTAAAAGGTTCCGACTACATCGGCGACCAGGATGCCATCGAATATATGTGTAAAACCGGCCCGGAAGCGATTCTGGAGCTGGACCATATGGGTCTGCCATTCTCCCGTCTGGAAAATGGCACTATCTATCAGCGTCCGTTTGGCGGCCAGTCGAAAAACTTCGGCGGCGAGCAGGCGGCACGCACCGCGGCGGCGGCTGACCGTACCGGTCACGCGCTGCTGCACACCCTGTACCAGCAGAACCTGAAAAACCACACCACTATCTTCTCCGAGTGGTATGCGCTGGATCTGGTGAAAAACGCCGATGGCGCAGTTGTCGGCTGTACCGCGCTGTGCATCGAAACCGGTGAAGTGGTTTACTTCAAAGCTCGCGCTACCGTGCTGGCGACCGGCGGCGCAGGCCGTATCTATCAGTCCACCACCAACGCCCACATCAACACCGGTGACGGTGTCGGTATGGCTATCCGCGCGGGCGTGCCGGTGCAGGATATGGAGATGTGGCAGTTCCACCCAACCGGTATCGCCGGCGCGGGCGTTCTGGTGACGGAAGGCTGCCGTGGTGAAGGTGGTTACCTGCTGAACAAGCACGGCGAGCGCTTCATGGAGCGTTATGCCCCGAATGCGAAAGACCTGGCGGGTCGTGACGTGGTGGCGCGTTCCATCATGATCGAAATCCGTGAAGGCCGCGGCTGTGACGGCCCATGGGGTCCACACGCGAAGCTGAAGCTCGACCATCTGGGTAAAGAAGTTCTGGAATCCCGTCTGCCGGGCATCCTGGAACTGTCCCGCACCTTCGCACACGTCGACCCGGTGAAAGAGCCGATTCCGGTTATCCCAACCTGCCACTACATGATGGGCGGTATTCCGACCAAAGTGACCGGTCAGGCGCTGACCGTGAACGAGCAGGGCGAAGACGTGGTCATCCCGGGCCTGTTTGCGGTAGGCGAAATTGCCTGCGTATCCGTACACGGTGCAAACCGTCTGGGCGGCAACTCCCTGCTGGACCTGGTGGTGTTTGGTCGTGCAGTGGGTCTGCATCTGCAGGAATCCATTGCCGAGCAGGGCGCGCTGCGTGATGCGACCGACGACGAAATTGATGCCTCTCTTGAGCGCCTCAACCGCTGGAACGGTAACCGTAACGGCGAAGATCCGGTGGAAATCCGTAAAGCGCTGCAGGAATGTATGCAGCACAACTTCTCGGTATTCCGCGAAGGCGACGCGATGGCGAAAGGTCTTGAGCAGCTGAAAGCGATCCGCGAGCGTCTCAAAAATGCCCGTCTGGACGACACCTCCAGCGAGTTCAACACCCAGCGCGTTGAGTGCCTGGAGCTGGATAACCTGATGGAAACCGCGTTCGCGACCGCGATGTCGGCAAACTTCCGTACCGAAAGCCGTGGCGCGCACAGTCGCTTCGACTTCCCGGATCGTGATGACGAAAACTGGCTGTGCCATTCCCTGTATCTGCCAGAGTCGGAATCCATGACGCGTCGTAGCGTCAATATGGAACCGAAACTGCGTCCGGCGTTCCCGCCGAAGATTCGTACTTACTAATGCGGAGACAGGATAATGAAACTCGAATTCTCAGTTTATCGTTATAACCCGGATGTAGACGACGCTCCGCGTATGCAGGATTACACCCTGGAAGCGGAAGAAGGTCGCGATATGATGCTGCTGGATGCGTTAATCCAGCTGAAAGAAAAAGATCCAACGCTGTCGTTCCGCCGCTCCTGCCGTGAAGGGGTGTGTGGTTCTGACGGGGTGAACATGAACGGCAAAAATGGCCTGGCCTGCATCACGCCAATTTCAGCGCTGCAGCGTCCGGGTCAGAAAATTGTTATCCGTCCTCTGCCAGGCCTGCCGGTCGTGCGTGATTTGGTGGTAGACATGGGGCAATTCTATGCACAATATGAGAAGATTAAGCCTTACTTATTGAATAATGGGCAAAATCCACCCGCTCGCGAGCACTTACAGTCTCCTGAGCAGCGTGAAAAACTCGATGGATTGTACGAGTGTATTCTCTGCGCATGCTGTTCAACGTCCTGCCCGTCGTTCTGGTGGAACCCGGACAAGTTTATCGGCCCGGCCGGTCTGCTGGCTGCCTATCGCTTCCTGATCGATAGCCGCGACACCGAAACCGACAGCCGTCTGGAAGGACTGAGTGACGCTTTCAGCGTATTCCGCTGCCATAGCATCATGAACTGCGTCAGTGTGTGTCCGAAGGGGCTGAACCCGACGCGCGCTATCGGCCATATTAAGTCGATGCTGCTGCAGCGCAGTGCGTAAGTAGTGAGAGGGGAGCGCTGTTCCCCTCACCCTAACCCTCTCCCTGTGGGAGAGGGAACAGATTGCAGGAAATCTTTAAAAACTGCCGACGACCTTCCCCCTCTCCCCACGGGAGAGGGTCGGGGTGAGGGGAAACCCTTAAGACAGTTTCTAAAGGTTCCTTCGCGGGCCAAATGAAAAGAGCTCGCAGGTGAACCCCGGCACGTACACGTGGTGTGCGTGGTAGTTTCTACGGCGAAAGTAAGCATAAAAATGCTTAAGGGATCACGATGCAGAACGGCGCAATGAAAGCCTGGCTGGACTCTTCTTTCCTTTCTGGTGCAAACCAGAGCTGGATTGAACAGCTCTATGAAGACTTCTTAACCGATCCTGACTCAGTGGACGCAAACTGGCGTTCCATGTTCCAGCAGTTGCCTGGCACAGGGGTCAAACCGGATCAATTCCATTCCAAAACACGTGATTATTTCCGTCGTCTGGCGAAGGATGCCTCACGTTACTCTTCTGCGATTTCCGACCCTGACACCAATGCGAAGCAGGTTAAAGTCCTGCAGCTTATCAACGCTTATCGCTTCCGCGGTCACCAGCATGCGAATCTCGATCCGCTGGGACTGTGGAAACAAGACCGTGTGGCCGATCTCGATCCGGCGTATCACGATCTGACCGAGGCCGATTTCCAGGAAAGCTTTAACGTAGGTTCCTTTGCCATCGGCAAAGACACGATGAAGCTGGGCGATCTGATTGACGCGCTCAAGCAAACCTACTGCGGCTCCATCGGCGCGGAATACATGCACATTACCTCTACCGAAGAGAAACGCTGGATCCAGCAGCGCATCGAATCCGTAGCGGGCCACGCGACCTTCTCGGCTGACGAGAAAAAACGCTTCCTGAACGAACTGACCGCAGCGGAAGGGCTTGAGCGCTATCTGGGCGCGAAATTCCCGGGCGCAAAACGCTTCTCGCTGGAAGGCGGCGACGCGCTGGTGCCGATGCTGAAAGAGCTGATTCGTCACGCAGGCAAGAGCGGCACCCGTGAAGTGGTACTGGGTATGGCGCACCGCGGCCGTCTGAACGTGCTGGTCAACGTGCTGGGTAAAAAACCGCAGGACCTGTTCGACGAATTCGCGGGCAAACATAAAGAACACCTCGGCACCGGCGACGTGAAGTACCACATGGGCTTCTCGTCGGATATCGAAACCGAAGGCGGTCTGGTTCACCTGGCGCTGGCGTTTAACCCGTCACACCTGGAAATCGTTAGCCCGGTGGTTATCGGTTCCGTGCGTGCGCGTCTGGATCGTCTGGACGAGCCGAGCAGCAACAAAGTTCTGCCAATCACCATTCACGGCGATGCGGCGATTACCGGTCAGGGCGTGGTTCAGGAAACCCTGAACATGTCGAAAGCGCGGGGTTACGAAGTGGGCGGTACCGTTCGCATCGTGATCAACAACCAGGTGGGCTTCACCACCTCTAACCCGCTTGACGCGCGTTCTACCCCGTACTGCACCGACATCGGTAAGATGGTGCAGGCGCCAATCTTCCACGTGAATGCGGATGACCCGGAGGCGGTTGCTTTTGTTACCCGTCTGGCGCTCGACTTCCGTAACACCTTTAAACGCGACGTGCTGATCGACCTGTTCTGCTATCGCCGTCACGGCCACAACGAAGCGGATGAGCCAAGTGCAACCCAGCCGTTGATGTATCAGAAAATCAAAAAACACCCGACCCCGCGCAAAATCTATGCTGACAAGCTGGAAGCGGACAAAGTGGCGACGCTGGAAGATGCGACCGAGCTGGTCAACCTCTACCGCGACGCGCTGGATGCGGGTGAATGCGTGGTGAAAGAGCTGCGTCCAATGAACATGCACTCCTTTACCTGGTCGCCGTACCTCAACCACGAGTGGGATGAGAGCTACCCGAACAAGGTTGAGATGAAGCGCCTGCAGGAGCTGGCTAAACGCATCAGCACCGTACCGGACGCTATCGAGATGCAGTCTCGCGTGCAGAAAATCTACGCTGACCGTCAGTCCATGGCGGCAGGCGAGAAGCTGTTTGACTGGGGCGGTGCGGAAACGCTGGCCTACGCAACGCTGGTTGACGAAGGCATTCCTGTTCGTCTTTCCGGTGAAGATGCGGGCCGTGGTACCTTCTTCCACCGTCACGCGGTGGTTCACAACCAGTCCAACGGTTCAACCTACACCCCGCTGCAGCACGTGCACAACGGTCAGGGCCAGTTCAAGGTCTGGGACTCCGTGCTGTCTGAAGAAGCGGTGCTGGCTTTCGAATACGGTTACGCCACCGCTGAACCACGCACCCTGACCATCTGGGAAGCGCAGTTCGGTGACTTCGCCAACGGCGCGCAGGTGGTTATCGACCAGTTCATCTCCTCCGGCGAGCAGAAGTGGGGCCGTATGTGTGGCCTGGTGATGCTGCTGCCGCACGGTTATGAAGGTCAGGGTCCGGAGCACTCCTCCGCGCGTCTGGAACGTTATCTGCAGCTCTGCGCCGAGCAGAACATGCAGGTCTGCGTGCCGTCCACTCCGGCTCAGGTGTACCACATGCTGCGTCGTCAGGCGCTGCGCGGTATGCGCCGTCCGCTGGTGGTGATGTCGCCGAAATCCCTGCTGCGTCATCCGCTGGCGGTCTCCAGCCTGGAAGAACTGGCGAACGGTACCTTCCAGCCGGCCATCGGCGAAATTGACGAGCTGGATCCGCAGGCCGTGAAGCGTGTCGTAATGTGTTCTGGTAAGGTTTATTACGACCTGCTGGAACAGCGCCGTAAGAACGATCAGAAAGATGTCGCCATCGTGCGTATCGAACAGCTTTATCCGTTCCCGCATCAGGCGATGCAGGAAGTGCTGAAACAATATGCTCACGTACATGATTTTGTCTGGTGCCAGGAAGAGCCGCTCAACCAGGGCGCATGGTACTGCAGCCAGCATCATTTCCGTGAAGTGATTCCATTTGGGTCAGCCCTGCGCTATGCAGGTCGCCCGGCCTCCGCCTCTCCGGCGGTAGGGTATATGTCCGTTCACCAGAAGCAGCAACAAGATCTGGTCAATGACGCGCTGAACGTCGATTAATTAAAGGATACAAAATGAGTAGCGTAGATATTCTTGTTCCCGACCTGCCTGAATCCGTAGCAGATGCGACCGTCGCTACCTGGCACAAAAAACCAGGCGATGCCGTTAAGCGCGATGAAGTGCTGGTAGAAATCGAAACTGACAAAGTGGTACTGGAAGTACCGGCTTCGGCGGATGGCGTTCTGGACGCGGTGCTGGAAGATGAAGGTACCACCGTTACCTCTCGTCAGATCCTGGGTCGCCTGCGTGAAGGCAACAGCGCGGGCAAAGAGTCCAGCGCGAAATCTGAAGAGAAAGCCTCTACGCCGGCTCAGCGCCAGCAGGCCTCTCTGGAAGAACAGTCTAACGACGCCCTCAGCCCGGCGATCCGTCGCCTGCTGGCTGAGCACAGCCTTGACCCGGCGGCCATCAAAGGTACCGGTGTGGGCGGTCGTCTGACCCGCGAAGACATCGACAAGCACCTGGCGAAAGCGCCTGCTCAGGCAGAAGCGAAAGCCCCTGCGGCGGCACCGGCAGCACAGCCTGCTCTGGGCGCCCGCAGCGAAAAACGCGTGCCAATGACTCGTCTGCGTAAGCGCGTGGCCGAGCGTCTGCTGGAGGCGAAAAACTCCACCGCGATGCTGACCACCTTCAACGAAGTGAACATGAAGCCAATCATGGACCTGCGTAAGCAGTACGGTGACGCGTTTGAAAAACGTCACGGTATCCGTCTGGGCTTTATGTCCTTCTACGTGAAAGCGGTAGTTGAAGCGCTGAAACGCTACCCGGAAGTGAACGCGTCTATTGATGGCGATGACGTGGTTTACCACAACTATTTCGACGTCAGCATGGCGGTTTCTACCCCACGTGGTCTGGTAACGCCGGTTCTGCGCGATGTGGATACCCTGGGTATGGCTGACATCGAGAAAAATATTAAAGAGCTGGCTGTTAAAGGCCGCGACGGCAAGCTGACCGTAGACGATCTGACCGGCGGTAACTTCACCATTACCAACGGCGGCGTATTCGGCTCGCTGATGTCTACCCCGATCATTAACCCGCCGCAGAGCGCGATCCTGGGTATGCATGCCATTAAAGATCGCCCGATGGCGGTAGACGGTAAAGTTGAGATCCTGCCAATGATGTACCTGGCGCTCTCTTACGACCACCGCCTGATCGACGGCCGCGAGTCCGTGGGCTTCCTGGTCGCGATTAAAGAGCTGCTGGAAGATCCAACGCGTCTGCTGCTGGACGTCTAGTGACTATTTAGCATCACCTGCCCTGTAGGCCGGATAAGCGTAGCGCCATCCGGCACACAGACTGCGCCGGTCTACAGGTTTGAAGATAACGATTACCCTGAAGGATGGATAGAACACATGAACTTACATGAATATCAGGCCAAACAGCTGTTTGCCCGGTATGGCTTACCGGCTCCGGTGGGTTATGCCTGTACTACCCCGCGTGAAGCAGAAGAAGCTGCATCTAAAATCGGTGCCGGCCCGTGGGTAGTTAAGTGTCAGGTTCACGCTGGCGGCCGTGGTAAAGCGGGCGGTGTGAAGGTTGTTAAGAGCAAAGAAGAGATTCGTGCGTTTGCTGAACATTGGCTCGGCAAGCGTCTGGTAACGTACCAGACAGACGCGAACGGCCAGCCGGTTAACCAGATCCTGGTTGAAGCGGCGACCGACATCGCGAAAGAACTGTACCTGGGCGCGGTTGTTGACCGTAGCTCCCGTCGCGTGGTGTTCATGGCGTCTACCGAAGGCGGCGTGGAAATCGAAAAAGTGGCGGAAGAGACCCCGCACCTGATCCACAAAGTGGCAATCGATCCGCTGGCGGGCCCAATGCCTTACCAGGGTCGCGAGCTGGCGTTCAAACTGGGTCTGGAAGGCAAGCTGGTTCAGCAGTTCACCAAGATCTTCATGGGTCTGGCGAACATCTTCCTGGAGCGCGACCTGGCGCTGATCGAGATCAACCCGCTGGTGATCACCACCCAGGGCGACCTGATCTGCCTCGACGGTAAGCTGGGCGCTGACGGCAACGCGCTGTTCCGCCAGTCCGATCTGCGCGAAATGCGCGATCAGTCTCAGGAAGACCCGCGTGAAGCGCAGGCTGCACAGTGGGAGCTGAACTACGTGGCGCTGGACGGTAACATCGGCTGTATGGTTAACGGTGCGGGCCTGGCAATGGGCACCATGGACATCGTTAAGCTGCACGGCGGTGAGCCAGCAAACTTCCTCGACGTAGGCGGTGGCGCAACCAAAGAGCGCGTAACCGAAGCGTTCAAAATCATCCTCTCTGACGACAACGTGAAGGCCGTTCTGGTGAACATCTTCGGCGGCATCGTCCGTTGCGACCTGATCGCCGACGGTATCATCGGTGCGGTAGAAGAAGTGGGTGTTAACGTTCCGGTTGTTGTGCGTCTGGAAGGTAACAACGCTGAACTCGGCGCGAAAAAACTGGCTGACAGCGGCCTGAATATTATTGCAGCGAAAAGTCTGACGGATGCAGCTCAGCAGGTTGTTGCCGCAGTGGAGGGGAAATAATGTCAGTTTTAATTAATAAAGATACCAAGGTTATCTGCCAGGGCTTCACCGGTAGCCAGGGGACTTTCCACTCCGAACAGGCGATTGCCTACGGCACGCAGATGGTTGGCGGCGTAACGCCAGGTAAAGGCGGCACCACGCACCTGGGCCTGCCGGTGTTCAACACCGTGCGTGAAGCGGTAGAAGCGACGGGCGCAACCGCGACCGTGATCTACGTTCCGGCTCCGTTCTGCAAAGACTCCATTCTGGAAGCGATCGATGCAGGCATCAAGCTGATCATCACCATCACTGAAGGCATTCCGACGCTGGATATGCTGACCGTGAAGGTGAAGCTGGATGAAGCAGGCGTGCGCATGATCGGCCCGAACTGCCCAGGCGTTATCACTCCGGGCGAATGCAAAATCGGCATCATGCCGGGCCACATTCACAAGCCGGGCAAAGTGGGCATCGTGTCCCGTTCCGGTACCCTGACCTATGAAGCCGTTAAGCAGACTACCGACTACGGCTTCGGCCAGTCCACCTGCGTGGGCATCGGCGGTGACCCGATCCCGGGCTCTAACTTCATCGACATCCTGAAGCTGTTCCAGGAAGATCCACAGACCGAAGCGATCGTAATGATCGGTGAGATCGGTGGTAGCGCGGAAGAAGAAGCGGCTGCTTACATCAAAGAACACGTGACCAAGCCGGTTGTGGGTTACATCGCGGGTGTGACCGCGCCGAAAGGCAAGCGTATGGGTCACGCAGGCGCGATCATCGCCGGTGGTAAAGGTACGGCTGATGAGAAATTCGCAGCGCTGGAAGCCGCAGGCGTGAAAACCGTTCGCAGCCTGGCGGATATCGGCGAAGCACTGAAATCCATCATTAAGTAAGTCCTCTCTGCTCCCCGAAAGGGGGGCGTTGAAGTATAAAAATGTCCGTTTCGACATGGTTGGCCGCTGTAAAGCGGCCTTTTTTATTGCCTGCCGGACGTCATGCTATAGTCACAAATAGGTGTTAATTAGAGAGGGTGTAAAAGTAAAATAATTGTTATTTATTTACCTTAAAGAGAGAAGATGGAAAAAAACGAAAAACCCACTAAAATTTATGTCCTGAATAAATGAGGCATTCAGACTGCTAGGTTAATAAAAATCACTTCTGTTTATATTCACCCGTCGATTCGATAACCTTAATTGTATTTTATATACATATCTTTAACATGGTCTTTACTATGTTCACCGCATCAAAACACAATTAACATAACGGATTGTTTTTGATTTAAATCAATGTTTAATCCTTGGAAAAACCCATCAAAAGGCGCTAAATTGTCCCCGATCAAAATGGCCGAAAAGTGGTAATTTTGCTATAAATTGATCACCGTCGAAAAACGTAAATGTGATTCAATAAAAACCTGTTTATTGTAAGGGTTTTGCAGCGTATTATATTTGCGGGATCAATTTGAGTTTTTTATTAACGTATTTGTAACCTCACGTCATCGTTTTTATCCTCCTTTAGGGTAATAACGACGACAAGGATGCGAATAATTTGTATTGGGGCATGCGTGTGGATCTCTCTCTGACGGGGTTCACTCTCGGAGTCTTCATGCGATGAGCAAGGAGTCATGATGTTAGATATAGTCGAACTGTCGCGCTTACAGTTTGCCTTGACCGCGATGTACCACTTCCTGTTTGTGCCACTGACGCTCGGTATGGCGTTCCTGCTGGCCATTATGGAAACGGTATACGTTCTCTCCGGCAAACAGATTTATAAAGATATGACCAAGTTCTGGGGCAAGTTGTTTGGTATCAACTTTGCACTGGGCGTGGCAACCGGTTTGACCATGGAGTTCCAGTTCGGGACTAACTGGTCTTACTATTCCCACTATGTAGGGGATATCTTCGGTGCGCCGCTGGCCATTGAAGGTCTGATGGCATTCTTCCTCGAATCCACCTTTGTAGGTCTGTTCTTCTTCGGTTGGGACCGTCTGGGTAAAGTCCAGCATATGGCGGTGACCTGGCTGGTGGCATTAGGTTCGAACCTGTCCGCGCTGTGGATCCTGGTGGCGAACGGCTGGATGCAGAACCCTATCGCGTCTGATTTCAACTTCGAAACCATGCGTATGGAGATGGTCAGCTTTGCCGAGCTGGTCCTGAACCCGGTTGCGCAGGTTAAATTCGTTCACACCGTCGCTTCTGGCTATGTGTGCGGCGCGATGTTTATCCTGGGTATCAGTTCTTACTACATGCTGCGCGGTCGTGACTTCGCGTTTGCTAAGCGCTCCTTTGCTATCGCTGCAAGCTTCGGTATGGCTGCAATCCTCTCTGTTATCGTTCTGGGTGATGAATCCGGTTACGAAATGGGTGACGTGCAGAAAACCAAACTGGCCGCCATCGAAGCCGAATGGGAAACCCAACCGGCGCCTGCTGCCTTTACGCTGTTCGGTATTCCCGATCAGGACGCGCAGGAAAACCGCTTCGCTATTCAGATCCCTTACGCGCTGGGTATCATCGCCACCCGTTCTGTTGATAAGCAGGTGACCGGTCTGAAAGAGCTGATGGTTCAGCACGAAGAGCGTATCCGTAACGGTATGAAAGCCTACTCGCTGCTGGAACAGCTGCGTGCCGGTTCTACCGACCAGACCGTTCGCGACCAGTTCAACGACGTGAAGAAAGATCTGGGTTACGGTCTGCTCCTGAAACGCTATACCCCGAACGTTTCTGATGCGACAGAAGCGCAGATCCAGATGGCCACCAAAGACTCGATTCCACGCGTTGCGCCACTGTACTTCGCATTCCGTATCATGGTGGGCTGCGGCATCATCATGCTGCTGATCATTGCGGCGTCCTTCTGGTCCGTGATTCGCAACCGCATCGGCGAGAAAAAATGGCTGCTGCGCACCGCGCTGTACGGCATTCCACTGCCGTGGATCGCTATCGAATCCGGCTGGTTTGTTGCGGAGTATGGCCGTCAGCCATGGGCGATTGGTGAGGTACTGCCAACGGCGGTAGCGAACTCTTCCCTGACAGCGGGCGACCTGATCTTCTCCATGCTGCTGATTTGTGGTCTGTACACCCTGTTCCTGGTGGCTGAACTGTTCCTGATGTTCAAGTTCGCGCGCCTTGGCCCAAGCAGCCTGAAAACCGGTCGCTATCACTACGAGCAGTCCACCGCGACTACTCAGCCGGCACGCTAAGACAGGAGTCATCAAATGATCGATTATGAAGTATTGCGTTTTATCTGGTGGCTGTTGATCGGCGTTCTGCTGATCGGTTTCGCCGTCACGGATGGTTTCGACATGGGGGTGGGGATGCTCACCCGTTTCCTCGGTCGTAATGACACCGAGCGTCGAATCATGATCAACTCCATCGCCCCGCACTGGGACGGTAACCAGGTGTGGCTGATCACCGCAGGCGGCGCGCTGTTCGCTGCCTGGCCGATGGTCTACGCGGCTGCGTTCTCCGGTTTCTACGTGGCGATGATTCTGGTGCTGGCCTCTTTGTTCTTCCGTCCGGTCGGTTTCGACTACCGTTCTAAGATTGAAGACACCCGCTGGCGCAACATGTGGGACTGGGGCATCTTCATCGGTAGCTTCGTTCCACCGCTGGTGATCGGCGTGGCGTTCGGTAACCTGCTGCAGGGCGTACCGTTCCACCTGGACGAATACATGCGTCTTTACTACACCGGTAACTTCTTCCAGCTGCTGAACCCGTTTGGTCTGCTGGCAGGCGTGGTGAGCGTGGCGATGATCATCACTCAGGGTGCAACCTACCTACAGATGCGTACGGTTGGCGAACTGCATCTGCGTTCCCGTGCTACTGCTCAGGTTGCGGCACTGGTGACGCTGGTCTGCTTCGCGCTGGCCGGTGTGTGGGTGGTGTACGGCATTGATGGCTACGTGGTGACGTCTGCAATCAACCATACTGCGCCGTCTAATCCGCTGACCAAAGAAGTGGCGCGTCAGGCAGGTGCATGGCTGGTGAACTTTAACAATACCCCTGCGCTGTGGGCTATCCCGGCTCTGGGCGTATTGCTGCCGCTGCTGACCGTGTTGACGTCTCGTCTGGAGAAAGGCGCTCTGGCGTTCGTGTTCTCATCACTGACCCTGGCGTGCATCATCCTGACGGCGGGTATTGCGATGTTCCCATTCGTCATGCCATCCAGCACCATGCTGAATGCTAGCCTGACCATGTGGGATGCAACCTCCAGCCAGTTGACGCTGAACCTGATGACGTATGTTGCTTGCGTGTTCGTACCGATTATCCTGCTCTACACCACCTGGTGTTACTGGAAAATGTTCGGTCGCATCACGAAAGAACATATCGAAAGCAACACCCACTCTATGTATTAAGTAAGGAGCTGAATATGTGGTATTTCGCATGGATTTTAGGGACGCTTCTTGCCTGTGCATTTGGTGTCATCACTGCCCTGGCGCTTGAGCACGTCGAAGCGACCAAAGCGGGTGAAGAAAAACACTAATGAATATTATCGCAACGTTATATGCGGTAATGGATAAGCGCCCGTTACGGGCGCTTTCTTTAGTGATGGCATTACTGCTGGCAGGTTGTATCTTCTGGGACCCTTCGCGCTTTGCAGCGAAAACCAGCGAGCTTGAAATCTGGCACGGATTCCTCATTATGTGGGCGGTGTGTGCAGGTGTGATCCACGGCGTGGGCTTTCGTCCGAAAGCCGTTCACTGGCAGGGAATTTTTTGCCCGCTGATTGCCGATCTGGTGCTTCTCGCCGGTTTGATTTTCTTCTTCTTCTGAATAAGAAATGTCCGTTAACGTTATGGGCTTACCCTAGCCCATAAAAATTTACTCTCCGTTTACTTTCTCCCATTCCCAACCCTCTTTCCCGCGCGTATAGTAGCGAAGTTTAAAAGCATTAACTTTTGTTGCATTACCGGGATGTAAAGTGAATACAACGCTGTTTCGATGGCCGGTTCGTGTCTATTACGAAGATACCGATGCCGGTGGTGTGGTTTACCACGCCAGCTACGTTGCTTTTTATGAACGGGCACGCACAGAGATGCTGCGCCATCATCACTTTAGTCAACAGGTACTGTTGGCTGAGCGAGTTGCCTTCGTGGTTCGCAAGATGACGCTTGAGTATTTTGCGCCTGCCAGACTCGACGATATGCTCGAAGTCCAAACTGAAATTACATCAATGCGCGGGACCTCACTGGTTTTCACGCAGCGGATAGTCAACGCAGAGAATACCGTACTGAACTCAGCTGAAGTACTGATTGTTTGTGTTGATCCAACCATAATGAAGCCTCGTGCGCTTCCTAAGTCTATTGTCGCGGAGTTTAAGCAGTGACTGACATGAATATCCTTGATTTGTTCCTGAAGGCAAGCCTTCTGGTTAAACTTATCATGTTGATTTTGATTGGTTTTTCAATCGCATCCTGGGCCATCATCATCCAGAGAACGCGTATCCTCAATGCCGCTGGCCGTGAAGCCGAAGCCTTTGAAGATAAGTTCTGGTCGGGTATTGAGCTTTCTCGTCTGTATCAGGAAAGCCAGGGGCGCCGTGAAAACCTTACAGGCTCCGAGCAAATTTTTTATAGCGGTTTCAAAGAGTTTGCCCGTCTGCATCGTGCAAACAATCATGCGCCGGAAGCGGTAGTGGAAGGTGCCTCGCGTGCGATGCGCATCTCTATGAACCGCGAGCTGGAAAATCTCGAAACGCACATTCCATTCCTCGGCACTGTCGGTTCCATCAGCCCGTATATCGGCCTGTTTGGTACCGTGTGGGGGATCATGCACGCCTTTATCGCGCTGGGCGCGGTGAAGCAGGCGACGTTGCAGATGGTTGCACCGGGTATCGCTGAAGCACTGATTGCGACCGCTATCGGTCTGTTTGCGGCAATTCCGGCGGTTATGGCTTACAACCGTCTGAACCAGCGCGTGAACAAACTGGAACTGAACTACGACAACTTTATGGAAGAGTTCACTGCGATTCTGCACCGTCAGGCGTTTACCAGCACCGAGAGCAACAAGGGGTAAACCATGGCCAGATCGCGTGGACGAGGTCGTCGCGAGCTCAAGTCCGAAATCAATATCGTTCCACTGCTGGACGTCCTGTTGGTACTGCTGCTTATCTTTATGGCGACAGCGCCAATCATTACCCAGAGCGTGGAAGTCGATCTGCCGGATGCGACAGAATCACAGGCGGTGAGCACCAATGACGATCCTCCGGTTATCATTGAGGTTTCCGGCGTAGGGCAATACAGCGTCGTGGTCGAGAAAGATCGTATGGATCAGCTGCCGCCTGAGCAGGTGATTGCTGAAGCGCAGCGTCGCCTGGAGTCAAATCCGAAAACGGTCTTCTTAATCGGTGGCGCGAAAGACGTACCCTACGATGAAATTATTAAAGCGCTGAACTTGCTACATAGTGCGGGTGTTAAGTCAGTTGGCTTAATGACCCAACCTATTTGATCATCCGCGTAGTTTTTGGGAACCGATAGTGTCAAAGGCAACCGAACAGAACGACAAGCTTAAGCGAGCGATAATCGTCTCCGCAGTGCTGCACGTTATTCTCTTTGCAGCGCTGATCTGGAGTTCGTTCGACGAGCATATTGATGCATCAGCCGGCGGCGGTGGAGGGTCTTCCATTGACGCCGTGATGGTGGATCCCGGTGCGGTAGTACAGAACTATAATCGCGAACAGCAGCAGAAGGCGAGTGCCAAACGGGCTGAAGAGCAGCGTGAAAAACAGTCGCAACAGCAGGCGGAAGAACTGCGTGAAAAGCAGGCCGCAGAGCAGGAGCGTCTGAAGCAGCTTGAGAAAGAACGTTTGCAGGCGCAGGAAGCCGCAAAAGAGCAGGCGGAGCAGCAGAAACAAGCCGAAGAGGCCGCGAAGAAAGCCCAGGAACAGCAAAAGCAGGCGGAAGAGGCGGCAGCAAAAGCCGCAGCGGACGCGAAAGCACAGGCTGATGCCCAGGCAAAATTAGCGGCAGAAGCGGCGAAGAAAGCCGCTGCAGATGCTCAGAAGAAAGCTGAAGCAGAAGCTGCGAAGAAAGCCGCGGCTGATGCCCAGAAGAAAGCTGAAGCGGAAGCGGCGAAGAAAGCCGCTGCCGATGCTCAGAAGAAAGCCGAAGCGGAAGCTGCGAAGAAAGCTGCTGCTGATGCTCAGAAGAAAGCGGAAGCCGAAGCCGCGAAGAAAGCCGCTCAGGACGCAGAGAAGAAAGCTGCTGCCGAGGCCGCTAAGAAAGCGGCTGCTGCTGAGAAAGCGGCAGCAGAAAAAGCAGCCGCCGCAGAAAAAGCCGCTGCTGATAAAAAAGCTGCAGCTGAGAAGGCCGCTGCCGATAAGAAAGCAGCAGCTGAAAAAGCCGCTGCGAAGAAGGCTGCAGCCGCTGAAAAAGCTGCTGCTGCCGCAGGGGTTGACGATCTGCTGGGCGATTTGAGCTCCGGTAAGAATGCACCGAAAGCGGGCGGTGGGGCGAAAGGAAACAACGCAGCGCCGACCGGAAGTGGTAACACTAAGAGTAACGGTGCGAGCGGGGCTGAAATCAACGGTTATGCCGCGCAGATTAAATCCGCTATTGAAAGCCGATTCTATGATGCGTCTTCCTATACCGGTAAAACGTGTACGTTGCGTATAAAACTGGCTCCGGACGGCATGCTGCTGGATATTAAGTCTGAAGGTGGCGACCCGGCTTTATGTACTGCGGCCCTGGCTGCAGCGCGTCAGGCGAAGATGCCTAAACCGCCGTCTCAGGCCGTTTACGAAGTCTTTAAAAATGCGCCGCTGGACTTCAAACCTTAAGTTACATTTTCCCCGTGCAAACGGGGAAAAATAGACCAGGTTTAGTCACAGGGTTCTGGTAGTTTTGTCTATTTGAGTTTGTTAACATTCTGCTAAATTATCGTGGGTAAGGTTACCCGGATAAGGGAGATATGATGAAGCAGGCATTACGTGTAGCATTTGGTTTTTTAATGCTGTGGGCAGCAGTACTGCACGCAGAAGTACGTATCGAGATCACCCAGGGGGTGGACTCGGCACGCCCAATCGGTGTTGTCCCGTTCCAGTGGGCCGGTCCTGGCGCTGCACCTGAAGATGCCGGTGGCATCGTGGCGGCTGACCTGCGTAACAGCGGTAAATTCAACCCGTTAGATCGTTCTCGTCTGC
Organism: Enterobacter sp. 120016; assembly: GCF_018383635.1. Lineage (NCBI taxonomy): Bacteria > Pseudomonadati > Pseudomonadota > Gammaproteobacteria > Enterobacterales > Enterobacteriaceae > Enterobacter > Enterobacter sp. 120016. The sequence continues at coordinate 37,704 of NZ_JAHAWC010000022.1, read as the reverse complement.
CTCAGCAGCCGGGTAGCGCGCAGGAAGTACAGCCTGCAGCATGGTCTGCACTGGGTATTGATGCCGTGGTGGTGGGGCAGGTTACACCTAACCCGGACGGCTCTTACAACGTGGCGTGGCAGCTGGTGGATACCGGCGGTGCACCGGGTACCGTTCTGGCACAGAACTCTTACAAGGTCACTAAGCAGTACCTGCGCTACGCGGCACACGCTGCCAGCGACGCGGTATTTGAAAAACTGACCGGTATTAAAGGGGCGTTCCGTACCCGTATTGCTTATGTGGTGCAGACCAACGGTGGTCAGTTCCCATATGAGCTGCGCGTATCTGACTACGACGGCTACAACCAGTTCCTGGTGAAACGTTCTTCACAGCCGCTGATGTCTCCAGCCTGGTCTCCGGACGGTTCTAAACTGGCCTATGTGACCTTCGAAAGCGGCCGTTCAGCGCTGGTTATCCAGACGCTGGCAAACGGTGCTGTTCGTCAGGTTGCATCTTTCCCACGTCACAATGGTGCGCCTTCGTTCTCACCGGACGGGTCTAAACTGGCCTTTGCGCTGTCAAAAACCGGTAGCCTGAACCTGTACGTGATGGACATTGGCTCTGGCCAGATCCGTCAGGTGACCGACGGTCGCAGCAACAACACCGAACCTTCATGGTTCCCGGACAGTCAAAACCTGGCGTTTACCTCTGACCAGGCTGGCCGTCCGCAAATCTATAAAGTCAACATCAACGGCGGTGCTCCGCAACGTATTACCTGGGAAGGTTCGCAGAACCAGAACTCAGACGTGAGCAGCGACGGTAAATTTATGGTAATGGTGAGCTCCAACGGTGGGCAGCAGCACATTGCCAAACAAGATCTGGTAGCGGGTGGCGTTCAAGTTCTGTCGTCAACGTTCCTGGATGAAACGCCAAGTCTGGCACCTAACGGCACGATGGTAATCTACAGCTCTTCTCAGGGGATGGGATCTGTGCTGAATCTGGTTTCTACAGATGGGCGTTTCAAAGCGCGTATTCCGGCAACTGATGGACAGGTAAAATCACCTGCCTGGTCGCCGTATCTGTAAATAATAATTAATTGATTACTAAAGGAATCATAGAAATGCAACTGAACAAAGTGCTGAAGGGGCTGATGATCGCTCTGCCTGTAATGGCAATCGCAGCGTGTTCTTCTAACAAGAACGCAAGCAATGACCAGAGCGGCGAAGGCATGATGGGTGCCGGCACCGGTATGGACGCGAACGGCAATGGCAACATGTCTTCTGAAGAGCAAGCGCGTCTTCAGATGCAGCAGCTGCAGCAGAACAACATCGTTTACTTCGATCTGGATAAATACGACATCCGTTCTGACTTCGCTGCGATGCTGGATGCGCACGCTAACTTCCTGCGTAGCAACCCATCTTACAAAGTCACCGTAGAAGGTCACGCGGACGAACGTGGTACTCCAGAGTACAACATCTCCCTGGGTGAACGTCGTGCTAACGCTGTTAAAATGTACCTGCAGGGTAAAGGCGTTTCTGCTGACCAGATCTCCATCGTTTCTTACGGTAAAGAAAAACCTGCAGTACTGGGTCACGACGAAGCGGCTTACTCCAAAAACCGTCGTGCCGTACTGGTTTACTAAGAGAATTGCATGAGCAGTAACTTCAGACATCATCTGTTGAGTCTGTCGTTACTGGTTGGAATAGCGGCCCCCTGGGCCGCTTTTGCTCAGGCACCAATCAGTAGTGTCGGCTCAGGCTCGGTAGAAGACCGGGTCACTCAACTCGAGCGTATTTCTAACGCTCACAGCCAGCTTTTAACCCAACTCCAGCAACAGCTCTCTGATAACCAAAGCGATATTGACGCTCTCCGCGGCCAGATTCAGGAAAGCCAGTATCAGTTGAACCAGGTTGTGGAACGTCAGAAGCAGATTTTGCTGCAGATGGATAGCCTGAGCAGCGGTGGTGCAGCTGCACAAGCACAGCCAGCCGCAGGCGATCAGAGCGGTGCGGCGACATCAGCTCCGGCTGCGGATGCTTCTGCTTCATCAGGGGCGCCTGTACAGAGCGGTGACGCGAATACGGACTACAACGCGGCCATTGCCCTGGTGCAGGATCAATCTCGTCAGGATGACGCGCTTGCTGCGTTTCAGAACTTTGTTAAGAAATACCCTGATTCCACTTATCAGCCAAATGCGAATTACTGGCTCGGTCAGCTGAATTACAACAAGGGTAAAAAGGACGATGCGGCGTTTTATTTTGCCTCCGTGGTAAAAAATTACCCGAAATCGCCAAAAGCGCCTGATGCGATGTACAAAGTGGGCGTCATCATGCAGGACAAAGGCGACACTGCGAAAGCCAAAGCGGTTTATCAGCAGGTGGTCTCTAAATTCCCGGGTACCGAAGGTGCTAAGCAGGCGCAAAAACGTCTGAATTCGATGGGATGATTACCGCATGACCAGAAATCGCGTTATTTCTGGTCGTGCAGCATGATTCGTAAGCAGTTAAGTGATCTTCATCGAAATTTTTGTTGCGCTGAATTCTTAAATCAGTAATATATGCCGCCGTTGCCACGGGATATCAAACAACGTGAAAACAGCGTAAAAGTGGGTCGTTAGCTCAGTTGGTAGAGCAGTTGACTTTTAATCAATTGGTCGCAGGTTCGAATCCTGCACGACCCACCACTTAACGCATACCGGCAGTACAGAGTGGGTGATTAGCTCAGTTGGTAGAGCATCTCCTTTACACGGAGGGGGTCGGCGGTTCGAGCCCGTCATCACCCACCACTCGGGTCGTTAGCTCAGTTGGTAGAGCAGTTGACTTTTAATCAATTGGTCGCAGGTTCGAATCCTGCACGACCCACCACTCTCCGGTGGTACCGAGTAAAAATCTTCGAAGTCAGCACCCGAATGGGTCGTTAGCTCAGTTGGTAGAGCAGTTGACTTTTAATCAATTGGTCGCAGGTTCGAATCCTGCACGACCCACCACTTCGAAGAAAAAAATCCCGCAAGGGGTCGTTAGCTCAGTTGGTAGAGCAGTTGACTTTTAATCAATTGGTCGCAGGTTCGAATCCTGCACGACCCACCAGTGTAGAAAGGCGCCCTAAAGGCGCCTTTTTGCTATCTGCAGTTTTTGTAGGTCGGGTAAGGCGAAGCCGCCACCCGACAAATGCTTTCCGCACCTATTTCCGGTGACTTTTCCGCTCATATTCGCTATCTTGTTTAGTATACAAAACACAATTGCCATGCGTTTTGCTATGTCATGCAAAAGAAAGGCAATATTGTTAAGCCCGTAAAACGAGAAGCCATAATGAGTGTGATGTTTGATCCTGAAGCTGCAATCTATCCGTTTCCGCCCAAGCCTGTCCCGCTGAGCCTGGATGAAAAGCAATTCTATCGCGAGAAGATCAAACGTCTTCTCAAAGAACGAGATGCGGTGATGGTGGCCCATTACTACACCGACCCGGAAATTCAGCAGCTGGCGGAAGAGACCGGGGGCTGTATTTCTGACTCACTTGAGATGGCACGCTTCGGTGCAAGACATCCCGCTTCCACGCTGCTGGTTGCTGGCGTGCGTTTTATGGGGGAAACGGCAAAGATCCTGAGCCCAGAAAAAACCATTCTGATGCCGACGCTTAACGCGGAGTGTTCGCTGGATCTCGGCTGCCCGATTGACGAATTCACGGCCTTCTGTGACGCCCACCCTGACCGGACCGTGGTAGTTTACGCCAACACCTCTGCGGCGGTAAAAGCGCGCGCAGACTGGGTTGTCACCTCCAGCATCGCCGTTGAGCTGATTGAACATCTGGACAGCCTGGGTGAGAAGATTATCTGGGCGCCTGACCGTCATCTTGGAAATTATGTCCAGAAGCAGACGGGGGCTGACGTTCTCTGCTGGCAGGGCGCCTGCATTGTGCACGACGAATTCAAAACCCAGGCGCTGGCGCGCATGAAGGCACTTTATCCTGGCGCCGCGATCCTTGTTCACCCTGAATCACCGCAGGCGATAGTCGACATGGCGGATGCTGTGGGCTCAACCAGCCAGCTTATCAACGCGGCCAGGACGTTGCCTCACAAGCAGCTCATCGTGGCGACCGATCGCGGTATCTTCTATAAGATGCAGCAGGCCGTGCCGGAGAAAGAGCTCCTTGAAGCGCCAACGGCGGGTGAGGGCGCAACGTGTCGCAGCTGTGCGCATTGCCCGTGGATGGCGATGAACGGCCTGAAGGCCATTGCCGAAGGGCTCGAGACAGGCGGTGCAGCACATGAAATCCATGTGGATGCCGCTCTGCGTGAAGGTGCGTTGATTCCGCTTAACCGCATGCTGGATTTTGCGGCTACACTACGTACTTAATTCACAACGCCCCGGGGAAAAGATGGATTTTTTTAGCACGCAGAACATTCTGGTTCATATACCGATTGGTGCAGGTGGCTATGACCTGTCATGGATTGAGGCAGTTGGCACGCTGGCGGGGTTACTCTGTATCTGGCTGGCAAGCCTGGAGAAAATTAGCAACTATGCGTTCGGGCTGATTAACGTTACGCTGTTTGCGATTATCTTCTTCCAGATCCAGCTGTACGCCAGCCTGCTTTTGCAGCTGTTCTTCTTCGCCGCCAATATCTACGGCTGGTACGCGTGGTCGCGTCAGAACAGCCAGCAGGAGGCAGAGCTGCAGATCCGCTGGCTGCCCTTGCCGAAAGCCATCGCCTGGTTTGTCGCCTGCGTGGTCGCCATTGGCTTAATGACCGTCTATATCAACCCGGTGTTTGCGTTCCTGACCCGCGTTGCCGTCTCGGTCATGTCCGGTTTCGGCCTGAACGTGACGATGCCTGTCCTCCAGCCGGATGCCTTCCCGTTCTGGGATTCCTGCATGATGGTGCTGTCGATTGCGGCGATGATCCTGATGACCCGTAAATACGTTGAGAACTGGCTGCTGTGGGTCATCATCAACGTGATTAGCGTGGCGATCTTCGCCCTGCAGGGCGTCTATGCGATGTCGCTGGAATATCTGCTGCTGACCTTCATCGCGCTGAACGGCAGCCGGATGTGGATTAACAGCGCGCGTGAGCGAGGCTCTCACGCGCTTTCCAGCTAGTGGTGGTGATGATCTGAATGTCCGGACTGCGCCTCGTTAAGGTGGCAGTCCGGCCCGTTACAGGGCTGATACTCCATCTGGATGGTGGCGTGGCCAATTTCGTAGTGATGTTCAAGAAAATGCTGGATGCGTTCAAGCAGCGCATCGTGGTCGTGAGGCGGGATCACCTGGACGTGCAGCGTCATGACCGGTTTCTCCCCCACCAGCCAGACGTGAACATGATGAACGTTGCGTACTTCCGGGACTGAACGGCGCAGGTTGCGCTTCAGCTCGTCAATATCCATTGATGCCGGTGCCCCTTCAAGCAGCTCATTCACGCTCTCCTTCAGCAGCCGCCAGGCGCTGCGCAGGACCAGACACGACACCAGAACGGACAGAATTGGATCGACAGGCGTCCAGCCGGTGTAGAGGATCACCAGCGCGGCGACAATCGCCCCGACGGAGCCGAGCAAATCACCCAGAACATGCAGAGCCGCGGCGCGTACGTTGAGGTTCTTCTCCCCGCTGCCGCGGTGCAAAATCCAGAAGGCCAGGATATTTGCCAGCAGCCCGGCCACGGCAATCACCATCATTGTCGCCCCGGCGATCGGCTGCGGGTGTCGGAAGCGCTGTACGGCCTCCCAGACGATAAGAACGGTAATGACCACCAGCGCAATGGCGTTAACAAACGCGGCCAGGGTTGTCAGCCTCAGCCAGCCGAAGGTATGGCGCGCATTCGGAGGACGACGCGCAAACTGCACCGCCAGCAGGGCGAAGAGCAGCGCTGCGGCATCGGTCAGCATGTGTCCGGCATCAGCCAGAAGCGCCAGAGAGCCGGATATCAGGCCGCCAATGACCTCGATAACCATAAACGTTGCCGTGACGCCAAAGGCCAGCATTAGTCGTTTAGCGTTGTCGTTGCCGGGAGAGTGTGAGTGGGAATGGGAGTGCGCCATGTCTGCTTTCCTGATGTGTTATTGTTTTTAGTGTAGCGTTTTTAATAGGTTACTCCAAAAAGAAAGGAGAGCCAGAGCTCTCCTTTTTCTTCCCGATCACAACCAGTTATTGGGTGGTGCCGTCGGTTTTAGTATTCGCGTCGTTTCCTACTTTGTCATTAGGATCGGGGCATTTGCCGTCCTTACACATCGAGTTCTTATGAACCTCATCCGAACTCATATTGTCATGATTCATGGTGCCGGAACCGCTGCCGTTAGGATGCAGCATCGTGCCGCCGGTGTTGGTGTTGCCGGTATTGATCTGGCTGTTGTCGACATTATTCGGGGCAATATTCTGTTTCGCATCAGGGGCAGGCTGGCCTGCTGCCGCAGCCGCATTCGCATCCCCGTTGCTGTCTGATGTGCCCGTTTCCGCGGCCAGGACGCTGCCGCTGGCCAGAGTGAGTGTGGCGGTCAGGAAGAGGGTTGCCAGTTTTGTCATTTTCATCATGGTGCTCCTGTTCTTGTCGTTACGCTGGATAACATTCTCCAACAGTGCATCTTTTTCAGAGGCGAAAGATTCCGCCTTACGGACTTACGTCAGTAGGGAATCGCGTTTAAGCGTGTAAAATTGGTTGTTACAGTTAAAAAGCTTAGGTTAGATCTCATTTTTCGCTATTTTGTGGCGATTTTTAGGCGAATTCCAGGAATTATCTGCGTGAAGTGTAAAACCGTGTTTACACTTCCTGGTCGACAAGATAGATTGAAAGGATTGCTTTCATTACTAAAGATATGGCAGAGCTGGAAAGAAAATGAATTATCAGAACGACGATTTACGCATTAAAGAGATCAATGAGTTATTACCTCCTGTAGCGCTCCTTGAGAAATTCCCCGCCACTGAAAATGCCGCAAACACGGTTTCTCATGCTCGTAAAGCGATCCATAAGATCCTGAAAGGTAATGACGATCGTCTTCTGGTGGTGATTGGCCCGTGCTCCATTCACGATCCTGCAGCCGCGAAAGAGTACGCAGCCCGTCTGCTCACCCTCCGTGAAGAGCTGAAGGACGAGCTTGAAATCGTGATGCGCGTCTATTTTGAAAAACCGCGCACCACCGTGGGCTGGAAAGGGCTGATTAACGATCCGCATATGGATAACAGCTTCCAGATCAACGACGGTCTGCGCATTGCGCGCAAGTTGCTGCTGGAGATCAACGACAGCGGCCTGCCAGCGGCCGGTGAATTCCTGGACATGATTACGCCACAATACCTGGCAGACCTGATGAGCTGGGGCGCAATTGGTGCCCGCACAACAGAATCTCAGGTGCACCGCGAGCTGGCGTCCGGTCTCTCTTGCCCGGTGGGTTTCAAAAACGGCACTGACGGCACGATGAAGGTAGCTATTGATGCCATCAACGCAGCGGGCGCGCCGCACTGCTTCCTGTCGGTGACCAAATGGGGTCATTCCGCCATCGTTAACACCAGCGGCAACGGCGACTGCCATATCATTCTGCGCGGCGGCAAAGAGCCAAACTACAGCGCGAAACACGTGGCGGAAGTAAAGGTCGGGCTGGAAAAAGCCGGGCTGCCAGCACAGGTGATGATCGATTTCAGCCATGCCAACTCCAGCAAGCAGTTTAAAAAGCAGATGGAAGTGGGTGCCGACGTATGTCAGCAGATTGCCGGCGGTGAGAAGGCGGTGATTGGGGTGATGATCGAAAGCCATCTGGTTGAAGGTAACCAGAACCTGGAAGGCAGCGAACCGCTGGTGTATGGCAAAAGCGTGACCGATGCCTGCATTGGCTGGGACGATACCGACACCATCCTGCGTCAGCTGGCGAATGCGGTAAAAGCGCGTCGCGGTTAATTCGAATGCACAAATAAAAAAGCGCGGAAGGCTCCGCGCTTTTTTTATGTCTGGCGAAAATTACTTCGCTTTACCCTGGTTCGCGACAGCCGCTGCTTTCGCCGCGATCTCTTCTGCGTTACCCAGATAGTAGTGTTTGATTGGCTTGAAGTTTTCGTCGAACTCATACACCAGCGGTACGCCAGTTGGGATGTTCAGTTCGAGAATTTCGTCTTCACCCATGTTGTCCAGGTATTTCACCAGCGCGCGCAGGGAGTTACCGTGAGCAGCGATGATCACGCGCTCGCCGCTTTTCAGGCGTGGCAGAATGGTTTCGTTCCAGTAAGGCACAACGCGGTCGATGGTCAGCGCCAGGCTCTCGGTGGTTGGCAGCTCAGCGTCGGTCAGCTTCGCGTAACGCGGGTCGTGGCCCGGGTAGCGCTCGTCATCTTTGGTCAGCTCTGGTGGGGTGATTGCGAAGCCGCGACGCCACTGTTTAACCTGCTCGTCGCCATATTTCTCAGCGGTTTCCGCTTTGTTCAGGCCCTGCAGCGCACCGTAGTGACGTTCGTTCAGTTTCCAGGACTTCTCAACCGGCAGCCAGGCCTGATCCAGTTCGTCCAGCACGTTCCACAGGGTGTGGATGGCACGTTTCAGCACAGAGGTGTAAGCAAAATCAAAGCTGAAGCCTTCTTCCTTCAGCAGTTTACCTGCTGCTTTTGCTTCGCTTACGCCTTTCTCAGACAGATCAACGTCGTACCAACCGGTAAAGCGGTTTTCGTTGTTCCACTGGCTTTCGCCGTGACGCACCAGGACCAGCTTAGTAATAGCCATCTCTTACTCCTCAAGCATTTTTAGAATGATAACAATTCTCATTATATTGCCGTGGCGGTGCCACCAGCAACGCTTAACCCTAACCATAGCGAAAATAGTCTCTGAGTGTAAGATGCTTGTGAATCCAGGGTTATGATTTTGTCTGCGATCGGCGCTATTTTCAGCAAGGCGCGCAGAAAAAAGCCCTCGTTGTGAGGGCTGGCGTTTTTTGCCGGATGGCGCTTCGCTTATCGGGCCAGGAATCGTAGGCCCGCGCAAGCGTAGCGCCGCCGGGCGTTAAGCGCGCGGAGTGAAATGATACTCGGTGACGCTCACGTACTCTTCACCCGGGCGCAGCACGCAGTCCGGCTGTGGCCATTCCGGATGGTTCGGGCTGTCCGGCAAGAACTCGCTCTCCAGCGCCAGGCCTTGCCAGTCGCTGTACTCATCGTGTTCGCGCGCCGTCGTGCCGCCGAGGTAGTTGCCTGAGTAAAACTGCAGGGCAGGGGCGGTGGTATAAACCGTCATCTGCAGCTTCTCATCCGCAGACCAGACCTGCGCGGCAGGTTGTTTCACATCGCCTTTGGCCTGCAGCAGGAAAGCGTGATCGTAGCCTTTCACCTTACGCTGATCGTCATCGCTCAGGAAATCCTGGGCGATGGTTTTCGCGCTGCGGAAGTCAAAGCTGGTGCCGCTCACGTCTTTGAGGCCCTGATGCGGAATGCCCATCTCGTCAACCGGCAGATATGCATCCGCCAGGATCTGCAGCTTGTGCTCACGCACGTCGCACTGGTTACCGTCCAGATTAAAGTACGCGTGGTTGGTCAGGTTGACTGGACACGGTTTGTCGACCGTCGCACGGTATTCAATGGCGATACGGCTGTCGTCGGTAAGCGTAAAGCGCGCGGACGCGGTAAGGTTCCCCGGGAAGCCCTGATCGCCATCAGGTGAATCCAGCGAGAACAGCACTTCCCCGTCGTTTTGACGAACAATCTTCCAGCGGCGTTTATCAAACCCGTCCGGTCCGCCGTGCAGCTGGTTCTCCCCCTGGCTTGGAAGCAGGGTGTACTGCACGCCGTCGAGCTCAAAACGGCTCTTCGCGATGCGGTTAGCATAGCGCCCAACGGACGCGCCCAGATAGGCGGACTGATTGACGTACTGCTCAGGCGAGGCGCAGCCGAGCAGAGTTTCACGCACGCTGCCGTCCGGCATCGCTACGCGGGCAGAAAGAAGGGTTGCCCCCCAGTCCATCACCGTAACGACCATCCCCGCGCTGTTGCGCAGGGTTAACAGGCGATACGGCAGACCATCCGGTGCAAGGGTAGGTGTTTCGTTTAGCACTGTCCGGCTCCTTGTGATGCTTTGCAAACATAGAAGGTTTCCTTGATACCCGTTTTTGCTTCGTACTGCTTCGCCACGGCGTCCTGTACGGCAGGCACCAGCTCTTCAGGCACCAGCGCAACGATACAGCCGCCAAAGCCGCCGCCCGTCATGCGCACGCCACCTTTGTCGCCGATGGTGGCTTTGACGATGTCCACCAGGGTGTCGATCTGCGGAACGGTGATTTCAAAATCATCGCGCATGGAGGCGTGCGATTCCGCCATCAGCTCACCCATGCGTTTCAGATCGCCTTTCGCCAGCGCGGACGCGGCTTCGACGGTACGGGCATTTTCCGTCAGCACGTGACGAACGCGTTTGGCGACGACCGGATCAAGCTCGTGCGCCACTTTGTTAAATTCATTGAGCGTTACGTCGCGTAGGGCAGGCTGCTGGAAGAAGCGGGCGCCGGTTTCGCACTGTTGGCGGCGGGTGTTGTATTCGCTGCCCACCAGCGTGCGCTTAAAGTTGCTGTTGACGATCACCACAGCCGCGCCTTTTGGCAGGGGAACGGCTTTGGTACCCAGCGAGCGGCAATCAATTAACAGGGCATGCTCTTTTTTGCCCAGCGCGGAGATCAGCTGGTCCATAATGCCGCAGTTACAGCCCACGAACTGGTTTTCAGCTTCCTGACCGTTCAGGGCGATTTGCGCCCCATCCAGCGCTAAATGATAAAGCTGCTGGAACACGGTACCCACGGCGACTTCCAGAGACGCAGAGGAGCTTAAGCCCGCACCCTGCGGCACGTTGCCGCTGATGACTAAATCTGCGCCGCCAAAGTTCTTGTTACGCTTCTGGAGGTGTTTCACCACGCCGCGCACGTAGTTAGACCACTGCTGGCTGTCGTGCGTCACAATTGGGGCATCAAGGGAAAACTCGTCCGCCTCATTATCGTAATCCGCCGCAATCACGCGGACCTTACGGTCGTCGCGCTTCGCACAGCTGATGACGGTCTGGTAATCGATGGCGCACGGCAGCACGAAACCGTCGTTATAGTCGGTGTGTTCACCGATCAGGTTAACGCGGCCAGGTGCCTGGATAACGTGGGTGGCAGGGTAGCCAAATTTCTCAGCAAACAGGGATTGTGTTTTATCTTTCAGACTCATTTTTTAGACTCCTGATTCGCGATAGTGGACGTCGCTAACGGCACGCAGACGTTCTGCCGCCTGTTCCGCCGTCAGGTCACGCTGGGTTTCCGCCAGCATTTCATAGCCCACCATGAATTTACGCACCGTCGCAGAGCGCAGCAGCGGCGGATAGAAATGGGCATGCAGCTGCCAGTGTTGATTCTCTTCGCCGTTAAACGGGGCGCCGTGCCAGCCCATGGAGTACGGGAAAGAGCACTGGAACAGATTGTCGTAACGGCTGGTCAGCTTTTTCAGCGCCAGGGCAAGGTCGTCGCGCTGCGCGTCGCTGAGATCGGTGATGCGCTGCACGTGCGCTTTCGGCAGCAGCAGCGTTTCAAACGGCCAGGCGGCCCAGTAAGGGACGACGGCCAGCCAGTGTTCGGTTTCCACCACGGTGCGGCTGCCGTCGGCCAGCTCGCGCTGGGTGTAATCCACCAGCATCGGCGAACCGTTTTCCGCGTAATACGCTTTCTGCAGACGGTCTTCACGCTCGGCTTCGTTAGGCAGGAAGCTGTTCGCCCAGACCTGGCCGTGGGGGTGCGGGTTAGAACAGCCCATGGCCGCGCCTTTGTTTTCGAACACCTGCACCCAAGGATAGCTCTGCCCCAGCTCTGCGGTTTGCGCCTGCCAGGTGCTGACGACCTCTTTCAGCGCGTCCACGCTCAGCTCCGGCAGCGTTTTGCTGTGATCGGGCGAGAAGCAGATCACGCGGCTGGTTCCGCGCGCGCTTTCGCAGCGCATCAGCGGATCGTGGCTTTCCGGCGCGTCCGGGGTGTCGGTCATCAGGGCGGCAAAATCGTTGGTGAAGACAAAGGTGCCTTTATAGTCCGGGTTTTTATCCCCGGTGACGCGCGTGTTGCCCGGACAAAGGAAGCAGTCCGGGTCGTGCTGTGGCAGCGTCTGTTTTGCAGGCGTCTCCTGCGCCCCCTGCCAGGGGCGCTTGGCGCGATGCGGAGAAACTAAAATCCATTGCCCGCTTAACGGGTTAAAACGACGATGCGGATGATCGACGGGATTAAATTGCGTCATGACGGATCCTTAGTCCGGATAGCCTTGCGGGTGGCGTGACTGCCAGTGCCAGGTATCCTGTGCCATTTCATCAAGCGTGCGCGTCACACGCCAGTTAAGCTCTTTGTCGGCTTTGGTGGCATCGGCCCAGTAAGCAGGCAGGTCGCCATCACGACGCGGGGCGAAGTGGTAGCTCACCGGCTTACCGCAGGCTTTGCTGAAGGCGTTAACCACGTCCAGCACGCTGCTGCCGACTCCGGCGCCGAGGTTGTAAATATGCACGCCCGGCTTGTTGGCCAGCTGCTGCATCGCGGCAACGTGGCCGTCAGCCAGATCCATTACGTGGATGTAGTCGCGCACGCCGGTGCCGTCTTCGGTAGGGTAATCATTGCCAAAAATCGCCAGCGAGTCGCGGCGACCCACGGCAACCTGCGCGATATACGGCATCAGGTTGTTCGGGATGCCCTGCGGATCTTCACCCATATCGCCGGACGGATGCGCGCCGACAGGGTTGAAGTAGCGCAGCATCGCGATGCTCCACTCCGGCTGCGCTTTTTGCAGGTCGGTCAGGATCTGCTCCACCATCAGCTTGCTTTTGCCGTACGGGCTTTGCGGTGTACCGGTCGGGAAGCTTTCGACGTAAGGGATTTTGGGCTGATCGCCGTAGACGGTGGCGGAGGAGCTAAAGATGAAGTTTTTGACGTTGGCCGCACGCATGGCGGAGATGAGACGCAGGGTACCGTTGACGTTGTTGTCGTAATACTCGAGCGGTTTCGCAACGGATTCACCAACCGCTTTCAGGCCCGCGAAGTGGATCACCGCTTCGATAGCGTGGTCGTGAAGGATCTCGGTCATCAGCGCTTCGTTGCGGATGTCGCCTTCCACGAAAGTGGGTTGTTTACCGCCAAGACGTTCAATCACAGGCAGCACGCTGCGCTTACTGTTGCACAGGTTGTCGAGAATGATGACGTCGTGACCGTTTTGCAGCAGTTGCACGCAGGTATGACTACCTATGTAACCGCTACCACCTGTTACCAGAACTCGCATATTTCGCTCCATTGGGCTTATGGTATGTAATAACCATAGCATAACAGAGACGCGAAAAGTGTGACATGGGATAAAATAGTGGAATCGTTTACACTGTTTTTAAAATCCGATTTTCAGCCGCTTTAGGGCATTGTAGATCAAAGGGATAGCGATGTCTTAGTGCAGGTTATCTGAAAAACGGAGGGCGGCACCCTCCGGGGGTTAATCGATTTTGCTTTGCAGATAACGATAGTGCTCACCGTCCGGAACAAACTCCAGGCGATGCGTGATGCAGGAGGGGGCATCTTCGGCATGGTGTGAAACGAACAGCAGCTGCGTTTCACCTTCGCTAATCAGCACGTCCAAAAAGCGGCGGATAAGCTGTCGATTCAGCGGATCGAGTCCCTGCAGCGGTTCGTCGAGGATCAGAAGCGTAGGGTGTTTCACCAGCGCGCGAACGATCAGGGCCAGACGCTGCTGCCCCCACGACAGACTATGAAACGGCGCGTCAGCGATCCGGGTGTCCATGCCCAGGATATCCAGCCACTGCTGGGCCAGCTTGTGCTGTTTGTCCGACACCGCCTGATAAATACCGATGGAATCAAAATAACCGGAAAGGATCGCGTTGCGTACCGTGGTACTGACCCGGTAATCCAGATGCAGGCTGCTGCTGACGTAGCCGATATGTTTTTTAATATCCCAGATGGTTTCGCCGCTGCCGCGACGCCGACCGAACAGCGTCAGATCGTTGCTATAGCCCTGCGGGTGATCGCCGGTTATCAGGCTCAGCAGCGTGGATTTTCCCGCGCCGTTAGGGCCGATAATCTGCCAGTGCTCGCCAGGATTGACCGTCCAGCTTAGACGGTTAAGGATCGGGCGATCGTCATAAGAGACCATCCCATCCCGCAGCACGATACGCGGCTGGTGGGGATCAAGCGCGTGGCGGGCCGCAGGGGCGTCAGGTTCCGGAAGGGTTACACCGTCGAGTTGTTCACTGTGCGCGAGCTGGGCGATGAGCGCCTGCTCAAGCAGCGCTGTCTTTTCACCGGTCTCGGTCAGGTTACAGTCTGCCAGTACGCCTGCATGCTGGATAAAATCCGGAATTTCATCGAAGCGGTTAAGCACCAGCACCAGGGTATATCCCTGCTGATTAAGCGACTCCAGCAGGGCCGCCAGCTGCGCACGGGACTGCACGTCAAGGCCGTCAAACGGTTCGTCGAGGATAAGCAGCTCGGGCTCGCTCATCAGCGCCTGGCAGAGCAGCGTTTTCCGCGTCTCGCCGGTAGAAAGGTATTTAAAGCGCCGGTTCAGCAGGGCGGTGATGCCGAACCGTTCTGCCAGGCGCTGACAGCGGGCGGGATCTTTCACCTCATCCTGAATAATTTCCGCCGTCGTACGGCCGGTATCTTCTTCGCCAGGGCTGAGTAAATCGGTGTTGTTACGCTGCCACTCGTCGCTCACCAGCTTTTGCAGTTGTTCAAATGACAGGCGCGTCAGGCGCGTAAAGTCGCCCTGGCATTCGCCCTTGAGGAGAGGAAGCTCTCCGGCCAGCGCGCGGGCCAGCGCGGATTTACCGCTGCCGTTAGTGCCGACAAACGCCCAGCTTTCACCCGCGCGTATCGTCAAATCAGCAATCGCCAGCGTTCGGGTATCGCTAAGACGAAACGTGCCTTGCGAAATATGCAATGATGACATGATTTATCCCTGTTTTTGCAGCAATAGATATCAGGGATACGCACTGTCGGCGCGATTGTCAATGCGCTCAGCACAATGTGGCGATAATCACCCGGTCTGCGTTGAACCAGGCGGTGACCACCGTACCTTCTTCTAAACCGTCCGCTTCGCTAAGCGGTATCGTCGCGCAAAGCTGTTGCCCGTCAGCCAGGGTCATCAGCACTTCGCACTGCGCCTGGCCGCGTTCGATATGGCTAATTGCGCCCTGTAGCTGGTTATCGGCTGCCTTTGCGGTGTCGGGATCGCGCGTGATATTGACCCACGGTGCTTTCAGCAGCACCAGCACCTCTTTCTCTTCGTCCAGCTCAAGACGCTCTGCGCTCTGCGCCGTGATTGCGGCTTTCAGACGGGTGGTGCCATCGGCAAGCAGGATCTCAATATGCTGCTGTACCTGGAGATTGTCGCGCGCCGTCACCGTTCCAAACCACTGGTTGCGGGCGCTGGTTTGTAACGAGAAGCGGGAAATGGCGGCCAGCAAGCTGTCCAGCGGAACGTTATCGTCGTCGCTCAATACGTCAAACGCTTTTTGCTGGATCTGGGCCAGCAGATCGTAAAGCTGAATAAGACGCTGGCCATAGCGCGTCACGATCGCTCCGCCGCCGCCTTTGCCGCCCGTGGCTCTGTCCACCAGCGGCTGTTCGCTCAGGGTGTTCATTTCGTTGATGGCGTCCCAGGCACTTTTGTAGCTGATGCCCGCGTTTTTCGCCCCCTGGCTAATCGAGCCCGTTTGTTCTATTTGTTTAAGCAGGGCGATACGTCGCGGATCGGCGAAAAGCTTTTGCTGAAGTCGTAGAGTGAGAAGAATTTCGGCCTGCATAACAGTGTCCTGGCAAAAAGAGTATTGTGGCCTAAATGGGGCAGGGCGCAAAGGGTACCGCACAAAAGGGGATGTTTTTCTCACTTGAAAGGGTAGAATAAGCTGTTCACAATATCTGGAGAAAACCATGTTAGAGTTGTTGAAAAGTCTGGTATTCGCCGTGATCATGGTACCAGTAGTGATGGCCATCATCCTCGGTGCCATCTACGGCCTGGGTGAAGTGTTCAACGTCTTTTCGAACATTGGTCACAGAGACCAGGCTAAAAAGCAGCATTGATTCCCCACAAAACGCCCGGCTAGCCCGGGCGTTTTGCTCTCAAGATTTTCTCGTTTTCGCCGATAATATTTAACGCATCACACCGATTTACCCCTTCAGCGGTACGATTAAACGCTGGGATCTCCCTGATGTTACCGTTATATTAATATATATATAACGCTACTCACAGGAGTTACAGATGGCACGTTCATGGGTACGCCTTTTCGCAGGGGCAACGCTGACGCTTTCACTTACCGGACACGCGCTGGCGGACGAGGGTAAAATCACGGTCTTTGCGGCGGCGTCGCTGACCAACGCGCTGCAGGATATCGCGGCGGCGTATAAAAAAGAGAAAAACGTCGAGGTGGTCTCCTCTTTTGCCTCTTCCTCGACGCTGGCGCGCCAGATAGAAGCGGGCGCACCGGCGGATCTGTTTATCTCGGCTGACCAGAAGTGGATGGATTACGCGGCGGAGAAGAAATCGATTGATGCGACAACCCGCGAAACGCTGCTGGGCAATAGCCTGGTTGTCGTGGCGCCAAAAGCCAGCGCGCAGGCGGACATCACCATCAATAAAGAGACCAACTGGACGAGCCTGCTGAACGGTGGCCGTCTGGCGGTGGGCGATCCGGAGCACGTTCCGGCCGGTATTTATGCCAAAGAAGCGCTGCAAAAGCTGGGCGCATGGGAGACATTGTCACCGAAGCTGGCCCCGGCGGAAGATGTACGCGGCGCGCTGGCGCTGGTTGAGCGCAACGAAGCCCCGCTGGGCATTGTGTATGGCTCTGATGCCGTTGCCAGTAAAGGTGTAAAAGTGGTCGCAACGTTCCCGGAAGACTCCCACAAGAAAGTGGAATATCCTGTTGCGATTGTTGATGGACATAAAAATGCGACCGTGACGGCCTTCCGCGATTACCTGAAGGGCCCGGAGGCGTCCGCGATCTTTAAACGTTATGGATTTACGACTCACTGATGATATTGACCGATCCTGAATGGCAGGCTGTTCTGCTGAGCCTTAAAGTCTCTTCCCTGGCGGTTGCGCTGAGTTTGCCCTTTGGGATCTTCTTTGCCTGGCTACTGGTTCGCTGCCAGTTTCCCGGCAAAACGCTGCTCGACAGCGTGCTTCATCTTCCGCTCGTTTTGCCGCCCGTGGTGGTCGGTTACCTGCTGCTGATTTCGATGGGGCGACGCGGTTTTATCGGTGAGAAGCTCTACGACTGGTTTGGGCTGACGTTTGCGTTTAGCTGGCGCGGTGCGGTACTGGCGGCGGCGGTGATGTCATTCCCGCTGATGGTGAGGGCGATACGCCTCGCGCTGGAAGGCGTTGACATGAAGCTCGAACAGGCGGCCCGCACGCTGGGCGCAGGGCGCTGGCGCGTCTTTTTCACCATCACGCTACCCCTGACGCTACCCGGCATTATTGTCGGCACGGTGCTGGCCTTCGCCCGCTCGCTGGGCGAGTTTGGCGCGACGATTACGTTTGTGTCGAACATCCCCGGCGAGACGCGAACCATCCCGTCGGCAATGTACACTCTGATTCAAACGCCGGGCGGTGAAGGCGCGGCGGCGCGGCTGTGTATTATTTCAATTGTGCTGGCGCTGGCATCGCTAATGGTGTCTGAATGGCTGGCGCGGCTCAGCCGCGAGCGGATGGGGAAATAAGCATGCTGGAACTCCATTTCACCCAGACGCTGGGAAACCATACCCTGACGCTTAACGAAACGCTGCCGGCAAGCGGTATCACCGCCGTCTTTGGCGTGTCGGGAGCGGGAAAAACGTCGCTGATTAATGCCATCAGCGGCCTGACCCGCCCGCAGTCTGGCCGTATTGTCCTGAATGACCGCGTCCTGAATGACGTAGAGAATAAGGTTTACCTCTCGCCGGATAAACGCCGCATCGGCTATGTTTTCCAGGACGCGCGCCTGTTCCCGCACTACAGCGTGCGCGGCAACCTGCGTTACGGCATGGCGAAAAGCATGGCCGGGCAGTTTGATAAGCTGGTGACGCTTTTGGGCATTGAACCTCTGCTCGACAGGCTGCCCTCCTCGCTCTCCGGTGGAGAAAAACAGCGTGTGGCCATTGGCCGCGCGTTGCTGACCGCACCCGAACTGCTGCTGCTCGACGAACCGCTGGCCTCACTCGATATTCCGCGTAAACGCGAACTTCTGCCTTATCTACAGCGCCTGACGCGAGAAATTAATATTCCGATGCTCTACGTCAGCCATTCGCTGGATGAGATCCTCCATCTGGCCGACAAGGTGCTGGTGCTGGAAGAGGGCAGCGTTAAGGCGTTTGGCAACCTGGAAGAGGTGTGGGGCAGCAGCGTCATGCACCCGTGGTTACCCAGGGAGCAGCAGAGCAGCATCCTGAAAGTGAGCGTTCTGGAACACCATCCACACTACGCGATGACCGCCCTGGCGCTGGGTGACCAGCATCTTTGGGTCAATAAGATCGACAAACCGTTGCAGTCCGCGCTGAGAATCCGCATCCAGGCGTCGGACGTCTCGCTGGTGCTGCAGCCGCCGCTGCAAACCAGTATTCGAAATATTCTGCGCGCCAAGGTCGCGGAGTGTTTTGATGATAACGGGCAGGTGGAAGTGAAGCTTGAAGTCGGCAGCAGGACGCTCTGGGCGCGCATCAGCCCGTGGGCCAGGGATGAGTTAGGGATCAAACCCGGCCTGTGGCTTTACGCGCAAATTAAGAGCGTCTCGATTACCGCCTGATTACAGCAGGTGGGTATAAATGTACTGCGCGATGCTGTCGGTGGTATTGTCGCCAATCACCACGTTGGCGCGGGCTTTGACCGCGTCGTCGGCATTGCCCATCGCCACGCCGGTACCGGCGGCTTCCAGCATGCTGATGTCGTTGTAGTTATCACCAAAGGCGACAACATCCTGCATCGACCAGCCTTTTGATTCCACAAACTGCGTCAGACGCTTGCCTTTGCTGTTGCCTTTACGGGTAATATCCACCTGGTCATGCCAGGACCATTCGCACTCCAGACCCAGCGTCTGCTCCACGTGTTTTGCGAAGGTGTTCAGTTTAGCGGTGTCTTCATCCGTCAGGGCGAATTTCCAGATGGCCTCAACGTCCTGGGCGGCCTGACGCAGGGAGGAAACCTGGGTAAAGACCGGACGCTGCGCTTCAGGCAGGGACAACGCCCAGTTGCTGGTGCGCACCACATGGCCAGTAGGGCGCTCGTACACCATCGCGTTATCCACGTACATCAGTCCGTGAACGGCATGCTCATCCAGCAGATCAATCAGCTGCAGCGCCTGGGGAACCGGCAGCGGGTCGGAGGCTAAAACCTTTTTTGCCTGATAATCATACAAATAAGTGCCATTACAACAAATTGCAGGTGTATCTAACGCCAGTGCCTGATAAAAAGGGTGAATGGCAACGTGATGTCGACCCGTTACGATAAGGAGTTGATATCCCACTTCCTGCGCGCGTTTAAGCGCCTCAAGGGAGGAGGGGAGAAGGGTTTTTTGCGGCGTCAGTAAGGTACCGTCTAAATCCAGAGCAATCACACGCGAGGTCATCTGTTTTCCCGGGTTAATATTGAATTTACGTTTTGATGGGATGGTACACCGAGAGGCGAACGCTTCAAAATTCCTGTCGACAATTCAGCATTCACCGTCAAAAGTTAACTACTTTCATGCGCAGTGAGGAGTGAATATTCATGAAACAAACCGTTTATACCGCCAGTCCTGAAAGCCAGCAGATCCACGTCTGGCGTTTAAATACCGAAGGGACACTCACGCTGGTTCAGGTTGTTGACGTGCCAGGCCAGGTGCAGCCGATGGTCATCAGCCCGGATAAACGTTTCTTGTACGTGGGTGTGCGCCCGGAGTTCCGCGTGCTGGCCTATCGCATTTCTCCGGACGATGGCGCGCTGACGTACACTGCCGAAGCACCACTGCCGGGCAGCCCAACCCATATCTCTACCGATCGTAAAGGCAACTTTGTCTTCAGCGGCTCTTATAACGCGGGCTGCGTCAGCGTAACGCGTCTGGAAAATGGCATTCCGGTCGAAACCGTGGATGTGGTGGAAGGGCTTGAAGGCTGCCACTCGGCGAATATCACGCCGGATAACCGCACGCTGTGGGTGCCTGCGCTGAAGCAGGATCGTATCTGCCTGTTCACCCTGAGCGACGATGGTCACCTGGTGGCGCAGCATCCTGCCGAAGTGACTACCGTTGAAGGCGCGGGTCCGCGTCATATGGTCTTCCATCCGAACCAGCAGTACGCCTACGTGGTCAATGAACTGAACAGCTCTGTGGACGTATGGGAGCTGAAAGATCCTAACGGCCAGATTGAATGCGTGCAGACGCTGGATATGATGCCGTCTGACTTCTCCGATACCCGCTGGGCGGCGGATATCCACATTACGCCAAATGGCCGCCATCTGTACGCCTGTGACCGTACCTCCAGCCTGATTACCGTGTTCAGCGTCTCTGAAGACGGCAGCGTGCTGGCGATTGAAGGATTCCAGCTAACGGAAACCCAGCCGCGCGGCTTTAATATCGATCACAGCGGTAAATACCTGATTGCGGCAGGGCAGAAATCCCACCACATCGCGCTGTATGAAATTAAAGGCGAGCAGGGGCTGCTGGAAGAGAAAGGACGTTACGCCGTCGGCCAGGGGCCAATGTGGGTCGTGGTAAACGCTCACTAAGCGGCTAAAAACAAAAAACCTCGCGAATGCGAGGTTTTTTTATCTCTGTAGGCCGGGTAAGGCGAAGCCGCCACCCGGCAAAACAGCTTACTGCTTCGGCTCTGCAACCACTTTGCTACCCAGACCGCGGTTGTTGTATTCCCACATGCGGTTGAAGTTAGCGTCGTTCAGGTTGCGCTGCACGTTCCCTTTATCATCCACCGCACCGGTATTGCCGGAGAATGGACGTTTGGAGATCGCGGCATCAGCCCACGGCTTCGCCATGTTGAAGCCTTCGTTGATTACGCTGTCGCGGATAACGACCTGGCCGTTAGTCGCAGAGTCCACGTCGAGGGAGCGTCCCAGCTGCGCCACGCCGTCACCGGCAGCGTTAAAGCGGCTGTTCACGGCCAGGAAGCCGTAGAAGAGGTTAGACTGGGTTGCCGGAGCAAACACGTAGCCTTCCTGCTGAGTACGTGAATTCACCACGCGGAAATCGGTGTTATCAAATACCACCGCGCCGCGCCCGGACACCAGATCCACGTCACCTTCAACGTAGCTGTTGGTCACCAGGGTACGGGTCAGGCGGTTATTCTGCAGGGTGTTCTGCACGCCGCTGTTGGTCACGAAGAAGGTGTTCTGACGGCCCAGAATGTTGACGTTGTTAATCTGCACCTGGTCACCATCGCTACGCAGCGCAACGGCCTGGTGGTTACCGGCATCAACGCTGTCGCCCAGGGTATTCTGAATGGTCAGGTTCTGCAGCTGCAGACCGTTATTCTGAGACCAGACCACCGCCGAGCACATCACGCCAATGGTGGCGGAACGCTTGCTCTGGCAGTTATCAAACATGTACCACGCCGGTTTACCCGGCATATATTTACCGGCCGGGTTCACCAGGTGACGCCAGGTGTTGCTGTCGATTTCGGAATCAATCGCCAGGCCAATTTTTACGTCGACCGCTTTTTCGCCCAGACCGTAAAGCGTAATGCTGCCTGGGGCCGCCGGAACATACACGGTGCCTTCATATTCACCCGGCAGGATCGCGATGTACTGGCGAGACGCGCTGTGTTTAGTGATGGCAGCATCAACCGCAGCCTGAATAGAGGTATGCGTTACGCCCTGCGTACCCGCCGGGCCAACCACGAAGTCAGGCTGTTTAGGCAGGTTAATAGACGACGGTGTCCACGGCGCAGCGTTAGGATCCATCGCTGAGAAGTAGTGCGCGCGGTCGAAGTTCTTCGCTTCATCAGCGGACAAAATCGGGCGGGAGGCGGTACCGGGCGCAGCCTGCTCAGAAGGTCGCTGATCCGGTGGAGTTGAACTGCATGCGGATAAGGTCACGCCAAAGGCGAGTGCTAACGCCAGACGGGAAATCCTGGAAATGTTCAAGGTGAAGCTCCTGGGTATGCAAGTCTTTACGGGATAGACGAAATAGCCTGCTTTTTTATACTAAGTTGAGCGAAACGGGAAGATAAAAAGGGTAAAAGTTGCATTTTTAGCCCCGGTGCGGCAGGTAAGTGATCACAAATAAATAACATTTTCCGCAAAGTCGGTTGACAGCAGACAACAGATGAAAATAAATGTCTATACAACCTATGACAAGTGGAATGCCCATGCAGCAGATTCATCCCGACGATGTAATATGGCGAAATGCGCGACTGGCTACGATGGTGCCGGACGTATCTGCGCCTTATGGACTGAAAGAGCAACATGCCCTGGTCGTGCGCGGCCACACCCTTCTGGCCGTGATCCCTGAATCTGACGTTCCTGCCGGACACCCTCACTGTGTCGATCTCCAGGGACGTCTGGTCACGCCTGGCCTGATTGACTGCCATACCCACCTGGTGTTTGGCGGCGATCGCGCGGCGGAGTGGGAGCAGCGTCTGAACGGCGTCTCTTATCAAACGATCAGCGCCCAGGGGGGCGGGATTAACGCTACCGTGACGGCGACGCGCGGCAGCTCGCCCGAAACCCTGCTTCAACTGGCGCAGCAGCGGCTTCAGCGATTGATGAATGAAGGCGTTACCACGGTTGAAATCAAGTCGGGATACGGTCTAAACCCCGAGGCCGAAGAGAAGATGCTGCAGGTCGCGCGCCAGCTGAGCCTCAATAATCCGATCGATATCAGCCCAACGCTGCTGGCGGCGCACGCGGTTCCGCCGGAATACCGGCAGGATCCCGATGCGTATCTCACGCTGGTCTGCGAGCAGATATTGCCCACGCTGTGGCAGAAAGAGCTATATGAAGCAGTCGACGTGTTTTGTGAAAACGTCGGCTTCACCCCGTCGCAAACCGAGCGCCTCTTCCAGGCTGCCACCGCGCTCGGTATTCCGGTGAAAGGGCACGTCGAGCAGCTGTCGAATCAGGGCGGCGCGGCGCTGGTCAGCCAGTATAAGGGGCTTTCCGCCGATCATATTGAGTATCTCGACGACGCAGGCGTTCAGGCGATGGCGGAAAGCGGCACGGTTGCCGTCCTGCTCCCCGGCGCGTTCTATTTTCTTCAGGAGCGCCAGCGCCCGCCGGTGGAACGGCTCAGAAAACAGGGCGTGCCGATGGCCGTCGCCACCGACTATAACCCCGGCACCAGCCCGTTTGCCAGCCTGCACCTGGCGATGAACATGGCCTGCGTCCAGTTTGGTCTGACCCCTGAAGAAGCCTGGGCTGGCGTCACGCGGCATGCCGCGCAGGCGCTGGGCCGTGGCGCAACCCACGGACAGCTCAGGGCAGGGTTTGTCGCTGATTTTATCGTCTGGGATGCTCGCCATCCGGTTGAGATGGTCTACGAGCCGGGACGCAATCCGCTGTATCAACGTATTTTCCGTGGGGAGGCAGTATGAGGTTATGGCGGCCCGTAGCCGAAACCGTCTGGCAGGGGCGCGACGACAGCGCCGAGGCCAGCAATGCAACGCGCATTTTCCAGACGATAAAGCAGCAGGGACAGTTCACGCCGCTTGCATCCGGCATCGCGCTGATAGGCTTTGAATGTGATGAAGGGGTAAAACGCAATCAGGGCAGGCCCGGCGCCGTGCAGGCACCGGATATGCTGCGAAAAGCGCTGGCGAATATGGCAAGCCATCAGGGGCACGAACGGCTGGCGGATATGGGCTCGGTTTACGTTGAAGGCGACGAGCTGGAAGCGGCGCAGCAGGCGTTAAGCGATGCCGTCACGGCCTGCCAGCAGTCCGGGATGCGCACGCTGGTCTTTGGCGGCGGGCACGAAACCGCCTGGGCGCACGGTCGGGGCGTTCTGGACGCGTTCCCGAACGAGCGCGTGGCGGTAATCAATCTTGATGCACATCTTGACCTGCGCAGGGCCGACCGGGCGACGTCCGGCACCCCGTTTCGCCAGCTGGCGCATTACTGCGATGAGCGCGGGCGGGAATTTCAGTACGCCTGCTTTGGCGTGAGCCGGGCGGCGAACACGCTGGCGCTGTGGGATGAGGCTGAACGCCTGAACGTCACGCTGGTGGAAGATCTCCATTTCAGGCGCGATGCGCTATCCGCGCTGGAAAAGGTGCTGGCGCAGGCCGATCGTATCTATCTGACGATCGATCTGGACGTCCTGCCTGCCAGCGAAATGCCTGCCGTGTCCGCACCGGCCGCGTTAGGCATACCGGCGCTGGAACTTCTCCCGGTTATCGAACAAATCTGCCGCAGCGGTAAGCTACAGGCCGCCGATCTGGTAGAGTTTAACCCGCAGTACGATCGGGACGGACAGGGCGCAAAGCTTGCCGCCCGTCTGGCCTGGCAAATTGCTCACTGGTGGGCATAACACTATTCAAGGAGTCACGATGTTTTCACGCTCACCTCTGCCGCAGTCGAGCCCTCCCGCGCCTTTTTACGAAAAGGTGAAGCAGGCGATCAGCGAAAAAATCGCCACCGGCGTCTGGCGGCCGCACGATCGCATTCCCTCGGAGGCCGAGCTGGTGGCGCAGTTTGGTTTTAGCCGGATGACCGTCAACCGGGCGCTGCGCGAGCTGACCGATGAAGGGCTTCTGGTGCGCCTGCAGGGCGTGGGGACATTTGTGGCGGAACCGAAAGGGCAATCTGCCCTGTTTGAAATCCGCAGTATTGCCGATGAGATAACCTCGCGAAATCATCAGCACCGCTGTGAGGTGCTGGTGCTCGAAGAGACCCAGGCCAGCGCCGAGCAGGCCGTAGAGCTGAATGTCAAAGAAGGCAGCCGTATCTTCCACTCCGTGATGGTGCATTTTGAGAACGACATTCCGGTGCAGATTGAAGATCGCTGCGTGAACGCTGAACGGATACCGGACTATCTGAATCAGGATTACACCCAGACCACGCCGCACGCCTATCTCTCGCTCGTCGCACCGCTGACGGAAGGGGAGCACATTGTGGAAGCCGTGCGCGCCACGCCGCAGGAGTGCGAGCGGCTGCGCATTAAAGAGCACGATCCGTGCCTGCTGATCCGCCGTCGGACCTGGTCCTCGTCGCACATTGTGTCGCATGCCCGGCTGCTTTTCCCGGGTAACCGATACCGGCTGCAGGGCCACTTTATGTCATAAGTTTTAAAAGCGTGATAGCTAACGCAATATAACAAAATTGTATCTTTTTTGTTAAATCTGACCTTGTGTGTGCTTGTCTATACAAGTATATCTAAATGCATCACTGTCCCGTATGAGGAGCACACAATGTCGTCAGGTAAATACCGCCAGCAGGATGTCCGCGCCGCGCGCGGCACCACTCTCACCGCCAAAAGCTGGCTCACCGAAGCCCCGCTGCGCATGTTGATGAACAACCTTGATCCTGAGGTAGCGGAGAACCCCCACGAGCTGGTGGTCTACGGCGGCATAGGCCGCGCCGCGCGCAACTGGGAATGCTATGACGCAATTGTAAAATCCCTGACCGAACTCGAACACGACGAAACCCTGCTGGTGCAGTCCGGCAAGCCGGTGGGCGTATTTAAAACGCACAAAAACGCGCCCCGCGTGCTGATCGCCAACTCTAACCTCGTGCCGCACTGGGCTACCTGGGAACACTTCAACGAGCTGGACGCGAAAGGGCTGGCGATGTATGGCCAGATGACCGCGGGTAGCTGGATCTACATCGGCAGCCAGGGGATCGTGCAGGGCACCTACGAAACCTTCGTCGAAGCCGGCCGTCAGCACTATAACGGCTCGCTGAAAGGCCGCTGGGTATTGACCGCGGGTCTCGGCGGCATGGGCGGCGCGCAGCCCCTGGCCGCCACGCTTGCCGGTGCCTGCTCGCTCAACATTGAGTGCCAGCAGAGCCGCATTGATTTCCGTCTGCGTACCCGCTACGTCGATGAACAGGCAACCGATCTGGACGATGCGCTGGCGCGCATTAAAAAATACACCTCCGAAGGCAAAGCGGTGTCGATTGCCCTGTGCGGCAACGCGGCGGACATTCTCCCGCAGCTCGTCGCCCGCGGCGTGCACCCGGATCTGGTTACCGACCAGACCAGCGCCCATGACCCGCTGCACGGTTACCTGCCAAAAGGCTGGACGTGGGAAGAATATCAGCAAAAAGCGGAAACCGACCCGGAAGGTACGGTACTCGCCGCGAAACGCGCCATGGCAGAACACGTCTCCGCCATGCTGGCCTTTAGCCAGATGGGCATTCCGACCTTTGACTACGGCAACAACATCCGCCAGATGGCGAAAGAGATGGGCGTAAATAACGCTTTCGACTTCCCGGGATTCGTTCCTGCCTATATTCGCCCGCTGTTCTGCCGCGGCATCGGCCCGTTCCGCTGGGTTGCCCTGTCCGGCGATCCGGAGGATATCTACAAAACCGACGCCAAAGTGAAGGAGATCGTTGCCGATGACGAACACCTGCATCGCTGGCTGGACATGGCCCGCGAGCGCATTAACTTCCAGGGCCTGCCGGCGCGTATCTGCTGGGTAGGGCTGGAGTGGCGTCAAAAACTCGGCCTCGCCTTCAATGAAATGGTGCGCAGCGGTGAAGTCTCCGCGCCGATCGTCATTGGCCGAGACCACCTGGACTCCGGCTCCGTCGCCAGCCCGAACCGCGAAACCGAAGCCATGCGCGACGGCTCGGATGCGGTCTCCGACTGGCCGCTGCTGAATGCTCTGCTCAATACCGCCAGCGGCGCGACCTGGGTATCGCTGCACCACGGCGGCGGCGTGGGGATGGGCTTCTCCCAGCATTCCGGGATGGTCATCGTCTGCGACGGAACCGATGAAGCCGCCGCGCGTATCGCTCGCGTCCTGCACAACGACCCGGCAACCGGCGTGATGCGTCACGCGGATGCGGGTTATGAGATTGCCATTGACTGTGCCAAAGAGCAGGGCCTTAACCTGCCGATGATCCCTGCCACACAAGGAAAGCATTAATGAACGCGTTAACACTCACTCCCGGCTCGCTGACGCTCAAACAGCTGCGTAACGTCTGGCGTAAACCGGTCACTCTTTCGCTGGATGCAACGGCCCACGCCGCCATTAACGACAGCGTCGCCTGCGTCGAAGCCATCGTTGCCGAAGGGCGCACCGCCTACGGGATTAACACCGGCTTTGGGCTGCTGGCGCAGACCCGCATCGCGACGCACGATCTGGAAAACTTACAGCGCTCGCTGGTGCTGTCGCATGCCGCGGGCGTGGGTCAGCCGCTGGATGATGAAATTGTCCGTCTGATGATGGTCCTCAAAATCAACAGCCTGGCGCGCGGCTTTTCCGGCATTCGCCTGAGCGTGATTCAGGCGCTGATGGCGCTGGTCAATGCGGAAGTCTATCCGTGGATCCCGGCAAAAGGTTCCGTCGGTGCCTCCGGCGATCTTGCGCCGCTTGCCCACATGTCGCTGCTGCTGCTGGGCGAAGGCAAAGCGCGCTGGCAGGGCGAGTGGCTTCCTGCGAAAGAGGCGCTGAAAAAAGCCGGGTTAAATCCGATTACGCTGGCGGCGAAAGAGGGGCTGGCGCTGCTGAACGGCACGCAGGCATCGACCGCTTTCGCGCTGCGCGGCCTGTTTGAAGCGGAAGATCTGTTTGCCTCGGCGGTAGTGTGCGGCGCGCTGACCACCGAAGCCGTGCTGGGCTCGCGTCGCCCGTTCGATGCCCGCATCCACGAGGTGCGCGGCCAGCGCGGTCAAATTAATGCCGCCGCGATGTACCGTCACGTGCTTACCGATACCAGCGAAATTGCCGATTCACACCATAACTGCGAGAAGGTGCAGGATCCCTATTCCCTGCGCTGCCAGCCGCAGGTGATGGGCGCGTGCCTGACGCAGCTGCGTCAGGCGGCAGAGGTCCTGCTGGTGGAAGCCAACGCGGTGTCCGATAACCCGCTGGTGTTCGCCGAGGAAAACGAGGTGGTTTCCGGGGGCAACTTCCACGCCGAGCCGGTGGCAATGGCGGCGGATAATATCGCCCTGGCGATTGCCGAAGTTGGCGCGTTGTCCGAACGCCGCATTGCGCTGATGATGGATAAACATATGTCCCAGCTGCCGCCGTTCCTGGTGCGTAACGGCGGGGTCAACTCGGGCTTTATGATTGCCCAGGTCACCGCGGCGGCGCTGGCGAGCGAGAACAAAGCCCTGTCGCACCCGCACAGCGTGGACAGCCTGCCAACGTCCGCGAACCAGGAAGATCACGTTTCGATGGCACCGGCTGCCGGACGTCGTCTCTGGGAAATGGCTTCCAACACCCGCGGCGTGCTGGCGGTGGAATGGCTGGCGGCAAGTCAGGGTATCGATCTGCGAGAAGGGCTAAAATCCAGCCCGCTGCTGGAGCAGGCGCGTCATGCGCTGCGCGAGCATGTATCGCACTACGATGACGACCGCTTCTTTGCGCCGGATATTGATAAGGCGATGCAGCTTCTGGAAGAAGGGCGGCTGGTGGGGCTGTTACCTTCGGTGCTGTGATATTTACCCTCACCCTAACCCTCTCCCACAGGGAGAGGGAACTGTCAGATTTTCTCCCTCTCCCTGTGGGAGAGGGCCGGGGTGAGGGCATCAGCCCGCACTATTATGAATACATCGCCGTAATCGACGCGCTCCCAAGCGAATGGAAATGCACGTTAAACCCTACCATTGCGCCGCTCGCCCCTTCATCGACCTCAATCTTCTCCACATCCAGCGCGTGCACCGTGAAGATATAGCGGTGGGTTTCCCCTTTTGGCGGCGCCGCGCCGCCGTAGCCCGCTTTACCAAAATCGGTGCGCGTCTGAATCGCGCCTTCAGGCAGGGCAACCAGGTCTGAACCGGAGCCCTGCGGCAGGACGCGCGTGTCGGCAGGCAGGTTCGCCACAATCCAGTGCCACCAGCCGGAGCCGGTAGGCGCATCCGGGTCGTAGCAGGTCACGACAAAGCTTTTGGTCCCGGCCGGTACCTCGTCCCACGCCAGGTGCGGGGAGATATTGTCTCCCTGATACCCCATGCCGTTGAATACGTGGCGTTCCGGCAGTTTTTCACCGTCGCGCAGATCTTTACTGATGATTTTCATACGGTTTACCCTCGTTGATCGCTCGTTCAGCAAGTGTAATGCATAGGGTTACATCGTGAAATGCGCGGGAATGTTAACGGCTGTTACAACCGCGTCGGTTAATTTACGCAGCTGCTCCGGCGTAATGCTGTACGGCGGCATCAGGTAGATAAGCTTGCCGAAAGGCCGCACCCAGACGCCCTGCTCAACGAAGAAGCGCTGCAGCGCCGCCATATTCACCGGATGAGTGGTTTCAATCACCCCGATGGCGCCCAGCACGCGAACGTCCGCCACAAAATTCGCACCCGAGGCGGCGCTCAGCGCCTCTTTCAGCTGCGCCTCAATCGCCGCCACCTGCGTCTGCCACTCGCCGCCTTCCAGAATGGCCAGGCTTTCGCTTGCGACGGCGCAGGCGAGAGGATTACCCATAAACGTCGGGCCGTGCATAAAACAGCCCGCCTCGCCGTCGCTGATGGTGTCGGCAACGTGACGGGTCGTGAGCGTGGCGGAGAGCGTCATGGTGCCGCCGGTCAGCGCCTTGCCCAGACACAGAATATCCGGGGCGATACCCGCATGCTCGCAGGCAAACAGCTTGCCGGTGCGGCCAAAGCCGGTGGCGATCTCATCGGCAATCAGCAGAATGCCCTCGCGGTCGCACATCCTGCGAATACGCCTCAGCCATTCCGGGTGGTACATCCGCATTCCGCCCGCGCCCTGCACAATCGGCTCCAGGATCACGGCGGCGATGTCATGGCGATGCGCCGCCATCAGCCGCGCGAAGCCGACCATGTCCATCTCGTTCCACTCGCCGTCGAAGCGGCTCTGGGGGGTCGGGGCAAACAGGTTTTCCGGCAGATAGCCCTTCCACAGGCTGTGCATGGAGTTGTCCGGATCGCACACCGACATCGCCCCGAAGGTATCCCCGTGATAGCCGTTGCGGAAGGTGAGGAACCGCTGGCGCGTTTCGCCCTTCGCGTGCCAGTACTGCAGCGCCATTTTCATCGCCACTTCCACCGCCACGGAGCCGGAATCGGCCAGGAACACGCACTCCAGCGATGCAGGCGTCATCGCCACCAGGCGACGGCATAAATCCACCGCGGGCTGATGGGTGATTCCGCCGAACATCACGTGCGACATCTGGTCAATCTGCGCCTTCATCGCCGCATTCAGGCGCGGGTGGTTGTACCCGTGAATGGCCGCCCACCAGGAGGACATCCCGTCAACGAGCCGCTCGCCGCTGGCGAGGTGCAGCTCGCAGCCGTGGGCCGAGGCCACCGGATAGACGGGAAGGGGGCGGGTGGTGGAGGTGTAAGGGTGCCAGATATGCTGCTTGTCGAAGGCGAGATCGTCCTGGGTCATAATCGACTTGTAAACCATTTTGAAAAGTTTTAGGTTTACGAGTATAAACCGAACCGAAAATTAACAAAACCCTTTGGAGAAGCCCAATGGCTCACCACGCACGCTGGACGATGTCGCAAGTTACTGAATTATTCAATAAACCTTTCCTTGAGCTGATGTTCGAAGCCCAACAGGTGCATCGTCAGCACTTCGATCCTCGCCATGTTCAGGTCAGCACGCTGCTGTCGATCAAGACCGGTGCCTGTCCTGAAGACTGCAAATATTGCCCGCAGAGCGCGCGCTACAAAACCGGCCTGGAGTCCGAACGGCTGATGGAAGTGGAGCAGGTGCTCGACTCGGCGCGCAAGGCGAAAAACGCTGGTTCGACCCGCTTCTGCATGGGCGCGGCGTGGAAGAACCCGCACGATCGCGACATGCCGTATCTGGAGCAGATGGTGAAGGGCGTGAAGGAGATGGGCCTCGAAGCCTGTATGACGCTCGGCACGCTGAACGACGAGCAGGCGCAGCGCCTCTCCGCCGCGGGGCTGGACTACTACAACCACAACCTCGACACCTCGCCGGAGTTTTATGGCAACGTCATCACCACCCGTACCTATCAGGAGCGTCTGGACACGCTGGATAAGGTGCGTGACGCGGGGATCAAGGTCTGCTCCGGCGGTATCGTGGGCTTAGGTGAGACGGTGAAAGATCGTGCGGGCCTGCTGCTGCAGCTGGCGAACCTGCCGACCCCGCCGGAAAGCGTGCCGATCAACATGCTGGTGAAGGTTAAGGGCACGCCGATGGCGGACAACGACGACGTGGATGCGTTTGATTTTATCCGCACCATCGCGGTGGCGCGCATCATGATGCCGACCTCTTTCGTGCGCCTCTCCGCCGGTCGCGAGCAGATGAGTGAGCAAACTCAGGCGATGTGCTTTATGGCCGGAGCCAACTCCATCTTCTACGGCTGCAAGCTGCTGACCACGCCGAACCCGGAAGAGGACAAAGACGTTCAGCTGTTCCGCAAGCTGGGGCTTAACCCGCATCAGACTGAGGTGCTGACGGGCGATAACGAGCAACAGCAGCAGCTGGAGCAGCAGATTTTCAACGCCGACACCGACCAGTTCTACAACGCGGCAGCCGTATGACCTGGCAGGTACGAGTGAATACCGCGCTGGACGAACGCCGGGCGGCAGAGGCGTTTCGCGTTCGCAGGGTGGTGGAAAACGGCGCGGGCCGTTTTCTTACCCGCGACGGGCGGCAGTTTTGTAATTTCTCCAGCAACGACTATCTCGGGCTGAGCCAGCATCCGGCCATCGTCCGCGCCTGGCAGCAGGGGGCGGAGCGGTTTGGCGTTGGCAGCGGCGGTTCGGGACACGTCAGCGGATACACCACGGCGCATCAGGCGCTGGAAGAGGCGCTTGCCGACTGGCTCGGCTACCCGCGCGCTCTGCTGTTTATCTCCGGCTTTGCCGCCAATCAGGCGGTCATTACCGCCCTGATGGAAAAAGAGGACCGCATTGTCGCTGACCGCCTGAGCCACGCCTCGCTGCTTGAGGCGGCAAATTTAAGCCCGGCGCAGCTGCGCCGCTTCGCCCATAACGATGCGGGGCAGCTTGCTGTGCTGCTGGATAAACCCTGCGACGGACAACAGCTGGCGATCACGGAAGGGGTGTTCAGCATGGACGGCGACAGCGCGCCGCTTGCCGCGCTGCACGAGGCAGCAAAGCGGCAAAACGCCTGGCTGCTGGTGGACGATGCTCACGGCATTGGCGTGATGGGTGACGAAGGTCGCGGCAGCGCGCATCAGCAAAACGTGAAGCCGGAACTGCTGATTGTCACCTTCGGCAAGGGCTTTGGCGTCAGCGGCGCCGCCGTGCTGTGCAGCGAGTCCGTCGCCGACTATCTGCTGCAGTTTGCCCGACACCTGATCTACAGCACCAGTATGCCCCCGGCGCAGGCGGTGGCGCTGTCTGCGTCACTTGAGGTGATCCGCAGCGCAGAAGGAGATGAACGTCGTCAGCGGCTGGCAGAGCATATCTCCCGCTTCCGCCAGGGGCTAGCGGCGCTGCCCTTCCACAGTCCGGATTCGCAGAGCGCTATCCAGCCGGTGATTGTCGGCGAAAACGGCCGCGCGCTGGCGCTGGCACAGGCGCTGCGCGAGCGGGGCATGTGGGTGACCGCTATCCGCCCGCCAACGGTCCCGCCGGGAACGGCGCGGCTGCGCTTAACCCTGACGGCGGCGCATGAAGCACGGGATATCCAGACGCTGCTGGAGGCGCTCCATGTTGCCGGTGAATAAACAGGCCGTTGCGGCGGCATTTGGCCGGGCCGCGCACAGCTATTCGCAGCACGACGAACTGCAGCGTCAGAGCGCGCAGGGGCTTCTGGCCGCGCTTGGCGAGAACCGCTTTCCGCAGGTGCTGGATGCCGGCTGTGGTCCCGGCAGCAACAGCCGCTACTGGCGCGGAGCGGGAAGCCAGGTCACGGCTATCGACCTCTCAGAGCAGATGCTCGACGAGGCGCGTCAGCGGCAGGCAGCGGATCGCTATCTTCTGGCCGATATCGAGGCGATCCCGCTGGCGGACGCGCAGTTCGATCTGGTCTGGAGTCATCTGGCGGTCCAGTGGTGCAGCAGCCTGCCGCAGGCCCTGCGCGAGCTTTATCGCGTGGCGCGACCGGGCGGAAAGGTGGCCTTTACCACCCTGCTGGAAAGTTCGCTGCCGGAGCTGAATCAGGCGTGGAAAGCGGTGGATGAGCAGCCGCACGCTAACCGCTTTTTATCGCATGACCAGGTGACGCAGGCGCTGGCAGGCTGGCGCTACCGCAGCACGGTGCAGACCATCACCCTCAATTTTAGCGATGCGTTCAGCGCGATGCGCTCGCTGAAGGGCATCGGGGCCACGCACCTGCATGCCGGACGGGAGAGAAAACCGCTGACCCGGGGACAGCTGCAGCGTCTGGAGCTGGCCTGGCCGCAGCAGCGGGGGCATTTCCCGCTCTCTTATCAACTTTTTCATGGGATTATCGAACGTGACTGAACGTTATTTTGTTACCGGCACGGACACGGAAGTGGGCAAAACGGTTGCCAGCTCGGCGCTGCTGCAGGCGGCAAGGAAGCTTGGGAAAAACACCGCCGGATATAAGCCGGTTGCTTCCGGCAGCGAGATGACGCCGGAAGGGTTACGCAACACCGACGCGCTGGCGCTCCAGCGTAACAGCACGATTGAACTGGCCTATTCAGCGGTCAATCCGTACACCTTTGCCGAGCCGACCTCGCCGCACATCATCAGCGCTGACGAAGGTCGTCCGATTGATTTCGCGGTGCTGTCTGCCGGGTTACGGACGCTGGAAGGCCAGGCCGACTGGGTGCTGGTGGAAGGTGCAGGGGGCTGGTTTACGCCGCTTTCGGACGCGCAGACGTTTGCCGACTGGGTGCAGGCCGAGCAGCTTCCGGTCATTCTGGTCGTCGGCGTCAAGCTGGGCTGCATCAATCACGCCATGTTGACCGCGCAGGCCGTGCAGCAGGCCGGGCTGCGTCTGGCGGGCTGGATAGCCAACGACGTGGTTGCGCCGGGGAAACGACACCTGGAGTATCTGGCGACGCTCAGGCGCGTACTTCCCGCCCCGTGCCTCGGGGAAATTCCCTGGCTTGCTGACGGCGCGGAAAATGCCGAAACCGGGCGTTATCTCGATCTCAGCGTCTTGCTTCCCGCGACATCCAGTGCGCGATAAGCTCGTCATCCAGTTCGTTAACGTGGCCCTGCGCCACGTTACGCCCGCGATAGAGCATACAGAAACGGTCCGCAACCCGGCGGATAAACGACAGCTGCTGCTCCGCTAACAGCACCGTCATGCCTAACTCCCGGTTTAAGCGCACCAGCAGCTGCCCCAGCTTCTGGGCGAAGCTGTGTCCTGCGCCGTGCAGGGGCTCATCGAGGATCAGCAGGTGCGGGCGGTTCACCAGCGCATTAGCCAGCGCCAGCTGGTACTGGTCGTCCGGAGAGAGCGTGTTGGCGCGGGTCTGCCGCAATGCGTAGAGCGCCGGAAACAGGTCGTAAACGTCACTTTTCGCTTCCGGGTTGGGTTTCCCCATCGCCCGCATGGCGATATGCAGATTCTCCTCAATCGTTAGCTGGGAGAAGATCCGCCTGTCCTGCGGGACATAGCCTATCCCCGGTCCTGAACGCTGTTCTGGCGGCAGGTTAAGCAAATCACGCGGCGGCGCGCCCGCCTCATGCCAGATGATGCTGCCGCTTTCGACGGGCACTCTCCCGGCGATGCAATTCATGAGGGTGGTTTTCCCCATTCCCGGCAGGCCAACGACGCCTGTACACATCCCTTGCGGAAAATCCAAATTCACGTTCCATAGCGTATGTTGGCTTCCGTAAAACTGATTCACAGCACGCAGACTCAACATCTTTCTCTCCTTAAAAATGTGTGTAGGTGAGGCTCGTGATTGAGTGTGCAAAACCCCTGCCAGAACCCGAAAAGTGTTTAAAAAAACGGCTTTTTTAGGAATAAGTCACCTGAGAGGGGCAGAGAAAAAACGGGATTGCACATCGACGGTGCTGGCGGTGTTGAGTTGTGGTGCAGTGCCCGAAATGATGAAAATGTGAGCAAGATCTCATCAGTTGGTTATGAATGACACAACTGTTAATCATCAAAAAAGAGCTATAAAATTTTTTTACTGCCGTCTCGTGGGAAAATCCGGGAATTTGCCGAGCGCCACGCTGTATGGGCTGGAAGCAGTTATCCACTATTCCTGTGGATAACCATGTGCATTAGAGTTAGAAAACATGCGATAAGCGAGAGAAGACGCGGCTTACGCCCAAATTGACGCGAAACGCGGCTTTAGAAAATATCGTTTATTATTTAACTGCTTAGATAAAAGCAATTCCCGTCATGAAAGTGTCACCCGTTGCCACAAAACTATCATTACCTGGCTTGACAAATGTTAAAAAAGAAAAAGTTCTGGGGATAACCTGACCTGACTGGTGTTTTATATTGTCGCAGCCCAAATTTTGGCCGTTATCGCACCAATCCTTCAGGCGCTATGCTAAATATCCTGACATGCCACTGGTTTTTCATCCAGTGTTTTTTACTGGCATTCCTGGCAACAACGAGTAAAATTACTCACCTGCCGCTTTTAACGTCATCAGGTTGTCGCCCATGAGTAAACCGTTCAAATTGAATTCTGCTTTCCGTCCATCTGGCGATCAGCCTGAGGCGATCCGTCGTCTGGAAGAGGGGCTGGAAGATGGGCTGGCGCACCAGACGCTATTAGGTGTGACGGGGTCAGGTAAAACCTTCACCATCGCCAACGTGATTGCGGATCTCCAGCGCCCAACGATGGTGCTGGCACCCAATAAAACCCTGGCCGCGCAGCTTTACGGCGAGATGAAAGAGTTCTTCCCGGAAAATGCGGTGGAGTATTTCGTCTCCTACTACGATTACTACCAGCCTGAAGCCTATGTGCCGAGCTCTGACACCTTCATTGAGAAGGATGCCTCGGTGAACGAACACATCGAGCAGATGCGACTGTCGGCCACTAAGGCGCTTCTGGAGCGTCGCGACGTGGTCGTTGTCGCATCGGTTTCCGCGATCTACGGTCTGGGCGATCCGGATCTCTATCTCAAGATGATGCTGCACCTGACGCAGGGGATGATCATCGACCAGCGCGCCATCGTTCGTCGTCTGGCGGAGCTGCAGTATGCCCGTAACGATCAGGCGTTCCAGCGCGGGACGTTCCGCGTACGCGGTGAGGTGATCGACATCTTCCCGGCGGAATCGGACGATATGGCGCTGCGCGTCGAGCTGTTTGACGAAGAGGTTGAACGGCTGTCGCTCTTCGACCCCTTGACCGGACACGTTGAGTCGGTGATCCAGCGCTTCACCATCTACCCGAAAACGCACTACGTGACGCCGCGCGAGCGTATCGTGCAGGCGATGGAAGAGATCAAAGTGGAGCTGGCCGAGCGCCGTAAGGTGCTGCTGGCGAACAATAAGCTGCTGGAAGAGCAGCGCCTGAGCCAGCGTACCCAGTTCGACCTTGAGATGATGAACGAGCTGGGCTACTGCTCCGGCATTGAAAACTACTCGCGCTTCCTCTCCGGGCGCGGGCCGGGCGAGCCGCCGCCGACGCTGTTTGACTACCTTCCGGCAGACGGTTTGCTGGTGATCGACGAATCCCACGTCACGATCCCGCAGATCGGCGGGATGTACCGCGGTGACCGCGCGCGTAAAGAGACGCTGGTGGAGTACGGCTTCCGCCTGCCGTCGGCGCTGGATAACCGCCCGATGAAGTTTGAAGAGTTTGAGGCGCTCGCGCCGCAAACCATTTACGTCTCGGCCACGCCGGGCAACTACGAGCTGGAGAAATCCGGTGAAGACGTTGTCGATCAGGTTGTTCGTCCAACGGGTCTGCTCGACCCGATTATTGAAGTTCGTCCGGTGGCCACTCAGGTGGACGATCTGCTCTCGGAAATCCGCGCCCGTTCCGCCATCAACGAGCGCGTGCTGGTGACCACGCTCACCAAGCGCATGGCGGAAGACCTCACCGAGTATCTGGAAGAGCACGGCGAGAAGGTGCGCTATCTGCACTCGGATATCGATACCGTGGAGCGCATGGAGATTATCCGCGATCTGCGTCTGGGCGAGTTTGACGTGCTGGTGGGGATCAACCTGCTGCGAGAAGGCCTGGATATGCCGGAAGTCTCGCTGGTGGCGATTCTGGATGCGGACAAAGAGGGCTTCCTGCGTTCTGAGCGCTCCCTGATCCAGACCATCGGCCGTGCGGCGCGTAACGTCAACGGTAAAGCGATTCTGTACGGTGACAAAATCACCCCGTCGATGGCAAAAGCGATTGGCGAAACGGAGCGCCGCCGCGAGAAGCAGCAGCGCTACAACGAAGAGCACGGCATCACGCCGCAGGGGCTGAACAAGAAGGTGGTGGATATTCTGGCGCTGGGTCAGAACATCGCCAAAACCAAAGCGAAAGGCCGCGGCAAGGCGCGTTCAGTGGTGGAAGAAGATACCGTCGTGCTGACGCCGAAAGCGCTGCAGCAGAAAATCCACGAGCTGGAAGGGCAGATGATGCAGCACGCACAGAATCTGGAGTTCGAAGAGGCGGCGCAGATCCGCGACCAGCTTCATCAGCTGCGGGATCTTTTCATCGCGGCATCGTGAGTAAAGCGTTGTTTTCTCCCTCTCCCTGTGGGTGTACGGTCCGGGGACATAGTGAACACTTGTTCGGGGACATGGTAGACACTTACAACTAAGGCATAAGAACCCGTTTATG
>NZ_JAHAWC010000021.1:0-63977 GCF_018383635.1 Enterobacter sp. 120016 | reverse complement strand
TACCCGGCCTACAGTATCGAAACGTAGGCCGGGTAAGGCGAAGCCGCCACCCGGCACAATCCCACAGGGTTAACGCATTACCCTGTCATCAACGTAATGACGCTTGTCCGGCGCCGGTGGGAAATACTGATACAGCCAGGTTTCGCTGATGGCATCGCCCTGGCAGCGCAGGAACAGACGCATATCCACCGGCTCCGTCGAATCCGAGGTTGGATACCAGTCAAACAGAATGCGATAGCCGTCAAACGGCTCAACGTAGAGGATCTCAACCTGCTTCGCTTCACCGCTGGAGAGTGTGATCACCGGCTCAATGCCTTTTGGCGCAGCGGCCTTCAGGTCGCCGCCGACGAAGTCGATGGCAAAGCGACGGGCCCACACTTTCGGGTAATTTTCGCCCGGTGCCCAGCCTTCCGGGAAGCCGCCCATACCGGTACGGGTAGCGAAGACGTTGGCCAGCGGAGAACGCACCGGCGGCATGGCGCTCCAGTACAGACGATATTTAAAGTCCAGCTCGTCGCCCGCCTTCACCGGTTTTTCCGGCTGCCAGAAGCAGACCACGTTATCCAGCGTTTCACCCGTGGTCGGGATCTCCATCAGGCCAACCGCACCTTTACCCCAGTCGTTACGCGGTTCAACCCACAGGCTCGGGCGTTTGTTATACCAGCCCATCACGTCCTGATAGTGCGAGAAATCGCGATCGAGCTGCAGCAGGCCGAACCCTTTCGGGTTTTTGTCCATATAGGCATTGAACTGCAGCTTCTGCGGGTTGTTCAGCGGACGACAAATCCACTCCCCGTTGCCGCGCCACATTGCCAGGCGGTCGGAGTCATGAATTTGCGGATGGATGGTGTCACACATGCGGCGTTCGTTATTGCCGCAGCTGAACATGCTGGTCATCGGCGCGATGCCGAGCTGCTTGATGTCCTTACGCGCATAGAGATGGTTTTCCACCTCCATGATCACCTGGCTCTTCTCGCAGTGGATCACGAATTTATAGGCACCGGTTACGCTCGGGCTGTCCAGCAGCGTATAGACGGTAAAGGTCGTGTCGCCGGGTTTGACGGTTTCAAACCAGAAGGAGGTAAAGTCCGGGAACTCTTCCGGCGTGTCGGTAAAGGTATCAACCGCCAGACCGCGGGCAGACAGGCCGTACTGATAGGTGTCGTCCACCGCGCGGAAATAGCTCGCGCCCAGGAAAGAGACGATATCGCGACGCGCCAGTTCAGGGGCCTTAAAGGCGCGGAAGCCCGCAAAACCGAGATCGCTTTGTCCTTCCAGCTGTTTGGTATCCACACCCGTTTCGCCGTAGCTGAACAGCTCCGGACGGAAGTGGATCTCGCGCGCCATAGAGGTAGACTGGTCCAGCGAGAACATCCGCACGCGGCGACGGAACCCCATCCCCATGTGGAAGAACTGCACGTCCAGCTGACGCCCTTCAATGTTGTTCCACAGTGACTGTTTTTCATCGTAGCGGATGGCGTTGTACGCCTGCGGCGTCATCGTTGCCAGCGTGTCCGGCAGCGGACGCGGCGCGCCACCCCACGGGGTTTTCGCCAGGTCATGCGCCATGGATTGCAGTACGGAGAAGTCAAAACGACGGCTCTGGCCGTCAGCAATGTCAGAGTCGGCAGCGTACGCCGCTTTGGAAAACAGGGAAGCAAGGCCAGATGTGCCGCTCAGGGCTGCCACTGCCAGCGAGCCTTTTAGAAAACGTCTGCGATTCATGCCTGGAAAAACGTCCTTATGGTCGTGTGAATGTGTTTCGCGCTCGGCGAAATGACGGCAAGAAAGAACGCACAGCCTAAACAAAAATGGTTAAGAATCCAATTGTTGGCCGGTGATTATCTGAACAAAGTGAGAAATATTTTCTGTCGACCAGAACGGCCCGAAAGTGGTGTAAAGAAAGCCTGGAAAATGTGTAGAAAAATGCCCCGTCAGGACATCAGCTGACGGGGCGAATGAGGCGGTTATTTTACGCTGACATCGATACCCGGGAAGTACTTATCAGCGAGTTTAGCGATCGTGCCGTCGGCACGTACTTTATCAATCGCGGCATCAAGCTGCTTTTTGGTGGCCTCATCACCTTTGCGCAACCCAAAACCGATCCCACTGCCGAGGATAGTGTCGTCAGACACCGGTTTGCCGATGAAGCCAAACCCTTTCCCCTGCGGCTTGCTGAGGAAACCTGCCTGCCCGGCCGCGGACATAACCAGCGAGGCGTCGATACGGCCATTCAGCAGATCGCCCCAGGCCATATTCTGATCTTTATAAGACACCACGGTGACACCCTGCTTTTCCCAGTGCTCTTTCGCATAGGTTTCCTGAATGGATCCCTGCAGCACGCCGATGGTTTTACCCTTCAGCCCTTCTGGGGTGGCCTCAACCGCCGTACCGGCCTTGCCGACCAGCTGCGACGGAATACGGTAGATCGGCTGGGTAAAATCAATGCTCTTGCGGCGCTGCTCGGTAATGTTCATCGCCGAGTTGATGGCGTCAAATTTCTTCGCCACCAGGCCCGGGATCAGCGCATCAAACGAGGTTTCAACCCAGCTGCACTTCAGCGCTGCCGCTTTGCAGATGGCGTTCCCCAGCTCAACGTCAAACCCTTCCAGTTCGCCCGCCGCATTGCGGCTCTCAAACGGCGGGTATTCCGCTTCCAGACCGTAACGCAGCTCGGTAGCCGCGAAGGAAGAAAAAGTACACAGCAATCCCATGCCGACAACTAACGCGCGTAATTTCATCTAATACTCCTCAGCGTGGTTTAACCCGACACAGGGCCTGGGCACCTGCCCGTAACGTCGCCTCATCTTTGGCAAAAGAGAGACGAATCAATTTATTATCCGTCCCGTCCGCATAAAACGCCGACAG
The DNA here is from genome assembly GCF_018383635.1 of Enterobacter sp. 120016. NCBI lineage: Bacteria > Pseudomonadati > Pseudomonadota > Gammaproteobacteria > Enterobacterales > Enterobacteriaceae > Enterobacter > Enterobacter sp. 120016. The sequence continues at coordinate 61,109 of NZ_JAHAWC010000021.1, read as the reverse complement.
CGGAATGGTGGCAACGCCGTACTCAACGATCAGCCGTTTCACCAGCTCGCTGTCGCGCTCGTCGCTGAACTGGCTGTAGTCCGCCAGCATGAAGAACGATCCGGCGCTCGGCAGCAGCGTAAAAGGCGAATCGGCCAGCAGGCTGTGCAGCAGATCGCGCTTGCGCTGGTAAAACGCCGACAGCGACAGCCAGGTTTGCGGGTCGACCATATGTTCAGCAAACGCGTGCTGCATTGGCGTATCGGCAGAAAACATTAAAAATTGATGGACTTTACAAATCTCGTCCATCAGTACCGCCGGTGCAACACAGTAACCCACGCGCCACCCGGTGACGTGATAGGTTTTTCCGAAAGAGGAAATAATTACGCTGCGCTCCGCCAGCTGCGGATGCGTGGCCATACCGTGGTGCGGCTCATCGTCAAAAACGACGTGTTCGTACACTTCGTCAGACAAAATAATGATGTCAGTATTGCGCGTCAGCGCCGCCAGCTGCTGCAGGTCATTGGCGGAGAAGACCTGGCCGCTCGGGTTATGCGGCGTATTGATGATGATCATGCGCGTGCGCGGGGTGATCGCGGCGCGAACCTCATCCCAGTTGACGGCAAAATCCGGCACGGTGAGCTTGATGGCAATCGGGGTTGCCCCCTGCAGACGGACAATCGGCGCGTAGCTGTCAAATGACGGCTCAAAGTAGATCACCTCATCACCCGGATGCACCAGCCCGCTTATTGCCGAATAGAGCCCTTCGCTGGCGCTGGCGGTAACCAGCACCTCGCTGGCAGGGTCATACTGCGTGCCGTAGAGCGTGGCGATTTTATCGGCAATACGTTCTTTAAGCGGCTGCAGGCCGGTCATTGCCGCATACTGGTTATGCCCCGCCTCCATTGCGCGAGTGACGCCCGCAATCAGCTTCGGGTCGCAGGAAAAATTCGGTGCGCCCTGAGAAAGGTTAATCGCGTTATGCTGCGCCGAGAGCTGGCCGATAACGGTAAAAATGGTGGTTCCCACATCCGGCAGTTTGGAGCGCGTTTGCACAGGCGTTCGTAAAGTCATCCTCTTTCCCTTCTCATGGACATTGCATAACTATTCAAACAACATCTGTGCTGTCGGGACAATCGAATTGTTGTCATAATAGCCATGAGAAAAATGCATAGCTGAGGTGTTTTCTATGTCACGCCGTTCGCTCCCCCTTAATGCCATCGACGCATTTTTAGTCACCGCGCGTCACCTCAATTTGACCCATGCCGCCGCGGAACTGTGTCTGACGCAGGGGGCCGTGAGCCGTAAGATTGCCTCCCTTGAGGCGTGGTTTGGCTTTCCGCTTTTTGAACGCCACGCGCGCGGGCTGCGCCTCTCGCCGCAGGGCAGCGCCCTGCTTCCGGAACTGCAGTCCGCTTTCGAGCAGCTTCTGTCCGTGGCCGACCAGGCCCGCAGTCAGCACACCGTGATCCGGCTTAAGGCCCCCACCTGCGCCATGCGCTGGCTGGTGCCGCGCCTGCTGGAGGTGGAGCGCGAGCATCCGGATCTGCAGATCGCGCTGACCACCACCACCGATCACAACGTCAATTTCAAAACCGAATCTTACGACGCGGCCATTGTGTTCGGCACGCACATGAGCGCAGGCGATCTGCTGTTCGACGAGGCGCTCACCCCGGTGATAAGCCCGGTGCGGGCAGGCGCAGCGCTGGGCTCGTTAACGTTCCTTCACCCCACAAGGGATAAGACGGACTGGTCGCTGTGGCTGACGAAACAGGAAGGTCCGGGCTTTGTCATGCACAAAAATCAACACTTCGACACGATGGATCTCGCCATTACGGCTGCCATTCAGGGGCTGGGCGTCGCCATCGCCGACGAAACGCTGGTAGCAGAAGATGTTCACGCAGGCAGGCTGATGCGGCCCTATGAGACAAGCATAAAAACCGGCGCAAGCTACCGGCTGGTGCTGCGCGAAACGCCAGGCGAAGAAAATGGTCTCGCGGCGTTTCGCGCCTGTTTGCTTAATCGAGGCTGACGTGATGCTTCATCACCCGTTTGAAGAGGCTCATGCGGGCGCGCATAAAGCGGTTTTCAAGCCTGAAAGCTGCATGTTTATTCACGCCGATGCGTAACAGAACGTCCCGCCCTTTGCGACACGCGGGCCAGTGCGTCGGCCCGGGCAGGCTGTCGCGACGACCCGCGTCACGCGCAAAGCTCACCCAGTAATCCGCTACCTGGGCAGCAAACTGCAGGTCCCGCTCATTGGCATAATGGCGTGAAGGCTCCACCTGGCCGAGCGTATCGAAGACATAGGGAATTTCGTTGCCGTGCCAGGCGCCGTTGATATACGTGCCATGTTCCGCCTCTGCGACATAGTCAAACCAGTAACGCCAGCACAACCCACCCACGCGCTGCTGGGCCTGCATCACCACGTAGCCCATGGTGGTAAACGCCATGTCGCGGCACACCTGCCTGCCCAGCTCTTCATCGCCTTTCACGCCCGGATAGAGCAGCTTAATCAGCCCCAGCCCGAAGCGACGCTCCCGGCGAAGCTTCTGAATTTGTCCGGCGAGATCGATGCCAAACACCGCCATCACGCTGGCTTCATCGCTGTTGGAGCCAATCATCACCGGCACCGGATGCTGACGGGCGGCGAAAAAGACGTCCAGCATGGCTTCCGGCAGAACGCAATCTCCAGCGATGGGCGCCGGGGCGACGTTCAGCGGCGCGGTGAGCGGCCAGAACGCCTCGGGCGGAATGGCGCGCAGCTGCCCGGCGGTCGCATTTTCCAGCCCGAAATGGGCGGCCAGCGCTTCCCCTTTTTGCAGCGCCCGATCGCGCGGCGTGTCCGGCAGGGTATATCCGCTTTGGACAATCGCCTTATGGAACAATCCTGCCGCCAGCGGCGAGGCCAGCAGAGAGAGCACGCTGCGCGCGCCCGCGGATTCGCCAAACAGGGTCACATTGTCGGGATCGCCACCAAACCCGGCGATATTGTCCCGCACCCATTCGAGGGCGGCAATCTGATCCAGCAGGGCAAAATTATGCACTACGCGCCCTTCCTCGCCTTCCAGCGCGGGATGGGCGAAAAAGCCGAGATGACCGAGACGGTAGTTGATCGTCACAACAACCACGCCGCGCATAGCCAGCGCTTTGCCGTTATACGGCGGTAAGCCACCAGCACCAATCGTAAACCCGCCTCCGTGCAGCCAGACCATAACCGGAAGCGGCTCGGCACGGTCTACGGGGGACCAGACGTTAAGGTAGAGACAATCTTCGGAAAACTGGCCCGGATCGCCGCCGCCTAGCTCTTGACAATACTCGCTGCTTTGCCAGCTTGAGGGAGAGAAAGCGGTGGCCTCGCGCAGGCCATCCCAGCATTCAGGGGGCCGGGGCGAGCGCCAGCGCCACTCCCCCACGGGCGGCGCGGCGTAGGGAATACCGCACCAGAGGTGAACGTTTTCATCGGTTAAACCAGTCAGTGCGCCCTGGCGCGTTTCAACCACAGGGGCGGAAGGATTTTGCATAACAACCTTATTTTTTCCATCACACCCCAGCAGAGTAACGATTTCAGAGCAAACCGCAACGCTGTTTGCTGCGCGTTTCAGCCTCCTGGTAGAGCGTAAACTCGTCATACACCTTGCAGCCCAGCGCGTCTTCAAACGCATCGCGGCTGGCGTTACCGTGGCTGCGGGCCTGGGTTTCGTTCCCGAGATTGGACTGGAAAATCCCCGCGGCGCTGACCGGGAGGAAATCTTCGTAGGTGATCGGCTGGGCAACCACCCATCCGCGCTCAATCAGCGGCTGCGGATCGTCTCCCGGACGAAACGCATGACGATGGGCTTCCCCTGATGGCGTCAGGCGATAGCGAAAATAGGCAAGCTCCTGACGGCGCATGAGCATTTCGCTGTCCGGGAAGGCGCTAAAAATCTCCCGCAGATGCAGCTGGTGCGTCAGGTTATCTTTACCGGTTCCGGCCTGGGCGAGGAGGCTATCGTACAGTTCCCGGCCTTTCGGGGTCAGCGCCACGCCGCGCTGCTCAATCTCACCGAAGCGCGCGGTGTGGGTGCCTTTATGTTCACCGGCAAACAGCACCGGCTCTTCCAGCGCCTTGAAGCTGGTTTGACGCAATAAGACGGGAACCTCGCGACGCGGCGGGCCTTCGATCAGAATTTTTGGCTCGATACCGTACTTCGGCATCAGCTCCTGCACCCGGTCAATATCCAGCGTGCGCGGCGTGAGGTGGTTAATATGGCAGCCCGGGAAGCAGACCACGTCGGCAATCAGGCGATGCTCGTTGCTCAGGGCCAGATAGGTCTCCTGATCGACCGTCGCATGGCGGTGCCAGCGGAAGGTTTCTAACGCTTCGTGCACAAACTCGTGGGCCTGTGCGTCAGTAAAGTGCCCTTCCGACTCGTGCAGGTCGATCAGTTCCAGACAGCGTGGGGTAAAGATGTTCCGCTGAGACAGGATCTCTGCGGCACGCTCGCGCAGCGCGACGTTTTCAATCAGCTCAAGACGCAGCAGCGAGGTAAAGATACGAAACGGATTTCGACACAGGGCGGCATCCTCTACCGGGCGAAACGCCGTTGAGTGGACCGGCACTCCCGCCTGCGAGAGATCGTAATAGCTGACCGGGTACATGCCCATAATGGCAAACATACGGCGCAGGGTTGACAGTTCCTGTGCCGTGCCGACGCGGATCGCCCCGTGACGCTCAACGTTCAGGCGCGCAAGCTCATCGGCGTTAGCCAGTTGTTCATGTAAAAGTGGATTATTTTCCAAAACCCCCAGGTTTACGTCCGCAACCAGCTCAAGCAAGGTGCCGTACTGCGGAACTTCCTGCTGGTACATCGCCGACATAGCCTGCGAAAAGCGTTCCCGAATGTCATCAGCCGTGATGGTGTTCGCCATGATGTCATGCCTCCAGTGAATATTACCTGGAGTGTAGAGAAACCCGTTCCTTCCGGGGGGAAGAATTTCTGATTTGTGATCTTAAGACGACAGTGGTCAAACCGTGTGCTACCGGCCTCTGAACAGGCCTGCCAGAACCGCCCTTTCGCCTCGTCTGTTTCACCACAATTTTCCTGATAATTATTTTGAGCTCCGTTTTCTAGCCATAAAGGAGTAATTTTTATTCTATCCCAGCCGCAAATCAAGCGGATTTATCACTCCATTATTTTTATCCTCACCTTTCAATTTTTCAGCAGAAACTTAGGACTAATCCGATCATTTGTTTTCAAGTCCTTCCTGCTCATCTCTATTTTCTGGTTAAGCGAAGCGTAAACGCGACGATATTTAAAAATAACGCAACCGCAAATAGCAGAACGCATTTGACGGATGCCGCACAGCGACTAGAGTTATTATTCGAACGACGAGTGATACGGAAATATTTTCGTATCGTACTGACATAACCAATATATGACTATGAGGTTTAATATGGCAGAGCATCGTGGTGGTTCCGGTAATTTCGCTGAAGACCGTGATAAAGCATCAGAGGCTGGACGTAAAGGTGGCCAGCAAAGCGGTGGGAATTTTAAAAACGATCCGCAACGCGCATCCGAAGCGGGTAAGAAAGGGGGCCAGAACAGTCACGGCGGAGGCCGTAAATCTGATAACTCCTGATCTTATTTAAAACTCTTTTAATAAAACCTGAGAGCATGCTGCGGGCTGAATAGCTCGCAGTAACCTTTCTTTATTTTACCGGAGCGTAATTATTATGAATATGAAAAGCGTCGAGGATGTTTTTATTCATCTTCTGTCGGATACCTACAGTGCGGAAAAGCAGCTTACCCGCGCGCTCAGCAAGCTTGCCCGCGCCGCCTCCAGTGAGAAGCTGAGCGCCGCCTTTACCGCACACCTTGAGGAGACGCAGGGTCAGATTGAACGTATCGACCAGATCGTCGAACAGGAAGACGGTATCAGGATTAAGCGCATGAAGTGCGTGGCGATGGAGGGCTTAATTGAAGAAGCGAATGAAGTCATTGAAAGCACGGAAAAAAATGAAGTGCGTGATGCCGCGTTAATTGCCGCCGCGCAAAAAGTCGAGCACTACGAAATTGCCAGCTATGGTACCCTTGCGACATTAGCAGAGCAGCTGGGCTATAAAAAAGCCGTCAAACTTCTTGCCGAGACGCTGGAAGAAGAAAAAGAAACCGATCTTAAACTCACCGACCTGGCCGTAGGAAATATTAACCAAAAAGCGCAGAAATGACGCAATAACACAGGTTAAATAAAATGAGCATCAGTCCCAGGACAATTAAACGGTGCCATTTAACGGCAGCCATAATATGGTTCATTCTCGCCATCCCTTCCGTAATATGGTGGAAGAACAGCGTGCTATGGGTCATTATCATCAGTATTTACGCCAATATTGTCGGCCATTTATCCGGCTACAGTGCCGCGCGTGCCGATCAGGCTGCTGAAAGTGAGACCAAATAAGCGAACCCTAATGAGGATACAATGATGAATCACGTAGAACACTACCATGACTGGCTACGCGATGCCCATGCGATGGAAAAGCAAGCCGAATCTATGCTGGAATCCATGGCCAGCCGTATCGATAATTATCCTGATGTTCGCGCCAGAATTGAGCAGCATATTAATGAGACAAAACGGCAAATTACCCTGCTGGAAGAAATCCTCGACCGGAATGATATTTCTCGTTCGGTTTTAAAAGACTCAATGAGCAAAATGGCGGCGCTGGGGCAGTCCATCGGCGGCATGTTCCCGTCTGATGAAATCGTTAAGGGTTCAATCAGCGGCTATGTTTTCGAACAGTTTGAAATAGCCTGTTATACCTCCCTGCTCGCGGCGGCTAAGAAAGCAGGCGACGTCGCCTCTGTACCTGCCATCGAGACGATTCTTGCGGAAGAACGCGAAATGGCCGACTGGCTGATTCGTCATATTCCGCAGACCACGGAACAGTTCCTGCTGCGTTCTGACGCATCGGGCGTCGAAGCGAAAAAATAATCCGGGAGAATCGCCATGTTCCGACACGTCAAACAGCTGCAATACACGGTCCGCGTTGCTGAACCTAACCCTGGCCTCGCCAACCTTTTACTGGAACAGTTTGGTGGGCCGCAGGGCGAACTGGCTGCCGCCTGCCGGTACTTTACGCAAGGATTGAGCGATGACGATCCGGGCCGTAAAGATATGCTGATGGATATCGCCACCGAGGAGCTTAGCCACCTCGAAATCATCGGTACCCTGGTCGGTATGCTGAACAAAGGTGCCAAAGGCGCGCTGGCGGAAGGGGTGGAAAACGAGGCTGAGCTGTATCGGTCCATGACCGAAAACGGCAATGACAGCCACATCACTTCCCTGCTCTACGGTGGCGGCACCCCGCTCACTAACTCGGCGGGCGTGCCCTGGACCGCGGCCTACGTCGACACCATCGGCGAGCCGACGGCGGACCTGCGCTCAAACGTGGCAGCGGAAGCCCGAGCGAAAATCATCTATGAACGGCTGATCAACGTGACCGACGATCCCGGCGTAAAGGATGCGCTGGCGTTTCTGATGACGCGCGAGGCGGCGCATCAGCTATCCTTTGAGAAGGCGCTGCAGTCCATCCGTAATAATTTCCCGCCCGGGAAATTGCCGCCAATCGAGGAATTCACCAACAAGTACTACAATATGTCAGAAGGTGGAGAGGTTCGCGGAAGCTGGAACAGCGATAAACACTTCGATTACGTTGAGTCCCCCCAGCCTGCGGTTGACGGCGGCGATGGCAGTGCAAGCGTTACGCTCACGACCGAACAGGCAACCCTGGTCAAGGCGATGTCCGCCCGCACGAAGTCCGATCCACATTCCGACCCGCTGACCGGTGCCGAGCTGGGTGCCGGTAAGACTAAACCGTAATCGGTTTTGCCGGGCAGCCATAAACTGCCCGGCAATTCTCGTGCCCCATCGTTTCAGAGGTACGGACCATGTTCGAACTCGACGCGTTCCATCTGGCCAGAATTCAGTTCGCTTTTACCGTCTCGTTTCATATCCTTTTTCCTGCGATCACCATCGGCCTTGCCAGTTATCTGGTGGTGCTGGAGGGCATGTGGCTGCGCACCAAAAACGACGTCTGGCGATCGCTGTACCATTTCTGGCTCAAGATATTTGCCGTTAACTTCGGGATGGGTGTCGTTTCCGGGCTGGTCATGGCGTACCAGTTTGGCACCAACTGGAGCGGGTTCTCCCAGTTCGCGGGCAGTATCACCGGCCCACTCCTGACCTATGAGGTGTTAACCGCCTTCTTCCTCGAGGCCGGTTTCCTTGGCGTCATGATGTTCGGCTGGAATAAGGTCGGCCCCGGCCTGCACTTCTTTTCAACCTGCATGGTGGCGCTCGGCACGCTGATGTCGACCTTCTGGATCCTCGCGTCCAACAGCTGGATGCATACGCCGCAGGGCTTCACTATTGAGAACGGACAGGTTATCCCGCAGGACTGGCTGGCGATCGTCTTTAACCCCTCCTTCCCTTACCGGCTTATTCATATGGCTATCGCCGCGTTTCTGAGCAGCGCGCTGTTTGTCGGCGCGTCGGGCGCATGGCACCTGCTGCGCGGTAACGATACGCCCGCCGTGCGCACCATGTTCTCCATGGCGATGTGGATGGCGCTGCTGGTCGCCCCCATCCAGGCGGTCGTGGGCGATATGCACGGTCTGAACACGCTTGAGCATCAGCCGGCCAAAATTGCCGCAATCGAGGGGCACTGGGAAAACCCGCCCGGTGAGGCCACCCCGCTGCTGCTGTTTGGCCTGCCGGATATGGACGAGGAGCGCACCAAATACGGTCTGGAGATCCCCGCACTCGGCAGCCTTATCCTGACGCACAGCCTGGACAAGCAGGTTCCGGCGCTGAAAGACTTTCCGAAAGAAGATCGCCCAAACTCAACCATCGTTTTCTGGTCGTTCCGCGTCATGGTTGGGATGGGGCTGCTGATGATTACTCTCGGTCTGATTGGCGTCTGGCTGCGCTATCGTCATCGGTTTTACCACTCTCGCCCGTTCCACTGGTTTGCCCTCTTCATGGGGCCTGCCGGGCTGCTGGCGCTGCTCGCCGGCTGGGTGACCACCGAAGTGGGCCGCCAGCCGTGGGTGGTCTACGGCTATCTGCGCACCATCGACGCGGTATCGCTGCACAGCACCCTGCAGATGAGCATCAGCCTGCTGGCGTTCTTCGTCGTCTACTCGTCGGTGTTTGGCGTGGGCTATGTTTACCTCATTCGGCTGATTAAGAAAGGGCCGCAGCCTGTCGATACGCTGACGTCAAACACCTCGGGCACGCCCGCCCGTCCGCTGTCTGCCGCTGAGTCTGTTCCTGAAGAGGAGAGAACCTGATGGGCGTCGATATCTCAGTTATCTGGTTTGCCATCATCGTCTTTGCCACTCTGATGTACATCATTATGGATGGCTTTGATTTGGGCATTGGCCTGCTGTTTAATTTCGTGGGCGATGCGAAAGAGCGGGATGTGATGGTGAACAGCGTCGCGCCGGTCTGGGACGGAAACGAAACCTGGCTGGTGCTCGGTGGCGCAGGGTTATTCGGCGCCTTTCCGCTGGCCTATGCGGTGATCGTGGATGCGTTGACCATTCCCCTTACCGCCATGCTAATTGGCCTGATCTTTCGCGGCGTGGCGTTCGAATTTCGCTTTAAAGCCACGCCGTCACACCGAAAGTTCTGGGACTACTCGTTTGCGGGCGGATCGCTGCTCGCGACCTTCAGCCAGGGCATCGTCGTGGGCGCAATGATCAACGGCTTTGACGTTGAGGGCCGACGCTTTGTCGGCTCCGCGCTTGACTGGCTCACCCCCTTCAACCTCTTCTGCGGTATCGGTCTGGTCGTCGCCTACACGCTGCTGGGCACTACCTGGCTCATAATGAAAAGCGAAGGCGCGCTGCAAATCCGCATGCGCGAGCTGACACGCCACGTGCTGCTGGCGCTGATGGTCGTCATCGCCGTGGTGAGCATCTGGACGCCGCTCGGCTGGCAGTACGTGGCCGACCGCTGGTTTACGCTGCCCAACTTCTTCTGGTTCCTGCCGGTTCCGCTGCTGGTCGGGCTTTTCAGCGTGCTGATCTGGCGCCTGACCCGCAACCCGGACAGCCACTCTCGCCCCTTCCTGCTGACGCTGGGGCTTATTTTCCTCGGGTTTAGCGGGCTCGGTATCAGCCTCTGGCCGAACATTATTCCGCCGCGCATCACCCTGTGGGAAGCCGCGGCCCCGCCTGCCAGCCAGCTGTTTATGTTGGTAGGAACATTACTGATTATTCCGGTGATCCTGGTGTACACCGCCTGGAGCTACTACGTCTTCCGGGGCAAAGTGTCGGATACTGAAGGCTATCACTGAGGAACGCTATGACCGACTGGCATACACGAGCCATTATTTATCAGATTGATACCGCGCTATTTTATGATTTGAACGGCGATGGCTGCGGGGACATCGCCGGGATAGCGGCCAAGCTGCGCTATATTCGCCGCATGGGGGCGACGGTTATCTGGATCACGCCGTTTTACCTCACGCCCTTTCTCGATGAAGGCTACGACGTCAGCGACCACCTCCAGGTGGATCCCCGCTTCGGAAAACTGGCCGATATCATCGCCTTTATCGAACAGGCCCGCGAGCTGGGCATGCAGGTGATTATCGAGCTGCTAATCCAGCACACGTCGGACGCACATCCCTGGTTCCAGCAGGCGCGCCGCAGCCCGGCGTCACCCTATCGTGATTATTACCTCTGGTCGGATAACGACGAGGACGATACGCCCCCCATGTTCCCCGGCGTCGAGAAGAGCATCTGGACCTGGGACGACGAGGCGGGACAATACTACCGGCACATGTTTTATCGCCACGAGCCGGATCTGAACCTCACCTCGCCCGCGGTGCTAAAAGAGATTGAGAACATCATCCTCTTCTGGCTCAAGCTGGGCGTGTCGGGATTTCGCCTCGACGCCGCGTCCCACCTCACCACGCAGGCGGGAAACGGTAATGAAAAAAAGGGCCTGTGGATCCTCGAACATATGCGGCGTCTTATCGAACAGCGCAATCCGGACGCGATCCTGCTGGGTGAAGTGGACGTCGAGGTGGAAGCCTATCAGGACTACTTCGGCAATAATGACCGCCTGAATCTGGTACTGAATTTCTGGCTCAACAAGTATTTCTACGTCAGCCTGGCCAGGAAAAGCGCCCGCCCGCTGCGCAATGCGGTGAAGAAGATGATCGTCCCGCCCGATGCCTGCTGTTTTGCTAACTGGCTGCGCAATCATGACGAGCTGGATCTGGAAGGCATTAGTCAGAAAGACAAACAGTTTGTCCTCGACACGTTCGCCCCTGACGAAGAGATGAACGTCTATCAGCGCGGGATCCGCCGCCGACTGGCGCCGATGCTCAACGGCGATCGGAAGCGGCTGGCGTTCTGCCACGCGGTGCTGTTTTCCCTGCCGGGTGTCCCGGTGATGCGCTACGGCGACGAGATAGGCATGGGTGACGACCTGGAGCTGGAGGAGCGCTACGCCGTTCGCACCCCAATGCAGTGGGCGGGGTCACAGGGGGGCGGTTTCTCCGCGGCCGACCCTGAAAAATTTATCGCGCCAATTATCGACCACGGCCCTTACCGCTATCAGAAAATCAACGTTGCCGATTCGCTGCTTCGCCATAACTCGCTCCTGCACAGGATAATCGATATTGCCAATACCCGCTCGGAGTTCCCCGAAATTGCCGTTGCGCCCTTTCGCCTTATCACAATCGATGATGACGCGGTGCTGGGGATCTATTACGAGACCGACGAGCGCAGCATCCTGACCTTCGTCAACTTTAGCGACCAGCCGGTGCAGTTCACCGCAAAAGGGATCCGCCACGCCACCTGGACCGCCTGTCTCGAGGACAAGCGCTACGATGACGCGCTGATTTGCGGCAAAACCGTTCAGCTCGGTCTTGGCGGCTACGGCTATCGCTGGTTCTGGACGCACCGGAGCGCGCTGCGCTGATTACGGTTTCCGGCGGGTTATCAGACGCGTCACCACTATCCCTGCCACCGCGAGGGCGCCAAGCGCCACTTTACCCGGCATGCCGGAGGTAACGGACGGCGCGCGGTTTTTCGCCTCGTCAGTAAAACGGCCGTGGATTTTGTGCAGGTCGTTAACCGGCTGGTCGAGATAGTCCCGGCGATCCGGTGCGTTCAGATCGTCGGTCATTTGGCCTTCCCAGGCCTTTTTCACCATCAGCCGGTCCAGAAAACCGGGGAAGAAAAACTGCCCGACGATGGACTGGATGGTGCTGCTGCCCACCCACAGCTCGCGTACCGGTTTTTGCGCCACCCTGAAAATGGCGCTGGCGGCCACCTCAGGTTCAAAGACAGGCGGCACCGGGCGCATCGCCCAGGCGAACTTATTTCTCGCCCATTCGAACTGCGGGGTATTGAGCCCCGGCATCTGCACCATCGAAAGCTGAACCCGGCTGTTCTCATGCATCAGCTCGGTACGCACCGCATCGGTGAACCCGCGGATCGCCGCTTTGGCCCCGCAGTAGGCTGACTGCAATGGAATGGAACGGTAGGCCAGCGCGGAGCCCACCTGAATAATCACGCCCCTGTCGCGCGGAACCATGAGTTCAAGAGCGGCGCGGGTGCCGTTCACGTAGCCGAGGTAGGTCACGTCTGTTACGCGACGGAACTCATCCGGCGTAAGGGTTCGAAACGGTGCCAGGACGGCCCCCATGGCGTTGTTCACCCAGACATCAATCGCGCCGAGGCGATACTCAATTTCATTAGCGGCCTCCACCACCGCCTGGCTGTCGGCGACGTCCGCCTGCACGGCGTGGGCATTAACGCCAAAGCGCCGCAGCTCCTCCTGGGTGGAGTGCAGGCTTGCTTCATCGCGGGCGATGAGCCCGACGTCGTAACCTGCCTTTGCAAAGTGCAGCGCCGTGGCTTTTCCCACGCCCGCCGTTCCGCCGGTAATCACTATGACAGCCATAGAACCTCCCGTGAGTTTAACCGTTATTCCCGTCCGACAATGCTGCCAGCAGCTCCTCCAGCGAGAAATGCACCGCTTTTTCCACCACATCCTGACAGTCACCGGAGAAAAGCACGGTGCGGGTTTGCGTCTCGCCGTGTATATTCCACGCAAAGCAGACCGTCCCCGCCGCCGTGCCGTCGTCGCCTCCTTCCGGGCCCGCGTAGCCGCTGATGGCGATGCTGATATCCGCCTGGGCGATGTCGCGGATACTGGCGGCCATCTCGGTAACCGTCTGTTCGCTGACGGCGGTATACCGTGCAAGCGTTTCAGGGCGCACGCCGAGGATCCGCGTTTTGGCTTCGTCGCTGAACACGACCAGGCCGACATCATAAAATTCGGCGGTGTTTTCCTCTGCGCAAAGCGCCACCGAGAGCTTGCCGCCCGTGCAGGATTCCGCGGTGGTTAAGCGAAGCCCGAGATCGGTTAATTTGCTCGCCATTTTTTTGGTCAGTTCACCCACGGTATTATTGCTGTCGTGAAAAAGATTGCTCATCTTGCCGCCTCTTATTTCTCGAAAGGAATGATTGAAATATGTCCATTGCGCTCAAGTATGGCATATTTAATGTCGCTTATTTGTGTAATACCATTATTCTGCCGGGCTGACACCAGAATATCATCGCAGGAGACATCGACTTTTTTCAGCTTATCGGCTAACGGCATGCCGTTCTCGACAAGAATCACGGGCGTGCCATCCAGAATATTCTCTACCGGGGAAAAATACTTCTTCATCAGCCCGAATATAATATCAACCACCACCAGCGTGGTAATGGTAATCATCGCGCCGGTGACGGAAAAATCTTGTCCAAGGAGAGCCTGCTGTGTGGCTTCACTAATTATCAGGAGCAGAATGAGATCGAAGCTGGTCATCTGCAGCAGCGCGCGACGCCCGGCCACCTTAAATACCACCATGAGGAACAGATAAATAGCCAGCGCGCGAAAGACCATATCCATATCTGCCTCCTAGGGGTAAATTAATTGCCAGAGGTTAATCTCCGGCTCGCTGTTGATGCGGATGACGGTGTTCCATTTACCGGCTCTGGACGGTGTCGTGAAAAGTAACACAGAGAAGCTGTCTGACTTTTTCAGATTGTTATAGACAAAAAAGAGGGTCTTCCCGCGGCTGAACATGATGTCCGGCTGCGGCCAGACGCTGCCGGGCTCATAAACATCGCTGCTCTCGCTGGTTATGCTGAGGGTATACCTCCCCTCGGTGCTTACCGGAAACGCGAACTGCATCCGCGTCTCTGTTTCCCGTCGTCCAAAGCGTTCATAGTTTATGGTCAGTGATTTAGCGGCATTCGTTTTGACCGTGTCGCTGACCATTCCGCTGGAAAACAGACCGGCAATGGCCGCGACGATAATAGCCAAAAGAACAATAAAACCCACCTGACGAAACGCGTATTCAAACGTCAGCAAACGGTAACGCTCATCTATCCCGGGTAACTTTTCTTTTTCACGCTTCATGGCCGTCGTCACCGTTTCGCTTATTATCCGATAATTTTGATTTCTAACGCGAATGTTTTTAGGACTTATCACATTTGCCACATAAAGGAATAGCAACAATACTTAATAAGTCAAGACACCCAAAATGAAGGATATCGGATGAAATTATCACTTATTTCCGCTTTATTGATATTTCTGGTTCCGGCCGCATGGGCAGATAATAACGGGGGTTTACAAAAAGGCGAAGCGCCACCTCCACCGCACGCGCTTGATAGCGGGTATCGCGGAACCGACGACGCGCGTATTATGACCATCGATCAGGCAAAACAAATGCACGATGGCGCGACAATTTCATTACGCGGTAATCTTATTGACGGCAGCGGCGATAAGTTTGTATTTCAGGATAAAACCGGAAAAATCGACGTTATTATTCCCCAGGCAGTTTTCGACGGCAGAACGGTAAAACCCGACCAGATGATCAGCATCAACGGTTCGCTTGATAAAAAATCATCTCCTGCCGTCGTCCGTGTCGATCGTTTGCAGAAATAATTCAGCGAAGCGTTAACGCTGCAGTTATCCATCAAATCTCACCCCTTGGCTTAAGGAGTCAGCTATGAGTGATACAAAACAACGTACGAACGCTTACCCGCAGCCCCCGTTCCCGGAACAGCCGCAAACGCCGCCGGGACTGGCATCAGAAATGCAGCCTGTACCCGACCACGGGGAAACAAGCTACAAAGGACATGGCCGCCTCGCCGGCAAAAAAGCGCTGATTACCGGGGGTGACTCCGGTATTGGTCGCGCGGTCGCTATCGCCTATGCGCGTGAAGGCGCTGACGTTGCCATCAACTATCTGCCTGAAGAAGAAAAAGATGCCTCTGAGGTCATCGAGCTGATCGAAGCCGAAGGCCGCAAGGCCATCGCGCTGCCGGGGGACGTCCGGGACGAAACGTTCTGTCAGAATCTGGTCGAAGAAGCCGTATCGAAGCTGGGCGGGCTGGATATTCTGGTCAACAACGCGGGGCGTCAGCAGTTCCGTGAATCGCTTGAAGAACTGACCACCGAGGATTTTGACGCGACGTTTAAAACCAACGTCTACGCCCCTTTCTGGATCACCAAGGCGGCCCTGCGCCACCTGAAAGCCTCGTCCGTTATCATTAATACCTCCTCCGTTCAGGCGGTGAAGCCCAGCCCCGTTTTGCTGGACTATGCCCAAACGAAAGCCTGTCTGGCGGTGTTTACTAAATCCTTAGCCAAACAGCTGGGTCCGAAAGGGATCCGCGTCAACGCGGTTGCCCCTGGCCCTTACTGGACGGTACTGCAGTCGAGCGGCGGACAGCCGATGGAAAAAGTGAAGGAGTTCGGTGGCGACACGCCGCTGGGACGTCCCGGCCAGCCCGTCGAGATTGCGCCGCTGTACGTCACGCTGGCCTCGGATGAATGTTCCTTTACGTCCGGCCAGGTGTGGTGCTCTGACGGCGGTGACGGCGTGATCTAATCCAGTTAGCGATCCCCCTTCCGCAATGAGCAATAAATGAACAAGGACGTTCGCTTTTATTCCCCTGCCAAAAAACATGTTGTAACTCAAACAGATCAAATGTTAAAAATATTTTGCTATCAGGTTATCAAAATTAAACAACTTAACTTGTCACCCGCATCGCTCTGTTTTTAACATCGCCTATGGAAAAAAATGGTCTGTTCAGTCAGCGCATACGCTTGCGCCATTTGCATACATTTGTGGCCGTCGCTCAACAGGGAACGCTGGGGCGTGCGGCTGAAACCCTTAACCTGAGCCAGCCTGCGCTCTCGAAAACCCTCAACGAGCTGGAACAGCTGACCGGTGCCCGTCTTTTTGACCGCGGGCGGCTGGGGGCGCAGCTTACCATCGTGGGCGAACAGTTCCTCACGCACGCCGTTAAAGTGCTGGATGCGCTCAATACCGCAGGCCAGTCCCTGCATCGAAAAGAAGAACAATCCAGTGAGGTGGTGCGCGTGGGTGCTTTGCCGACCGCAGCGCTGGGCATTCTTCCGCCGGTTATCGGCCAGTTCCACAAGCAGCAGCGGCATACCACTATTCAGGTTGCCACCATGAATAACACCATGCTGCTCGCGGGGTTGAAATCAGGCGAACTGGATATCGGTATCGGTCGAATGTCCGACCCTGAACTGATGGGCGGTCTCAATTACGAACTGCTGTTCCTGGAGTCCCTGAAGCTGGTGGTTCGTCCCAATCACCCCCTGCTGCAGGACACGGTGACGCTTAGCCGCGTGATGGAGTGGCCGGTTGTGGTGTGCCCGAAAGGGACCGTGCCACGCCAGACCGCTGAAACGTTGCTGCAAATGCAGGGGTGTACGCTGCCTTCAGGATGTATCGAAACGCTGTCGGCCTCGCTTTCACGCCAGCTCACCCTGGATTATGACTACGTCTGGTTCGTCCCCTCCGGCGCGGTAAAAGATGATTTACGCCAGGGAACGCTGATCGCCCTGCCGATTACCTCTCCGGGAGCCGGGGAACCCATCGGCATTTTGACCCGGGTGGATACCCCACTTTCTACTGGCGCACAGACGCTGCTGAGCGCTATCCGCAAATCAATGCCGGTATAAAACCTTTTTCACCCCTCACCTTAACCCTCTCCCCTTAGGGGCGAGGGGACTAGCCCGTGCGTTAATCAAATAATGCGGAATAATCCATTAACAATTGCGTAAAACAATTTAACAGTTTTATCATAACGGTGAATTCACCAAATGGTTCGCAAATCATTTTATAAAACCGAATTCACACGTATTAATCATTATTCTCCCCGCCATTATTACCCAACTGGTACACACCCGACACGGCGGGGGAATCGAAAGGAGAAAGACATGGCATTTGGCAGCGCGCCGCGCGGGATACCTCGTATTCTGCAGTGGCTTCTTGCCGGACTGATGATGCTCATCGGTCTGGCGGTCGGCGGGTTGGGCTTTAAGCTCGCCACCGTAGGCGGAAGTGGATACTTCCTGATAATGGGCGTGGTCATGGTGATTGCCGCGATCCTGATTTTCCTCAATCGCACCAGCGGGATCGTGCTTTACAGCATCGCGTTTATTGCCTCGCTGTTCTGGGCGGTAAGCGATGCGGGCTGGGATTTCTGGCCGCTCTTCTCTCGCCTGTTTACCTTTGCCGTACTGGCCTTCCTCTGCGCCATCGTCTGGCCTTTCCTGCGTGCTGCGAACCGCAGCGCCGCGAACAAGGCGCCCGCTTTTGGCGTCGCGGCCGTGCTCGCGGTGGCCATGCTGGTCAGCCTGGGCTGGATGTTTAAGCCACAAACCCTCGTCGCCGCGAACGAGCCCGTTCCGGTTAAACCCGTCGCACCCGGCGAGCAGCAAAAGAACTGGGAGCACTGGGGCAATACCACCCACGGCGATCGTTTCGCCGCGCTGGACCAGATTAACAAGCAAAACGTCAGCGATCTGAAGGTCGCCTGGGTTGCGCACACCGGCGATATTCCGCAGAGCAACGGCTCCGGCGCGGAAGATCAAAATACTCCCTTACAGGTTGGCGACACGCTGTATGTCTGTACCCCATACAGTAAGGTGCTGGCGCTGGACGTGGATTCGGGTAAAGAAAAATGGCGTTATGATTCTAAAGCCACGGCCCCTAACTGGCAGCGCTGCCGTGGTCTGGGTTATTTTGAAGAACGCTCCAGCGTGACAACGTCACAGGCAGAGACACCGCCTGCGGCATGCCCTCGCCGCCTGTTCCTGCCGACCACCGACGCCCGCCTGATTGCCATCAACGCGGATAATGGCAAGGTCTGCGAAGACTTCGGCGACCATGGCACCGTGGATCTGAGCGTCGGCATGGGCGAAATTAAGCCCGGCTATTATCAGCAGACCTCCACGCCGCTGGTCGCCGGCAATGTCGTTGTCGTCGGCGGTCGCGTCGCGGATAACTTCTCCACCGGCGAACCGCCGGGCGTGGTGCGCGCCTACGACGTTCACACCGGTAAGCTGGCGTGGGCGTGGGATCCGGGTAATCCGAATCTGACCGGCCTGCCGCCGGAAGGCCAGACCTACACGCGCGGCACGCCGAACGTCTGGTCAGCGATGTCTTACGACGCTAAGCTGAACCTGATCTACCTGCCAACCGGCAACGCCACCCCGGATTTCTGGGCGGGCGAACGTACCGCGCTCGACGATAAATACAGCTCCTCCATCGTCGCCGTGGACGCGACCACCGGTCAGGTGCGCTGGCATTTCCAGACGACCCACCACGACCTGTGGGATTTCGACCTGCCTTCCCAGCCGCTGCTGTACGATCTGCCCGACGGTAAAGGCGGCACCACGCCTGTGCTGGTGCAGACCAGCAAGCAGGGCATGATCTTCATGCTTAACCGCGAAACCGGCAAGCCGGTGGCGAAGGTTGAAGAACGTCCTGTTCCGGCGGGTAACGTTGAAGGTGAACGCTACTCTCCGACCCAGCCGTACTCCGTAGGCATGCCGATGATTGGCAACCAGACGCTGACCGAATCCGACATGTGGGGGGCGACGCCTGTTGACCTGCTGTTGTGCCGTATTCAGTTTAAAGAGATGCGTCATCAGGGCGTCTTCACCCCGCCGGGTCTCGACCGCTCCCTGCAGTTCCCTGGCTCTCTCGGCGGGATGAACTGGGGCAGCGTCTCCGTTGACCCGAACAACAGCCTGATGTTCGTCAACGATATGCGCCTGGGCCTGGCAAACTACATGGTGCCGCGCGCTAACGTGGCGAAAAACGCCAGCGGCATCGAGATGGGTATCGTACCGATGGACGGCACGCCGTTCGGCGCGATGCGCGAACGCTTCCTGTCGCCGCTGGGCATTCCGTGCCAGAAGCCGCCGTTCGGCACCATGTCGGCCGTTGACCTGAAAACCGGCAAGCTGGTGTGGCAGGTCCCTGTTGGCACGGTGGAAGATACCGGCCCGTTGGGCATTCGTATGCACATGCCAATCCCAATCGGCATGCCGACGCTGGGCGCATCGCTCTCTACCCAGTCCGGCCTGCTGTTCTTCGCCGGCACGCAGGATTTCTACCTGCGCGCGTTTGATACCGCCACCGGGAAAGAGATCTGGAAAGACCGTCTGCCTGTCGGCAGCCAGTCCGGCCCGATGACCTACGTGTCGCCGAAAACCGGTAAACAGTACATCATCATCAACGCCGGGGGCGCTCGCCAGTCGCCGGATCGCGGTGATTACGTTATCGCGTACGCGTTACCCGATAAGAAATAAGATGTGAAAAAGGGACCGAAAGGTCCCTTTTTTTTGCCAGGTGGCGCTTCGCTTACGAGGGCCTACAAATACAAGTAGGTCGGGTAAGGCGAAGCCGCCACCCGACAAAACACGCCACTCAGAACGTCTCCCAGTTATCCCCGGAAACCGTTGCCGCCGGGCGCAGCGGTGCGTTCTTCGCCACTGGCGCAGACACCACCGCCCGGCCCGACTTTGCACCGCTCAGACGAAACGCCCCGACCGCCTCAGTCAGGCGTGCGCCCTGTTCTTCCAGAGACGCCGCCGCCGCGGAGGCCTCTTCCACCAGCGAGGCGTTCTGCTGGGTCACCTTATCCATCTCGGAAATCGCCTGGCTCACCTGGACAATACCGCGACTCTGTTCGTCGGACGCAGCGGCAATCTCCAGCATGATGTCGGTCACGCGCTTAACCGCGTCGACGATTTCATTCATGGTGTTACCGGCGGCGACAACCTCACCGGAGCCCTGATCAATCAGCGAAACCGATTCGTTGATCAGGCTTTCGATCTCTTTTGCGGCATTCGCACTGCGGCTTGCCAGGGTTCGGACTTCGCTCGCCACCACGGCAAACCCGCGCCCCTGTTCACCCGCGCGCGCCGCTTCTACCGCCGCGTTAAGCGCCAGGATATTGGTCTGGAACGCAATGCTGTTAATCACGGCGGTAATCTCAGAGATCTTCTTCGAACTGGTGGAGATATTGCCCATGGTTTTGACCACGCCGGAGACCATCTGTCCCCCACGACTGGCTTTGCCGGAGGCATCTTCCGCCAGCTTGCTGGCATGATGGGCGTTATCGGCGTTCTGTTTCACCGTCGCGGTCAGCTGTTCCATGCTCGCAGCGGTCTGCTCGATGGCCGCGGCCTGCTGCTCGGTGCGCGAAGAGAGATCGGTGTTACCGGCGGAAATCTCGCTGGTGCCGCGGTAGATCTCCTCCGCCCCCTGACGTACGGTGCCCACGGTGTTTTCCAGCGAGTGCTGCATGGTTTGCAGATCGCGCGTCAGGCGGCCAATTTCGCTGCGCCCGGCCACATCGTCCGGCATCGTCAGATCGCCTTTGGCGATATTCTCGATACGTTTCGCTGCACGCTGCAAAGGATTGATTACCGTACGGCGCAGCACAACAAAGGTCATCGCCGTCAGCACCAGCGCCAGCGCAAACGCGCCCACCATAAACATCAGGCCCAGCTGCGTGCGGCTGTGCGCCTGCGCCGTCAGCGTATTCGCACGGTCGGTGCGGATCTTGATCGCCTTCAGCAGCACGGCGTTGTATGCGTCATCCAGCGGGCGCGCCGTTTCGTTTTCGTGGTTGATAATCGCTTCGAACATGCCGTTTTTGGCGAATTTCACCATCGGCTGCATGCCCGCGATATAGGCGTCGTATCGCGCCTTGAGATCTTCATCCAGCGCTGCGCCCTCAGCGGTGCGCACGGCACGATTCATATAGGCGGTAAAGCTCTCCTGGGACTGCTTAATGCGCGTTTCCGCCTCGCTGATGTTCTGCTTCATCGCATCCATCTCCGCGATACGGCTTGCCGCACCGGCGTGGATCAGGTTGATACGCGCGGTTCGCAGATGGTTTGAGCTGTTCGACAGCCCCATACGCACCTGAATTTCGGATGTGACATCCTGCTGATCGCGATCGGCCTGCAGCAGGAAATACCCCGCCAGACCCGAGCTCAAGGCAAACAGAAGAATAATGCCACCGAGAATGGAGGAAAACAGCGGAACCAGCCTGATGTGATGCAAGAAGCTCAGCTTGCGCTGCGCCTGCATCGAAGTAGTGTTGTCCATGACCGTCGACTCTCTTATAGGTAAGATGCGTAAAAACATGCGTGTTAAATAGTCATCGGCACGGTGGGGATTTAGATTACGGCTAAAAACGCCGCACTGGTCACACTTTAGAGAAGATTATTAAAGAAACGCCAGCGGTGAAAAACCGCTGGCAGAAGAGTTACTTGTCGCCGAAATGAATGACGGTGCGGATGGATTTTCCTTCATGCATCAGATCGAAAGCCTCGTTGATCTGCTCCAGCGGCAAACGGTGGGTGATGAACGGGTCGAGCTGGATCTTGCCGACCATGGCATCTTCAACCATGCCCGGAAGCTGGGTACGGCCCTTCACGCCGCCAAAGGCGGAACCGCGCCACACGCGCCCGGTCACCAGCTGGAATGGACGGGTTTTAATCTCCTGACCCGCACCGGCCACGCCAATAATTATGCTCTCGCCCCAGCCTTTGTGGCAGCACTCCAGCGCGGAACGCATCACGTTCACGTTGCCGATACATTCGAAGCTGAAGTCAACGCCGCCGTCGGTCAGCTCTACGATGACGTCCTGAATCGGTTTTTCGTGATCTTTCGGGTTAACGAAGTCGGTCGCGCCCATTTCACCCGCCAGCTTGAATTTCTCCGGGTTGGTGTCGACTGCGATGATACGACCGGCCTTCGCCTGCACCGCGCCCTGAATCACCGCCAGACCAATGCCGCCGAGACCGAACACCGCAACGGTATCGCCCTCTTTGACTTTTGCCGTGTTATGCACCGCGCCAATACCGGTGGTCACGCCGCATCCCAGCAGGCAGACTTTATCCAGCGGCGCCTGCGGGTTTACCTTCGCCAGCGATATCTCCGCGCAAACGGTGTATTCGCTGAAGGTGCTGGTGCCCATATAATGATAAACAGGCTCGCCGTTATACGAGAAACGAGTAGTACCGTCCGGCATCAGCCCTTTCCCCTGAGTCGCGCGAACCGCCTGACAGAGGTTGGTTTTACCGGATTTACAGAACTTACACTCGCCGCATTCCGCCGTGTACAGCGGGATCACGTGATCGCCCGGCTTCAGGCTGGTCACGCCCTCGCCCACCTCCACCACAATCCCGCCGCCTTCATGGCCGAGTACCGCCGGGAAGACGCCTTCAGGATCGTCCCCCGACAGCGTAAACGCATCGGTATGGCACACGCCGGTATGGGTGATTTTGATCAGCACTTCGCCTTTCTTCGGCGGTGCCACGTCGATTTCAACGATTTTGAGCGGCTGGCCGGGACCAAATGCAACTGCAGCGCGAGATTTCATCATGTCTTCCCTTTTTGTCAGGTGTGTGGGTTTATTTTAGATAAGAGCGCAGCAAATGGCCGACTTCTGCCATGCGTACGGCTCGCTGATCCGGCGTGGTTTCCCCCGTTACCAGCTCGTCTTTGAGGTGAATTTCAACCATTTCGCCCATCAGGCCATTGGCAGCCCCGCGCACGGCGGCGATTTGCTGCAGGATGGCCAGACAGGGGTCGCCCGACTCCAGCGCGCGTTCAAGGGCATCAACCTGGCCCCGAATGCGACGGACGCGAGTAAGAATACGTTTTTTATCTTCGGGTGAATGCGGCATACGCCCTCCGTTAAGATACTATAGGGGGGTATGGTATTTAACTTTCCTGAAGATGTAAACCTTCTATTTGAACAGTATATTTGACGACAGGGCGATTGCTGCCGTACAACGTTATGCCGCCAGTATAACCTCTCCATAATCAGCAAGATCGGTCAGGATTCTGGCCGTTCGGTGAGGCAAAGTGGGTCATCAGGGGGATGCAATGAACGATGCAATCAAAACGGCCTACCGCGAGCGCTTCACGATGGTGTGCGACTATATCGCCAACCATCTCGATGAACCGCTCACGCTGGAGAAGCTCAGCGCGTTAGCCTGCTGCTCGCCTTATCATTTTCACCGGCAGTTTCTGGCGTTTAGCGGCCAGCCTTTATATCGCTATATCCAGTGGCTGCGTCTGCGTCATGCTTCCTGGCGACTGGCGTTTAATCCTCAGGATAAGGTGATTGATATTGCGCTCGATGCCGGGTTCCAGAGCCCTGAATCGTTCAGTCGCGCCTTCAGAAACGCGTTTGGAAAAAGCCCGCGTCAGTTTCGGCAGCAGCCGGACTGGCTGAACTGGCACCAGCGCGTACCGAAAATGACCTTTCAGGAGCAAAAAACGATGGAAATTAAGATTGTCGATTTCCCACAGACCCAAGTGGCAATGCTGCAGCACCGTGGCAACCCGGATCGGGTTAATGACAGCGCGGCGAAATTTATTGCCTGGCGTAAAAGCACGGGCCTATCGCCAGTACACGAAAGCAGCACGTTTGGTATTGCCTGGGATGACCCGGCAACCACGCCCGCAGACGCCTTTCGTTTCGATATCTGCGGCAGCATCGCTGAAGCGATACCAGAAAATGAATTTGGGGTTTCCAGTGGCGAAATCGACGGCGGACGTTACGCCGTATGCCGTCACACGGGTTCTCTG
The DNA here is from genome assembly GCF_018383635.1 of Enterobacter sp. 120016. Lineage (NCBI taxonomy): Bacteria > Pseudomonadati > Pseudomonadota > Gammaproteobacteria > Enterobacterales > Enterobacteriaceae > Enterobacter > Enterobacter sp. 120016. Next base: position 37,135 of record NZ_JAHAWC010000021.1, on the reverse strand, counting down.
GATACTATTTCCGCCACGGTGTGGGCGATGTTTCGCGACTGGCTACCGGCCAGCGGCGAAACGCTGCGCGATGCCCCGGTATTTTTCCACTACCTCAACTTCATTCACGAGGTGCCGGAACATGCGCTGCAAACGGATATCTACCTGCCGTTAAATTGACTCTCCCTTATTGACCGCCATTTCTGCCGGGTGGCACTGCGCTTACCCGGCCTACAGTCTCCTGCCAGCCTGCGCGATCGGTGTGAAAAATCAAACACACCTTTAGATAAAGGCCACTTACTCTGACGTACGTTCCCAGATAGTATTCCGAAACATGACGAGTAAAGTCGCGATTTAATAATACAGCTCCTCTAATGCAGATAAGCCAACCCACGGAGATAAAATGCTGTTCATTTTCACAATGTTTATATTTTCACTGACGCTTTCATTTTCTCCCGGCCCCGTTAATATGGTGATTATCTCGTCAGGGGCCGTTCACGGTTTTAGAAAGACTTTCTCATTTGTCTCCGGAGCAACGATAGGGTTTACTTTATTGCTTATCTTTATTTGTTTCGGTTTTTACGCTGCAATCGAAAAATACCCTGTGTTTTTCCGGTATCTTAATATTGCAGGTTCTTTATTTATTATGTATCTGGGCTATAAGATAGCGTCGTCCCGGCCCGATATGTTATTAACTAAAACGGATGCACCCGGTTTTGTTCAGGGTTTTGTCATGCAGTGGATCAACCCAAAAGCATGGACCGCGTGCGCCTCAGGGGCAGCGATGTTTTCCGAACCCTCAAACCCTGCGGCAGCATTCATCTTTATAGCGGTCTATTTTTTAGTCTGTTACCTGTCGCTTTCTGCATGGGCATTGATGGGAGAAAAGGTGTCGACGCTGCTCAGAAGCACACAGCAGATCCGTACCTTTAACGTGTTGATGGGCGGACTGCTGCTTATTACGGCGTGTTACATGCTCTCTTTAGCATTTTAAAACCTTTATAACGTGTGAAACTCTATCGCGTTATAAATATCATTAATCAATTTGTAGGCAATACTGCTGGTCGACATATTAGAAGGCCAGACGGCATAAACTTTCAGCGGTTCTAATGACCAGTCGGGGAGTATTTCCTGCATTTCTCCACGCTTAACGTCCTCTTCGCTTAAATAGCGAGGAGGTGCGGCGAGTCCAATTTGTTGCCTGGCAAGGGCATAAGCGGCTTCGACATTATCTACATACACCCCAGGCGTATACGTTACGACAGCCACCTCCCCAGATGTATGCCGGAATTCCCGGTTATTCTGCCTCATACTGAGTCCAATCCACGGCAGTTTCGCCAGGTCATCAGGATGCGTAATCGCCGGGTAATGGCTTAGCAAACCACGGGAAGCAACTACCTGGCGCGGCAGCACGAAAAGATGGCGCGCTTTAAGTGAACTGTCCGGAAGTTCGCCGATTCGAAATGCAACATCAATACCGTCGGCAATAATATCTCTGCGCGTATCACTGTAAGAGATATTCAGCAAAATGCCCGGATGACGTTTTATAAAATCGGCCAGATGGCGGGTAAACGCACTCTTCAGAAAAACGGCAGGAAGTGAAACAGTAAGCTTATTCGCCGTTGATATCGAACGCTGCTTAAATTCAATGACCCCCTGTTCATACAGCGCCAGCATCGATTTGGCCGTTTCCAGCAAATTTGCGCCATCGTGGGTCAGAGAGAGTTTACGGGTGTTTCTGTAGAGCAACGCGCAGCCAAGATTTTTTTCCAGCTTTGATAAATGCGTGCTTGCCGTAGCGGTTGTAAGCCCTAACGCTTCTGCCCCACCTGAAATGGATCCTGCCTCAGCAATCTTTGCAAACACTATCAGATAACGGATGTCATCAATCATTTATCGTCCTGTTGCGACGGCGTTCCTGCGAACTTCTCATTCAATCATAGAGTTACGATATCGTACTTTCCTCCCCGGCCGCATCTCTTTTTATCGTGAGTACGTTAGCATACCTACCAATTTTAGTGTAAAACAATAAATGTTTATTGTTTTACGATAAACACCAGGCTAGCCTGCACGCACTTCACCTTACCCTTTGCCAGGAGAGGCATTGAATGAAAAGAAGTCTGCTGTATGGCGTTTCGCTCGCGGGGATCGTGCTTTGCGCCCCCTTACACGGTGCGGAGCTGTCCGGCTACGCGGGTCTGGGCGTTGCGGTCAGTCCCGTTTATTCGGGATCGCGGCATTACGCGCCCGGACCGCTGCTGAAGGGCGGCCTGAGTCTGAAGAGTAAAGACTGGGGGCAATGGGATCTCTCCACGGAGGGGCTGGCATGGACACTTCACCCCGACGCCCCGTTTGCCCTGAGCCTGCTGCTGGCCTCTGATGAGGGTAGAAAAGAGACAGTTAACTACCCCTTCTCCACTCGAAAAAACCGTGACCTCCAGGGAATGGGCGATATGTCCGACATGCTGATGGCGGGCGCGGAAATGCGTTATCAACGCGAGGACTGGACGATATGGCTGCGCGCGTTAAGCGCAACGCAAAAACACCGGTACGGTGGCGAGACGCAGCAGCTGGCGAGGACCGTGAACAGCGGCGTAAAGTCCACCCTCTGGCGCGGGCGGGACGTCGAATTTTCGGTCGCAGGTGACATCACCTGGGCGAACAGCGGCTATCAGCAGCGCCATTATGGCGTCACCGCGAGCCAGTCTCAGCGCACCGGGTTTGATGCCTATTCACCATCATCGGGTTTACAGGAAGCTGGTGTCGATAGCGAACTGGTCTGGCACATCAGTGAAAATCTGACGGCTGGGGTGACCGGTCGCGCAGCCTACCTGCTTGATGAAGCGGGTAAAAGCCCGCTGGTTAACAGCCGCATGCAGTACACCTTGTCATCAATGATCCAGTACGAGTTCTGAGGCACAGACCATGAATAAACAGTATTTATACAGCCGCAGGCGACTGTTAGCCGCAGGGGTTGTTTTTGTGTCGCTGATTGCCGCAGGCATCTACCTGCAGCCGGGCGTCAGCACGCCGTCCCCGCGCCAGACGGGTGATGCAACCATCGTCTCGTTCCTGACGCCACTCCTCAGCGGCGCGCGTGGCAGCGTTGCCGTCGCACTTATCACGCCAAAAGGCGTGCAGTACGCCCTGTGGGGCAGCGATTTTACAAAACAGTATGAAATCGCCAGCCTGACCAAAACCATGACCAGCAGCCTGCTGATTGAGGCGCAGCGACGCGGCGAAGCGGCGCCACAAACCCGCGTCGGTGAACTTATTCCGGAGATCGCAGGCCCGGCGAGCGATATTACTCTGGCGCAGCTGGCTTCGCATCGCTCCGGCCTTCCGCAGCTGGCGACGTCGTTACCCGAGAAAGTTCAGGTGATTAAGACCATCATCCTGCGTGACAATTTCTGGAACTTCGATGAGGAGACATTAATAGACATGGTGAATAAAGCCAGCGTCGAGCGCCCGGCCGGATTTGACTATTCCAACACCGGCTACGCGCTGCTGGGACTGGCGCTGGCGCGTGCATCGCATCAATCTTTTGCTGACCTCCTGCAAACGCGAATATTCGCTCAGGCGCACATGACAGGCTCCGTCGTCGCCAGTGATACGGCGCCCGCCTCTTCCACGTTCAGCCAGGGTCGGTCCGCTTCCGGCCTGAGCGAAGCGCCGTGGATAATGCACGCATTTGCCCCTGCCGGAGGCGTACGTTCAACCATTGTCGACATGGCCCATTACGCTCAGTCGCTGCTGGCAGGCCAGCTCGCATGGAGCGACGCAATGACGCCGCAGTTTGCGACTGACGATCCCGATTCACGCGTGGGCTATGGCTGGTTCACCACGCGCATTCAGGGGCGCGATATCACATGGCATGATGGTGAATCGTCGGGATTCGCGTCCGCAATTGCCTTCGACCGAGAGCGTAAAAGCGCCGTGGTGATCCTGTCCGACACCGCGTGGCCGGTGGTTGTCCCGGCCATACGGCTGCTATTAACCCAGCCATCTCATACGGCAGAGGCGCATCATGAACTGGATTGATATTCTCTGGGCGATACTGACCTTCGTCTCGGCCCTGCTGTTTGCGTACAGAACCTGGGCCGCGCAGTATAAACTTCGGCTGGTGAACACAGTGCTGACCGTGGGAATAATTCTGTATAGCATGGAGATGATGCAAACTATCACCCATCTGAATACTCCAGGTTACTTTTTCAGAATGCTCACCTGGGTGATTCAGGCATCTTATCTTGCCTTTAGCGTGTATCACGTGTGGCCAAAACCCTGGATGAAACACGGAGCTAACTGTCTGAACGGCGGCAAGATTGCCATCGCGCTGATGCTTATGTCATGCTTGAGCATGCTGGTCTTAAAATAATATGAAATATTCAGGAAGGTTCGACGTGAATGGTGCGAGGGATAAACTCAGTCTGGTGCTCATCGCAGGGGTGCTGCCGCTCTTTCTCATCCTGGTATTAGTCACCCCTCTGTGGATCTATTTCACCGGCGAGTCGTTTTTTATTTCCACTCTGCTAAAGCTCGCTGAGGTTCAGAATGACGATCTGGCGGTTTCGACGGTTTCGCCGCTCCGCCAGATCCTCCTGCTGGCGATCCTTTATCTCCCGGCGGGGCTGTTTGCCTTTGCTGTCTGGCAGGGAATGAGCGTCACGCGACAGGTTCGTCAAAAACAGATCCTCTCCCGGGCCCTGGCAAACAGCGTTCGCAAGATTGCCATCGCGATGCTAAGCCTTGGGATCGCACTGCCGGTCTGCCGCTTTTTGATCCCGCTGACGATCGCGTGGCCGGGACATTACTATCAGGTCACCCTTTTGCTTGGGGATTTTGTTCTGTTATTAACAGGCGGTTTGCTGCTGGTAACGTTTCACTCCCTGGTCGAAGGCATCAAAGCGGAAGAAGAAAATAAGGAGTTCATCTAATTATGGCTGTCGTGGTTCATCTGGACAAAATGCTGGTAGAGAAGAAAATGACGTCCAGAGCACTGGCAGCCTTTGTGGGGATCACTGAGCAAAACCTGTCGCTGCTCAAGTCCGGCAAGGTGAAAGGGATACGTTTTGATACGCTGGCGAAAATTTGCGAGGCTCTGCAGTGTCAACCCGGCGACATCCTCTCCTGGGAGCCGGACAGCCCGGAATGACGCGCCTGCGCCAGCGTTTGCAGCTGCTCCTTAAGCCAGCGGGTCGCGCCCCGCTGGCCGCTGCGTTTATGCGAGTAAATTTTCACTTCAAACGTGCGTATCGAAAACGGTAAAGGAAAAATCCTCAGGTACGCCGCCGCCGTCAGCTTCTCAGCGGCAAAACGGGGGATCGCCATCAGCAGGTCGCTTTCCGCAACGATAAACGGCGCGCTGAGCATCGACGGCGTTTTGATCGCGATTTGTCGGGTATAGCCCAGCTGTTCGAGCCGCACGTCCAGAACGCCCTGCTTCTCATTCCATGGCGTCACCACCAGGTGTCGGGCTGCGAAATAATCCTCCAGCGTCAGACGCGTCCGGCGCGCGCTGCTGATAACCACATACTCATCTTCAAACCAGCCGATCTCTTCCAGTTCCGGGTGCCGAATATCATCCTGAGTGCTGAACCCCAGCGCGAGATCCACTTCGCCCGCCAGCAGTTCCGTCAGCGCCGGGCTGTGCGGCAGATAGCGCAATTCGAAACGCAAACCCGGGGCAGCAAGCTGCAGCTTGTGCATCAGCGCGGGGAAAATGCACAGCGCGGTAAAGTCCGTAATCCCAATTTGTAAGCTTTCGGTACTGCTGGCCGGGTCAAACTCCGGCTGCGGGGTCAGCTCATGATTCAGGAACGACAGTGCGGAGGCGATGGAAGGCGCAAGCTGAGAGGCATACACGCTGGGGGACATGCGATGCCCTTCCCGAAAAAATAGCGGGTCATTAAGGGTGATGCGCAAACGCGACAACGCATGGCTCAGTGCCGATGTGCTCATCGACAGCTCATCAGCGGCAAGCCGAACGGAACGGTGGCGGTAAATCGCGTCGAAAACGGGCAGCAGGTTTAAATCAAGGCGTCTCAGCACCGGATGCATAATATTCATCATTTGTTGATTTCATTGCACTTAATTCTTCGGACAATACTCCGTATGCTTAACGCCATCAATCGAAACACAGGCTAAAAAACAGGAAAAACAATGAGCATCACCATTCGTCAGGCACGTCCCGAAGATGCGGCGGCAATTTACGCCATGATCTACGAGCTCGCGGTGTATGAAAAAGCGCCGGAAGAAGTGGTTACCACGCCGGAGGAGATCCGGGAAACGCTCTTTGGGACCGGCAGTCAAACCGAAGCGTTGATCGCGGAGTGTGAAGGTAAGATCGCCGGCTATGCCGTGTTCTTCACCAGCTATTCTACCTGGCTAGGACGCAACGGTATTTACATGGAAGACCTGTACATTTCCCCGGACTATCGCGGTAAAGGTGCGGGAAGAGCGCTGCTGAAACATATCGCGCAGCTCGCGGTAAAACGGCAGTGCGGCCGCCTTGAATGGAGCGTGCTGGACTGGAACCAGCCCGCGATTGATTTTTACCTGAGCATAGGCGCGCTGCCGCAGTCCGAATGGGTTCGCTATCGTCTTGATGGCGACGCGCTGCTGAGTTTTGCCGAATAACAACGTCTCTCTGTGCGAGCCCTCGCACAGAGATATATCCGAAAACAGCCCTGCCAGGTGCCGAAATTAACCTTTCGTCTCCCACATCCGCAAAGAGCGGCTATCCTTTAAATATCAACAAAAGGAGGCGAAAATGTCCGATCTCGGTACTGATAAAAACACCCAGTTTGCAGAAGACAAAGCAAAAAATAAATTTGATGAACTTGCAGGTTCAGCGCAGCAGCAGTTTGGTGAATTCGTAGATTCACCTAAGCATCAGGTCAAAGGTGCGGCTAAAAAATATGCCGCGCAGGCCAGCGATGCCGTTTCCGACGTCACTGAAGCTGTCAGAAATAACCCCCTCACCGGCCTCGTCGCAGCGGGTGCGGTCGGTATTGTTCTCGGCCTGTTGCTGGGTCGAAAATAATAAAAGGCCCTTCGGGGCTTTATTTTTTCTTAGCTAAACAACCTCACCATGCGGTCTAACTCTTCCTCTTTCACGGCGCGCGATAAATAATACCCCTGAAAGTTTTTCACGCCCAGCGCGACTAATTTCTCAAACTTTTCTTCACTATCCACCCCCTCCGCAATACAGTCCGTTCCGGTCATGTCGCTATAAAACTGTATCGCTTTAATCAGGTTATAGTCATTGTCGTTTGCCACAAAATGCTCAACGATGTCCCGATCCAGCTTGAGTCCATCAAAATGCACCTGCCGCACCGGGAACATGGTTTGATGATTAGAGAAACAGTCATCCAGAAACAATCGACACCCAGTATTACGTAAATGCCGCATGGTTTCAGGGATCCTTTTGTCCTTCGTCACGTCAATATCTTCTGCAAATTCAAAGACCAGCTTTTCGGCCCATTGCGGTTTGAGCAGCATGTCGATCGCCTTCCTTGCCATATCAGGCAATGCGTTCCCTGAAGCCAGGCGAGGTGGAATATTTACTGAAAAATAGTATTTGCCATTATACTTATTGATCCCCGACACGGCAGCATGGATAACTAACGCGGTTATTTTTAACCATACCTCATGATTTGAGATATCCGTGAGAAAGCTGGCTGGCTTGACAATTTTACCGTTTTTATTCCAGCGGATCAGTATTTCAAAACCTACTCCTTTTTTGTCACGATCGGTAATTATTTGATAGGCAGGGAAGATCTCTCTTTTAAGTAGCGCATTAAATATTTCCGTTTCCTTATCCGTGAATTCTCTTTTTTGACGCTGATGTTTAATCCCCCCCTCCGCTTTAAAATTGTGCGGGTCGTGTAACCATCGCTTAATTAAGCGTAATTTCAGCACACCTTCCTTACGGTGGGTATAAACCGTTTTATTAGAAAGCCCCATTTCGTCGCACATTTCCTTTACGGACATGCCGCGGTAGAAATTTAATAAAACGTCAATCTCTCTTTTTGTTAGCCATTTTACGTTTTCTTGCGAAGCATTATCCCTGCTGCGATCGCGTAATAAGTACGAACGATCCTTAAAAACGTTATGTTGCGTATGAGAACAGGTTATGACATCTGAAACGCGGGCAATACGAATCAATGATAATTGATAGCTGTTATTTAAAAGACTGCCCAGGGTGCGATACAGCCAGCCATCCGGTATGTCACCATACAGGGTGACGCGTCGAATAACGGGAAGCGTATTGAGTACGGATGCCAGCCGCTTCAGGCTCTCCAGGAGATTGACGATACCTTTTCCGAGAAACGCTACAATATGAGCATTCTGATTTATAAGGATATTTTCCATATCCTGTTGGGATACCTCATCACCGTCAAAGTGAATATGCGAAGCCTGTATACCGTACTGGTTAAGGAGCAGACGATATCCCTGGAACGTAAAACCGCAGGCTGAGATGACATATTTTTGTTCATCGCACGCCCCATTTCTCATAGAAATTTTGTGGGTCATAACCTGCTCCTGGGCACTGAAGCACCATTTCCATTTGTGAATGCGTAAAATTTAACGCACCTGTTATAAACATTAATTTTACAGTACAGCCTCAGGCTAAGAAACATTTATCAGCCGAACTCACAGGAACATCTTTGCGTTAATCACTACGGCTTAAATATACTTTTCTTTGCAAATAACACCGGCAAACATCTCATTCTCAGGGTATAATGTGAATTCCGAAAAAGAAGACTAAACGCTTCATCTATCGGCTCATTTAAATACGAGAAAAATGCTATGGATAATCACGTCTCATCCAGGGCCTTGCTACATCGAAGGGATGTTATAAAGAACAATCCGCGATTCGGTGAGGCAATATTAGAGCACTACACAATTAATGATACCATCTACAAAAAACAACCTCTTTTCTACAAAACAATGCTGCAGGAATCACGGTTTAACATTATTCTCTCCATGTGTTGTTTTATTTTTGGAAATCAGGCGGAGTCAGTTTCAGAGATAAAAGAGTTATGTTCTCGCTATAAGATAGCCAGCCCCAACAGCGTTATTGCGATCATTACGATACTGAGAACCACCGGGCGCATCAGGACCTGGCGCTGCACGGAAGACCGACGCAAAACGAGAATCGCGCCAACCGAAAAAGGTTTGAATGAACTTAAACGCTATATGTCCGGCGCATTTTTGCCCGTCAGCATTCTGTACCCCGCATTTAATATTAATGTTAACCTGCTGGATAATGATGTTTTGAGAAACAACTTCTTCCGCCGTGCGGCAGAATATCTTTTTCGGGGATTAACGTTCAGAAAGGTTTTACCGGAAGTGGGGTTATTTATTGATAAGGATGGCGGTCGCATGATTATGCTTTATATTTATCTGCAGGCCATGAAAAACAAATCTGCTCACGGTGCGGTTATTGACTATTCAGCCAGTTCGCTCGCTAAAGAATTTTTTGTTTCACGCATCCACGTCAACCGAATTATCAAATCGGCACAGGAGGCGGGTTATCTTAAAGATCGTGGTGATGGTCGGATGTCGATATACCCGGCGTTTATCGAACTTGTCGAAAATTATGCCGGGTTATATTTTGCCTATGTTACGCATTACATCAACGTTGTGCCCAAAGAGCGACGCCACGCTCACAGCGTGACGTCAACCGTATAATCCAGCAGGCGTTCGGTGTCCCGAACGCCATTCAACTATCGTTCCCGCAGCGCCTCTTTTGCCTTGTTCAGCGGCTTCAACAGATAATCCAGAATGGTTTTGCTGCCGGTTTTAATATCAACGGTAGCAATCATGCCCGGAAAGACCGGAAATTCCTGACCTTGCTTATTGGTCAGATGGTTACTGTCGGTACGAATATAGACGCGATAGTAGTACACATCCCTTTTCACCTCATCCTGCAGGGTGTCCGGCGAAATCATGGTCACTTCCCCTTCCAGCCCGCCGTAAATGGAGTAGTCATAGGCCGTAATTTTCACCAGCGCTTTCTGGCCGGGATGAATAAACGCCACATCGCGCGGCGAGATTTTCGCTTCGACCACCATCTGATCGTCAAGCGGGACCAGGCTCATCAGCTTGCCGTTCGGAGGGATAACGCCTCCCACGGTCGTGACGTCAATATCCTTGACGATCCCGCGAACCGGGGCATTGAAGGTCAGCCGGGTCAGGGAGTCCGCACGCCCTTTCATCACCGAACGCTGGGCTTCAATCTCCGCATTGGCTTTCGCCAGCTCTTCACGGGCGCGAACGTAATATTGGTTTTTCATCTCGGTAATTTTGTTCTCAAGCTCATTTTTTTGACGCTCAAGACGTAACACCTCAACCTTGCTGGCCGCCCCCTGGGTCACCAGCGGACGGGTCAACGACAGCTCGCGCTGCACCAGCTCGGCGCCCTGACGCAGCCCGGCCAGCCCTTTTTCGAGGCTCTCACGACGGGACTGGTAGAGCGCCGTTTCCTGTTTAACCAGCTCAACGTCGTCATCCAGCTCTTCCGGGAACGCAAGCTCCGTGTCGTTCACCTCGGCCTTCAGGCGCGCCGCCGTTGCCAGCGCCGCATTCAGACGAGACTCGCTCTCCAGCACGCTCGACTCGGTTTTTGTTCGGTCTAGCTGCGCGAGCTGTTGGCCGCGTTCCACAATGTCACCTTCACGCACCATCAGGCTGTGGATAATGCCGCCTTCCAGGGACTGAATGACCTGCTCATGAGAAGACGGTATGACCTTGCCGCTGCCGGTCGTCACTTCATCAAGATGGAACAGGCTTGCCCATGCGATAAACACCGCCAGCAGGGTAAACAGCGACCATGCCACCAGTGACGAGCGCGGCAGGCGTGGCTCCTTCAGTCGGCTATTGAAACGGGAGAAATCATTCATGCCGCGCCCTCCTCGGCAACCGCCGCTGGCTTCATGGTCACGGTACGCTGCGCGGCTTTCTGCGGCGCCATACCGTGCTGATTCAGGATCGCATCGCGCGGGCCGTCCATCACCACCGTGCCGTTTTCCAGCACAATGATGCGGTCGACCAAATCCAGAATCGGCAAGCGATGCGTCGCCACCACCAGCGTCCGGCGTTTCCCCAGCCATTTGTGGAGATGCTGTATAAACTGCTTCTCGCTCATTTCGTCCAGCCAGGCGGTAGGCTCGTCCAGCAGCAGGATATTCGGGGAGGTGATCAGCGCGCGCGCCAGCAGCAGCGCCTGACGCTGACCGCCGGAGAGGCCAGCCCCGCCTTCGTTGATGATGTAGTTCAGCCCCATTTTCTGCTTGCGCACAAACTCCAGCGCGCCGCTGTTGACCAGCGCCTGATGAATCTCGTCGTCGGTGGCTAACGGGTTCCCCATCAGGATGTTGTCCCGCACGGAGCCAAAGAACAGCCGGGCCTGCTGGCTAAGCAGCTGCATGTCGCGGCGCACGTCGGCCGGGTCCAGATGATTGAGGGCAATATCGTCGAGCAGGATGCTGCCCTGCTGCGGCTCCTGCATGCCCGCCAGAAGCTGTAGCAGCGTGCTTTTACCGGAACCATTACGCCCGAGAACCGCCACGCGCTCTCCGGCGCGGATCTGCAGCTTGCTGATGTTGAGCACGGTGAGTTTCTCTTCCTCGTCGTAATAAAACCCGACGTCCTCAAGGCTATAGTCGCCGCGCAGGTGGGCTTTGTGCACCTTCTTGCCGTGCTGCGGATCGTCAATCGGACGCTGCATCAGGTCGTCCAGCCCCTTGCGGGCCACTTTTGCCGACTGCCAGCGCGAGAGCACGCCTGAGATCTGCGACAGCGGCGCGATAGTGCGCGATGCCAGAATCGAGGTTCCCACCAGCGCACCGGTGGTCATGTCGCCGCTGATAACCAGGTAGCAGCCCACCAGCAGCACCACCGCATAGACGATGGACTGCACCTCCTGCGTCCAGGTGAGCAGCAGGCCCGTCAGCCAGCGCTGCTTCATGCCGACGCTGGCGGCGACGTCGTTGGTGTTATTCCACTGGTTCTGGAAACGCTGTTCGGCGCGCATCAGCTTGATGTCTTCAATGCCCTGCACCGCTTCCACCAGCGTGGCGTTACGGATGGCGGATTCACGCATCCCTTCGCTGGAGAGTTTCCCCAGCGGGCGCTGCACCAGCAGGCCGGGGATGAGCAGCAGCGGCACGGCGAGCAGGACCACCAGTACCAGCGGGCCGCCAATCATCCACAGAATAAAGACGAACAGCAGGAAGAACGGCAGATCGGAGATGGCCGCAATGGTGGTTGAGGTGATCAGCTCCCGCACCGACTCCAGCTCGCGGATCTGCGCGATAAAGGATCCGGTTGATTTGGATCGCGCGCCGTTTTTAATCCGCAGCGCGTGGGCAAAAACGCGTTCAGAGATACGCAGGTCGGCGCGCTTCCCCACCACGTCAGAAATATGCACGCGCAGCATGCGCATGATGAATTCGAACACGATGGCAATCATCACGCCGCCAAACAGCACCCACAGCGTGGCTTCCGACTGCGACGGCACCACCCTGTCATAGACCTGCATGGAGAAGACCATGCCGGAAAGCGCCAGCACGTTGGCCACCAGCGCCACCAGCATAATGTCGCTGTAGCGTCGCCAGTCTTTCAGCGCCAGCTGCCAGAACCAGTTTTTCTCATAGGGTTTGATGTAATCGTCCACGCGGGCATCCGGCGTGGATTCGAGCGGGCGCAACACCATCAGCCCTTTTAACCGCGCCCCGAGTTCATCACGCGTCAGGGTCGTCTCCAGCCCCGCGTCGCCGCTAAACTGCAGGCTGACGTTGCCTTCGCTGTCCATGCGGTTAATGACCGCGATTTGTCCGCCGGTGAATTCCGCCAGCAGCGGCAGGCGCCACGGATCGAGGGATACCGCTTCAGCCGCCACCATACGCATCCCCAGCCCAAGCTGGCGCGCCATCTCCTCCAGTACCAGCTGGCGTGGAGACTGGCTTTCATGGTTAATCGTGACCCGAACGTGCTCCGCTGAGAAATCCAGCCGGTAGTGTTTCGCGATGATAAGCATGCCCTGCAGCCAGGGTTCGTACTGTGGATGTGTCTTCATAATCTCCGGGTTAACGCAATTCGTGTAAAAGAAACGCCAAAAGACCGCGGGGATCGCTCCCCGCGCCGTTGGTTTACGCAATTAACAGCTGATGGTTCGCCAGCAGCGTCGCCAGATCCGTCTGCACGCCGTTCAGGGTCACCAGAGTGGTCGGCGAGAACTGACCGCCTGTACCGTCCAGGTCAACCTGGATCTCGGTATTGCTGCCGTTCTGCACCACGCGGATGTAATCGCTGATATTGCCCGCGCTGCTGTCCAGCGTGGCCACGCCGTTCACATAGCTCGCCGAGCCCGTGCCGGTATAGCCGCTGCCGGAGAGCAGATCGCGCAGGTCAATACGATCCGTGTCCGCGGTCCCTTCCCAGGTGCCGACCGTAAAGCCGTTCACCACGTCGTGACCGTTACCGCCCGTTGCGTCAGACGCGTTGATCAGCTTGTAGAGCAACGTATCGTGACCGCCGCTGCCGATGTTGAAGGTGTCGTTCCCGCCGCGGCCTTCGAACTGGTTATCACCGCTGTTGCCGGTAATGACGTCGTCGAAGTTCGAGCCGTTAATTCCCTCAATGTTGAGCAGTCGTGACGTACCGAACCCGGTGTCCTGCGCGGTAGAGAGGCGCAAATCAACGGTAACGCCGGAGGTCGCATTGCGGTAATCCACCACGTCCATCCCACCGGTGTTGCTCCAGGTGTCGTAGTCGGAATGGGTATTCCAGCCGCCGGAACCGTTGTAGGTATAGGTGCCATCCTCTGCGATAAAGGTGTCGTTATACCCGGTCCCGGTGATCGTCCCGCTGTGGCCGCCGGTGGCCGCCTCGGCCGTCAGGACGTAGCCCTCTTTGCCGTTGCCCGCTTCCAGACCGCTCCAGGTGACGTTATCCGACACGCCGTTGGTGATCTTCAGGATCTCGGCCGAATAGGTTTCATTCGGATCCAGCCCGTAGAAGCTCACCAGCGCGGAGGTATCGTTCGATCCGATACCGGACTGGGCGTTGATGATCTGCGAAGCCACCAGCACGCCCGCGGCGTTGTACAGATTGACCGTGTTGCCGTAGTAGGCGTTGATGCCCTCGCTGTCGACAATGTGCAGGTGCATCGCGGTGCCGTCAGCGATGGTTTTGCTGTTTTGCACCAGCACCACCTTGCCGTTCTGCTGAGAGACCAGCAGATCCTGCGCGCCGTCCCAGTTGTAGTCCACTGCCGCCACGCCGGTCGCGTAGGCAATACCTGACGCCAGCTGGCTTGAGGTCCAGGTGGAACCGTAGCCGTTGTTGGTGAACAGGGTCGCCGTCTGCGAACCGCCGTAGGTGCTGAGCTTGATGATGTCCATCTGCCCGTCGCCGTTCCAGTCCACCGCCACCGACAGATAGCCCGCCGTGGCGTTAGAGGCTTCCACCGCGCTCTTGGTGGCAGAGAGCTTCCCGGTACCGTCGTTGTAGTAAATCACCCCGCCGTTGTTGTTGTAGCTGCTGCCCAGGTACAGATCCATGTAGCCATCGCCGTTGAAGTCCGCCCACGTCATGGACGCCGCCGTGGTGGTATTCGAGGCGTTTGCTACAAACACGTTGGTCAGGTTCTGACCGATAGAGAGCGTGCCGTTACCGTTGTTGTTGATCACGGTTAACGAGTACGCGCCGCTGCGGTTGGTGTGCTGGACAATATCTACCGTGCCGTCGTTGTTCAGGTCGACGCCGGAGATTTCGCGTCCGGAATCGAACTGACCGTAGAAACCGCCTTCGCCACCGGTGCCGTCCGGCGACAGAACGCCGTTGTTGTTCACCAGGTAGGTCAATGAGTCCATGCCGGCATCGCCGTACGCCAGATCCAGATAGCCATCGCCGGTTTTATCGTACGCAATCACGCCGCCGTACCAGATGGTGGTCCCCATCGCCAGCTGGCTCGCGTTATAGGTGCTGCCATCATAGGTCCACATCACCTGCGTAGAGCCCGAGTAGGTATTTTCCGTCGCGAAGATATCCTGCGTGCCGTTACGGTCAAAGTCGGCGGCGGTCTGGCTCACCACGTAGTAGCTGCGGGTGTTGGTCAGCGTATTTCCGGCATAGGTCGAGCTATCGCTGCTGGAGTAAGACTGCCCGTTAGCAATGATATTCCACAGACCGCTGCTGTTCATGCCGAGGGTCATGGTGGAGTTGTTACTGTTCCCCGCCGTGGTTGCCCAGTCGGTATTCACCGAGGTGGTGTCAATCACCAGGCTGCCGGTTGCCGTGCCGGTGGTATTGCCGTTACCCGCGCTGCTCTTCACCTGCGCCGTCACGCTGTAGCTCGACACGCTCAGCGCATCGCCGTCCGGGATCTGCAGATACCAGGTGTTGTGATCCGGATCGACCACCACCGCACCGCCCGTCTGGGAGGTATAGGTTTTCCCGTTCACCGTGACCACCAGGTATTCACCGTTCACCAGATCGGCGGAGACGGTACCGCTGACGATCGGCGTGGTGTCCGACGTGGTCTGCGCGGTAATCGCCGCCGTGGTGGTCGGGATGCTGGTATCAACGTTCAGCACAAAGCCGTCGGATTCCGTGTAGTTACCGGCCTTATCGGTGACGCGCACAATGTAGGTGTGGTTGCCGTCGCTCAGGCCGTTGTCCTGGAAGGACCAGCTTGCGCTGCCGTTCATGGTCACCTGGCCGAGCAGGACCCCGTCACGATAGAGCTGCACGATTTCACCGTCGTCCGGGGCGCGGTTAAGCGTACCGTTGATCAGCGGCGAGTTATCGTCCGTTGCCACCGCACTGCCAAAGGTGCCCTGACGCTCGCCTTCGCCGTCGGTATAGCTCACTACCGTGCCCACCGTGGTTGGCGGCGTGGTGTCCACCGTCACCACCTGAGAAGCGGTGGAGCCGACGTTGCCCGCCTGGTCGATAATCCGCACCTGGTAGGTGTAGTCACCGTCAGGCAGATCGCGGGTATCGGTGTAGCTCCAGCGCTGGTTGGTGACCGCGGTATCGAGCCAGGTATTTCCGCCGTCCAGGCTTATCTGTACGCGCTCGTCGCTTGCCAGCGCGCTGCCCAGCGAACCGTTGATGGTCAGCGTGGTGTCCATGGTGATGAAATCACTGCCGGACTGGCCGGTATCTTCGCTGATGCTGTCGATGGTGACGCCATACTGCGGCGCGTGGGTATCCACCGTCACCGCCTGCGAGGTGGTGGCCCCAACGTTCCCCGCCTGGTCAACGACCCGCACCTGGTAGTTATGGCTGCCGTCGGTCAGCGTACGGGTGTCGCTGTAGCTCCACTGCGTACCGCTTACGGTGGCGTAAACCCAGGTGCTGCCGCCGTCCATGCTCACCTGTACGAATTCACCCGCGCCCAACGCGGCGCCGAGCGTTCCGTGCAGCGTGTACGAGGTCGAACTGGTCAGGAAGTCGTTATTGTCGAAGCCGGTATCCACGGTGATGTTATCCACGGTCACCGTAATCGCCGCATCCGGGGCGACCGTATCGACGGTCACCTGCTGATGGGCGCTTGAACCCACGTTGCCCGCCGCGTCCACCACGCGAACGTAGTAGTCGTAGGTCTGGTTACCCAGCGTGCGGCCATCCACGTAGTACCAGCTGTTACCGGTGACAATCACGTTCTGCCAGGTCACGCCGCCGTCGATGCTGATCTGGGCATACTCGCCGTCGGCCAGCGTCGCGCCGAGCGAGCCGTGCAGCGTCAGGGACGTATCGTTGGTGATAAAGTCGCTGCTGCTCAGGCCGGTATCGTCGCTGATGCTGTCGATGGCGATGGTTTTGCTCGCGTCCGGCGCAACCGTATCAATGGTCACCACCTGGCTGGCGGTGGCGCTGATATTGCCCGCGTCGTCAATCACGCGCAGCTGGTAGTTGTAATCCCCGTCGGCCAGCGTGCGGCCATCGACGTACGTCCAGCTCAGGCCGCTGACGCTGACGTCTGTCCAGGTCACGCCGCCGTCGAGGCTGATCTGCGCGTGGTCGCCGCTGCCCAGCGCCGCGCCGAGCGTCCCTTTCAGGCTGATCTGGTTGTCGCTGGTGATAAAGTCGCTGCCGGACAGGCCGGTATCCTGGGTGATGGAATCGACCGTAATCGTCGTTGCCACAGGCTTCGTCAGGTCAATCACCACGTCCTGGCTGTCCGTCGCCCCCACGTTGCCCGCGTTATCGATCACGCGCACCTGGTACTGATACGTACCGTCCGTCAGGGTGCGGCCATCGGTGTAGCGCCAGGTGGTGCCGGTCACGGTCAGGTCAATCCAGGTGGTGCCGCCGTCAAGGCTGATCTGCGCCTTCTCGTTATTGCCGAGCTGCGCGGTCAGGGAGCCGTTGACCACGACCTGAGCGTCGTTGGTGATGAAATCACTCGCGCTCAGGCCGGTGTCATTTTGCAGCGAATCAATCGTAATCCCCATCGACGGCGCGGTGAGATCCACGGTGACGCTGTGGTTATAGCTGCCGCTGTTGCCGATGGTGTTGCTGACCTGCGCGTTAATCACGTACGAACCGCCGTCCGCCAGCGCGGTCACGTCTGCGCTGCCTACCGTGTAGCTCCAGGTACCGTCATTCTGAACGATCGCCGTGTAGGTTTTACCGTTCAGCGTAATGGTCACCGTCTGGCCCGCCGGGGCGTCGGTGGTGCCGCTGACGACCAGCGGCGTACCGTGCTCGGCGGCGTTGACGATATCGTCCTGCGCAAAGGTGTTAATGGTGATGGTCGGGACATCGCCGTTCAGCGTCACGTCGTTCGTTGCGCTCCCCGGGTTGCCCGCCCTGTCGCTTACCGAAGCGGTGATGGTGTAATCCCCGTCGCTCAGGCCGAGGAAATCACGGCCCGGCACGAAGACCGACCACGATCCGTCCGCCCCGACGGTCGCCTGATAGCTGTGCCCGTTGAAGGAGACGGTCACCGTCTGGCCCTGCTCCGCCGTGGTCGTACCGCGGATCGTCTGGCCCGCCAGCTGCTCCGCGTTGTTGACGATATCGTCATCGGCCACGGTGCTGATGGTCACGGTTGGCGCGACGGTATCGACCGTTAAGGTGTGCGTGGTCTGGCCGTTATTACCCGCTTTGTCGTTGACCGAGGCGGTCACCGTCAGCGCGCCCTGGCTCAGGGCGGCCAGATCGACTGCCGGAACATCCAGCGTCCACGTCCCGTCGTTCGCGACGGTTGCGGTGTAGGATTTGCCGCCCAGCGTCACGGTGACGGTCTGACCCGCCTCCGCGCTGGAAGAGCCGTGCACGGTCAGCGGCTGCTGCGCTTCTGCCGCGTTCAGCATGTCGTCAACCGACAGCGTCGCAATGCTCACGACCGGCGCAGTGGTATCCACGCTGATGCCGTGCGTCGCCGACGCGCTGTTGCCCGCGCTGTCCTGCGCCGACACGGACACCTGATAGCTCGCGCCATCTGCCAGGGCGCCCACGTCGGCGGCCGGAACGGTGGTCGTCCAGCTGCCGTCGCTCTGGATGGTGGCCGTATAGGTTTTGCCGTTCAGCGTCACGGTGACCTGAGTCCCGCTGGCGAGCTGGGCGCTGGAGCCGTTAATCACCAGAGACGAACCGGCTTCAGCGGCGTTGATGACGTCGTCACCGCTAACGGTGTTCACCGTCAGCGCCACGGAAGCGGTGTTCACCACCACATCGTGGGTCTGGGTGCTGCTGTTGCCCGCGCTGTCGGTAATCGTCGCGCTGAGGGTCACGGTGCCGTCGTTCAGCGCGGAAATCACGCTGGCCGGAACGCCCACGCTCCAGTTACCGCTGGCGTCAACGGTGGTGGTGTACTGGTTAGAACCGATGGTGATGACCAGCTTATCGCCGACACTCGCGCCGGTTGCCGTACCGCTGACAATCTGCGCCTGACCGTGCTCCACGCTGTTAATGACGTTATCGCCCGCCACGACGTTAAAGCTGACGGTCGGCGGCGTGGTATCAAGCGTAATCGCTTTGCCCGCGCTGCCCGGGTTACCCGCGGCGTCGCTCACGCTGACCTGCACGGTGTAGCCATTATCCGCCAGTGCGGACAGGTCGGCGCCCGGTACGTTCACGCTCCAGATGCCGCCCTGCTGCACCTGTGCGGTATAGCTCTTACCGCCCAGCGTTACGGTGACCGTCTGCCCGACTTCCGCCGTGGTGGTGCCGGAAATGGCCACGCCCGCAGCCGCTTCGCTGCCGTTAATCACGTTATCGCCAGCGACCGTATCAATGCTCACGGCTGGCGCGGTCGCATCCACGCTGTACTCACGGCCCGCAGAGGCGCTGTTGCCGTGCGCGTTGGTGACGCTCACCTGCAAGCTGGCATCGCCGTCCTTCAGGCCCGCGAGATCGGCGGAAGGCACGGTGGCCGTCCAATTACCGTCAGCGTCCACTTTCGCGGTGTACGTCTTGCCGCCGAAGGTGATGGTGACGGTCTGGTTTTCCTCCACGTTCGAGGTGCTGCCGGACAGCACCAGATCCGCGCCTTTCTCCGCCGCGTTAATCACGTCGTCGGTGGCAATCGCATCGATGCTGACGGCAACGGCAGACAGATCGACGGTGACATCGTGGCTGATGGTCACCGGGTTGCCCGCCGCGCTCTGGCCTGCGACGGTCACGGTGACCGTGCCCGCAGCCAGGGCCCCGACGTCCGCCGCCGGGATCGCCGCGATCCAGGTGCCGTCTGCCAGCACGGAGGCCGCATAGGTTTTGCCGTTGACGGTCACGGTGAGCGTGGTGCCAGCCGCCAGCCCGTCGCTGGAGCCGGTGACAATCAGGTTTTGAGTATGTTCAATGCTGTTGATCACATCGTCGCCCGCCACGGTATCAATGCGCAGGCCCGGCAGGCTGGCGTCTATAACGATTTCGCGCTCGCCCGCGCCGGTGTTGCCGTGACCGTTGGTGACGGTCGCCGACACGGTCAAATCGCCGTTGCCCAGCGCGGTCAGGACGGATTCCGGCACGTTCACGGACCAGGTCAGATCGTTCTGCACCGTTGCGGTGTAGCTGTTGCCGCCAATGGTGACGGTGACGGTATTGCCCGCTTCCGCGTTCGCCACTTTGCCGCTGATGGTCTGGCCTGCGGCCACTTCCGCCGCGTTGATGACGTTATCGCCCGCCACGGTATTGATGGTGACGGTCGGCAGCGCGGTGTCGACCAGCAGTTTCGCGGCGTTGCTCACGGTGTTGCCCACGCCGTTGGTTGCGGCGGCGTTGAGGGTGTAGTTGGCTTCGCCCAGACCCGCCAGATCCGCTGCCGGAACGGTCAGGCTCCAGGTGCCGTCCGCCGCGGTTGTGGCCGCGTAGTTTTTACCGTTGAGGGTCACGGTCACCACGGTGCCTTCCGCGAGGTTAGCGCTGGTGCCGCTGACGCTCAGATCCTGACCTTTCTCCACCGCGTTCAGCACGTTATCGCCGCTGATGGTGTTGAAGGCCACGGACGGCAGGCCGGTATCGACGGTCACGTTATGGCTGCCGGCACCGGTATTGCCCGCCGCGTCGGTGACTGACGCCGTGACGGTCACGGTGCCATCCTGCAGAGCAGAAATCACATTCGCCGGGACGCCCACGCTCCAGTTCCCCGCCGCGTCCAGCACGGTGGTGTAAGTCTGGCCGCCAATCGTGACGGTGACCTTATCGCCCGCTGCCGCGCCGGTGGCGGTGCCGCTGATAATTTGCGCCTGAGCGTGCTCAGCGATGTTAATCACGTCGTCGCCCGCTACGGTGTTGATGGTCACCGCAGGCACGGTCACGTCGACTGTCAGAGTGTGATCGGCCGACGCCGGGTTGCCCGCCTTGTCGCTGACGCTTGCCGTCACGGTCACGCTGCCGTCGCCGAGCGCGGCCAGATCCGCCGCCGGAACGCTCAGCGTCCAGCTGCCGTCCGCGCCTGCGGTTGTGGTGTAGTCTTTGCCGTTCAGCGTCACGGTCACGGTCTGGCCCGCTTCGGCGGTGGTGGTGCCGGACACGGTCAGATCGGACTGCGCTTCAGTGGCATTCAGAATATCGTCGGTCGCCAGGGTGTTGATGGTCACGGACGGCGCGGTCGCATCCACGCTGTACTCGCGGCCCGCCGAGGCGCTGTTACCGTTCACGTTGGTGACGCTCACCTGTACGCTGGCGTCGCCATCCTTAAGGTGTGCCAGATCCGCAGACGGTACGGTGTAGGTCCAGTTACCGCTGTCGTCTACTGTCGCGCTATAGATTTTGCCGTTCAGGCTGATGGTCACGGTCTGCCCGGCTTCCACATTGGTGGTCGCTCCGGACAGCACCAGATCTGCGCCCTTCTCCGCCGCGTTAATCACGTCGTCGGTGGCGATGGAATTGATGCTGATGGCAACGGTCGCCAGATCTACCGTCACGTCGTGGCTGATGGTAATCGGGTTGCCCGCAGAGCTGTCGCCGGTAACGCTGATTTTGACGGTGCCTTCCGGCCACGCGCTCACGTCGGTGGACGGGATCGCCGCGCTCCAGGTGCCGTCCGCCAGCACCGTCGCCGCATAGTCTTTACCGTTGACGGTGACGGTCAGCGCCGTGCCCGGTGCCAGCCCGTCGCTGGAGCCGGTGACAATCAGGTTCTGCGCGTGCTCGATGCTGTTGACGACATTGTCGCCCGCAACGGTATCCACGCGCAGTCCCGGCAGGTTAGCGTCGATAGCGATTTCGCGCTCGCCCGCGCCGGTATTGCCGTGGCCGTTGGTGACGGTCGCCGTCACGCTCAGGCTGCCGTTGCCCAGCGCGGTCAGCACGTCAGAAGGCACGTTCACGGACCAGGTCAGATCGTTCTGCACCGTTGCGGTGTAGCTGTTGCCGCCAAGGGTGACGGTAACGGTATTGCCCGCTTCGGCATTCGCCACGGTGCCGCTCAGGGTCTGGCCTGCCGCCACTTCCGCCGCGTTGATGACGTTGTCGCCCGCCACGGTATTGATGGTGACGGTCGGCAGCGCGGTGTCCACCAGCAGGTTCGCGGTGTTGCTCACGCTGTTGCCCACGCCGTTGGTGGCGGTCGCGTTCAGGGTGTAATTGGCCTGGCCGAGACCGGCCAGATCCGCTGCCGGAACCATCAGGCTCCAGGTGCCGTCTGCCGCGGTTGTGGCCGTGTAGTTTTTACCGTTGAGGGTCACGGTCACCACGGTGCCTTCCGCGAGGTTAGCGCTGGTGCCGCTGACGCTCAGATCCTGGCCTTTCTCCACCGCGTTCAGCACGTTGTCATCGCTGATGGCGTTGAAGGCCACCGATGGCAGACCGGTATCGACGGTCACGTTATGCGTGCCGGTGCCGGTGTTGCCCGCCGCGTCGGTGACTGACGCCGTGACGGTCACGGTGCCGTCGCTGAGGCCCGAAATCACGCTCGCCGGTACGCCCACGCTCCAGTTCCCCGCCGCGTCCAGCACGGTGGTGTAGGTCTGGCCGCCGATGGTGACGGTGACCTTATCGCCCGCTGCCGCGCCGGTGGCGGTACCGCTGATGATTTGCGCCTGGCTGTGTTCTGCGATGTTAATCACGTCGTCGCCCGCCACGGTGTTGATGGTCACCGCAGGCGCGGTGATATCTACCGCCAGGTTGTGATCCACGGACGCCGGGTTACCCGCTTTATCGCTGACCGATGCGGTGACGGTCACGCTGCCGTCGGTTAATCCAGCCAGATCCGCCGCCGGGACGTTGAGCGTCCAGCTGCCGTCTGCGCTGACGGTTGTGGTGTAGTCTTTGCCGTTCAGCGATACGGTGACCGTCTGGCCCGCTTCGGCGGTGGTGGTGCCGGATACGGTCAGATCGGACTGCGCTTCAGCGGCGTTCAGAATGTCGTCGTTCGCCAGGGTATTGATGGTCACGGACGGTGCGCTGGCATCCACGCTGTACTCGCGGCCCGCCGAGGCGCTGTTGCCGTTCACGTTGGTGACGCTCACCTGCACGCTGGCGTCACCGTCTTTCAGACCGGCTAGATCCGCAGACGGCACGGTAGCTGTCCATTTTCCGTCTGCATCCACGGTCGCGGTGTAGCTCTTACCGCCGAAGGTGATGGTGACGGTCTGGTTTTCCTCAACGTTCGAGGTAGTGCCTGAGAGCACCAGATCCGCGCCCTTCTCGACCGCGTTAATCACGTCATCGGTGGCGATGGCGTCAATGCTGATAGCAACGCTCGCCAGATCCACCGTCACATCGTGGCTGATGGAGACCGGGTTACCGGCGCTGCTCTGGCCCGCAACGGTTACGGTAACCGTGCCCGCACTCAGTGCGCCAACGTCCGCCGCCGGGATCGCCGCGCTCCAGGTGCCGTCCGCCAGCACGGTCGCCGGATAGGTTTTGCCGTTTACGGTCACGGTCAGCGCCGCGCCCGCCGCCAGCCCGTCGCTGGTGCCGGTGATAATCAGGTTTTGAGTATGTTCGATGCTGTTGATCACGTCGTCACCCGCCACGGTATCCACGCGCAGGCCCGGCAGGTTAGCGTCTATCACGATTTCGCGCTCGCCCGTTCCGCTATTGCCCACGCCGTTCGTGACGCTGGCCGACACGGTCAAATCGCCGTTGCCCAGCGCGGTCAACACGGATTCCGGTACGTTAACGGACCAGGTGAGATCGCTCTGCACCGTTGCGGTGTAGCTGTTACCGTCAATGGTCACGGTCACGGTGTTGCCCGCTTCGGCATTCACCACCTTACCGCTGATGGTCTGCCCGGCCGCCAGCTCCGCCGCGTTAATGACGTCGTCACCTGCAATGGTGTTGATAATTACGCCCGGCAGAACCGATTCCACGTTCACGGTGTGTGACGTGCTGGTATTGTTGCCGACGCTGTCCGTTGCCGATGCGGTAACGGTATACAACGCTTCGCCCAACTGGCTCACCTGATCCGCCGGAACGGTAGTCGTCCATTTCCCGTTGCTATCGACCGTCGCGCTGTACGCTTTGCCGTTCAGCATCACGGTCACCACCGCGCCTGTCGCCAGGCCGGAAGCCGTACCGGAGATCGTCAGATCCTGGGTTTTCTCGCTGTTGTTGATCACATCGTCACCGGAAACGGTGTCAATGGTCAGCACCGGCGCGGTCAGGTTCACCTCCACGCCGTGCGTGGCGCTGTTGCTGTTGCCCGCTTTATCGGTCAGCGCCGCGGTAATGGTGTAATCCCCGGCGGCCAGCGCGGTGACGTCCGCCGCAGGCACGCCCACGCTCCAGCTGCCTGAGGCATCCAGGGTGGCGGTATACGATTTGCCGTTGAGGGTAACGGTGACCACGTCGCCCGCCGCCGCGCCGGTCACGGAACCTGTGACAATCAGAGCCTGCGCATGCTCGGCGCTGTTGATCACGTCGTCGTCGGAAACGGTGTGGATGGTCAACTGCGGAACGGTGGTATCCACCAGCACGTCGCGATCCGCAGAGGCCGGGTTGCCCGCTTTATCAGACACGGCGGCGCTGATGGTGTAGTTGCCGTCGGTAATACCGCTCAGATCCGCGGACGGCACGGTCACGCTCCAGCTGCCGTTTGCCTGCACGGTGGTGGTGTAGTCCACGCCGTTCAGCGTCACGGTGACGGTCTGGCCCGCTTCGGCGTTGGTCACGCCGTTAACAACCAGATCCTGCTGCGCTTCGGCCGCATTGATGATGTTGTTGTCGCTGACAATTTCAATAGACACCGTCGGCGCGGTGGCGTCCACGCTGTACTCGCGGCCTGCCGACGCGCTGTTGCCGTTCACGTTGGTGACGCTCACCTGCACGCTGGCATCGCCGTCCTTCAGGCTGCCCAAATCGGCGGACGGTACGGTTGCCGTCCAGCTGCCGCTGGCATCCACCGTCGCGGTGTACGACTTGCCGCCGAAGGTGATGGTAACGGTCTGGTTTTCTTCCACGTTGGTGGTCGAGCCGGACAGCACCAGATCCACGCCTTTCTCCGCCACGTTGATCACGTCGTCCGAAGCAATCGGGTCAATGCTGATGGCAACTGCCGCCAGATCCACCTTCACGTCGTGGCTGATGGAAACCGGATTGCCCGCCGCGCTCTGGCCGTCCACGGTCACGGTGAGAGTGCCCGCATTCAGCGCGCTGACGTCTGCCGCCGGAATGGCCGCCGTCCAGGTGCCGTCCGCCAGCACGGTTGCGGCGTAGGTTTTACCGTTGACGGTCACCGTTAACGCCGCGCCCGTTGCCAGGCCTTCGCTGGAGCCGGTGATAATCAGGTTCTGAGCGTGCTCAATGCTGTTGATCACATCGTCGCCCGCCACGGTATCGACGCGCAGACCCGGCAGGTTGGCATCAATGGTGATGTCGCGCTCGCCGGTTCCGGTGTTGCCGTGGCCGTTGGTGACGCTGGCTGACACCGTCAGATCGCCGTTACCGATGGCGGTTAAGACCGTGGACGGCACGTTGACCGACCAGCTCAGATCGTCCTGAACCGTCGCGGTATAGGTATTGCCGCCGACCGAGATAGTGACAGTGTCACCGCTCGCCGCGCCGCTCACTTTGCCGCTCAGGGTCTGCCCGGCAGCCACTTCCGCTGCGTTAATGACATCGTCCGTGGCGACAGGGTTGATGGTGACCTGCGGCAGCGCGCTGTCGACCAGCACGCTGTGGCCGGTGCTCGCACTATTGCCTGCGGCGTCGGTTACGCTCGCCGTCACGACGTAGCTTGCTTCGCCCAGCGCAGAAACGTTTGCCGCCGGAACGGTGATGCTCCAGCTGCCGCTGGCGTCGGTGGTGGCCGTATAGCCGACTCCGTTCAGGGTCACCGTAATGGTGGTTCCTTCCGGCTGGTTGCTGGTGCCGGACACCAGCAGATCCTGGCCTTTCTCGGTCGCGTTGATCACGTCGTCAACCGCCAGGGTATTGATGGCCACCACCGGCGCGGTCAGGGACACGTCAAACTCGTGCGTCGCGGTGGTGCTGTTACCGGCTTTATCGGTGAGGGTCGCTGAGATCGTCTGGTCGCCGTTTGCCAGCGCGCCCACGTCCGTCGCCGGAACGCCCACGCTCCAGCTGCCGGACGCATCCAGCATGGCGGTGTAGTCTTTCCCGTTCAGGGTCACGGTAATCACGTCGCCCGCCTGCGCGCCCGTCACCTTGCCGGAGACGATCAGCGCCTGGCCGTGCTCGGCA
This sequence comes from Enterobacter sp. 120016, assembly GCF_018383635.1. Classification (NCBI taxonomy): domain Bacteria; kingdom Pseudomonadati; phylum Pseudomonadota; class Gammaproteobacteria; order Enterobacterales; family Enterobacteriaceae; genus Enterobacter; species Enterobacter sp. 120016. Next base: position 11,044 of record NZ_JAHAWC010000021.1, on the reverse strand, counting down.
ATATTGATGACGTCGTCGCCCGCAACGATATTGAATGAAATCTGCGGTACGGTGGTGTCGACCAGCACCGAGGAGCCCGCGCTGGCCGGGTTGCCTGCCTTATCGGACACGGTCGCCGTTACCGCCGCGCTGCCGTCGGTGATGCCTGCCATGTCCGCCGCCGGAACGTCGAGCGTCCAGCTGCCGTCCGCCTGCACCTGCGCAGTGTACTGATTACCGTTGAAGGTCACGGTGACCGTCTGGCCCGCTTCGGCAGTAGAGGTGCCGCTCAGGGTCAGATCCTGCGCCGCCTCCGCCGCGTTCAGCATATTGTCACTGCTGATGGTGTTGATGGTCACCGTCGGCGCGGTGGTATCGACGCTGAATTCCTGCGCCGAAGACGCCGCGTTGCCGTTCACGTTGGTAACGTTGACCTGCACGCTGGCGTCGCCGTCTTTCAGGCCGCTCAGATCGGCAGACGGAACGGTCCAGGTCCAGTCGCCGTTGGCATCCACCGTCGTGGTATAGGTTTTACCTGCGAAGGTGATGGTTACGGTCTGACCCGCTTCAACGTTGGAGGTGGTGCCGGAAAGCACCAGGTCCTGGCCTTTTTCCGCCGCGTTGAGCACGTTATCGTCGGTCACGCTGCTGATGGTGATGGCGACAGGCGCGAGATCGACGTTCACGACGGTGCCGATGGTCACCGGGTTGCCGGAGGCATCCTGCGTGCTGGCGCTGATGGTGAGCGAACCGTCCGCCCACTGGGACACGTCGGCCGCCTGTACCGCCGCCTGCCAGGTGCCGTCCGCCAGTACCGTTGCCGAATAGGCTTTGCCGTTGATGGTCACGGTCACGGTGCTGCCCGCCGCCAGATCGGTGCTGGTACCGGACACAATCAGGTTCTGAGCGTGTTCGATCGCGTTGATGACGTCATCGCCCGCCACGGTATCAATACGCAGCCCCGGGAGCTGGGCGTCGATGCTGAAGTCGAGAGAAGAAGATCCGGTATTGCCGTGCGCGTTGGTCACGCTGGCGGATACGGTGAGGTCGCCGTTGCCGAGCGCGGTAAGCTGGCTCTCGCTTAACGGCAGGCTCCAGGTCAGATCGTCCTGCACGGTGGCGGTGTATGTCTGGCCGCCGAGGATAATAGTGACGGTGTCACCTGACGCCGCGTTCGTCACCTTACCGGTCAGGGTTTGCCCTGCCGCGACTTCCGCTGCGTTAACGATATTGTCGCCTGCCAGCGTGTTAATCGTCACCACCGGCAGCGAGCTATCCACCAGCACATCGTGTGAGGTTGAGGCGCTGTTGCCTACGCTATCCGTGACGCTCGCCGTCACGGTGTAATGGGCTTCTCCCAGCACGCTGACGGCCGAGGCCGGTACGGTCACGCTCCAGCTACCGCTGGCGTCGGTGGTGGCGGTGTAGTTGATGCCGTTCAGGTTAACGGTGACGCGCGTTCCTTCCGGCTGGTTGCTGGTGCCGGAGAGCAGCAGATCTTCGCCCTTCTCGGTCGCGTTAATCACGTCGTCTGCCGCCAGCGTGTTAATACCGATAACAGGCGTCACGGTATTCACTACCACATCCAGCGAACTGCTTCCGGTGTTGCCGGATCGGTCGGTCACGGAGACGTCGATGGTCCAGGTGCCGTCCGCCAGACCCTGCACGACGGATGCGGGCAGGCCGAGGCTCCAGTTGCCCGATGCATCCACCACGGTGGTGTAATCGACGCTATTAATGGTAATGGTCACAAGGTCGCCCGCTGCCGCACCGGTGACGGAGCCGCTCAGGATCTGCGCCTGTGAATGGGCGAGCTGGTTAACGGTGTTGGAGTCGGTGACAAAGTCGTTAATGGTCACCTGCGGTACGGTCGCGTCCACCAGACCCACGCGATCGGCGCTGCTGGCGTTGCCCGCCACGTCGCTCACGGTTGCGGTCACGGTAACGATGCCATCCGTCAGGGCACCCACGTCAGCCGCAGGCACGCTCAGTTGCCACGTACCGTCCGCCTGAACCGTGGTCTGATACGTTTTGCCATTCAGCGTCACGGTGACCGTCTGGCCCGCTTCCGCACTGCTGGTACCGCTTAAGGTTAAATCCTGCTGCGCCTCAGCCGCATTGATGATGTTGTCGGCGGTCAGGTTATCGAGCGTAATCGCCGGTGGCTGCGTATCCACCGTGACCACGCGCGCGGCGTCCGCGCTGTTGCCGCTGACGTTAGTGACGCTGACGCTCACCTGCGCGCGCCCGTCGATCAGGGTTTCCATGGCGCTGGCGGGTACGGTCAGGCTCCAGGAGCCGTCCTGCTGCACCTGCGCGGTGAAGGTCTGGTCAGCGAATTTCACCACCACGGTCTGCCCCGCTTCCACGCCCTGCGTCTGGCCGGAAAGGGTTAAATCAACGCCTTTTTCTGCCGCATTCAGCAGGTCGTCGCCGGAGACGGTATCAATGGTGACCGCCACGGCGTTCAGATCGAGTTCAATCGGGTGTTCAGCCGCAACGGTATTGCCCCAGGCATCTACCGCGCTGACGCTAACCGTCATGCCGCCCGCCGTCCAGGCCTGCAGATCCGCCGCCGGAACGCCGATCTGCCAGCTGCCGCTGGCGTTAACCGCAGTGACGTACTCAACGTTGTTGATGGTGACGATAATCTGCGTGCCCGCGGCCAGATGGCTGCTGGAGCCGGTGACGCTCAAATCCTGCTGCTGTTCGATGGCGTTGATCACGTCATCGCCGGAAATGGTGTTCACGCGCAGACCCGGCAGCTCCGCGTTGATGTTGATATCACGCTCGCCGGTGCCGGTATTGCCATGCGCGTTGGTGACGGAGGCGCTGAAGGTTAAATCCCCGTCGCCGAACGCCTGAAGATCCGCTGACGGGATTTTCACGCTCCAGGTCAGATCGCTGCCAACCGTTGCGGTGTAGCTCTTGCCGCCTGCGGAGATGGTGACGGTATCGCCCGCCGCCGCGCCGGTAACGCGACCGCTGAGGGTTTGATCGACGCCCGCTTCGGCGTTATTGACCAGGTTGTCGCCCGCAAACGTATTGATAATGACCTGCGGGAGGACGGTATCCACCAGCAGATTCGCTTCGGCAGAACCGCTGTTACCCACGCTGTCGGTACCGCTGACGCTGACGGTGTAAAGCGTGTTCGCCAGATTCAGGACGTCGGAAACCGGCACCTGGACCGCCCAGATACCGTTTTCGACGGTGGCCTGATAGTTGACGTTGTTCAGCGTCACGGTGATGGCGGTGCCGTCCGGCAGGTTGCTGGTGCCGGTCAGGCTCAGCGGCTGCATCGCCTCCTGGGCATTAAGGACGTTATCCTGGCTGATGGCATCAATCGTAAATTCTGGCGGGTGTCCGCTCAGCGTAATGCCGTGCGTGGCGCTGCCGGTGTTGCCTGCCGCATCAGTGACGGAAACCGAAAGCGTGTGGTTACCTTCACCCAGCGCGCCCAGCACGGACGCGGGAACGCCGACGCTCCAGCTGCCGTCCGCCAGCACCACGCCGGTGAAGGTCTGGCCGCCAAGGGTTACGGTGACCACATCGCCCGCGGCGGCACCGCTCGCCTGGCCGGAAATAATGTGCGCCTGGCCCTGCTCGCTGATATTGAGGATATCGTCGCCCGCCACGGTATGGATGGTGACGACCGGCGCGGCGGTATCCACCGTGAAATCTGCCGTCACGGACGCGCCGTTGCCCGCTTTGTCGCTCACGTTAACCGTCAGGGTGTGATTACCCTCATTGAGCGCCTGCACGTCGCTCGCGGCAAGCGTGACGGACCAGGTGCCGTCGCTGCCCACCGTGGTGTTATAGTTTTTACCGTTCAGAGTGACCGTGACGATCTGACCGGCTTCCGCATTCGTTTTACCGGTCAGGGTCAGCGGCTGATTGTGCTCAGCCGCATTAATGATGTTGTCCTGTGCGAGGGTATCGACAGACAGAGTTGGCGCGGTGGTATCCACCCCAATCGTCTGGCTTCCGCTGACGGTGTTACCCGCCGCGTCTTTACCGCTCACGTTAACCGTCCAGGTACCGTCGCCCAGCGCCTGCGCGTCTGCCGCAGGTACGTTAACGCTCCACGCGCCGTCTGCCCCGACTTCAGCCGCGTAGGTTTTGCCGTTCAGCGTCACGGTGAGTGCGGTACCCTGCGCCAGGTTTTTACTGGCACCGGAAAGCGTAAAGCCCGCGGATTGCTCGCTGGCGTTGAGCACGTTATCGCCCGCCGTGGTGGCAAGCGTAATGGCGGCATCGGCGGTAGAGACCGTCACGGTGATACTGCCCGCAGAGGTGGTTTTACTACCGTCGATCTGCACGACCGACCAGGTGTGCTCCCCGTCCGTCTGGGTCGGTAATATTACCGTCCACGTGCCGTCTTTAGCGACCATGGTGCTGGCAATGGTGCTGCCGCTGCTGTCTTTGATCTGGATGGTCGCGCCCGGCTGACCGGTACCGCTAAAGGTTGGGTTGCTGTCGTCCGTGATCTCGTTTGCACTCAGCACGCCCTGCTTGTCACCCGCTTTATCCGACAGCAAGAAGGTCGGCGTGGCGCTTTCAACTTCTTTGGTATTATCAATGACTTTTGTTTTAGTTTCGCCGTCACCGCCGTTTGCCAACAGTGCCCCGATGGCACCGCCGCCTAACGCAGCTCCCGCAATCCAGCCCCACGGCGCGTCGCTTAAAACACTTTCCTGCTCGAGGAAAGGTTGAATGCTGCTAATCGGTGTGGCCTGCGCGGTTAACTCGGTCACCGCAACGCCTGACGCTTCCCCGGCATCGGCAAAAGAAATATGTGTCAGTTCCTGACGGTCGTTGAACACCAGCTCTGACTGGTTATGCGTCTCTGGATCTTCGACAAAATAGTTATTGCAGCGAATAACGCTGCCATCTTTCATATAAATGAGGAGGTCTTTCCCCTGGCGGACATAACGCGCCACATCCTGAGCAGAACCCTGAATTTCAATCACGCTCGGCGATGAAATAGAGACCGACAGATTTCCTTCGCCGGTTAATTTCGTTTTCTCCGCCGTTTTGCGAATGATGACATCAACAACCTTTACGTTACTCATTTCTTCTCCTTGCAGGTGTGCGGATTCCTGTGGATATGTCCACCAGACGGATGTAGCTATCCCTGGGAAAAAACACCCATTATTTTCAGACTTATTTTTGCGCGAGACTGCGCGTCTTTTTTAACTCAAGTCAGGTAATTTTGCGGCAGCGTTTTTCTCTATTCCAATAAGCGGCATTAAATTATCAACCGCGGAAGCATAATTAATTGCCGAACTCCAGCCATCATACTCAGCGATTATTTTCGCTGATGTGGCCTGCCAGACATCCTGCTCAACGCTGAGCAGATCGTTAATGCTCCGCTTGCTCAGGGTGTATTCATTTTTATAAACATCGCGGGCGCGCAGCGCATTTTCCAGCTGTTGCTTTCCGGCCTCCATTCTTCCCCGTGCGCCGGTCCAGTCAGCCTGCGCGACGGAGGCTTTTTGCAAAACATCGAAACGTGCCTGATCGACCTGAGAGGAGGCCATGGCCCGTGCGCCTTCCGCCTGCCGAACGCGAGCGGAAACCGCGCCCCCCTGATACAGCGGAGCATCGATATTGAGCTGTATCTGGTCGTCCCAGTATGAACGGTTGTCCGATTCATAACGGGTGCGCCCCCCTTTCAGGCTTAACGTCGGCCAGTGCTGGGACTTCGCCGTTTCCACGCCATACTGAGCCGAACGTTCCATGTTCTGCGCGGCCATCACGGCCGGTATTAACGAATAATCAATACGGTTGAGCGAATCTGGCTCAACCGCGAGGTTCGCAGGCACTGGCGAAAAGGCTTCTGCCTGCATCCCCGTTAATACCGCAAGCCTTGCGCGCGCGCTGTTTAAGGCGGCGGTATACTGCGCGACCGTCGCCTGCATGCCGGCAATACGCGTGCGGGTCTGGAGCTCATCGGAGGTGGAACTCACGCCCGCGTCTGCGCGCAGCTTTGCCAGCTGCTCGACGTTCCTGAGCGCCTGCACGTTATCTATTGCCGCCTGCAGCAGATCGGAATAGCGTTTGACCTCTACATAGCTCAGCGCCGTTTTTTCCGCCACGTCCGAAAGCGTGCCCATCAGCTGATAGCGGTAGCTATCACGCTGGGCGGAAGACTGGCTGATGCTGTTATTGGTCTTGCCAAAATCGTACAGCAACTGCGTCAGGCTCAGCCCCCAGGCGGCTGAATTCTTCAGCGACCCGCTGGAATCGGTGGTCTGGCTGTGCCCTGTACTTCCGTTCAACGATATTTGCGGCATCCAGCCGCTGCGCGCTTCATCTATTTGTGCCTGGCCAATACCTAATTGCGCGGCCTGCTGACTAATTGACGGATCGCGATCGATAGCAAAAAGAATACTTTCTTTTAAGGTTGTGGTTGCCACCGGGGCAATACCCACCTGATTACTATTGGCGTACGCCGTATTTATGGCTAATGAAATGAATGCCAGTGCTGCTGTAAATCGGCGTAACATAGGCTTTCGTAATATCGTCATGTTATCTCCCTGACTCTGAGTGATACTCAAGCAAATACCCAAAAAGAGGTACAGATAATTAGACAAATATCTTATTTAGCTACCGTGCTGGATTTTAGGTAATAATTCCCATACCCATTTCCATTGGAGATGAGATCTGCCTGCGTCTTATTTCAATTAAGAATTTACTTATTTCTTAAACTGGTTAGCAGCATAACAAAATGTGGTATAGCCCACTACACCCACAATGTTAATGTGGTGTTACAAGCAAGAAAAAATATGGGGTTTCTGGACAAAACCCTAAAAGTATCCTTTCAGATGAAACATATAAACCTCCTGTTATCTAAGGAAAATTCTTAATTCTTTCTGTGCACATTTTTGCGTTAATTTCAGAGCGGGTCAGACACAAAGATTTTCAAAGAAATGTCAATTTAAGTAACCAAATGGGTATATTTAAAATTAAAAGCTTTTAAAAAACTAATTAAAGCAATTAAATCCTGCATAATTTTCATTTAATAGCATTTATACCCACTCAATGGCGATACGCTGGTTACATAACCCAAATCGTTAAATAAAACATAACAGTAACATTGTGATTAACATTCAAAACGGCTTCCTTATACCTGCTTAATAAAATTTTAATAATCACCTATCTAAATCATCACGCCGCTGCACATCGTCATGACCACAATCCTCTTCTCTCTGCGTCAAAATGCTGTATTATGCGAACTATTGCGACATTTTGCAGGAATGTACTCCTATGCACAAAACCGCTCGTCAACGCTACGTCCTGGATATCCTCAGCGAGCAAGGCCAGGCCAGCATCACCGACCTGGCCGAAAGGCTGCAGGTTTCAGCGGATACCATCCGTCGGGATCTGACCGATCTGGAAAACCAGGGCCTTGCGCAGAAGAACCACGGCGGAGCCATCGCGCTTAACCTCTCCGCCATGAACCGTCAGGGCCGCAATACGCTGCTGCCGGAGACCAAACAGCGCCTGGGTAAACAGGTCGCACAGCAGGTTCCCCCGGGCTCCACCCTGTTTCTGGATGCCGGAAGCACGGTGATGGCCATCGCCACCTTTCTTCAGGGGCCGCTCACCGTTATTACCCCCTCGCTGGATATCGCCCAGCATTTTAGCGACCGGGAAGACATTGAGCTGATCCTGCTCGGCGGGAAATGGGACCACAAGCAGCGACTGTTTGCCGGCAGCGCCACGCTGTCTTTGCTGTCCCGTTATCGGGCAGATATTGCCATTCTTGGGGCGTGCGCCATTCATGCCGAACTCGGTTTGAGCGCCGGTAAAGAAGCGGATGCCGAAGTGAAACGTGCGATGCTCGACGCAAGCCACGCGCACTGGATTGTCGCCGATCACCTGAAAATTAACCGCTGCGAGCCGTATCTGGTTTCCAGGTTATCCAGCATTCAACAACTCTTTTTAGATCGTCCCTGGCCTGAGCTTGGGGACCATAGCGCACTGCAGGTTACGGTGTGCGCGAATTAACGTGGAGAAGGTCATGAGTAAAGTTCAAACAATCAACATTGCGCTGATCGGGTATGGATTTGTCGGTAAAACCTTCCATGCCCCGCTGATCCAGTCTGTGGACGGGATGAAGCTGGCAGTGGTCTCTTCTCGTGATGAAGAGAAGGTTAAACGCGATCTGCCGTACGTACAGGTGGTGGCGACACCGGAAGAGGCCATTCAGCATCCTGATATCGATCTGGTGGTGATTGCCTCCCCCAACGCCACGCACGCCCCGCTGGCGACGCTGGCCCTGAACTCGGGTAAACACGTGGTCGTGGATAAGCCTTTTACCCTCGACATGCAGGAAGCCCGCGACCTGATTGCCCTGGCGGATGAAAAGCAGCTGCTGCTTTCCGTCTTCCACAACCGCCGCTGGGACAGTGATTTCCTCGGCATTAAGCAGATTATTGAGCAAGGCACGCTCGGCAAGGTTAAACACCTGGAATCGCACATCGACCGCTTCCGCCCGGAAGTGCGCGTGCGCTGGCGCGAGCAGAACGTCCCCGGGAGCGGTCTGTGGTTTGATCTGGGTCCTCACCTGATTGACCAGACGCTACAGCTCTTTGGCCTGCCGGAGTCGGTTCAGGGGAATATCGCAACGCTGCGCGACGGTGCAGAAATTAACGACTGGGCGCACGTGGTCTTAAACTACCCGGAGCATAAGGTCATTCTGCACGCCAGCATGCTGGTTGCTGGCGGTACGGCACGCTTTACCGTCCACGGGGACAAGGGCAGCGTGGTGAAAGCCAGAATCGATCAGCAGGAAACGCAGCTGCTCTCAGGGGTGATTCCCGGCAGTGAAACCTGGGGCGAAGACAGCGACAGTATGGTGTTCTTTGGGGCTGACGGTGCACCGCAGACGATCCCTACCCCGAAAGGCGATCAGCGCCAGTATTACCTCAACGTACGTGATGCGTTACTCGGGAAAATCACCAACCCTGTCCACCCTGTTGAGGCGCTGGCGGTCATGGCCGTTCTGGAAGCGGCGGTGAAGTCGTCGGAGACGGGGTCAACGCAGCCGCTGGCGTTAACTGCTGAAGAGCGTGCGCTGCTGGGTTAAAAAATAAGCCGGGTGGCGCTACCGCTTACCCGGCCTACAATTCAGAGCCGTTTGTAGGCCCGTGCAAGCGAAGCGCCGCCGGGCAAGAGGGCTACTGACGCTTTTTCGGCATCATGCGCAGAAGAGTATTATCCTTCCAGAAATAGTGATGCATCAGCGCCGCCACCGCGTGCAGGCCAATCACAAAATAGCCCAGGTTCGCCAGCGTCTCGTGCCATTCTTTCAGCACATCAACCAGGTCAAAATTGGACTCCGCCGCATGCGGCATCACCATGCCAAAAGCCAACCAGTCGCTGCCCCGGTTGTACATCATCACAATGCCAATCAGCGGCAGCGCAATAAACAGCAGATACACCACCAGGTGCCCCAGATGAGACATCCCCGTCACCATCGCTTTTGGCTTCGGCTGAATCGGTGGCGCGCGGAATTTCAGGCGAACCAGCAGACGCGTCACCATCAGCACCAGGATACTGATACCGCATGAGACGTGGATCATATTGATTACTGGACGCGCGGTGCGCGGGAAGAAACCTTTGAACTCCATGGCGCAGTAGGCGACGATGATTAACAGAAACACCAGCCAGTGGATGCCGATTTGCAGGCTTGTATATTTAGTGCGCATGTGATTTCCCGATTAAAAACAGTTACCGCGCCAACATAATCCCCTTTCCTTAAAAATTCATTAACTTTTCTGTATGGTTTTTCAAATACTTCCTCCCGCATGAAGCATCTTCAATTGCCGCCCAGCCCGTGATGGTCTAAGCCTGGATGAGTTCAAACTGTCGCATCGACACGTTTACAGGAGAACCCCATGAGTAAAATTGGCATTAACGGATTTGGACGCATTGGACGCCTTGTTCTGCGTCGCCTTCTTGAAACCCAGGACAGTAATACCGTCGTCGCCATCAACGACCTCACATCACCGAAAGTGCTGGCCTACCTGCTCAGGCATGATTCCAACTACGGTGGCTTCCCGTGGAGCGTGGATTTCACCGAGGATGCGCTGATTGTTGATGGTAAAACCATTGCGGTGTACGCCGAAAAAGAGGCGAAGCACATTCCGTGGAAAACCGCAGGCGTGGATATCGTTGTGGAGTGCACCGGTTTTTATACCTCCGAAGAGAAATCACGGGCGCACCTGGACGCCGGCGCGAAGAAAGTGCTGATCTCCGCGCCTGCGGGTGACATGAAAACCATCGTCTACAGCGTGAATGACGACACCATTGACGCCAGTGACACCATTATTTCCGTCGCATCCTGCACCACCAACTGCCTCGCCCCGCTGGCGAAGGCCCTGCACGATGCGTTTGAAATAAAAGTGGGCACCATGACCACCATTCACGCCTATACCGGTACCCAGGCGCTGGTGGATGGCCCGCGCGGGAAAGACCTTCGCGCCTCGCGGGCGGCGGCTGAGAATATCATTCCCCACACCACCGGTGCCGCAAAGGCCATCGGTCTGGTGATCCCGGCGCTTAGCGGCAAACTAAAAGGCCACGCGCAGCGCGTGCCGGTAAAAACGGGTTCGGTCACCGAGCTGGTAGCGATTCTGGGCAAGAAAGTGACCGTTGAGGAGATCAACGCCGCGCTGAAAAAGGCGACTCAGGGCAATAAATCGTTCGGGTATACCGACGAAGAGATTGTGTCGTCCGATGTGATTGGCTCGCATTATGGTTCGGTGTTTGACGCCACGCAGACGGAGGTGTCAGAAGCGGGAGAGCTGCAGCTGGTGAAAGCCGTCGCGTGGTATGACAACGAATATGGTTTTGTTACGCAACTGGTGCGGACGCTGGATAAGTTTGCGGCACTGTGATTCTATGCCTTTATTCAGGGCTAAGATGAGCAGTGAAGCATCCCCTCTCCCTGTGGGTGTACAGTCCGGGGACATGGTAGACAGGTGTTCGGGGACATGGTGAACACTTTTTAACATCCTTTACCCATGGTGATCGACTTTTTCTTCAGGTCGATCAC
>NZ_JAHAWC010000020.1:0-69181 GCF_018383635.1 Enterobacter sp. 120016 | reverse complement strand
GAACTGCCGGTACTCCTGAGTGATAAGTTCATTGTTTTTAAAAAGAGAAAGCTCGGTCTCAATACCAGCGACATAGCCGGCAAGCAGGATTTCCGCGCCCATATATGTCATCCGTGAGTGAGAGGAGAAAGGTCAGCCAGTAGAGTCTTTTTAAGTAACTCGCTTTGGTCTTGTTTGCTGAGGGAGAGCGAATGAACATGGCCGTAAAGCAGCGCTATTTTATGAGTAATCTGTTGGGGCGAATATTGCGCGTAAAGAGCCGGGTTTGTTTCCTTTAGCCACTGGACGACATTGGCGACCGCAGCCGGAGAGTGTTGATTGTTCAGTAAATCAATAAGCCCCTGAGGAATTTTCCACCATGGAGAATGGCGAACAGGGATATCTGAGTTGACCTCGGTATCCACTGTCGTTCCGTTGATCCAATAGCTGCTAAAGACAGGCAAAACTTTCTGCCATTCCTTAAGCGACCATGAAATATGCGTAAGCAGAAAGCGGCCGTCCCAGTAGCGAAAAAAAACGTTGTTACCATCAGGTAAAATTATTTGTGTAAGGGCGCGCAAATGATCGGTAATGGTTTTTTCATTTAAATGAGAGATGGCTAACCATCCCCAGAGTGAGGAATCTGTTTTTTCTACCCACTGCAGGAAAGGGCTGTAGCGCCCGACCTTAATCAGCAGAGGCTGAACGGCATGCCATTGCTCATATGCGGTGCCCCTGTAAAGTCCAGCTGGCGTTGCAGAGCCATCGAGTTCGTACCAGGCTTTAAGACCCGGAGCACCATTGGTCCTGGTGACAATCGCCCAGAGAGAAGATCCCGGCACCCATGATGAATTTAACCACTGTTGAATACACATTGAATTGTCATCCATTTCTTATCCCTTCATCTATGTTGCTAAACTCTTTCGTTTAAAGTTCCTTTTTACTGAAGGTTTTCTTTAAATTTCTAATGGGAATGCTTAATAATGGGAGGGTTGCCCAGCCCCATGATGTCAGGAATATAGTCATGTAGTCTCTGGAAAGTAATAAAACCCCATAATTTACTTGATATCTCTTGAAGTACATTCCAGATAAATAGTGTGATATCATCCCTGTAAAAAGGCCAATCCCAAAGGTCAATGGAAGTAAAATTATTGCTTTTTTTGTGATTAGATTGGTTTTTAAGAATAAAAAAATAAACAGGAAGATAAATGTGTTAAATATGGTGGCATAGGAAAAGCAATATTGTGAAGATTTTGTGAAAAGATATATAAATTCCATGTTTAGTATCAATATCATTTGCGCTATGAAAATTAATATTAAATTAATGTACATAATCTTGCCCCATTGCTATAAAGCTGTTTCACTAAAAATTGCACCAGAACCTCTTCGTCCTTCCAAATAACTCCCACCGGGATCAAATAAATACGCCTTTATCTGATCTTTTTCTGATATTGAAACATGTAGATCTGAATGATCTCCAAAAGTCACTGCTCCAAAAAGTTGAGAGTTATAAGCAGTGATTAGCGTAATAATTGAGTCTTTTTCATCGCTTTTTTTGACTAGATTGAGCGTGCTGAGCAACCTCATCATGAGGTGAACTTTTACTAATATCGCAAAGACCATCCTTGCACTTTTCGCACTCTTCACAGTACGGTGCCTCAGCCTGGAATGTTTCCAGTTGGGCAGGAGACAGTGCTGGAGATTGCGGGATCTGCAGCGTTACCCCAGGACGCAATAACCGCAGCGCAGAGCCATTGCCAGCAACTCCACCATTGATTCGTACCGGCCCTGTCATACATATACCGGAAGGATTGATGGTCAGGAACATGCCGCCTGCTTTCAGTGTGAGCTCCATACCGGCTTCAATCACCACCTTGCTTCCCGCTTTATAGTGGATCTCTTGTCCTGCCTCACTGATAAGTGACTTCGCGACTTTCTGGTTCAGACTACGCCCCATTTCCTGGGACACTTCACCTTCCACCTTGCTACGCCATTCCCCTGATATGCTCTCGTGACGATCGCGTGTCAGTTCGGTGATCTGGTCTCGTTCAATTTTGATGTGCTGATCGCGTACGATATGCCACTGTGCGTCGTTCTCTACGCGGCCCATCAGGTCTTTTTGAGCTCTCAGGAAAAGCTGCTCCTGACCAGTGTTATCTTCAAATGAAATCTCGTTATAGCCGTCCCCCTTATGGGTTTTACTGCGAATCACCATTTTCGTTTTGTTAGTCGGCAGTTCGTAGGGAGGACGGTTAATACCGTTATAGGTGAAACCCGTGATGATAGGACGATCAATATCTCCGTTGAGGTAAGAGACAATCACCTCCTGGCCAACGCGGGGAATTGCCATCATACCGAATCCGCTTCCGTTCCAGCCCTGCGCTACGCGGATCCAACAAGAGGCATTTTCATCGGCTGGATTATAGCGGTCCCAGTGAAAGTGAACCCGGACGCAGCCGTCCTCATTAACGTAAATCTCTTCGCCTTCTGGACCGACAACCGTCGCCACTTCGTCACCATCCGCCAACGGTTTGTAACGATAAGGCGGACGCCATTGGGTGTTACCTGGGATAAACGTGAAATCGCAAATGAGTGTGGTGCCGCCGCCGCTTCCCTCTTCCTCTGCAGCCTCTGGCATTTTTCCCTGCATCTGTGTTGTAATTACTTGCCAATCGCCATTCATGGCGTCTGCTGGGTGATCTTCAAGTGTAAAAATGGCTCCGGGCATTAACAGAGCGCAGTTGGTGCGACCACAGCCTGTACGCATTCCGGTCTCAAAACGATCCATTCGATACTGAACCGTAGAGCGGCCTTCGCCATCCTCCTGAAAGCGACCATAGCTTTCAAAAGCTGAGTACATTGTGCCGCTACCGGTCTTATCTGCGGATGCGCAACTGGCGCGCATAGGATTCGCTGGGTTGTGGTAGTTTCTGTCTTTATGGATAGTTTCCAGCGGCTGCATTGCGGCGCCTGCCCGCCACCGGGAAACAATGTTGTCACGTAGTGACGATGCCGGATGTGGGTTATAGGCCAGTGTTGTAACATTATGCATTGCCAGACGGCAGTCGCTATAGCAGAGGCCTTCCTGATCGAACCAGTAGGTAATTCCTTCCTGGGAAGCCAGTCGGTTGAAAAATTCCCATGAAGATTCACGTTTTTGGGTAACGTATTCATGAACCGGATGACTTTCTTTCATCATCAGATTGCGACCCTGAACGCAGAAAGGCTGAATTAACTCATCAAGCAATTGCGGGACCGACTTTTTATGAAAAATACGGCTGTCCTGGTTTAGGCTCAGGACCCAAAGCGCTGGTCTCACGGTGAGGTAATAATAAGTTCGGTGGAAACCCGTATCCCCTTGTTCGAAAGCGCTAACAACACCATTAATTATTCTCTGATCGACGCCATCGACCGTAATGGTAAACGAAACAGGCTGGAGTAAATACTCGTGAACGTTGAAGTCGTTACGTGTGCTGGCTAATGTGACTGAAAGGGTAAAGAGTTCGGAGAGCCCTTCTGTCATTGAAAAATCGGTAACTGCCAGGGTGTCATCTGAAAGGTTGCCAACCTGACAAGTGAAATAAAGGCCTGTGGATTTAAACATAATAAATCCTTGTTTATAATTCACTGCATGAATAAATATATGGTGAGGAATTTATTATATACCTACTTGCGCAATTAATTAATAGCGTGTTTGTGGACTTTTTTATTTAATATTTGGTGGGTGTATTAATTAACTTAATAAGGCTAATTCGATGAATGAATTTTCAAAAACCACGCGTATAAGTTAAATACGCGTGGTTTCCAATTATTTACCGATACAGAAGCTCGAGAAGATCCTTCCCAGCAGATCGTCCGACGTAAACTCCCCGGTGATCTCGCTTAGATTCTGCTGCGCCAGACGCAGCTCTTCCGCCAGCAGCTCGCCCGCCCACGCGCCGATCAGCTGCGCTTTACCCTGAACAAGGTGGTTCGCCGCCTCTTCCAGCGCCTGCAGGTGACGACGACGCGCCAGGAAGCCGCCTTCCATGCTGGTATCAAAGCCCATGCTCTGCTTGAGATGGTTACGCAGGTCGTCAACGCCTTCACCGGTACGCGCCGACAGGCGAATCAGTGAGTGACCGTTCACATCGCTGATGCCCAGCGTTTCGCCGGTGACGTCCGCTTTGTTACGCACTACGGTGATTGGCAGCTTAGCCGGAAGGCGGGCGATAAAGTCCGGCCAGATCTCAGCCGGGTCCACGGCGTCGGTCGTGGTGCCGTCCACCATAAACAGCACGCGGTCGGCCTGCTCAATCTCCTGCCAGGCGCGTTCGATACCGATGCGTTCAACTTCGTCGCTGGCATCGCGCAGGCCCGCTGTGTCGATAATATGCAGCGGCATTCCGTCGATGTGGATATGCTCGCGCAGCACGTCGCGGGTGGTGCCGGCAATGTCGGTGACGATCGCCGCTTCACGGCCCGCCAGGGCGTTCAGCAGGCTCGATTTCCCGGCGTTAGGGCGTCCGGCAATCACCACCTTCATCCCTTCACGTAGCAGGCTGCCCTGGCGCGCTTCGGCGCGAACGGCGTCGAGATCGTTCATCACCTGGTTGAGCTGCGCTTCGATTTTACCGTCAGAGAGGAAGTCAATCTCCTCGTCCGGGAAGTCGATAGCCGCTTCCACGTAGATCCGCAGGTGAGTAAGTGCTTCCACAAGATGATTCACGCGCGCGGAGAATGCACCCTGCAGCGAGTTAAGCGCGGAGCGTGCCGCCTGTTCGGAACTGGCGTCGATCAGGTCTGCAATCGCTTCTGCCTGCGCCAGGTCGAGCTTGTCGTTGAGGAAAGCACGCTCGGAGAACTCGCCCGGCTTCGCAATGCGCAGGCCAGGCAGGGTCAGAATACGTTTTAACAGCAGGTCGAGGATAACCGGGCCGCCGTGGCCCTGCAGCTCCAGCACGTCTTCGCCGGTAAAGGAGTTCGGGCCGGGGAACCACAGGGCAATGCCCTGGTCCAGCGGCGTGCCGTCGGTGTCCTTAAACGGCAGGTAATCAGCGTAGCGCGGCTTTGGCAGTTTACCCAGCACCGCTTCGGCCACCTCGCGCGCCTTCAGGCCGGAGATGCGCAGAATGCCTACACCACCGCGTCCCGGTGGGGTTGCCTGGGCGACGATAGTGTCGTTATGGCTCATGGTTGGTCTCGTTCAATACAAATAAAAAAGGCGGTCAATCGACCGCCCTTATTTTAGCGTTAACTTACCGAATCAGGACTTTTTCTTTTCGCGGCTATGCAGGCCACGTTTTTCCAGACCACGGTAAATCAGCTGCTGCTGGATGATAGTCACCAGGTTGCTGACGATATAGTACAGCACCAGACCTGACGGGAACCACAGGAAGAACACGGTGAAGATGACCGGCATAAAGGTCATGATCTTCTGCTGCATCGGGTCGGTCACGGTGGTCGGCGACATCTTCTGGATGAAGAACATCGTCACGCCCATCAGGATCGGCAGGATGTAGTACGGGTCCTGTGCGGACAGGTCATGGATCCACAGGGCGAACGGCGCGTGGCGCAGCTCAACGGAACCCATCAGCATGTAGTACAGTGCAAGGAAGATTGGCATCTGAATCAGCAGCGGGAAGCAGCCACCCAGTGGGTTTACTTTCTCTGCTTTATACAGGGCCATCATTTCCTGGCTCTGACGCTGTTTGTCATCGCCCAGACGCTCACGCATCGCCGCAATCTTCGGCTGCAGCATACGCATCTTCGCCATGGAGGTGTACTGCGCTTTAGTCAGCGGGTACATGATGCCACGAACGATGAAGGTGATAACGATGATGGAGAAGCCCCAGTTACCCAGGAAGCTGTGGATGAACTTCAGCAGCTTAAACAGCGGCTGAGAGATGAACCACAACCAACCGTAGTCGACGGTCAGATCCAGGTGCGGCGCAACAGCGGCCATTTTGTCCTGAATTTCCGGGCCGACCCACAGGGTGCTTGCCATCTTACCGGTTTGACCCGGCTGAACCAGAACCGGCTGAGATTTGTAGCCGATGGCTGCAAGACCGTTACCCAGGTTCGCGGTATAGAAGTTGTTGGTACCGTCGTTATTTGGTACCCACGCAGTAGCGAAATACTGCTGCAGCATTGCCACCCAACCGCCTTTAGCGCTGACGTTCAGGTTTTCGTTATCGGCAATGGTGTCGAATTTGTATTTCTCATACTTCGCGTCTGGCGTGGAGTACGCCGCGCCACGGAAGGTATGCAGCGCAAAGTTGCTGCTTCCGGTGTCACGGTGAGACGGCAGATTGATGGACTGCTTCAGCTGGCCAAAGGTCGACAGTTCCAGTGGTTTCTCACTGGCGTTCTGTACGCTGTAGCCCACGTTCACCGCATATTCACCGCGTTTCAGGGTGAAGGTTTTGGTGAAGGTGTTGCCTGCGGCGTCGGTATACGTCATCGGGATTGCGAGTTCGTTCTGACCATCAGCCAGCACAAAGGTGTCGCTCTCGACGGTATACAGTGGACGCGCACCGTTAGCCGGGTTATCCGGGCCATCACGACCGGTCAGGCCGCTCTGCGCCTGGTAGATAAACTCAGGCGTGGTTTCCAGTAACTGGAACGGTTCGTTAGACTTCAGCTCTTTCGGGTAGGTCAACAGCAGCGCCTGCTCAACATCACCACCACGGGTGTTGATTGTCAGCTCAAGCACATCGGTCTTAACCGTAATCTGTTTCCCCTGGCCACTGGCCGGTACGCCCTGGTCGGCGGCGCTACCCGCTGCGGTGGTCGTAGTCTGCGTGGTCTGCTGCTGGGGTTGAGGATTTTTATCCTGCTCCCATGCCTGCCAGATCATGAAAGACACGAACAACAAAGCGATGATAAGAAGATTGCGTTGCGAATCCATCGTTAGTGTTCTCTGGTATCAAAGGGTCCTGGGGGGACGGGGTCGTCTCCACCGGGGTGTAAAGGGTGGCATTTTAATACGCGTTTCACCGTCAACCAACTGCCTTTTATCACTCCAAACCTGCGCAATGCCTCAATTCCGTAGCTTGAGCATGTTGGTGTGAAACGGCAGTGCGGCCCGAGTAGCGGACTAATCAGGCGTTGATAGACCCGAATGAGGGCTATCAGGACCCGTGAGCCAGGCGACAGTGGCGGCGCCATAATTTTTCCAACGCTTCCGAGAGAGCACGGTTATCGAGGTCGGCAACCCCTTTCTTCGCCACCACCACGAAATCCATTGAAGGCAGTTCGTGCTGACGTAAACGGAAGCTTTCACGCGTCAGACGTTTAATCCGATTGCGTTCATGCGCACGCTTAACATTTTTCTTGGCGACTGTGAGACCGATGCGGGGATGCCCCAGCGAATTTTGGCGGCCGAGGATGGTGATTTGCGGCGTGCCAGCCCGTAGTGGCTGCTGGAAGACGAAAGTGAAATGAGCGGGAGTTAACAAACGTAACTCCCTGGGAAATGCTAGCTTAACCACGCAGGGGTTAGCTTTATTACTTGGAAACGGTCAGACGAGAGCGGCCTTTAGCACGACGACGTGCCAGAACCTGACGACCATTTTTAGTAGCCATACGAGCACGGAAGCCGTGAGAACGGTTGCGCTTCAGTACAGACGGTTGAAAAGTGCGTTTCATGGCGATTTCTACCTAAACTTGAATAAATTCACTGACTTTTGCGTATACCCGAACGAGTTTCGAACGACTAACGCCTCAGCGTGGGTGATTAAAGAGGCCGGATTGTAATAATTGTACACTCCGGAGTCAATTCTCTTTCCTTATTTCCCGCGTATTTCCGCACGTTTTCGCGTGGAAAATGAGCAACGGACGACGCAGGAAGATGAGCATCACGCGCCGGGTCGAGGATTATACGGGCTCAACGATAAAGCGCAAGGATCGTCCCGGATCTTCGTTAGATCATTTAAGCAATAAATTGTCTGTGCTCATTAATTTTTCCAATATGCGGACTAAATCGCGGGGCACTCGCGCCAGGATCGTTTACACTTACCCGGTTTCGGATCTTCCTGTGGATAAATCGGGAAGAATCTGTGAGAAACAGAAGATCTCTGGCTCAGTTTAGGCTATGATCCGCGGTCCCGATCGGGATCCAGCGATCCTGGCCGGGTACAACCGCAGATAGCGGTTCGCACATCACCCTTTTACACAGGGTCATGTCGATGTGCGCCAACAATCATGAATATTCAATAGTTTTCTTTTATTGTTCGAGTGGAGTCCGCCGTGTCACTTTCGCTTTGGCAGCAGTGTCTTGCCCGATTGCAGGATGAGTTACCAGCCACAGAATTCAGTATGTGGATCCGCCCGTTGCAGGCGGAACTGAGCGATAACACGCTGGCTTTGTATGCGCCAAACCGTTTTGTGCTCGATTGGGTAAGGGACAAGTACCTTAATAATATCAATGGACTGCTGAACGATTTCTGCGGGTCAGATGCCCCGCAGCTGCGCTTTGAAGTGGGCACAAAGCCGGTCACCCAAACCGTTCGTGAAACCGTGAACGTAGCAGCGCCTGCTCAGGCCGCTCCTGCTCCGGCCCCTCGCGTCGCACCTGCTCGTCAGGGCTGGGATAACGTCCCTGCGCCCGCTGAGCCAACCTACCGCTCTAACGTTAACGTGAAACACACGTTCGATAACTTCGTTGAAGGTAAGTCGAACCAGCTGGCGCGCGCGGCGGCTCGTCAGGTTGCTGATAATCCCGGTGGGGCCTACAACCCGCTGTTCCTTTATGGCGGTACGGGCCTGGGTAAAACGCACCTGCTGCATGCGGTGGGCAACGGCATTATGGCGCGCAAGCCCAATGCCAAAGTGGTGTATATGCACTCCGAGCGCTTCGTTCAGGACATGGTAAAAGCCCTGCAAAACAATGCGATCGAAGAGTTTAAACGCTACTATCGTTCCGTTGACGCGCTGCTCATCGATGACATCCAGTTCTTTGCCAATAAAGAACGATCGCAGGAAGAGTTTTTCCACACCTTCAATGCCCTGCTGGAAGGCAATCAGCAGATCATTTTGACCTCGGATCGTTATCCAAAAGAGATCAATGGCGTTGAAGATCGTCTGAAATCCCGCTTCGGCTGGGGCCTGACCGTGGCGATCGAGCCACCGGAGCTGGAAACCCGCGTCGCGATCCTGATGAAGAAAGCCGATGAAAACGACATTCGCCTGCCGGGCGAAGTGGCGTTCTTCATTGCCAAGCGTCTGCGCTCCAACGTGCGTGAGCTGGAAGGGGCACTGAACCGCGTTATCGCCAATGCCAACTTCACCGGTCGTGCGATCACCATCGATTTTGTGCGTGAAGCGCTGCGCGATTTGCTGGCATTGCAGGAAAAACTGGTCACTATCGACAATATTCAAAAGACGGTGGCTGAGTACTACAAGATCAAAGTGGCAGATTTACTGTCTAAACGTCGTTCCCGCTCGGTGGCGCGTCCGCGTCAGATGGCGATGGCGCTGGCAAAGGAGTTAACCAACCACAGTCTGCCGGAAATCGGGGATGCGTTTGGTGGCCGTGACCATACGACCGTGCTGCACGCTTGTCGCAAGATTGAGCAGTTACGCGAAGAAAGCCACGACATAAAAGAAGATTTTTCCAATCTAATCAGAACATTATCATCGTGACGCTATGAAATTTACCGTTGAACGTGAACATTTATTAAAACCGCTGCAACAGGTGAGTGGCCCATTAGGTGGCCGCCCAACGCTGCCTATTCTCGGAAACCTGCTGCTTCAGGTCGCGGACGGTACGCTGTCGCTGACCGGTACAGATCTGGAAATGGAAATGATCGCGCGCGTTACGCTGACGCAGCCGCACGACGCGGGCGCGACCACGGTTCCGGCACGTAAATTCTTTGACATCTGCCGCGGGCTGCCGGAAGGCGCTGAAATCGCCGTGCAGCTGGAAGGCGACCGTATGCTGGTGCGCTCTGGCCGCAGCCGTTTCTCGCTCTCCACGCTGCCTGCTGCGGACTTCCCGAACCTGGACGACTGGCAGAGTGAAGTTGAATTTACTCTGCCGCAGGCGACGATGAAGCGTCTGATTGAAGCCACGCAGTTCTCCATGGCGCATCAGGACGTTCGTTACTACTTAAACGGCATGCTGTTCGAAACCGAAGGTGAAGAGCTGCGTACCGTGGCGACCGACGGCCACCGTCTGGCGGTCTGTTCTATGCCGATTGGCGATTCACTGCCAAACCATTCGGTGATCGTGCCGCGTAAAGGGGTGATTGAGCTGATGCGTATGCTCGACGGTGGCGACACGCCGCTGCGCGTGCAGATTGGCAGCAACAACATCCGCGCACATGTGGGCGATTTTGTCTTCACGTCTAAGCTGGTTGACGGTCGTTTCCCGGATTATCGCCGCGTATTGCCGAAGAATCCGGACAAAACGCTGGAAGCAGGCTGCGACAGCCTCAAGCAGGCCTTTGCCCGTGCCGCGATCCTCTCTAACGAGAAATTCCGCGGCGTGCGCCTGTACGTGAGTGAAAACCAGATCAAAATCACCGCTAACAACCCGGAGCAGGAAGAGGCAGAAGAAATTCTGGACGTCACCTACGCCGGAACCGAGATGGAAATCGGCTTTAACGTCAGCTACGTGCTGGATGTGCTGAATGCACTGAAATGCGAGAACGTGCGCATTCTGCTGACCGACTCCGTTTCAAGCGTACAGATTGAAGATGCGGCCAGCCAAAGCGCGGCTTATGTTGTCATGCCAATGAGACTGTAATGTCGCTCACCCGTCTGTTGATCCGCGACTTTCGCAATATCGAAAGCGCGGATCTCGCTTTATCCCCTGGCTTTAACTTCCTGGTTGGCGCAAACGGCAGCGGCAAAACCAGCGTGCTGGAAGCCATCTATACGCTCGGCCACGGTCGGGCGTTTCGCAGTTTGCAGATTGGTCGCGTCATTCGCCACGAGCAGGAGTCCTTTGTTCTGCACGGGCGTTTGCAGGGGGCGGAGCGCGAAACCGCCATCGGCCTGACCAAAGACAAGCAGGGCGACAGCAAGGTGCGCATCGACGGCACCGACGGCCACAAGGTGGCGGAGCTGGCGCTGCTGATGCCAATGCAGCTGATTACGCCGGAGGGGTTTACTTTACTCAACGGCGGCCCCAAATACAGAAGGGCGTTCCTCGACTGGGGATGTTTTCACAACGAAGCCGGTTTCTTTAACGCCTGGAGCAACCTGAAGCGCCTGCTCAAGCAGCGTAACGCCGCGTTGCGCCAGGTAACTCGTTACGCCCAGCTGCGACCGTGGGACATGGAATTAATCCCTCTCGCGGAACAAATCAGCCGCTGGCGTGCCGAATACAGCGCAGGTATCGCCGAAGACATGGCCGACACCTGCAAACAGTTTTTACCCGAATTCTCTCTCACCTTCTCTTTCCAGCGCGGCTGGGAGAAAGAGACGGATTATGCCGAGGTGTTAGAGAGAAACTTCGAGCGCGACCGCATGTTGACCTATACCGCGCACGGCCCGCACAAGGCGGATTTCCGCATTCGTGCCGATGGTGCGCCGGTGGAAGACACGCTGTCGCGCGGGCAGCTCAAGCTCCTGATGTGTGCGCTGCGCCTGGCACAGGGAGAGTTTCTCACCCGCGAGAGCGGAAGACGCTGCCTGTACCTGATAGATGATTTTGCCTCGGAACTCGACGACGCGCGGCGCGGGCTGCTTGCCAGCCGCTTAAAAGCCACGCAGTCGCAGGTTTTCGTCAGCGCCATTAGCGCTGAACACGTTATAGACATGTCGGACGAAAATTCGAAGATGTTTACCGTGGAAAAGGGTAAAATAACGGATTAACCCAAGTTGAAATGAGCGAGAAACGTTGATGTCGAATTCTTATGACTCCTCCAGTATCAAAGTCCTGAAAGGGCTGGATGCGGTGCGTAAGCGCCCGGGTATGTATATCGGCGACACGGATGACGGCACCGGTCTGCACCACATGGTATTCGAGGTGGTAGATAACGCTATCGACGAAGCGCTCGCGGGTCACTGTAAAGACATCGTGGTCACCATCCATGCGGACAACTCCGTCTCCGTCACCGATGATGGTCGTGGCATCCCAACCGGTATTCACCCGGAAGAGGGCGTCTCTGCTGCGGAAGTAATCATGACCGTGCTGCACGCAGGCGGTAAGTTCGACGATAACTCCTATAAAGTTTCCGGCGGCCTGCACGGCGTAGGCGTTTCCGTGGTTAACGCCCTGTCGCAGAAGCTGGAGCTGGTTATCCAGCGCGAAGGCAAAATTCACCGTCAGCTCTATACGCACGGCGTGCCGCAGGCACCGCTGGCCGTTACCGGCGACACCGACAAAACCGGTACCATGGTACGTTTCTGGCCGAGCCATGAAACCTTCACCAACGTCACCGAATTCGAGTACGACATCCTGGCGAAACGCCTGCGTGAACTGTCGTTCCTGAACTCCGGCGTCTCTATTCGCCTGAAAGACAAGCGTGACGGTAAAGAAGACCACTTCCATTACGAAGGTGGTATCAAAGCGTTCGTTGAGTATCTGAACAAGAACAAAACGCCAATTCACCCGAATATCTTCTACTTCTCCACCGAAAAAGACGGTATCGGCGTGGAAGTGGCGCTGCAGTGGAACGACGGTTTCCAGGAAAACATCTACTGCTTTACCAACAACATTCCACAGCGTGACGGCGGTACTCACCTTGCAGGCTTCCGTGCGGCGATGACCCGTACCCTGAACGCCTACATGGACAAAGAAGGCTACAGCAAGAAAGCGAAAGTCAGCGCCACCGGTGATGATGCCCGTGAAGGCCTGATTGCCGTTGTCTCCGTGAAGGTGCCGGATCCGAAGTTCTCCTCACAGACCAAAGACAAGCTGGTCTCTTCCGAGGTGAAATCGGCCGTTGAACAGCAGATGAACGAACTGCTGAGCGAATACCTGCTGGAAAACCCGTCCGATGCGAAAATCGTGGTGGGCAAAATTATTGATGCGGCGCGTGCCCGTGAAGCGGCGCGTAAAGCCCGTGAAATGACCCGTCGTAAAGGCGCGCTGGACTTAGCAGGCCTGCCGGGCAAACTGGCTGACTGCCAGGAACGCGACCCGGCGCTGTCTGAACTGTACCTCGTGGAAGGGGACTCTGCGGGCGGTTCTGCGAAGCAGGGCCGTAACCGTAAGAACCAGGCGATTCTGCCGCTGAAGGGTAAAATCCTCAACGTGGAGAAAGCCCGTTTCGACAAGATGCTCTCTTCTCAGGAAGTGGCGACCCTCATCACCGCGCTGGGCTGCGGCATCGGCCGTGATGAGTACAACCCGGACAAACTGCGCTATCACAGCATCATCATCATGACCGATGCGGACGTCGACGGCTCGCACATTCGTACGCTGCTGTTGACCTTCTTCTATCGTCAGATGCCTGAAATCGTTGAGCGTGGCCACGTCTACATTGCACAGCCACCGCTGTACAAAGTGAAGAAAGGCAAGCAGGAACAGTACATTAAAGACGACGAAGCGATGGATCAGTACCAAATCGCAATCGCCCTTGATGGCGCGACCCTGCACGCGAACTCGCACGCCCCTGCACTGGCCGGTGAGCCGCTGGAGCGTCTGGTGTCCGAGTTCAACGCGACGCAGAAAATGATCACGCGTATGGAACGCCGCTATCCGAAAACGCTGCTGAAGGAGCTGGTTTATCAGCCAACCCTGACCGAAGCCGATCTGAGCGACGAGCAGACCGTGACCCGCTGGGTGAACGCTCTGGTGACCGATCTCAACGAGAAAGAGCAGCACGGCAGCATGTGGAAATGCGATATCCAGCAGAACGCCGACAAGCAGTTCGAGCCTATTATTCGCGTGCGTACCCACGGCGTTGATACCGACTACCCGCTGGAACACGAGTTTGTGACCGGTCCGGAATACCGCCGTATCTGCACGCTCGGCGAGACGCTGCGCGGCCTGATTGAAGACGATGCGTTCATCGAACGTGGCGAACGTCGTCAGCCGGTAGCCAGCTTCGAGCAGGCGCTGGACTGGCTGGTGAAAGAGTCCCGTCGTGGCCTTGCGATCCAGCGCTATAAAGGTCTGGGCGAAATGAACCCGGACCAGCTGTGGGAAACTACCATGGATCCGGAAAGCCGACGCATGCTGCGCGTAACCGTTAAAGACGCGATTGCTGCGGACCAGCTGTTTACGACCCTGATGGGCGATGCGGTTGAACCACGTCGTGCCTTCATTGAAGAGAACGCCCTGAAAGCGGCAAATATCGATATTTAATCGTCGTTTTACCGCACGATAACTGGCCGCGCTTTTAGCGCGGCTTTTTTATGGGCGCAGGCATATCCAGCGACATCACGGACGGTAAACGGCTCGCCAGCGTATCTATCGCTATTCTTACCCTCAGCGGCAGATGCGGCGTCTGCTGCCACACGGCATGAACGTTGAAATGCACATCCGGTGCCTGCTTCAGGAGCGGGACGAGTTTACCCTGGTGAATATCTTTGACGACCATCCAGCAGGGCAGCCATGCAATGCCGTGTCCGGCCAGCGCAGCGTCGCAGATCGCCTGCAAATCATCCATATTGAGCGACGATCGGGGCGTAAAGGTGTGCGACGTTCCTTCGTTATCCATCAGCTGCCAGGATAACACTCTGCCTGCGCGCAAATAGTTAATGGCCGTATGCTGGGGTAAATCAGCAACGCTTTGTGGCTGGCCTTTCTTCTGCAGATAATCCGGCGCGGCGCACAGCACCATGCGGTGTTCTCCCAGCTTTCTGGCGACCAGCACGCTGCTGTCCTGAAGCGTGCCGTTACGCACCGCCATATCAAACCCTTCCTCCACCAGATCCACCACGCGGTCGCTGAATGACATTTCCAGCTCAAGCCCGGGGTGTTCCTGCGCCAGCGCTATCAGCAGCGGGGCGACACACTGGCGACCAAACAGCACCGGCATGGCAACGCGCAGGCGACCGGTGACCTGCTGTTTCCCTGTTTCAAGCAGCGATTCCGCACCCCTAATCTCCTCCAGCGCGCGCAGGCAGCGTTCATAAAAAAGGGCGCCGTTATCGGTCAGACTCTGGCTGCGGGTGGTGCGGTGAAAAAGACGTACCCCCAGCCGCTCTTCAAGGCGGGCAATGCTTTTTCCTACCGCCGAGCGTGACAAATGCAGGCGAACTGCGGCCTGCGCAAAACTACCCGCCTCCACGGCGGCCACAAAAACAGGAATATCCTTCAGCGTATCGGTCATGGATTGTATCCATTATGGCGTCAATGAAGAGAAAACTTATCGCCACTGGCGACAGTTAGTCAACGGTAGACTGTCAGGACTAAAGCTCATCTGATGGCAGGAGAAATAAAATGACAGAGACAATGCAACGCTGGTCCATGGACGCCCTCGGGCGCGAGAACCTCAAACTGACTCAGGCACCCGTTCCACAGCCCGGCCCAGGTGAAGTGCGCGTAAGGGTGAATGCCGTTGCGCTTAACTATCGCGATAAAATGGTTGTTGAAGGCACAATGCCTATCCCGCTTTCCTTCCCGTTTACCCCGGCGTCTGACATGGCGGGCGTGGTGGACAGCATTGGTGAAGGCGTTACGCGCTTCAAACCCGGCGCGCGCGTCATCTCAACCTTTTTCCCTGAGTGGATCGACGGTAAGCCGCAGGCGGACGCGCGCAATCTGCCCTATAAAACGTCCGGCGGATACTTCCAGGGCATGCTGTCCGAGTATGTGATTGTGAAGGAAGACGCGCTGGTGGCCTCCCCGGGGACTCTGGATGACGCCGAGGCCAGCACGCTGCCCTGCGCAGGGCTCACCGCCTGGTTTGCGCTGGTGGAGCGCGGCCAGCTGCGCGCCGGGCAATCGGTGCTGGTGCAGGGCACGGGCGGCGTAGCGATATTCGCCCTGCAAATTGCAAAAGCGCACGGGGCGGAGGTGTTTGTCACCTCGGGGAGTGATGAAAAACTGGCGCTGGCTAAAACGCTGGGGGCCAGCCAGGGCATCAACCGGCTGAAAGGCGACTGGGCTGAAAATACGCTGACGCTCACGCAGGATCGCGGCATCGACCATATTATCGAGACCGTAGGGGGAGAGAACCTGAAGCATTCCCTGCGCGCCGTTGCCGTTCACGGACGTATCTCCGTTATTGGCGTGCTGGCCGGGACGGAGATTACCCTCTCTGCTGGCGAACTGCTGCTGAAATCCCCCGTCATTCAGGGGATTGGCGTGGGGCACCGCCGGGCGCTGGAAGATTTTGTCCGCGCTGTTGACGTCACCGGACTGAAGCCGGTGATTGAGCATCGCTACCGTTTTAACGAGCTTGAACAGGCGTTTGAACATCTCGATCGCGGGGCGTTTGGTAAAATCGTTCTCACCCGCGAGTAAGCCTTTGTTCCCCGGGATAAGCGTAAAAGGGGTGTTTCTGTTGCGCAATGTAGCTCTATTTTTGTGGGCTTAATCGCGATAGCATGAGGCAGCACTCATTTATCCCGGGGAACTCATGGCTATCAAACTCATTGCAATCGATATGGACGGCACGCTGCTGCTGCCAGACCACACCATCTCTCCAGCCGTTAAAAACGCGATCGCCGCGGCGCGCGCGAAGGGCGTGAATGTGGTCCTGACCACGGGGCGTCCGTATGCGGGCGTACACAGCTACCTGAAAGAGCTGCACATGAATCAGCCTGGCGACTACTGCATCACCTATAACGGCGCGCTGGTGCAGAAAGCCGCGGACGGCAGTACCGTTGCGCAAACCGCGCTGAGCTACGATGACTACCTGTTCCTGGAAAAACTGTCCCGGGAAGTGGGGTCCCACTTCCACGCGCTCGATCGCAATACGCTCTATACCGCCAACCGCGATATCAGCTACTACACGGTGCATGAATCCTACGTTGCGACCATTCCTCTGGTGTTCTGTGAAGCGGAGAAAATGGACCCGGCGACGCAGTTCCTGAAAGTGATGATGATCGACGAGCCGGAGATCCTGGATAAAGCGATTGCCCGCATTCCGGCAGAGGTAAAAGAGAAGTACACCGTGCTGAAAAGCGCGCCGTACTTCCTCGAAATTCTCGATAAACGCGTCACTAAAGGCACCGGCGTGAAATCGCTCGCTGATGCGCTGGGCATTAAGCCGGAAGAGATCATGGCGCTGGGTGACCAGGAAAACGACATCGCGATGATTGAGTTCGCGGGTATGGGCGTGGCGATGGATAACGCGATCCCGTCGGTGAAAGAAGTGGCTAATTTTGTGACCAAATCCAACCTCGAAGACGGCGTGGCTTACGCCATTGAGAAGTTTGTGCTGAACTAAAAACCCGCTTGCGATACCCTGATGCGATAACTGCGCATCAGGGTATCCTCATGAAACAAATCACCTTCGCCTCCCGTAACCACCAGCTGACAAACATCAATACCTGGACGCCGGACAGTCAGTGGCTGGTCTACGACGTGCGCCCGTCCGGTGCGTCGTTCACCGGCGAAACCATCGAGCGGGTCAATGTCGGTACGGGTGAGGTAGAGGTGGTTTATCGCGCCACCGACGGCGCGCACGTCGGCGTGGTAACCGTTCATCCCGCACAGGACAAATACGTCTTTATCCACGGCCCGAAAAAACCGGATGCAGACTGGCACTACGATTTTCATCATCGCCAGGGGGTGATTGCGCAAAACGGTCAGGTGAGCAACCTGGACGCGATGGATATCACTGCGCCCTACACCCCAGGCGCGCTGCGCGGTGGCAGCCACGTCCATGTCTTCAGCCCGAACGGGCAGCTCGTCAGCTTTACCTATAACGACCATGTCCTGCACGAGCGCGATCCTAAACTTGATTTACGCAACGTCGGCGTGGCTGCGCCTTACGGCCCGGTGAACCCGCAGGGGAACCATCCCCGTGAGTATCCAGGAGCCTTCTGGAGCGTGCTGGTTAGCCGCACGACGCCTGACCCACAGCCGGGCAGCGATGAAATCAACCGCGCTTACGAAGAGGGCTGGGTGGGAAACGACAGGCTGGCGTTTATCGGCGACACCCTCTCTGCGCAGGGCGAAAAAGTACCCGAACTGTTTATCGTCGACCTACCGAAAGACGAGCAGGGCTGGAAGCGTGCGGGCGATGCGCCTCTGCAGGGCACGGCAGAGACCCTGCCAGCGCCGCCTGCCGGGGTGATGCAGCGTCGATTGACCTTTACGCATCAGAGGGCATATCCGGGCCTGGTGAACGTACCGCGCCACTGGGTACGCAGCAACCCGCAGGGGACGCAGATCGCGTTTCTGATGCGGGATGATAACGGCATTGTGCAGCTGTGGCTGATCTCTCCTGAGGGCGGCGAGCCACGCCAGTTGACGCGCACCGGGAGCGATATTCAGTCTGCATTTAACTGGCATCCTTCAGGCGACCGTCTGGGGTTTGTGCTCGAAAACCGGATCGCCTGCTGCGACGCGCAGACCGGAGAGGTGACGTTTTTGACGTCCGATCACGGCAACCCGCCGTCTGCTGATGTGGTCGTGTTTTCCCCGGACGGGCGCGTTATTGCATGGATGGAAGAGACAGGCGGTTTCCGTCAGCTTTGGGCAACGGAAACCGCGCAGAACTAGCGTGGAGGCATCTCAGCGGGCGGGATGACGGCGTTTGTGGCCAGATTCTCCTGCTCGCTTTTTTCTACCCGTGAGCGCACGGAGTTGTCCTTACGAAACATATCCCACGGTAGCAGAAGCGTATCCGCCACGGCCGTAAACGGCATGTCCAGGATAACCAGGGATTTGGTGCCCCAGTTTGTATCGTCATCGGAGATCATCGCCGCGCTGGCGCGCGTCCCCGGATATGTTCCTTCTTTACCGCCGGTGTGAGACATCACGCTCGAACACCCGCAAAGTAAAACTACCCCGCTGAACGTCGTCAGCTTTATCAGAACATTTTTCATCATCACTCAGTCATCGTTAATGGCACTGCATAGACCTGCAACTCAGGGTTATAGCGAGCCTTATCCAAAATGGATAGCCCGATAACCCCGCACTGTGGCAGCCATCGCAATTTAACCCTTTGTGCTGTTGTCCCAGTCTAAGCGAGATGCCGGAAAGTGCAAAAAAAAGTGCAGCTGTCGTGCTTGAAAAGCCCGATTGCAGACCCATTTTAAGAATGTGGCCCGATAACGAACTCGCCTGATGGGTGTTCGGGGGCGCAAAGGCCTGTCCATGGTGGAAGGCTACAATTTCTCGCTGATTTCAGGAGTTTTATTTATGCGTAACTTCGATCTTTCTCCGCTATACCGTTCTGCAATTGGTTTTGACCGCCTGTTTAACCATTTAGAAAATAACCAAAGCCAGAGCAACGGCTACCCTCCATACAATGTTGAGCTGGTTGACGAAAACCACTACCGCATCGCCATTGCCGTCGCCGGTTTCGCAGAAAACGAACTGGAGATCACCGCGCAGGATAACCTGCTGGTGGTGAAAGGTTCCCATACGGCCGAGCAGAAAGAACGTACCTACCTGTATCAGGGCATCGCCGAGCGCAACTTTGAACGCAAGTTCCAGTTAGCCGAGAACATTCACGTTAAAGGCGCGAACCTGGTCAACGGCCTGCTGTTTATCGAACTGGAACGTGTGATTCCGGAAGAGAAAAAACCGCGTCGTATCGAAATTAACTAATTACGCGGGTCGCGTGAGCGGCCCACCCAGAATTGCTTGCCGTAACGGGAGCATATGCGAATCCATCGGGATTTGCAGGAACAACTGCGCACAAAATTGAACTGTGCCGAACTCGCTTCTCAGAAGGAGATTTAGTATGCGTAACTACGATTTATCCCCCCTGCTGCGTCAGTGGATTGGTTTTGACAAACTGGCTAACGCCCTGCAAAGCAGCAATGAGCAACAGACGTTTCCGCCGTACAACATCGAAAAAAGCGACGATAACCACTATCGCATTACCCTTGCGCTGGCCGGTTTCCGCCAGGACGATCTGGACATCCAGCTTGAAGGCACTCGCCTGACCGTGAAGGGGTCGCCGGAAAAACAAGAGACCGAGACCAAATGGCTGCATCAGGGGCTGGTTAATCAGCCGTTTAGCCTGAGCTTTACCCTGGCAGACCATATGGAAGTGTCCGGCGCAACGTTTACCAACGGGCTGCTGCATATCGACCTGCTCCGCAACGTGCCGGAAGCCATCGCGCCGCAGCGTATCGCCATTAGCGAGCGGCCGGCGTTAAACAGTTAACAATCCCGCCGAACCTGTAGGTCGGGTAAGGCGCAGCCGCCACCCGACAATACTCACAGACTGCACGAAGCCCTGCCCCGGCAGGGCTTTTTTGTGCGCCATCGCCCATACAATCGCATCCGGCTCTGAGAGAATCCTTATCATAACTAAGGTTATGCACAGGAAGTGGATCATGAGTGATATCGCGTTAACCGTAAGCGTGTTGGCCCTGGTCGCTGTTGTTGGCCTGTGGATAGGGAATATCAAAATCCGTGGCGTCGGGTTTGGGATAGGCGGGGTGCTGTTTGGCGGCATTTTTGTCGGGCACTTCGCCGACAAGCTCGGGCTGGTCCTCAGCGCCGAAATGCTCCACTTCACTCAGGAGTTCGGCCTGATCCTCTTCGTTTATACCATCGGTATTCAGGTGGGGCCGGGCTTTTTCGCCTCACTTCGGGTCTCCGGATTGCGGCTCAACCTGTTTGCCCTGGGCATTGTGGTGATGGGCGGGCTGGTCACCGCAATTCTGCACAAAATCTTCGATATCCCGCTGCCCGTGGTGCTGGGGATTTTCTCCGGGGCGGTCACCAACACGCCTGCGCTCGGTGCCGGGCAGCAAATCCTGCGCGATTTGGGTATCGAACCCGGCATTGTCGACCAGATGGGGATGAGCTACGCCATGGCCTATCCGTTTGGGATTTGCGGCATTCTGCTCTCCATGTGGCTGGTACGCGTCCTGTTTCGCATTAACGTCGACAAAGAGGCGAAGGACCACGAAACCACGCTCACCAACGGCCATATGCCGATCAAAACCATCAACATTCGGGTCGATAACCCCAACCTGAACAATATGGCGATTCAGGACGTGCCGATCCTGAACAGCGCCAATATCATCTGCTCCCGCCTTAAGCGCGACGATATGCTGATGGTACCCGCGCCAGGCACCGTCATTCAGCAGGGCGATCTGCTGCACCTGGTCGGCCAGCCCGGCGATTTAAACAACGCGCGGCTGGTGATTGGTCAGGAAGTGGATACTTCGCTCTCAACCCGCGGCACCGATATGCGCGTGGAACGCGTTGTGGTGACTAACGAGCACGTTCTGGGCAAGAAAATACGCGATCTGCAGGTAAAAGAGCGCTACGACGTGGTCATCTCCCGCCTCAACCGTGCGGGCGTCGAGCTGGTCGCCAGCCCGGAGGCCAGCCTGCAGTTCGGGGATATCCTCAACCTGGTCGGGCGTCCGTCGTCCATCGACGCCGTGGCGGATATGGTGGGTAACGCCCAGCAAAAACTGCAGCAGGTGCAGATGCTGCCGGTGTTTATCGGTATCGGACTCGGCGTACTGCTCGGCTCTATTCCGGTGTACGTGCCGGGCTTCCCGGTGGCGCTCAAGCTGGGCCTGGCGGGCGGGCCGCTGATTATGGCGCTGATCCTCGGGCGTATCGGCTGTATCGGCAAGCTCTACTGGTTTATGCCGCCGAGCGCCAACCTGGCGCTGCGCGAGCTGGGCATCGTCCTGTTCCTGGCGGTGGTCGGGCTAAAATCCGGCGGGGATTTTGTCGATACCCTGGTGAAGGGCGAAGGGATGAGCTGGGTCGGTTACGGCATCTTTATCACGGCGATCCCGCTGCTGACGGTGGGAATACTGGCGCGGATGTTCGCCAAAATGAACTACCTGACCCTGTGCGGCATGCTGGCGGGCTCCATGACCGATCCGCCCGCGCTGGCCTTTGCCAACAACCTGCACGCCACCAGCGGCGCGGCCGCGCTCTCCTATGCCACCGTCTATCCGCTGGTGATGTTCCTGCGCATCATCACCCCGCAGCTACTGGCGGTGCTGTTCTGGGGGATGAGCTAGCAGGTCGTCCGGGTGGATGCGCCGCAGATGGTAGTCCACCTGGTAATCACTGGTATTTCGGAACATCACGGAATAATTGAGGAACTCGCCGCTGTCGCTGTAGGAGAGAGAGGTAATGCGCAGCAGCGGCGTCTGTTCCGGCAGGTTCATATAACCGGCCAGCGTTTTATCTGCCAGCACCGGCGTCAGGCTCTCGTAGTTGCCGCTGATGGTGATCCCGCACTCCTTCTCGATGTAATCAAACTTAGACCCCTCAAGATGCGCCAGCGAGAGGTTGCGAAACAGCTTCACCGGCATAAAGCTGTCTTCCAGCATCAGCGGCTTCCCGTCCACGTAGCGTACCCGCCGGGAAAAGTAGATCCGCTCATCCACCTGGATCCTCAGCTGGCTGGCGATGGCGGGTGGAGCAGGCATCACTTCGAACTGCAGCACCTTGCTTTTTACCTCTTTCCCCAGTTGACGCAGCACCTCCACCAGCCCTGTCAGGTTGGTGGTTTCGTGGTGGACGTCTTTGCGTGACACAAACGTGCCGCTGCCGTGCCGCCGCTCAACCAGCCCCCAGCTCACCAGCAGTTCTAGCGCCTTGCGGATGGTCATTCGCGCCACGCCGAACTCCTGCGCCAGCGCTTTTTCGCCGGGCAGAGGGCTGCCGATGTTGTAGTCCGACGAATTCAGCCGCAGCCGCAACCTGTCGGCGATAGATTTGTAGATCACAAGTAGACCTCTCTGCCCTTATCAGGGCGTGGATTGCGTCCTGACATGTCCATATTTACCGCAAAAAGTAGACCTCATTGGTCAAAATAAAACCATGAATGCGATCACGAATCGCAGCGGCACGCCATGTTCGCGCATCAGTAAGTTCTTATGCTCACCTCAGGCCAGCAAAAAACCATAAAGGCCTCTACCCCTACAGGTTGTTTCATGAGGATTTAAAAATGCTCAGTCAAATACAACGTTTTGGCGGTGCCATGTTTACCCCGGTGTTGCTGTTTCCATTCGCCGGGATCGTGGTGGGAATCGCCATCATGCTTCGCAACCCGCTGTTTGTCGGCGAAGCGCTAACGGCCCCCGATCATCTTTTCGCGCAGATCGTTCACATCATTGAAGAGGGCGGCTGGGCGGTGTTTCGCAACATGCCGCTGATTTTTGCCGTTGGTCTGCCGATTGGCCTGGCGAAGCAGGCGCAGGGCCGCGCCTGTCTGGCGGTGCTGATTAGCTTTCTGACCTGGAACTACTTCATTAACGCGATGGGGATGACCTGGGGCCACTTCTTTGGCGTCGACTTCTCCGCCGAACCGACGGCCGGTAGCGGGCTGGCGATGATTGCCGGGATCAAAACGCTCGATACCAGCATCATCGGTGCCATCGTGATTTCAGGCATCGTCACCGGCATCCACAACCGCTACTTCGACAAGCCGCTGCCGGTGTTTCTGGGGATTTTCCAGGGCAGCTCGTTTGTCGTTATCCTCGCGTTCTTCGTCATGATCCCCTGCGCCTGGCTGACGCTGCTGGGCTGGCCGAAAGTACAGATGGGCATTGAGTCCCTGCAGGCGTTCCTGCGCTCTGCCGGCGCGCTGGGCGTGTGGGTGTATACCTTCCTGGAACGCATCCTGATCCCAACCGGATTGCACCACTTCGTCTACGGTCCGTTTATCTTCGGCCCGGCGGCGGTGGAGGGCGGGATTCAGGTCTACTGGGCGCAGCATCTGCAGGAGTTCAGCCAGAGCACTCTGCCGCTGAAAACCCTCTTCCCGGAAGGCGGATTCGCGCTGCACGGCAACTCAAAAGTGTTTGGCTCGGTCGGGATTGCGTTCGCTATCTGGTACACCGCGTCGCCGGAAAACCGCGTCAAGGTGGCGGGGCTGCTGGTCCCGGCCACGCTTACCGCCGTGCTGGTGGGTATTACTGAACCGCTCGAGTTCACCTTCCTGTTTATCTCGCCGCTGCTGTTTGCCGTCCATGCGGTGCTGGCGGCGACTATGGCAACGGTGATGTACGCCTTCGGCGTGGTCGGGAACATGGGCGGCGGCCTGCTGGACCAGTTCCTGCCGCAAAACTGGATCCCGATGTTCCATAACCACGCCTCGACGGTATTCACCCAGATTGGCATCGGCGTCTGCTTCACCGGAATTTACTTCGTGGTCTTCAAAACGCTGATCGAACGTCTGAACCTGAAAACCCCCGGCCGGGAAGAGAGCGAAATCAAGCTCTACAGCAAGGCCGACTATAAGGCGGCGCGGGGGCAAACCACCGCCCCGGCAGCGGCCAGCCAGCAGGTCGGGCAGGCCGCCGGGTTCTTACAGGCGCTCGGCGGCGCGGCTAACGTCGAAAGCATCAACAACTGCGCCACCCGCTTGCGTATCGCCCTGGTCGATATGGCGAAAACGCAAAGCGATGACGTCTTCAAAGCCCTCGGCGCCCACGGCGTGGTGCGACGCGGCAACGGCATTCAGGTGATTGTCGGCCTGCACGTTCCTCAGGTGCGCGACCAGCTGGAATCGCTGATGAAAACCCCTTTATCGAATGAACAAACCACCCTGACAGAGGCTATATCATGAAAAAATTCTCAGTTGTCATTGCAGGCGGCGGCAGCACCTTTACGCCTGGTATCGTCCTGATGCTGTTAGCCAACCGCGACCGTTTCCCGCTGCGCGCCCTGAAGTTTTATGACAACGACGGCGCGCGTCAGGAGACCATTGCCGAAGCGTGCAAAATCATCCTTAAGGAACAAGCCCCGGAGATTGAATTCAGCTACACCACCGATCCTAAAGCGGCGTTTACCGATGTGGATTTCGTGATGGCGCATATCCGCGTGGGCAAATACCCGATGCGCGAAAAAGATGAAAAAATCCCGCTGCGCCACGGCGTGCTGGGCCAGGAAACCTGTGGACCGGGCGGGATTTCCTACGGCATGCGCTCTATCGGCGGCGTGCTGGAGCTGGTGGATTATATGGAGCAATACTCCCCGAACGCGTGGATGCTGAATTACTCCAACCCGGCGGCGATTGTCGCGGAAGCCACGCGCCGCCTACGCCCGAACGCCAAAATCCTCAACATCTGCGATATGCCGATCGGCATTGAAGGGCGCATGGCGCAGATTGTCGGCCTGAAGGACCGCAAAGAGATGCGCGTGCGCTACTACGGCCTGAACCACTTCGGCTGGTGGACGTCGATTGAAGATCTGAACGGCAACGATCTGATGCCGAAACTGCGCGAATACGTGGCGAAAAAGGGCTATGTTCCGCCTTCAGAAGATGCGCATACCGAAGCGAGCTGGAACGATACCTTTGCCAAAGCAAAAGACGTGCAGGCGCTGGATCCGGACACCATGCCGAACACCTACCTGAAGTATTACCTGTTCCCGGACTACGTGGTTGCGCACTCCAACCCGGAACGTACCCGCGCCAATGAAGTTATGGATCACCGTGAGAAGCACGTGTTCAGCGCCTGCCGGGCGATTATCGAAGCCGGTAACTCCGCCGCCGGTGAGCTGGAAATCGACGAACATGCGTCGTACATCGTCGATCTGGCGACGGCAATTGCCTTTAACACCCAGGAGCGGATGCTGCTGATTGTGCCAAACAACGGGGCCATCCATAACTTTGATGCTGACGCGATGGTGGAGATCCCGTGCCTGGTAGGCCATAACGGCCCTGAGCCGCTTACGGTGGGCGATATTCCACACTTCCAGAAAGGGCTGATGAGCCAGCAGGTGGCGGTGGAAAAACTGGTGGTGGATGCCTGGGAGCAGCGCTCGTACCAGAAACTCTGGCAGGCGATTACCCTGTCGAAGACCGTGCCGAGCGCATCCGTCGCGAAAGCGATTCTGGATGACCTGATCGAGGCCAACAAAGAGTTCTGGCCAGAGCTGCATTGATTTTCCTGACCGGCATCGTGGTGGTGCCGGTTTTCCTCTAATAAAAATAACCTTCAACCTTCAGTAAAACCGGGCTTTTCTCCTAATTCTCTCTCGATGTGACAATTTGCGTGCTAATCATATTTTTTACCTGCAAACCGGGCGTATAGTCCGGCGCACCAGGCACACTTTTCATACGGATATGAAATGCTCCACTCTGTCAGTATTAATGGACTTGAGCTTGCCCTTGACGGGGATGAAACCACCACCGGCGCCAGCTGTATCAGCTCCCTTCGCACCCATCAGGATACCGGAAGAGGCATGGTTCGCGTGGGCGATACAACGACGGTTTGCCCGGTCTGTAAATGCCCGGGCATCGTTGTCACCGGCACATCAGATTTCATTGTTGATGGTGCCAGGGCTGCTGTTCATGGCTCTGAAGTGAAATGTGGCTGCCCGGCAGGACAAAACCGCATTATCGTCTCTTCTTCCGCTGCCCTTTCGACAACGCCGGCCACCTTACAGAGCGCCGGACGCCCGTCATCTCGCACACAAACACAGGAACCCACCGCGGCGTCTTCTCCGCTGCCATCCTTCCCGGCTCCGGCGGCACCCGGGGCCGGGCCGCAAGAGGTGACGCTGACGATCGGCCTGTTTTTTGACGGTACGGGGAATAACGCCGTTAACACGGAGAACATGATTAAAGCCTGTACGGCCAGACACTACGACTACACCAGCGCGGAAGCCGAGGTCATTATGGCCCGGTGCGCGCGGGAGGCGTTCGGGGTATCCGGCACTGGCGCAGGCAGCTACATCGGGTATTACACCAACGTGCACTGGCTGCATACCCTCTATCAGACGGACCTGCTGCCCGACAGTACAGCGGTTCAGGCGTCACTGTATATCGACGGTATCGGCACCGAAGCGGGCAAACCCGACAGCCTGATTGGCCAGTCGATGGGGATTGCGGATACGGGCGTGATTGCCAAAACGGATAAAGCGGTAGCGGGTCTGATATCAAAAATTGAGCAGACTCTTCGAAATTTAAACAACCTTCTAAACAGACCACTATTGATTGTTAAATCAATCCAGTTCGATATTTTCGGGTTCAGCCGTGGTGCCGCTGCGGCACGTCATTTTGCCAACCGCGTCCTGGCTCAGGACAGCGCGATTATTGCCGCCATACGTCAGGGGCTGAACGGCGTTATCTTTCTGGGGCTGCCAGCCGGAAAGACCCGATTTATTGGCCTGTTTGACACCGTTGCGGCCATCGGCAGTCCGGTGAACGGCATGAATCCACACTCAGCCAGTACCGGCGAGGTGAAAATCACGCTGCCTCCCGGCATCGCGGAGAAGGTCTTCCATATCACGGCGGGAAATGAGTGCCGGTTTAACTTTGCCCTGAACAGCGTCCGGCCCGTATGGCCCGAACTGGTTCTCCCTGGCGCGCATTCCGACACTGGCGG
The DNA here is from genome assembly GCF_018383635.1 of Enterobacter sp. 120016. Lineage (NCBI taxonomy): Bacteria > Pseudomonadati > Pseudomonadota > Gammaproteobacteria > Enterobacterales > Enterobacteriaceae > Enterobacter > Enterobacter sp. 120016. The sequence continues at coordinate 41,872 of NZ_JAHAWC010000020.1, read as the reverse complement.
CGGCTATCTGCCCCTGGTGCGGGAAAACCTGTTCCTGACCCGCCCCGCCACGGAAACGGTCCCCCTCAGCCAGCCGGGAAGCCAGACGCGAAGCTATACGCAGCTGATACAACAACTCCCGCAGCTGGATACGTTTCCCTGTCTCGCCCCCGTTCTGCGGACCAGCCGCATTATGGCCGAAACCTGGTATGACGACCGGCTTCCACCGGATCGCTACGGGCAGTTTCAGAAACGAAGTTTTTCGGCGCTGACGCTGCGAAACCGGTTAATTCGCAACGACTGGGCAAAGGTGGTACTGCGGGTGATGATCGAGGCGGCGAAAGAGGCTGGGGTGAATTTTAAATCTGTTCAGGATAATGATGCTCTCGTTATCCCGGAAGATTTAAGTCACTTATGTAACAAGTCCCTGCAGATGGGAAAAGCGGTACGTGATGGCAAAGTGCCGCCTGCTTTTACCCCGCAGGAAATGAACATTCTGGCTCGTTCATATATCCACTGCTCTGCTAACTGGAACCCTGTCATAAGAAATACCCGCGGTGAGATTCAGGGCGGTGCCGCGCTGGCTGAACTGCTCAGCTTTGTTAATCGTCCCGATGAAGACTGGCGGCGTACGCGCTACAACATGGAAGGAGAGTCATTTTGAAACAATGCTGCTTGTGGCTGTTTTTAATCCTGGCCACCCTGACGGGCTGCCATACAGGTGAGCCAGCAACCCCCGAAGAGACCGGCGGAATGCCTTACGGGAAATGGGACTTCGCTTTCTTCACCCCGAAAGCGCTGTATGCCGACGTCACGCAGGCGCTGGTTATTGATGAGAAGGGGGTGGTGTATTCCTTCCGGACGCTGGACTCCGTGCAGGACAGCGCTATTACTGTGGGGGCATGGAATAACGAGGTGCGGCGGCATGCCCAGTTTAACAAGGCACGTCACCCGCCCGTGATGATGCTGTTCTGCTGGGATTCGGTCATCGACAAGAAGACCTATGAGACCCGGATAGTCTTTCCGGCCTCGCTCAGGACCAGAATGCTGGCTCCTACAGGCCAGGACTCATACGGCACCACGTGGTATGACACGTTGCTGATAGGCCTGGCCCCGGAAGGCAGGGTGCGAGTCTGGCTGCAGAACAGCGGGATTGGCGAGAACCTGCCGGTAGAGCCGCAGCGGCTCACCACGCTGTCCGGTGAAAAACTGGATGCCTGCAAGGGAATTACTCAGCACCCGTATGGTTATGCTTATTACGGAGAAACGCCGGAGTTTATCAAAGGCAAAACCTACCCGTACGGACAGTGGTAAGGAAAACCAATGAAAAGGAGATTCACCGCCGTACTGGCCAGCCTCTTCCTGCTGTCCGGCTGCCATACCGGAGGGACAGCAACCCCCGAAGAGACCAGCGGAATGCCTTACGGGAAATGGGACTTCGCTTTCTTCACCCCGAAAGCGCTGTATGCCGAGGTCACCCAGGCGCTGGTTATTGATGAAAAAGGGGTGGTGTATACCTTCCGGACGCTGGACTCCGTGCAGGACAGTGCCGTTACCGTGGGAACATGGAGTAACCGGGTGCGACGGAACGCCCAGTTTAATCAGGCGCGTCACCCGCCCGTGATGATGCTGTTCTGCTGGGATTCGGTCATCGACAAAAAAACCTATGAGACCCGGATAGTTTTTCCGGCGTCGCTCAGGACCAGAATGCTGGCTCCTACAGGCCAGGACTCATACGGCACCACGTGGTATGACACGCTGCTGATAGGCCTGGCCCCGGAAGGCAGGGTGCGAGTCTGGCTGCAGAACAGCGGGATTGGCGAGAACCTGCCGGTAGAGCCGCAGCGGCTCACCACGCTGTCCGGTGAAAAACTGGATGCCTGCAAGGGAGTAACACAGTTTTCGCATGGTTACAGGTATACAGAAGATACGGTGGAGTTTATCAAAGACAAAACCTACCCGTACGGACAGTGGTAAGGAAAACCAATGAAAAGGAGATTCACCGCCGTACTGGCCAGCCTCTTCCTGCTGTCCGGCTGCCATACCGGAGGGACAGCGACTCCCGAAGAGACCGGCGGAATGCCTTACGGAAAATGGGACTTCGCTTTCTTCACCCCGAAAGCGCTGTATGCCGACGTCACGCAGGCGCTGATAATTGATGAGAAGGGGGTGGTGTATACCTTCCGGACGCTGGATGCAGTGCAGCCAAGTGGCGTTACCGTGGGAACATGGAGTAACCGGGTGCGACGGAACGCCCAGTTTAATCAGGCGCGTCACCCGCCCGTGATGATGCTGTTCTGCTGGGATTCGGTCATCGACAAGAAGACCTATGAGACCCGGATAGTTTTTCCGGCGTCGCTCAGGACCAGAATGCTGATCCCGACCGGTAAGACTACAGCCGGCGCTACCGCCTGGTATAACACGCTGCTGATTGGCCTGGCTCCGGAAGGCAGGGTGCGTGTCTGGCTGCAGAACAGCCGTGGCGGGAATGATAATCTGCCGGTAGAGCCGCAGCGGCTCACCACGCTGTCCGGCGAAAAACTGGATGCCTGCAAGGGAGTAACACAATTTTCGCATGGTTACAGGTATACAGAAGATACGGTGGAGTTTATCAAAAACAAAACCTACCCGTACGGACAGTGGTAAGGAAAACCAATGAAAAGGAGATTCACCGCCGTACTGGCCAGCCTCTTCCTGCTGTCCGGCTGCCATTCAGGTGAGCCAGCAACCCCCGAAGAGACGGGCCGGATGCCTTACGGGAAATGGGACTTCGCTTTCTTCACCCCGAAAGCGCTGTATGCCGAGGTCACCCAGGCGCTGGTTATTGATGAGAAGGGGGGGGTATACCTTCCGGACGCTGGACTCCGTGCAGGACAGCGCTATTACTGTGGGGGCATGGAATAACGAGGTGCGGCGACATGCCCAGTTTAACAAGGCGCGTCACCCGCCCGTGATGATGCTGTTCTGCTGGGATTCGGTCATCGACAAGAAGACCTATGAAACCCGGATAGTCTTTCCGGCCTCGCTCAGGACCAGAATGCTGGCTCCTACAGGCCAGGACTCATACGGCACCACGTGGTATGACACGCTGCTGATAGGCCTGGCCCCGGAAGGCAGGGTGCGAGTCTGGCTGCAGAACAGCGGGATTGGCGAGAACCTGCCGGTAGAGCCGCAGCGGCTCACCACGCTGTCCGGTGAAAAACTGGATGCCTGTAAATATGTTCCACCTCGCATTAATTTCAGTTATGCCGTGCCTGACGGATATGATCGGGAGACAAAAGAGTTTATCAAAGGCAAAACCTACCCGTACGGACAGTGGTGACGGAAACAGATAAATGGGCGCTACGTTCTGGGACTCCTGCAAAGGTCCATTCGAAATACTTAACCAGATCGACTCGCCGCGCTATGCTGAGCAAAGTAACATTCTGCCCACCGTCTTGTCTGTTGTGCTCGATAATTACACCGGCCGTGCGATGTACGGGGAACAGAAGAAGCAGACGTTGTGAGGAGTACCAATGAAAATTTCCCGCCTCGGCGAAGCGCCGGACTACCGCTTCTCTCTGGCTAATGAACGTACTTTTTTAGCGTGGATCCGCACCGCGCTGGGCTTTCTTGCCGCAGGGGTCGGTCTCGATCAGCTCGCGCCTGATTTCGCTACGCCGCTGATCCGTGAAGTGCTAGCGCTGCTGCTGTGCCTGTTCGCGGGCGTGCTGGCGATTTACGGCTATCTGCGCTGGCTGCGTAATGAGAAGGCGATGCGTCTGAAGCAGGATCTGCCCTATACGCGCGGGCTGCTGATCATCAGCACGATTCTGCTGACGGTGGCGGGCGTGGTAATGGTGCTGGTGTTCTATGGCGGATAGCCGCAAAGCGCGGCGCGAAGCGGACCCCGGCCTGCAGCCGGAGCGGACGTCACTCGCCTGGCTGCGCACGCTGCTGGGGTATGGCGCGCTGATTGCCCTGGCGATTAAGCACAACTGGCACCGCACGGGGGTGCCATTCTGGGTTTCGCTGGTTGTACTGGCGCTGGTGGCTATCATTTTATGGCGCTATACCCGCAGCCGTAACCTGATGGACGTGGCGCAGAACGACTTTGTCCAGCCGAAAGCGGTGCGGGATAAGTTCCTGATCGCGCTGGCTGTTCTCTCGCTGTCGCTGCTGTTTGCCGTAACCCACATTCAGCAAATTGTGAGCCTGTAAGCCCGAGGGCGGCTACGCCTTACCGGGCCTACAACTGCCGCGAACCGTAGGCCGGGTAAGGCGCAGCCGCCACCCGGTATAATTACTTCCCTTTCGCCAGATACTTCGCCATCTCGTCTTCCGGCACCATCCCGCCGCCGGTCGCCCACACCAGGTGGGTAACGTTGGTATGCGAATGAACGCGCACCGGCCCGGCCATCCCCGCCAGCGCCGACGGCTCCAGGCGGATCCCTTCCTCCTGCGCCAGCCAGCCGAGCATGTCGTACATGCTCTGATCGGAAAGCGTATAGAACCCGTCGAGCAGTCGCTCCATCGCGCGGCCCACGAAGCCGGAGGCGCGTCCTACCGCCAGACCGTCCGCCGCCGTGACGTTATCAATGCCCAGATCCTGCACTGCAATCTCATCGTGCAGGCCGGTGTAAACGCCCAGCAGCATGCACGGGGAGTGCGTAGGCTCCGCGAAGAAGCAGTGGACGTTATCGCCAAAGGCCAGCTTCAGGCCAAACGCCACGCCGCCGGGGCCGCCGCCGACGCCGCACGGCAGGTAGACGTACAGGGGATGATCGGCATCCACCACGCGGCCCTGTTCGGCAAACTGCGCCTTCAGGCGCTCGCCTGCAACGGCATAGCCCAGGAACAGGGTGCGGGAGTTTTCATCGTCGATGAAGAAGCAGTTCGGATCGCTTTCCGCCGCTTTTCGTCCCTGCTCTACCGCCACGCCGTAATCCTGCTCATATTCCACGACGATGACGCCGTGGCTGCGCAGTTTGGCTTTCTTCCACTCGCGTGCATCGGCAGACATATGCACGGTGACCTTAAAGCCGATGCGGGCGCTCATGATGCCGATAGACATCCCGAGGTTGCCGGTTGAGCCTACCGCAATGCTGTACTGGCTGAAAAAGTCCTTAAAGCGCGGTTCCAGCAGAATACTGTAGTCGTCTTCGAGGCTCAGCAACCCGGCTTCCAGCGCCAGTTTCTCCGCGTGGGTCAGCACCTCATAGATGCCGCCGCGCGCTTTAATCGAGCCGGAGATCGGCAGATGGCTGTCTTTTTTCAGCAGCAGGGTGCCGGGAATGGACTTCGCAGATTCTTTCTCCAGCCGCGTCTGCATCGCCGGGATCGCGACCAGTTCGGATTCGATAATCCCGCCCGTTGCCGTCGTTTCCGGGAAGGCTTTCGCCAGGTACGGCGCGAAGCGGTTGAGCCGCGCGTGCGCGTCGTCCACGTCGGCTTTGGTCAGACCGACATACGGCAACCCTTCTGCAAGCGTCGTGGTGCGCGGGTTAAGCCAGGTAGTTTCTTTCAGGGCTATCAGATCCTCAACCAGAGGAAACTGTGCGGTTAAAGTAGTGATAGTTGCGTTTTCCATAATACGTCTCTTCGCGCTCAGATAATGAAGGAAAGCAGGAATGTGCCGCCAAGTGCAAGCACCGAGGCGATAAACGTCGCCGTCGTATAGTATTTGAAGGTCTCATTCAGGGTCGCGCCGCAGTATTGCTTCACCAGCCAGAAGAGGGAATCGGTGACGATCGTGCAGCCAATAGCGCCGGAACCGATGGCAATGGTGATGATCTCCGGGCTCACGTTCGGGTAGAGCGGCAGCATCGGCGCGACTATCGCCGTGGCGCCCATCATCGCTACCGTCGCGGAGCCTACAGCGGCATGCAGCACCAGCGCCACCAGCCAGGCGAGCAGGATAGGGTGCATGTGCAGGTTCGAGAGAATATGCGCCAGCGTGTCCGCCAGCCCGCTGGTTTTCAGGATGGCGTTAAACGCGCCGCCCGCACCGATAATCAGCAAAATGTTGGCGATAGAGCCGAAGCCGTGCTCGGTGTGCGTCAGCATCGTGCCCATGCCCATATGCTGGCGGATCCCCAGCAGGTAGTAGGCGACAAACACGGCGATAAACATGGCGGTGATCGGGTTGCCGATAAACTCCAGCAGCGTATACAGCGTGCCTTCTCTTGCCATATTCAGCTCGGCAATGGTTTTCACCAGCATCAGGGCAATCGGCAGCAGCACCGTGAACAGCGTGGCGCCCAGCGACGGCAGGGTGTGCTCTTCACGCACCTTCAGGTCTGAAAATTCCGCCGGAACCGGTTTAAACGGCAGACGATTGCCAAGCAGTTTCAGGAACAGCGGGCCGCCGACCAGCGAGGCCATCAGGCCTACCATCAAACCATAAACAATGACCGTTCCGACGTCCGCACCTAATTTATTGGTCACAAACAGGGCCGCAGGATGCGGCGGCACCACGCAGTGTACCGCCATCAGCGCGGTACAGAGCGGAATGGCCAGCTTGAGCAGCGACGTGTGGGTCTTTTTGGCGATGGAAAACGCCAGCGGGATCAGCAGTACCACGCCCACTTCCACGAACAGCGTAATGCCACAGATAAGGCCCACCAGCACCATAATCACGTCCGCCGACAGCCAGCGGCAGCGCTGCAGCGTAATCCCGATGCGCTCGGCCGCGCCGGAGACTTCCATCATTTTGCCGAGAATGGTGCCCAGACCAATCACCGCCGCCAGGAAGCCCAGCGTACCGCCAATTCCGCTCTCGATGGCGTTCACCATATCCAGCGGGCTCATCCCCATCATCGCGCCGACGAAAAAGCTCGCCAGCAGCAGCGCGAGGAACGGGTGAAACTTCAGTTTTACGATGGTTAAAACAATCAACACAATGCTGACCAGCAGCGTTGCCACAACCCAGACCTGAGATCCCATATCTCACCTCACCCTTATGTCATCTGTGGGTATTGGACGAAAAAACGGCGTGGGCTGACAAACGATATAAATTGGCGTTCAGGTGAGCCAGATTGGATCAACTGAGTGACTGCGCTCTAAAAAGCGCACTTAATTCGTATTAGGTTCACATAAATTCACCCTTGAGCGGTATGCTGAGCGAAGAAACCACGCGCGAGAATTGTGATGACCGATGCAAATGAAGCCAGAAACCGGCTGTTAAACGGCTGGCAGCTGTCGAAAATGTACACCTTTGAAGTCGCCGCCCGGCATGAGTCCTTCGCCCTGGCGGCGGAGGAGCTGTCGCTCAGCCCCAGCGCGGTGAGTCACCGTATCAACCTGCTGGAAGAGGAGCTGGGCATTCAGCTGTTCGTCCGCTCGCACCGGAAAGTCGAGCTGACGCAGGAGGGAAAGCGCGTTTACTGGACGCTGAAATCGTCCCTCGACACCCTGAATCAGGAGATCCTGGACATCAAAAACCAGGCGCTCTCCGGCACGCTGACGGTCTACTCCCGCCCGTCGATTGCCCAGTGCTGGCTGGTGCCCATGCTGGGGGACTTTACCCGCCGCTACCCCTCGATTTCACTCACCATCCTGACCGGCAATGATTACGTTAATATGCAGCGAACGGGCGTCGATCTGGCGCTCTATTTCGACGATACGCCGCCAAACCATCTCTCTCATCACTTCCTGATGGACGAGGAGATTTTGCCCGTCTGCTCACCGCAGTATGCCCGCGAGCATGAACTGCTGAAAAACCCCGATAACCTCAGCCACTGCACGCTGCTGCACGACCGTCAGGCCTGGAGCAATGATTCCGGTACGGATGAGTGGCTGAGCTGGGCGCAGCATTTTGCGATGAATATGCCGCCATCGTCGGGCATTGGTTTCGATCGTTCCGATTTAGCGATTATTGCGGCCATGAACCACGTAGGAGTCGCGATGGGCAGAAAGCGGCTGGTGCAGAAACGGCTCGAGCGGGGCGAGCTGATCGCCCCGTTCGGTGAAAAGACCCTGAAATGTCATCAGCACTACTATATCTCGACGCTCTCTGGCCGTCAGTGGCCGAAAATAGACGCCTTCATCGGCTGGCTGAGAGAGCTGGCAGGTTGAAGAATTATTACGCTTTCGCTCTACACCAAATGTGAAAAAGCGTGCTAAATACAGGTAATGCTTTCGATTTATCCAGGGTAAACCGTGTTAAAGCCTTTTATTGTCTCTGCATTACTGATCTCTTCCGGCTGGGCGATTGCCGCTGAGCCGCCGCTGACGGCTGCCCATTATGCGCAGCAGCTGGGCGTCGGGATGGATGTGGACTGGGCGCGCACCGAGCGCGGCATACGCGAATTCGACCCGTTGGTAGTACGCGATTTTCGTGCAAAAGGCATTACCCACGTGCGCATCCGCGTGGCCGATGAGCCGACGGAAGCGCGGCTGATCCACCTGCGCAAGCTGGTGGAGGCCTGCGAGCAGTATGGCGTGATCCCGATAGTCGCTTATCAGGCTGATGAATATAAAAACGATCCCAAAGCCGATAACGAGAAAGAGACGATCAACTGGTGGATTGCCGTGGCGCACTATTTCGGTCAGAGCTACCCGCTGCTGGGCTTTGATCTTATTTATGAGCCGGCCGACAAGCTTAACCACAACCTCGCGTCGCTAAACCGCGTGTATGAAAAAACCATTAAAGCGATCCACGACATGGACCCGCAGCGCATGATCTTTATTGCGCCACGCCTGCGTGCCGCGCCGGAGGATTTATCCAGCCTGAAGCTGCCTGCGCACAGTCAAAATTTCCTGCTGGCGGAGTGGCATATTTTTCCGTGGGGGCCGCTGAAAAATAGCGGTAAATACCCGTGGACGTCCGGTACGGCGGCGGAGAAAGCGGCTATCCATAATCGCATCAATACCGCGCTGCGCTGGCAGCAAAAAACCGGGCACGTCAGCTGGGTCGGGGGCTGGGGCGTGGGGGAGTCAAACCACCTCACGCCAACTGCTTCGCAGCTGGCCTTCACCACCTTTATGGCCTGCGAGCTGCAAAAGGCGAAAATCCCGTATGCGCTTAACGCGGATTTCCAGTTTTACGACGGGGAAGAGGGGGCCTGGCGGTCTGCGCCAGAGCCGTTATTGCAGGCGATGATTGCGCCCGTCTGTGAAAAGCCCGGCGAGAAGCCGGGCCATCATGCGGTTAAACCGGCTGCTCGTGATGCGGGACACGCGACGCCAGCGGCAGCCAGCACAGTAAAATTAGCAGCCCCATCAGCGTCATCAGCAGGCCCAAACTAGCCTGCCCGGTCTGCGGCATCATGGCGGAGAGCCAGGCCAGCGCGCCGGAACCGATATTCTGCAAACCGCCCACCAGCGCGCCAGCCGTGCCTGCGAGGAACGGGAACGGCTCCATCGCGCCGCTGGTCGCCAGCGGGAACAGCATTCCCGCACCAAAGAAGAACAGCGCAGCTGGGATGAGCAGCGTCCAGACCGACATCACGTCAAACAGCCCCGGGATCCACATCATCAGACCCGCCAGCAGACAGCTGATCACCGACTGCCACATCAGGGTTGAGAAGCGTTTGTTCGGGCGTCCGGCAAACCACGCGCCGAAGAACGCCGCCGGGATCGGCAGAATAAACAGAATACTCACCACCATGCTGCTCAGGCCCAGCCCTGCGCCCAGCAGCACGCCGGAGCAGGCTTCGAACACCGCAATGCCCGCCAGGCCGCCGATCAGCATCAGCAGATAGCAGGTAAACGAGCCGTTACCGAAAAGCGTCTTATAGCTGGTGATGAGCTTCGTGCGCGGCGCGTCCTGCGGGCGCGTTTCCGGCATCCAGCGCGCCATGCTGAAGGTGACAATGATGCACAGCACCAGCAGGAAGGCGTAGCAGGCGCGCCAGGACCACATCGTGTCCAGCAGGCCGCCGATCAGCGGGGCCAGCAGCGGGCTGACCAGAATACCCATATTCAACAGGCTGTTGGCATGACGGAGCTGGGTGCCCTGATACATATCGCGCGGTAAGGTACGCGCCATCACCCCGCCGACACCTGTCCCGACGCCCTGCAGGGCGCTGGCGGCAATCAGTACGGTCAGGCTGTGGGTGGTTATGGCAATTACCGTCGCCACCATGAAAATGCTCATGCCCACCAGGATCACCGGGCGACGCCCGACGCGGTCGGACAGCGGGCCGTAGAAGAGCTGCGAAACGCCATAGGTCAGCAGGTAGGCTGCCATTACGCTCTGCACCGCGCCCTCGCGGACGTTCAATTCCTTTGCCATGTCGGCAATCGCCGGAATGTAGATGGTTTGCGCCATCTGACCGACGGCCACCAGTAACACCAGCATCAACAATAAGTTAACGTTCCTTTGTTTTTTCATGTCGCTGAATACTTTTGCCAAAAGAGAAAAATGAAGAATAAGTGACTACGCATTCCCATAAATGCGCGAGGAATCTACCACAGTGAGATGACAATTTAAGCATTGTCGTGGTGAATGAAAAAACCGGGAAAGGCAGGATTTGTAAACAAGAACGGCAACTAATGTTGCCAGTGATTTATGCCAGACGAAGCAGAATGGCACCGCCGGCAATTCCCAGCGCTGCGGCGATGCGCAGACCCGCAACCTTCTCTTTTAAAAGGACAAACGCGATCAGTGCCCCAAAGAGTATGGAGGTTTCACGCAGCGCCGCGACCACCGCCAGCGGTGCCTGCGTCATTGCCCAAAGCGCCAGGCCGTAAGAGCCCATGGTGCCAACGCCGCCGAGTAACCCCTTTTTCCAGTGCAGGCGCAGGTAGCCGGACGCCTCGCGCCGACGCGCCACCATCGCCCAGCTCAGCAGGCAGAAGCCGTTCATAAAGAAGGTCCACAGCGTATAGCCCAGCGCGGTTTCCGATAACCGCACGCCGGTGCCGTCCACCAGCGTGTACCCGGCAATAAAACAGGCGTTCAGCAGCGCGAGCCAGATCCCTTTGCGTGACTGCATTCGGCCATGCATCGCCATAATGAGAATCGACAGGCAGATTACCCCGATACCGGACCAGGCGAGCCAGGAGAGACGATCGCCGAGCGCCAGTACGCTGATCAGCGCCACCAGCAGCGGGGCGGTGCCGCGCATTAGCGGGTAGGTCTGGCTCATGTCAGAGACCTGATAGGTCTTCGCTACCAGCACGGTGTACACCACCTGTAAGGCGCAGGAGACGATCAAAAACGGCCAGCTTTCTGCAGATGGCTGAGGGGAAAACGGCAGTAAGACCAGAGCGATAACCGTGGCGGAGCCGCTGACGCTTATGGCGGAATAGAGCTTGTCCGTTCCGGCTTTGACGATGGCGTTCCAGCTAGCATGCAGCAGCGCGGCGAAGAGCAAAATGCAGAATACGGTGATGGTCATGGCGTATCGGGTGATGAATTGTCACTCAACTGTAACATTCACATCCTGATGCTGCCAGCCGGTTACACCGCACAAAAAAGGCGGTGCGTCACCCGCGGTTCGTCTGAGACCAGCGTAAAACCCGCTTGATGATAAAACCCGCAGGCACTGTCCGGCGCGTGGGTATTCAGGAAATCAAACCAGATGCTGGCATCGGCCATGACCACGGTCAAAAGCTGTTTGCCAATGCCCTGCCCGCGGCACTTCTCGCTGACGTAGAGATGGCGAATGCGCCCGGCGCGCGGCTGCAGGCTGAACGGATCGCGATTCAGACCACATACGCCCACCAGCTTGCCGTTGAGAAACGCACCCAGCAGCTTTTCACCCGGCGCGTTAAAGCGGTTCTCACCGCGCTGCCAGTTCTCCTCTAGCCTGCGCAGCATGTTGAAATTCAATGCGATACTTTCCGCCTTCAGGGCGATATACCCCGGCTCATCCGGTGTGACAGGCTCAATTAACAGACGCGACATAGCATTCCCTCGTTATTAAAGAGGGGCGGTTGCCCGCCCCTCTCAGGTGCGACTTGAACCTGAATTACCGAAGGAATTTCAGGACAGCATCAAGCAGTTGCAGTACTGCAACAATGAGTTTGAGGATAAGTATCACCATATCCACTACGCTCATACGCGTCTCCTTTTGGTTAAAAGGAGCACGATGCTGGCGTACCTTTCCGCCGCCTGTTGCCAGCACCTGGATTGACGTAACACAGTGTGCTCACTTCAGGGGGTTAAGGCACTGACGGCACCACCCGTTTCAGCCAGGACTTCGTTGCGCCGGTAGAACTGCGGCCCCCTCGCTCACTGCGAACACCCTCAGTATAGATAAATACTGTATGTATGAACAGTATTTTTTGGACAAAATCAGGAAGGCGATCCATACTCAAAAACGTCAAAATCCGTGCCGGAATTGCGCGTTCGTCTTCGATCGCGTATACTTTTTGCGTTGACGTAACACAGTGTGTTCTGCGGCAACCAACCGCAAAACCCTGATAAAAACCTCGCTTAGGCGGGGTTTTTTGTTTTCTGGTCTGCCCATAAAAAGATGCCCGTTGACTTATTGGCAATGCGTGTCATCATTGCCATAATGGCAACGGACGCGGCAGGCATGCAGTATGCATTTAATCTCTATGAAAGCTATTTTGGATGCGGTAACCCAGTTTCCGCAGCACAAGGAAGAACTCCTTTTTTTGGGTCGCACCATCGAAAAGAGCCATTGCCCGACACCTGCTGCGCTGAAGAAACTGTTTCCGACGCTGGATAACTTTAAGTATCTGGATAAGCATTATGTTATTGATATTGCAAACAACAATCTTAGAGTAGTGGCTCTCATATTCTTTGAAAGCCAAAAGTTTTATGTGCGACATGTTTTTACTCATAAGGAATATGACCGTTTTACGGAGAAACATCGCACTAAGGGGAAGAAATGATGATCGTCGCTGATGCAATGAAAGCTACGCATGCCCTTGTTGCGGCCGTGCCTTTACTGGGTGAACAGCCGAGCGAGAAAGATTATAAGGATGCGCTAGAGCTGGTTGAGTATCTTCTTATGAACGAGCCCGATAGCCCCTTGTTGGATATTGTGTGCGCCAGGATTAGCCGTTACGAAGCCAATCGGCCAGAGATAGTCGCATTACGCAAGGAGATGGAGTCCGTTCCCGTCGGTATTGCGGTTTTAAGAACTTTGATGGATCAGTACAACCTGACGATATCGGATTTTCAGGATGAAATTGGCAGTAAATCGATGGTTTCACGGGTTCTGAATGGCCAGAGGCAGCTTACTCTGAACCATATTAAAAAGCTGGCGGCCAGATTTGGGGTATCACCTGCTCTGTTTATTGAGTGAGTAAAAACCGACTTTTTGAGAGTTATCACCCAACAAACGAAACGTGATCCCTGACGCATTTTTGCGCAGATGAAAATATTTCCATTGTCACGCCCGAAAACCTGTGTTTGTATAAATTCAATCAATGATTCCAAACACAGGTCCCCAATGACTTCATCCATCTTCACTTCGACCCTACTAAAAACTGCGCAACCAGCCGCAGTGGTCGTCGTGCGTGTGGTGGTGGTCGTCGGCAATGCGCCGTAGGGACTGGATCAACACACGAATCCAAAACCCCGCCGGCGCAAACCGGGCGGGGTTTTTCGTTTAGGACCCCTCCCGGATACGCTAAGTAGTTCGGGTTGCAGGAAGGCGGCAAGTGAGCGAATCCCCGGGAGCGTACACAGGTACGTGACTGGGGTGAGTGAACGCAGCCAACGCATCTGCAACCTGAAATACGACGCGTAACGTCGGCCCAGAAGAAAAGGACTGGAGCATGGCAATTTCGGGCACAACATCCAACAAGACGCGTTTTACCGGCGCGCAGCTGATCGTTCATTTGCTGGAACGGCAGGGCATCACCACCGTTGCGGGTATCCCGGGCGGTACGGTGCTGCCGCTGTACGATGCGTTAAGCCAAAGCACGCAGATCCGCCACGTGCTGGCGCGCCACGAGCAGGGGGCAGGCTTTATCGCTCAGGGCATGGCGCGTACCCAGGGCAAACCGGCGGTCTGCATGGCCTGCAGCGGTCCGGGGGCGACCAACCTGGTCACCGCCATCGCCGACGCGCGCCTCGACTCCATTCCGCTGATCTGCATTACCGGCCAGGTACCGTCCTCCATGATCGGCACCGATGCGTTCCAGGAAGTGGACACCTACGGCATCTCTATCCCCATCACCAAACATAACTATTTAGTTCGCGATATCAGCGAACTGCCTCAGGTTATCAGCGATGCGTTCCGCATTGCGCAGTCCGGCCGCCCAGGCCCGGTGTGGATAGACATTCCTAAGGATGTCCAGACCGCAGAGATCGAGATCGACGTACTGCCCGAGCCGGGCGAGCGTGCCCCCGCGCCGGAATTCAGCGCTGAGAGCGTGCGCGACGCCGCCGCCATGATCAACGCCGCTAAACGCCCGGTACTCTATCTGGGCGGCGGGGCGATTAACGCTGCGGATGAAATCCGCCAGTTTGCTGAAAAAGCCAACCTGCCGACCACCATGACCCTGATGGCGCTGGGCATGCTGCCGAAAGCGCACCCGCTCTCTCTCGGCATGCTGGGCATGCACGGCGCGCGCAGCACCAACTACATCCTGCAAGAGGCTGATTTGCTGATTGTTATGGGCGCGCGTTTTGATGACCGGGCGATTGGCAAAACCGAGCAGTTCTGCCCGAACGCGAAGATCATTCACGTGGATATCGATCGCGCCGAGCTGGGTAAAATCAAGCAGCCGCACGTGGCGATTCAGGGCGACGTGGCCGAGGTACTGGCGCAGCTGATCCCGCAAACCGACGCGACCGAGCGCGCCGACTGGCGTCAGCTGGTGGCCGATCTGCAGCGCGAGTTCCCGGGGGCCATACCAACAGAAGGCGACCCGCTGAGCCACTACGGGCTGATCAACGCCGTGGCCGCCTGCGTGGACGACAGCGCGATTATCACCACCGACGTGGGCCAGCACCAGATGTGGACCGCCCAGGCCTACCCGCTGAACCGTCCGCGCCAGTGGCTGACCTCCGGCGGGCTGGGAACCATGGGCTTCGGCCTGCCCGCGGCGGTTGGTGCGGCGCTGGCTAATCCGGACCGCAAGGTCATCTGCTTCTCCGGCGACGGCAGCCTGATGATGAACATTCAGGAAATGGCGACCGCGGCCGAAAACCAGTTAGACGTGAAAATCATCCTGATGAACAACGAGGCGCTGGGGCTGGTGCACCAGCAGCAGAGCCTGTTCTACAAGCAGGGCGTGTTTGCGGCGACCTATCCGGGGATGATTAACTTTATGCAGATTGCCGCCGGTTTTGGCCTGCATACCTGCGATCTGAACGCGGAAGAAGACGCCCACGCGGCGCTGCAGGCGGCGATTTCTCGGCCCGGCCCGGCGCTGATCCACGTGCGTATCGACCCTGAACAAAAAGTGTATCCGATGGTGCCGCCGGGTGCGGCAAATACTGAGATGGTGGGGGAATAAGCCATGCAGAAACAATGTGATAACGTCATTCTGGAACTCACCGTCCGCAACCACCCTGGCGTCATGACCCACGTCTGCGGGCTCTTTGCCCGCCGGGCGTTTAACGTGGAAGGCATTCTCTGCTTGCCGATTCAGGGCAGCGAGCACAGCCGCATCTGGCTACTGGTCAACGACGATCAGCGTCTGGAGCAGATGATGGCGCAGATCGACAAGCTGGAAGACGTCACCAAAGTGGCGCGCAACCAGTCCGATCCCACCATGTTTAACAAAATTGCGGTGTTTTTCGAGTAAATCACTTAAGGTAAGAGGCTTTTGCCGGATGGCGCTGCGCTTATCCGGCCTACAAGGACTTTACACGTAGGCCGGATAAGGCGTTTACGCCGCCATCCGGCGTGTTCACGCATCAGGATCAACCCATGACCACCATCGCTCTCATCGACGACCACCTTATCGTCCGCTCCGGCTTTGCCCAGCTTCTGAACCTCGAGCTGGATTTTCAGGTCGTGGCCGAGTTTGGTTCCGGCCGCGAGGCGCTGGCGGGCCTGCCGGGGCGCGGGGTGCAGGTCTGTATCTGCGACATCTCGATGCCGGATCTCTCCGGGCTGGAGCTGCTAAGCCAGCTGCCGAAAGGGATGGCGACGATTATGCTGTCGGTCCACGACAGCCCGGCGCTGGTCGAGCAGGCGCTCAACGCGGGCGCGCGCGGCTTCCTCTCTAAACGCTGTAGCCCCGACGAACTGATCGCCGCGGTGCGTACTGTCTCCACCGGCGGCTGCTATTTAACGCCGGATATCGCCATCAAGCTGGCGGCCGGACGTCAGGATCCGCTCACCAAACGCGAGCGTCAGGTTGCGGAAAAACTCGCGCAGGGGATGTCGGTAAAAGAGATTGCCGCCGAGCTGGATCTGTCCCCGAAAACCGTACACGTTCACCGCGCCAACCTGATGGAAAAACTTAACGTCAGCAACGACGTCGAGCTGGCGCGCCGCATGTTCGACAGCTGGCAATGAGTCCCGTCTTTTCGCGGCTGATCGCCGTTGTCGCCAGCTTTTTTATCTTCTCCGCCGCCTGGTTTTGCCTGTGGAGCATCAGCCTGCACCTGGTGGAACGCCCCGAGCTGGCGGTGCTGCTGTTTCCCTTCGGCCTGCGTCTGGGGTTAATGCTCCAGTGTCCGCGCGCCTACTGGCCGGTTTTGCTCGGCGCAGAGTGGCTGATGCTGGTCTGGCTGGCGCAGGAAGTCGCCCTCGCGCACCTGCCCTTATTGATGACCGGAAGCCTGCTCACGCTTCTCCCGGTTGCCCTCATTTCCCGCTACCGCCACCAGCGCGACTGGCGCACGCTGCTGCGCCAGGGGGCGGCGCTGATTGCCGCCGCGCTGCTGCAGTCGCTTCCGTGGGTAGGCGAGAAGGAGATGCTCAACGCCCTGCTGCTGACCCTGACCGGCGGCCTGACGCTGGCACCAACCTGCCTCGTGATCTGGCACTACCTCACCAGCACCGTCTGGCAGCCGCTCGGCCCGGCGCTGGTTTCCCAACCGGTGAACTGGCGCGCCCGGCACCTCATCTGGTATTTGCTGCTGTTTGTGGTGAGCCTGTGGCTCCAGCTTGGCCTGCCCGCCGAGCTTTCACGCTTTACCCCATTTTGCCTTGCGCTGCCGATTATCGCCCTGGCCTGGCACTACGGCTGGCAGGGGGCGCTGATCGCCACGCTGATGAACGCCATTGCGCTGATTGCCAGCCAGACCTGGCACGATCATCCGGTGGATCTGCTGCTTTCCCTGCTGGCCCAGAGCCTAACCGGGCTGTTGCTCGGCGCGGGCATACAGCGCCTGCGCGAGCTGAACCAGTCCCTGCAAACCGAGCTGGCGCGCAACCGTCGTCTGGCGGAGCGTCTGCTGGAGACGGAAGAGAGCGTGCGGCAGGAGGTTGCCCGCGAGCTGCACGACGATATCGGCCAGACCATCACCGCTATCCGCACCCAGGCGGGCATTGTCCAGCGCCTGGCGGCGGAAAACGCGGGCGTGAAGCAGGGCGGGGCGCATATTGAACAGCTTTCGCTGGGCGTCTATGACTCCGTTCGCCGACTGTTAGGACGGCTGCGCCCGCGCCAGCTTGACGACCTGTCGCTTGAGCAGGCGGTGCGTTCCCTGATGCGCGAGATGGAGCTGGAAAGCCGCGGGATTATCAGCCATCTCGACTGGCGTATAAATGAGCCTGCGCTGAGCGAAGGCCAGCGCGTGACGCTGTTCCGCGTCTGTCAGGAGGGGCTGAACAATATCGTCAAGCACGCCAGCGCCAGCGCGGTCACGATCCAGGGCTGGCAGCAGGACGAGCGCCTGATGCTGGTGATTGAAGACGACGGCTGCGGCCTGCCGCCGGGCTCCAGCCAGCAGGGCTTTGGCCTGGCGGGCATGCGCGAGCGCGTGAAGGCGCTCGGCGGCACGCTGAACATCTCCTGCACCCACGGGACGCGCGTCAGCGTCAGCCTGCCGCTACGGAGTTACCATGTTTAAAACCCCTGCCAGCGCCGCGCCGATAGGCGACAAAGCGGAAATCGACTCCCGCTACCGCTACTGGCGTCGCCATATCCTGATGACCATCTGGCTCGGCTACGCGCTGTTCTACTTCACCCGCAAAAGCTTCAACGCCGCCGCGCCGGAAATCCTCGCCAGCGGCGTGATGACGCGCACCGATATCGGCCTGCTGGCGACGCTGTTTTACATCACCTACGGCCTGTCGAAGTTCTTCTCCGGCATCGTCAGCGACCGCTCCAACGCGCGCTATTTCATGGGCGTTGGGCTGATCGCCACCGGGGTGGTGAACATCCTGTTTGGTTTCTCCACCTCGCTGTGGGCCTTTGCCCTGCTGTGGGCGCTGAACGCCTTTTTCCAGGGCTGGGGCGCGCCGGTCTGCGCCCGCCTGCTCACCGCCTGGTACTCGCGCAACGAGCGCGGCGGCTGGTGGGCAATCTGGAACACCGCGCATAACGTCGGCGGGGCGCTGATCCCTATGGTGGTGGGTGCCGCGGCGCTGCACTACGGCTGGCGTGCGGGGATGATGATTGCCGGTGGCCTCGCAATTGTCGCCGGGCTGTACCTCTGCTGGCGCCTGCGCGACAGGCCGCAAACCGTCGGCCTGCCGCCGGTGGGCGACTGGCGACACGACGAGATGGAGATTGCCCAGCAGCAGGAAGGCGCGGGGCTGACCCGCAGGGAGATCCTCACCAAATACGTGCTGAAAAATCCGTACATCTGGCTGCTGTCGCTCTGCTACGTGCTGGTCTACGTGGTGCGCGCGGCGATCAACGACTGGGGCAACCTGTACATGTCCGAGACGCTCGGCGTGGATCTGGTGACCGCCAACTCGGCGGTGACGATGTTCGAGCTGGGCGGGTTTATCGGCGCGCTGGTGGCGGGCTGGGGATCGGACAAGCTGTTCAACGGCAACCGCGGTCCGATGAACCTGATTTTTGCCGCCGGGATTTTGCTCTCCGTCGGCTCGCTGTGGCTGATGCCGTTCGCCAGCTACGTGATGCAGGCGGCGTGCTTCTTCACCACCGGCTTCTTCGTGTTTGGCCCGCAGATGCTGATCGGCATGGCGGCGGCGGAGTGTTCCCACAAAGAGGCGGCAGGCGCGGCGACGGGCTTTGTCGGACTGTTTGCCTATCTCGGCGCATCGCTCTCCGGCTGGCCGCTGGCGCGGGTGATCGACGTCTGGCACTGGAGCGGTTTCTTTGCGGTGATTGCCATCGCGGCGGGGATCTCCGCTCTGCTGCTGCTGCCGTTTTTGAACGCGCAGGCGCCGCGCGAGGTGAGCGAAGCGTGATGCGCCTCACCTTTTCGCCCCGAGTGGCGCAAAACTAGGAAATTTTCCCGGTTTTACCTGGACGCTGTCTCAGGCATCTCTCCCGGCTGATTTTTACAATGCTGCAAAAATCAGCTCAGGAGTAACTCAGTCATGCTGGCCTTCTTAAATCAGGTGCGCAAGCCGACCCTGGATCTGCCGCTCGACGTGCGGCGCAAGATGTGGTTCAAACCGTTCATGCAGTCCTATCTGGTGGTCTTCATCGGCTACCTGACCATGTACCTGATCCGCAAAAACTTTAACATCGCGCAGAACGACATGATCTCAACCTACGGGCTGAGCATGACGCAGCTGGGGATGATTGGCCTGGGCTTCTCCATCACCTACGGCGTGGGGAAAACGCTGGTTTCCTACTACGCGGACGGCAAAAACACCAAGCAGTTCCTGCCGTTTATGCTGATCCTCTCTGCCATCTGTATGCTCGGCTTCAGCGCCAGCATGGGCGCGGGCTCCGTCAGCCTGTTCATGATGATCGCCTTCTATGCCCTGAGCGGCTTCTTCCAGAGTACCGGCGGGTCGTGCAGCTACTCCACCATCACCAAATGGACGCCGCGCCGCAAGCGTGGTTCGTACCTCGGCATGTGGAATATCTCCCACAACCTCGGCGGGGCGGGTGCGGCTGGCGTAGCGCTGTTCGGTGCAAACGTTCTGTTCGACGGCCACGTGATCGGCATGTTTATCTTCCCGTCGATTATCGCCCTGATCGTCGGCTTTATCGGCCTGCGCTACGGCAGCGACTCCCCGGAATCGTACGGCCTCGGCAAAGCCGAAGAGCTGTTCGGCGAGGAGATCAGCGAAGAGGACAAAGAGACCGAAGAAAACGAGATGACCAAATGGCAGATCTTTGTTGAGTACGTGCTGAAAAACAAGGTGATCTGGCTGCTGTGCTTCTCAAACATCTTCCTCTACGTGGTGCGTATCGGTATCGACCAGTGGTCGACCGTGTATGCCTTCCAGGAGCTGAAGCTCTCTAAAGAAGTGGCGATTCAGGGCTTCACCCTGTTCGAAGTGGGCGCGCTGGTCGGCACGCTGCTGTGGGGCTGGCTCTCCGACCTCGCCAACGGCCGTCGTGCGCTGGTGGCCTGCGTCGCGCTGGCGCTGATTATCGCCACGCTCGGCGTCTATCAGCACGCCAGCAACCAGTACGTTTACCTGGCGTCCCTGTTCGCGCTCGGCTTCCTGGTGTTTGGCCCGCAGCTGCTGATCGGCGTGGCGGCAGTCGGTTTCGTCCCGAAAAAAGCGATCGGCGCCGCCGATGGGATTAAGGGCACCTTCGCCTACCTGATCGGCGACAGCTTCGCCAAGCTGGGTCTGGGGATGATCGCCGACGGCACGCCGATTTTCGGCCTCACCGGCTGGGCGGGCACCTTCGCGGCGCTGGATGCGGCAGCGATCGGCTGTATCGTCCTGATGGCGATGGTCGCGGTGCTGGAAGAACGTAAGATTCGCCGTGAGAATCGCGCGCAGAAATTAAAAACAGCCTGAGTGTGCAGGTAACTTCTTTGCCCGGTGTGTGATGCCGGGCTTTTTTACATTTTCGCCGACGGCGTTAATTCCTCCTCCCCGAATTCTTCAACATCTTTTCAGTACACTATTATGGTGCCGCCCGCTGTCGAGGCGCTGCGTTTCCCGCTATGATGAGCGGCTAGTCTAAGGAGAACGCATGGTCTGGATAATGCTGGCAACGCTTGCCGTGGTGTTTGTGGTGGGATTTCGCGTCCTGACCTCTGATTCCCGCCGCGCCATCAAACGATTAAGCGAGCGGCTGGGGATCACCCCGATGCCGGTTGAGTCGATGATCGACCAGTTTGGTAAAACGTCGGGCAATGAGTTTATCCGCTACCTTGAGCGGCCGGACGAGGCGCATTTGCAAAATGCGGCGCAGGTGCTGCTCATCTGGCAGGTCTGCATTGTCGACGGCAGCGAAGAGAACCTGCATACCTGGCACCGCATGCTGCGTAAAGCCCGCCTGGCGGCACCCATTACCGATGCGCAAATTCGTCTGGCGCTTGGCTTTATGCGCGAGATGGAGCCCGATCCGCAGGAGCTTAACGCCTTCCAGCTGCGCTACAACCAGCTCTTCCTGCCGGAAGAGGGCGTGTTTTACCTGCACTGATCCCCTGTAAAAACGACAAAAGTTGTCAAATCGTTAAATCCGTCACACTTTTGATGATAAACTGCGCGACTTTTCCGCACGTTTTTATCTTCAGGTGACGCCATGACAGAACATATCCAGCCCACGACCAGACCGCAGACCAAAGAGGTTTCACGCCCCAACTGGTCGGCCGTTTTCGCCGTGGCGTTCTGCGTCGCCTGCCTGATTACCGTTGAGTTTCTGCCGGTGAGCCTGCTGACGCCGATGGCGCAGGATCTGGGCATTTCCGAAGGCGTGGCGGGGCAGTCCGTCACCGTGACCGCCTTCGTGGCGATGTTCGCCAGCCTGTTTATCACTCAGGTGATTGGCACTATCGACCGCCGCAAGGTGGTCATTCTGTTCAGCGTGCTGCTGACGCTCTCCTGCCTGCTGGTCTCCTTCGCGGAAAGCTTCACCCTGCTGCTGCTCGGTCGCGCCTGTCTGGGGCTGGGGCTCGGCGGCTTCTGGGCGATGTCGGCCTCGCTCACCATGCGCCTGGTGCCCGCGCGTATGGTGCCAAAAGCGCTTTCCGTTATCTTCGGAGCGGTCTCTATCGCGCTGGTGATTGCCGCACCGCTCGGCAGCTTCCTCGGTGGGATTATCGGCTGGCGTAACGTCTTCAACGCTGCGGCGGTGATGGGCCTGCTCTGCATCATTTGGGTGTGGAAAGCGCTGCCGTCGCTGCCGGGCGAAGCGGCGCACCACAAACAGAACATGTTCGCGCTGCTGAAGCGCCCCGGCGTGCTGGCGGGGATGACCGCCATCTTTATGTCCTTTGCCGGGCAGTTTGCCTTCTTCACCTACATCCGCCCGGTGTTTATGACCATGGCGGGCTTTGACGTCGACGGCCTGACGCTGGTGCTGCTGAGCTTCGGTATCGCCAGCTTTGTCGGCACCTCGCTGTCGTCGCAGTTCCTGAAACGCTCCCTGAAGGTCGCGCTGGCGGGCGCGCCGCTGGTGCTGGCGGTCAGTGCCACGGTGCTGGTGCTGTGGGGCAGCGACAAGTGGGTGGCGTCGGCGATTGCGATTATCTGGGGCTTTGCCTTTGCGCTGGTGCCGGTGGGCTGGTCGACGTGGATCACCCGCACGCTGGCCGATCAGGCGGAAAAAGCCGGGTCGATTCAGGTGGCGGTGATCCAACTGGCGAACACCTGCGGTGCGGCCATTGGCGGCGTGGCGCTCGACCATCTGGGGCTGACGTCACCGCTTGTAATTTCCGGCACGCTGATGCTGCTGACGGCATTGCTGGTGGCAGGGAAGGTGAAGGCGAAGTAGTGCTTTTCTCCCTCTCCCGTGGGAGAGGGTTGGGGTGAGGGCATCAGGCTACGCCGATGCCTTAACCCTTCTCCGCGAATCCATCGAAATCAGCACCACCGACGACACAATCAGCAGCGTCCCCAGCCAGTCCGGCAGGGTGAACGCCACGCCCAGCAAAATCACCGACAGTAACGCGCTGCTCAGCGGCTCGGCGCAGCTCAGGATGCTCGCCTTCGGTCCGCCGATCATCTGTGCGCCTTTCAGGTACAGACTGAACGTCAGCGCGGTGCCAATCACCACCAGATAGAAAAACGCCAGCAGCAGGCTGCCGTCAATCACGAACGTGGTTCCGCGTCCGGCGTAGAACGGCGTCAGCATTAACCCGGCAATCAACATGCTCCAGCCGACAATCGGCAGCGTGCCGTAGCGGGCGATCAGCGTTGACGGATAGCTGGTGTAAAACGCGGCGGCAAACGCCGAGGCGATGCCGAAGAACAGCGCGGCAGGCGAGATGGAGAGCGACGTCGGGTCGCCGTGGGTCACCAGCAGGAAGGTGCCGATAAGCGACGTCATGATGGCCGATAGGACAAACACGCCGGGGCGCTTTTTCCGCGCCAGCGCGAACCACGCCACGATAATCGTCGGCGACAGAAACTGCAGCACGGTGGCGGTCGCCGCGTTGGATTTTTCGATCGTCAGCAGGAAGGTGAGCTGCACGGTGAGCGCGCCGACCAGCGAGAAAATCAGCAGGCTGAGGGCGTCTTTGCGATGCTTGATGACCGAGAAAATCTTGTCGCCGTGAACGAAGGAGAGCGTCAGCAGGATCACGCCGGTAAACAGCAGGCGAACCATGGTCAGGTAAGGCGAAGAAATGTGGCTTTTCTCCATGATGTACTGCGCGCAAACGCCTGAACTGCCCCATAAAACGGCGGCGATCAGGACGTTTAGCATCCCTTTGCGTGTGGAACCCATGTTCTCCCCTGCTATGTTGTCGTTAATTCGGTCAACAGCATAGCATGGTTGTGTGCGGCCTGATGCCCTCACCCCGGCCCTCTCCCACGGGGAGAGGGAGCAAACACTAAAAACGGCAACGTTACGTTGCCGTTTTGCTTTTACCTTAGAACCACGCCTCCCACATCGCGCCGACGTTGAAGTCGTCGAGCGTTTCGTCTTTGGTGCCGTTCACGCGCGCGGTGCGTGCGTTATCCACCTTGCCGCCGGTCACGTAGAAGCGCAGCATCGGGCGGAACTCCGGCCCCATGGCGATAGACATGTTCTGCGACAGGGTCAACTTCCAGCCCTTGTTGTCGCCGCCGTTGTCGTAATCAACATGCTGCCAGCCCGCTTCCAGCCAGGTGGAGTGAACGTCGTTCCACCAGTGCATTGGGCGCACGATGGCGTTGTAGTTCTTACGGTTGTCTGTCTTATCGCGGCTGTTGTCGTAGTCGTGGAAGGCGAGGATGTACTCCACCTGCGTCGCCTGGGTGAATTTGTACAGCCCTTCGAAGCTGGCGTAGACCGTGGTCAGATCCTCGGTTTTGTTGAACACGCTGTTGTCCGCGTTATCGGAGTAGCGGGCAATCACCTTGTTCACGCCGCTGTCGTTGGTGTGGCTCAGCACCACGCCGCCCTGCCAGGCGTTCAGACGCTCATTGCTCTCCACCGCCTTGGAGTCAAAGCCGTAGTTGGCGTACAGCTCCACGTCGATCGGGCCGAGCTTCATGCCGTGGATTTTTGAGGTTGCGGCGTAGTTGCCTTTGTCGCCCGTGCCGGAACCGCCGGTACAGGTGATGCGCGACGGGTTCGCTTCGTCTTCCATCACTTCCGGGCTACAGGATTCCACCGCCGCGACGGCGGCCACGTCGAACTGCACGCCGCCGATGTCGAAGTTCTTCACCCCGGCGCCCTGGCCGTCGTGGTTCATCCAGAAGTAATCGTTGATGCCCTGCTGCGGACGCTGGTGGAAGTCACGGCCGGCCCAGAAATAGGCGTTCGGGTTGGAGGCCATAATGTTGGTCACCCCCGCGTAGGCTTTTTTCAGGTTAACTTCGTCGCCCCAGTGGTCGATCATCACGTTGATGTCCCAGATGGCGCCGTTTTCACCCTTGAAGGCCTTGGAGAGCTGGAATTCCCCGCCGTTGCCTTCGTTACCCAGACGACCAATGGCGGACGCGCCGTTGTAGGAGCCGTCCACCGCCACGTATTTCTGATCGGCGGCCTGGAAGTGCGCGCCGTAGCGGGCGTAGCCGGTAAATTTAATCCCGAACGGGATCGCCATATCGGGGGACTGCGCCGCGCTTTGCGGCTCGGTGACCACGTCCGCTTTTTTGGCGACCGCCGCATCCATTTTAGCCTGACGTTCGGCCAGGGCTTTATCCACCGCTTTCGCCACAATGGCGTCGATTTGCTCCTGGGTGAATTCTTGCGCGAGCACGGAAATTGGGCAAAGCGCGGCGATAACCGCCATGGTTAATGGAAGTTTTTTAATCGTATTCATGGTTATCTCAATATAGTTTAATTTTATTCAGACAATAACCATCCCGCTCCGATCTGACAGAGTATGTCGCTATCATCAGAACAAGTGGATCTCTATTTAGGGTGCAGAGGTATTACAGTAATTATTTCGCCATAGACTATCTCTGATATAAATGAATAATTTCTTCCGATAATTCACGCGCTAATAAGGAATTCATTAAATGATCCTGCGCGTGCACCATGATTAACGTCATCGGCTGGCGGCCTTCGCCCGCATCCTGCTCGATCAGTTTGGTCTGCATCTTGTGCGCCTGGCGCGCGTAGCCGTCGGCTTCGCGCAGCAGGGTTTTGGCCTCGTCAATGTTGCCCTGACGCGCCGCGTGCAGCGCTTCAAAGCACAGGCTGCGGGACTGTCCGGCATTGACGATAATTTCCATTACGGCTTCTTCTAGTGCGATCATCATCATTACTCTTTTTCAAAACTATTATTTAAGGCGGTGGCCGCAAACCACTCTCCGCTTTTTTTGATGGTGCGCTGCTGCGTCTTTAAATCGAGCTGGATAAACCCGTAGCGATTTTTATACGCGTTGCACCACGACCAGTTATCAATAAACGTCCACATATGGTAGCCAAGACAATTGCACCCTTCGCTAATACCCTTATGCAGCCAGGCTAAATGTTCGGAAATAAAATCAATGCGGTACCGATCGTTAATCTGGCCGTTTTCAATAAA
This sequence comes from Enterobacter sp. 120016, assembly GCF_018383635.1. Taxonomy (NCBI): domain Bacteria; kingdom Pseudomonadati; phylum Pseudomonadota; class Gammaproteobacteria; order Enterobacterales; family Enterobacteriaceae; genus Enterobacter; species Enterobacter sp. 120016. The sequence continues at coordinate 16,062 of NZ_JAHAWC010000020.1, read as the reverse complement.
GCGCTGCTCATTTTCGACACCCATGCCGTTTTCAGAAATAAAGCAGCGAGGGTTGCCGTAATTGTCGCGCAGGTTGACCAGAATATCGTAAATACCCGGCTCGTAGATTTCCCAGCCGCGGTACGGGTTCATCTTGCGGCCCGGCATCTCGTAGTTATCAAAGAACCACTCCGGCATAAACGGCGCCTGCGGGTTCACCGCGCTGTCGCGACACTTCACGCGACGCGGCTGATAGTAGTTCACGCCGAGCAGGTCGATTTTCCCTTCCGCAATCAGGAAACCGTCTTCCGGTTTACAGGCGGGTAATTGATCGTAGGATTTCAGCAGCGCGACCAGGTCCGCCGGGTATTCCCCCCGCAGGACCGGGTCAAGGAAGCTGCGGTTAAACATCAGGTCCGCGATGTGCGCCGCCTTCACGTCTGCCGGGTTCTGCGAGCGCGGGTACGACGGCGTCAGGTTCAGCACGATGCCAATCTCCCCCGCGTAATGCCCGGCGCGGTAAGCCTGAACCGCCTTCGCGTGGGCCAGCACGGTGTGGTACGCCGCAGTGGCCGCCCGACGAAAATCCACCACGTTCGGATAGTGGAAGTCGTACAGATAACCGCCCTCCACCGGGACGATGGGCTCGTTGAAGGTAAACCAGTGCAGCACGCGATCGCCAAACAGCTCGAAGCAAATCTGCGCATAGCGGGCGTAGGCCTCCACCACGTCGCGGTTTTCCCAGCCGCCGATTTCCTGCATCGCCATCGGCATGTCGAAGTGGAACAGGGTGATAAACGGCGTGATGCCCTGTTCATTCAGCTCATCAATGACCTGATTGTAAAAATCGACCGCCTCCGGGTTCACTTCACCGATACCGTCGGGGATCAGGCGCGCCCAGCTAATCGAGGTGCGAAAGCTGTTGTGGTTCAGCTGCTTTAACAGCTGAATGTCCGTTTTCCAGTGCTCATAAAACGTGGAGGTCTGCTGCGGCCCCACGCCGTTGTGAAAACGGTTCGGCTCGCGGGCAAACCAGTAATCCCACGTGGTTTCCCCCTCTCTTGCCCCTTCCGTCTGGAGAGCGGAGCTCGCGCTGCCCCACCAGAAGCTATCGGGAAATGCGTATTTCATGGCTCTTCCTCTTTGACTTAATTGCTGGCGGCTTCAGCGTTACCGACGGTCGCCTGAGCTTTCTGCTCTTCGTTTTTGATGAGCGTACGCTCATAGGCTCGCAGGAACGGCAGGTACATCAGCGCGGACATCACCATACAGACCAGGCACATCACCACCGGGCTGAGCGCCCAGTTTGCCGCCCATGAGGCGCCAATCGGTGCAGGGGTGGTCCACGGGGTCAACGACACAACCTGCGCCAGCCAGCCGAGCCTGGTTGCGCCGTACGCCAGGCAGGCGTTGACCAGCGGAACGCATACGAACGGGATAAACAGCATCGGGTTCATGATGATCGGCGCGCCGAACAGAATCGGCTCGTTGATGTTAAAGAAGCTTGGCACCACGCCCATTTTGCCGATGGTGCGCAGGTGGGTAACGCGGCTGCGCAGCAGCAGGAACGCCAGCGGCAGCGTGGAGCCTACGCCGCCAATCAGCAGGTAGTGATCCCAGAAGCCCTGCAGGTAAACGTGCGGCAGCGCCGCGCCGGCCGCCAGCGCTGCCTGGTTTGCGGAGAGGTTCGCCATCCAGAACGGGTTCATGATGCCGGTGACAATCAGCGAGCCGTGAATACCGGCGAACCAGAAAATCTGGCACAGCAGCACGGAGAGCAGAATGGCGGGCAGTGAGTCAGAGGCGGACACCAGCGGCTCCAGCAGGTGCATGATGGCCTGCGGGATGATCATTCCGGTCTGCGCTTCGATGAACAGGTTCAGCGGGTGCAGCGTGCCGATCACCACCATCACCGGGATCAGGATCTCAAACGAGCGCGCCACGCCGGTGGGCACTTCTTTCGGCAGGCGGATGGTCACGTTGTTCTGCTTCAGCCACGCATAGACGCGGGTGGAGTAGATGGCGGTGATCAGCGCGGTAAAAATCCCCTGTCCTGAGAGATACTGGGTCGAGATTTTGCCATCGGCATACGGCGCGGCGACCAGCAGGAAGGCCATAAAGGCCAGCAGGCCGGACATCACCGGGTCGAGGTTAAACTGACGCCCCAGGCTTGCCCCAATTCCCACCGAGATGAAGAAGGTCATCACGCCCATGCTGAGGTTAAACGGCAGCATCAGCTGTTCGCGATAGGTCTGGGAGAAATCCAGCCAGCCGCGGGCGAAGCTGTTGGTGGTATCCGCCGAGAACGGCGGGAAGATGAACACCAGCATAAACGAGCCGATGATCATAAACGGCAGCGCGGCGGTAAAGCCGTCGCGGATGGCAATCACATACTTTTGCTGGCCCAGCTTGGCGGCCAGCGGGGTAATTGACTGCTCAATCACCGCGACCATGGATTGATATAACGAACTCATGTGAACACCTTTTAGTGTGCCGCTTCGATGAGCGACAGAGCATAGTCCAGTACTTTATCGCCACGCTGCATGCCGTAGTCCATCATGTCGATGGGCTGTACCGGAATGCCTTGCGTCGCCGCCTTGTCTGAGAGCGTCTTTAACATGTATTTCACTTGCGGTCCGAGAAGGACAACCTGGTATTGCGGAAACTGCGTATCAAATTCGGAAACACCGTACGCATCAATCTTCACCGGCAAACCACGTTCTTTCGCGATATCGACCATTTTGCTGACCAGCAGGCTGGTGGACATCCCGGCAGAGCAGCACAGCATAATCTTGAACATCGACAACCATCCTCTAAATGTAAAAAGTTATTGCGAGGATGATTGGACATTATACGGAAACCGGTTTCCATTCATAAAAGACAGAAGTGTGATACCCATCAAGATCCCTTACTTATGAGGCTAATTAACCGGATGTGCATCACATAATTTGGCTGTTTTGACATCATTTTGAGTGGAAACGGAAAATCGGTTTCCATGGAAAACGGAAACGGATATACTCCGTTCTGGCTATAATGTGAGCCGAAGCGGTCATGGAATTTGCAGGCGCGAGGTAAGCCTGTCAGGGGAAAGAGATGTCGACAATCAATGATGTATCACGTCTTGCCGGGGTATCTAAAGCCACGGTATCGCGAGTGTTGAGCGGGTCGCGTGGCGTAAAGGAAGCCAGCCGTCAGGCCGTACTGAAAGCGGTGGATGAGCTGAACTACCGGCCTAACGTGATTGCCCAGTCGCTGCTGAGCCAGTCGACGGGCTGTATCGGGGTCATTTGCGCGCAGGAAAACATTAACCAGACCACCGGTTATCTCTACGCGCTGGAAAAACAGCTCAGCCAGCATCAAAAACACCTCCTGCTGCGCTTCGCGCACAGCAAAGCGGAAGTGATGCACGCCCTTGAAGAACTCTCCTGCGGCCTGTGTGACGATATCCTGGTGATTGGCGCCCGTTTCCCGCTGGACGTGGATATGGACAACGTCATTTTGGTGGACTGCATGGAGTCTGATAATTCCAACAGCATCCAGTTCGATCACGCCTTTGCCGCCGAAACCGCCTGTAACTACCTCACCAGCCAGGGGCGTCGCCAGATTGCGCTGATCCACCCGCACGGCAGCGGTTTTGCTGACCAGGTGCTGCTCGGCTACAAGCATGCGCTGGAGAAAAATTTCCTGCCCTTCAATCGCAGCCTGGTCTTTATGGACGCCACCTCCTCATCCGTTGCGCTGCAGGAGCTGCTTAACAACGCCAGCACCCTGAATTTCAACGCGCTGCTGGTGGCGGACGAGCAGGAAGCCCAGCGGGTGATCCCGCAGCTGCAGGCGTTCAATAAATCCGTGCCGGACGACATTATGGTCTTCAGCCTTGCCGGATCGCTGCACCTGCCGGGCATTCCGGTGATCCCGGCGATTGAATATTCCATGGACGCGATGGCGGCGCGCATCGTGAGCTGGCTGACGGAGAAAACGCAGATGCTCGGATCCTACGTTCTGCGGGGGGATTTAATTATCCCGGACATGCGTAAGCGCTAAAAATGTTGTGTAGGCCGGGTAAGCGCAGCGCCACCCGGCGAGAACTCAATAATCTTCCAGACAATCCACCTGACCCACCGCCGCCCAGTAGGCGTCCAGGTTGTCGCGCTTCACGGCGGTAATGGCGTTTTTGATCAGCAGCTGATTGGCCTCGGACGACAAAATCATCTCCTGCCAGGCCTTATCGCTCTGCTTTTTCTGTGGCGTACAGGTTTTCTTAATATCTTTCAGGACCTGCTGCTTTATTTGCGCCTCTTTCGCCGGATCCTCCTTTTCCTGAGCATGGACAAACGCGGCGAAGAGCAGACAAACCAGCAGGCAGACCAGGTGCGCAGCTTTCATCGAAACCCCCTTTAAGAGACACATGCTTCCCATGAAATATATCGTTACATTCAGTGTAGCGATTCCAGCCGAAAGTATGATTTTCTCTTTTCTGCGCATGAGAATCGCCCACCGATAAGGTTACTGGATCCCCCCGCCCAGCGACTGCCACAGCGTGATGCGGTTCTCCAGGTCGGTTTGCTGCAGCGCAATCAGCGATTCCTGCGCCGACCACAGCGACCGCTGCGCGGTCAGTACCGTCAGATAATCTCCCGCGCCCGCCTTATAGCTGCGCGTTGCCACGTCCAGCGTTTTCTGCTCCGCCGCCACGTATTCGCGCTGGGCGTCGAGCTGCTCGCTCAGGGTTTCACGTCGCGCCAGCGCGTCGGCCACGTCCTTAAACGCGCTCTGGATGGCTTTCTCATAGGTGGCGATCAGCCCCTTCTTCTCCGCTTCCGCGTAGCGCAGCTGCGCCAGGTTGTTCCCGCCGCTGAACAGCGGCAGGGTGATGGACGGCGCGAACGACCAGACCTTCATCCCGTGGCTGAACAGAGATGAGAGCGAATCGCTGCCGACGCCCGCGCTGGCGGTCAGTGAAATGGTCGGGAAGAAGTTGGCGCGCGCCGCGCCGATATTGGCGTTGGCGCTCAGCAGGTTATGTTCCGCCTCCTGAATGTCCGGGCGGCGCAGCAGCGCGCTGGAGCTGACGCCCGCCGGGATCAGCGTGATGGCGTTATCGCTCAGGCTCTCGAGCGTGCCGGGCAGCAGGTTCTCCGGCACCGTATCGCCCGCCAGCAGATTGAGGGCATTTTTGTCCTGCATCACCAGCGTCCGGTAGCTCGCCACGCTGGCGCGCGCCTGCTGGTAAACCGCCATCGCTTCGCTGACGTCCGTCGCCGCCGCAACGCCCACTTCCTGCTGGCGCTTCACAATCTTGAGTGAGTTCGCGGCGCTCTCCATCGTGGATTCCGCCAGCGCCAGGTTGCTGTTATCCGCCGCCAGCGTCACCCAGGCCGTGGTCAGCTCGCTAACCATCGTCAGGCGCGTGTTCTGCGCGGTGAACTCGCTGGCAAGCCAGGTTTCACGCGCGGCGCGGGAGAGGCTCTGGTTGCGGCCAAACAGATCCAGCTCGAAGCTGGAGACCGCGCCGTTGGCTTCGTCGCTGGTGGTCACGCCGCTCGCCAGCGTGCGGCTGCGTGTATGGCTCAGCTCGGCGTCCACCGTCGGGAACAGGGACGAGCGCGTTTCACCGTACTGGGCGCGGGCGGCATCGATATCCGCAATCGCTTTTTGCACGTCGCGGTTGCTGTTCAGCGCCATCGTCACCACGCTTTTCAGACGCGCGTCGTTCATTACCTGCTGCCACTGGCTCACCACGGCGGTGGCTTCGCCGTGCGCGCCGGGCAAAGTTGCCGGGACGGGGGCGTCCGGGCGTTGATACGTTGGATCTAACGACACGCAGCCTGCGCTCAGCAGGGCTAACGCTAAAATAGATACACGAAACATTATGACCTCCGGTTCGCGTGTTTACCGGAGAACAGACGTTTCACCAGTACAAAGAATAAGGGGACGAAGAAGATCGCCAGCAGCGTCGCGGCCAGCGTCCCGCCGATAATGCCGGTACCAATTGCCACGCGGCTGTTGGCGCCAGCCCCAGTTGCCACGGCCAGCGGCGTCACCCCTGCGATAAACGCCAGCGAGGTCATGACGATCGGCCGCAGGCGCGTCTGGGCGGCACGCAGCGCGGCGCGCGTCAGGGAGTACCCTTCCGCTACTTTGGCTTCGGCGAATTCCACAATCAGGATGGCGTTCTTCGACGACAGGCCGATGGTGGTGAGCAGCGCTACTTGGAAATAGACGTCGTTGTTCAGGCCGCGCAGGGAGGCGGCCACGGCCGCGCCCAGCACGCCAAGCGGGATCACCAGAATGACCGAAATCGGCACTGACCAGCTCTCATACAGCGCCGCCAGGCACAGGAACACCACCAGGATGGAGAGGGCATAGAGGCTCATCGCCTGACCGCTCGCCAGTTTTTCCTGCAGCGACAAACCGCTCCACGCCCAGGTGCTGCCGGACGGCAGATTATTCGCCAGCTGCTCCATTTTGCTCATCGCCGTGCCGGAGCTTGCGCCGCTGGCGTTTTCGCCCTGAATCTCATACGCCGCCGAGCCGTTGTAGCGCACCAGGCTTTCCGGACCATACTCCCAGCGGGTGGTGGCGAAGGCGGAGAAAGGGGTCATGGTGCTGTCGCTGCCGCGCACATACCATTTGTTGAGATCCGACGGCACGGCGCGATAGTCGCTGTCGCCCTGGATGTAGACCTTTTTCACGCGGCCGCGGTCGATAAAATCGTTCACGTAGGTCCCGCCCCAGGCGCTGGAGAGGGTGTCGGTGACGTCGCCCAGGGACAGCCCCAGCGACACGGCCTTGTTGTTGTCGATATCCACCTGAAGCTGCGGCATCTGCGGCAGATCGTTGGCGCGCACGGCGTGCAGCGAGCTGTCCTGGTTGGCTTCACCAATCAGCTGGTTACGCAGTTTGAGCAGCGCGTCGCGGTCGGTGCCGCCGCTGGCCATCAGCTCAAAGGTAAAGCCGTTGCTCTGGCCCAGGCCGTCCACCGCAGGCGGCGTCATGGCAAAGATGGTTGCATCGCGGATGGTGCTTAGCTCCTGCGTGGCGCGCAGGGCGATGGCCTGAGCGGTATTCTCATCGCCTTTACGCTCTGACCAGTTTTTCAGGGAGACAAACGCCATCCCGGCGTTCTGGCCGCTGCCGCTGAAGCTGAAGCCCTCAATGGTGAAAATAACGTTGGTGTTGGCTTTCTCTTTCGTGAGGAACCATTCGCGCACCTGGCGGCTGACTTCGGCGGTACGTACCGTCGTTGCGCCGGCCGGCAGGGTGTACTGCACCATGATTTCGCCCTGATCTTCCGTCGGCAGGAAGCTGCCCGGCAGCTTAAGCATGGCGAAGCCCATTGCGCCGCAGAGCAGGGCATAGATGACCAGCATGCCGCCGGAACGGCGCAGAGCGCGCAGGATCTTGTTCTGATAGCCGCGCTCGGTCTTGCTGTAGAAGCGGTTAAACGCGCCGAAGAAGCCCTTTTTGTGCGGCGCCGTGTGGCTCAGAATCGAACCGCACAGCGCGGGCGTCAGGGTCAACGCCACCACCACGGAGAGGAGCATCGCTGAGATAATGGTGACCGAGAACTGACGGTAAATCACCCCGGTGGAGCCGCCGAAGAAGGCCATCGGCAGGAATACCGCAGAGAGCACCAGCGCAATGGCGACCAGCGCGCCGGAGATTTCACCCATCGATTTCTCGGTGGCTTCCCGGGCGGGCAGGCCCTCGTCGCGCATAATACGCTCGACGTTTTCCACCACCACGATGGCGTCATCCACCAGGAGCCCAATCGCCAGCACCATCGCAAACAGCGTCAGGGTGTTGATGGAGTAGCCGAACAGCGCCAGCACGCCGAAGGTGCCCAGCAGAACGACAGGCACCGCCAGCGCCGGGATCAGCGTCGCGCGGATGTTTTGCAGGAACAGGTACATCACCACCACCACGAGGATAATGGCTTCGAACAGGGTCTGAATCACGTCCTCAACGGAGATCTTGATGAACTCGGTGCTGTCTTTCGGGTAGGCCACGTCGTAGCCTTCCGGCATCAACTTTTTGAACTCAGCAATCTTGTCTTTTACCGCCGTCGCAGTGTTGAGCGCGTTTGCGCCCGGTGAAAGCATCACCGCCATACCCGCCGCCGGGTGGCCGTTCAGCTTCGCGGTGGCGGTATAATCTTCGCTGCCCATCTCCACGCGGGCAACGTCGCTGATGTGCACGACCGCGCCGCTGGGCTGGCTCTTCACGATGATGTTTTTGAACTGATCCACCGTTTGCAGGCGCGACTGGGCGCGGACGGTGGCGGTCAGCTGCTGGGCGTTCGACGAGGGCAGCGCGCCGATTTTACCGGCGGAGACCTGCACGTTCTGGGCTTCAATCGCGCTCTGCACGTCGGACGGCATCAGCGAATAGGACGCCAGCTTCGCCGGGTCGAGCCAGATGCGCATCGCATATTCCGCACCGAACACCTGCAGGCTGCCAACGCCCTCCACGCGCGCCAGCGGGTCCTGCATATTGCTCACCAGCCAGTCGGCGATATCCGAGCTGCTGGCGGCGTCGGTTTTATCGTACACGCCCATGATCAGCAGGAAGTTGCTCTGCGATTTCTCGACGGTAATGCCGGACTGCTGCACCTCGGTCGGCAGGCGGGATTCTGCCTGCTGGACCTTGTTCTGCACCTGCACCTGGGCAGTGTCCGGATCGGTTCCCTGCTCGAAGGTGACGTTGATGCTTACCGACCCGTCCGAGCTGCTGGTGGAGGTGAAGTAGAGCAGGTTATCCAGCCCGGTGAGCTGCTGCTCGATCACCTGCGTCACGCTGTTTTCCAGCGTCTGCGCTGAGGCGCCGGTGTAGGTAGCGGAGATTTTGATCGACGGCGGGGCGACGTCCGGGTACTGCGCTACCGGCAGCGTGCGGATCGCCAGCATCCCGGCGAGCATGATAAGAATGGCGATAACCCAGGCAAAGACCGGGCGACGCACGAAGAAACGGGAAAACATCAGGCGTTTCCTCCGCTGGCTTTCATCTCTTCGGCTTTCACTTCCTGCCCGGCGGCCACCTTGTCGGTGCCTTCCACAATCAGCTTATCGCCCGCCTTCAGGCCGCTCAGCACCAGCCATTTGTCGCCGTAGGTGTCGCCCGTCTCCAGCTGACGCTGCTCGACCTTGCTGCTGGCGTTTACCACCAGCGCGGTGGCGGCGCCTTTGGCGTCGCGGGTGATGCCCTGCTGCGGGGCGAGGATCGCGTCGCTCATGACGCCTTCATCCACCCTGGCGCGAACGAACATGCCCGGCAGGAGCTGATGCTGCGGGTTCGGGAAGACGGCGCGCAGCGTGACCGAGCCGGTCGATTCATCCACCGCCACTTCGGTTAACGCCAGACGGCCTTTCTCGCTGTAGGTGCTGCCGTCTTCGAGGATTAACGACACGCTTAGCGTATCGCTGTTAGTGGCAAGGGTTTGCTTACGTAAACGCAGCAGATCGGCGCTGGAACGGGTGAGATCGACGTACATGCTGTCCAGTCCGCGAACGGTGGCGAGCGCGGTATCCTGCTGGGCGGTCACCAGCGCGCCGGGCGTGACGGAGGAGATGCCGATGCGTCCGGCAATCGGTGCGGTGACGGTGGTCCAGTTGAGGTTAATGCGCGCGCTCTCCTGCGCGGCCTTCTTTGACTCGACGCTGGCCTTGTCCTGCGCGCAGGTGGACTTCGCGTCCTCTGCGTCCTGACGCGACACGCCGTCGTCTTTCACCAGCTGCGCATAGCGCTGGGCCTTCTGGCAGTCGGCCTGCACCAGCGCCTGCGCCTGCTTCAGCGCGGCGGCGGCTTCATCGTAGGCAGCGCGGTAGCTGGAAGGGTCAATTTGATACAGCGCCTGTCCGGCTTTAACGGTATCGCCTTCGGTGAACAGCCGCTTCTGAATAATGCCGCCCACCTGCGGGCGCACTTCGGCGCTCATGGCGGCGGTGGTGCGGCCCGTCAGCTCGCTGACGACGGACACAGGCTGGCTCATGAGGGTGACAATTCCCACATCCGGAAGAGGACGCTGGGGAGCAGATGTTTGCGCATTATCGCACCCTGTCAGGAGGAGTAATGCCGCGATGGAGGTTGTTATGGTTTTCATAATCTTTTTCCAGGGTGAACGATGCCTGCCCTGTTAATCGCTTAACAGGGAGGAGGGCTATTTAAAGACACAGCGATACCGCATCTCTGGCTGAGCCAGAAATGTAAAAATGGGGAATTACTTATTCCCGCTAATTATTCATATGCGATTACTTCGCAGAGAAAAGCATATTTAAAATATCCTGATAAAGAGGTTCTAATTGTTCTGACGGGACTTTTAATGGCGTGAGTCGACGATAAATCGTCCCCTCAATCATCACTGCGGTAATCTCCACGCAGCAGCGAATATGCTCGTCGCTCAGGTGGGGAAACTGTTTTTTCAGATGCGCGCAGGCGTTGGCAAACATGCGCGATTCGGCTTCTATCAGCATCGTTGCCACCTGCGGATTGCGCGTGGCCTCGGCGGACATTTCCAGCATCAGCGCATCGTCATCTTCGTTGAGGGTCTGTCGCCAGGCGAGCGCCTGCGGCATCCCCTCCACCAGGGTTTTACCCTGCATCTCCTCGATGCGCGAGTCGATGATTCGCCGGATCATCTCTTCGATAATCGCGTCTTTGTTGCTGAAATAACGGTAAATTTGCCCGACGCTGAGCTTCGCCTCGCTGGCAATCTGCGACATGCTGGCGGCGTGAAATCCGCTGGCGCGAAAGCAGCGGCGCGCGGCGATGATGATCTCGTCCTGACGTTGTTTTTGTCTTTCTTCCAGTTTCGTACTCATCGTCGGCTACCGTGTAAAAATGAGAATGATCGTTCTCAGTATACGTTTTAGGTGCGTATTGGAAAGGCTTTTTTTATTTACATATTGAATGAATATTTCCAGGGTTAAACAATGGAGGAAATAAGGAGTTTTTATGAAGGTGAAGCTGTGAGATATTCAGATTGCGCTGAAAATAAGGAGAACAATATGCAGTTGAGCATCACTGAAAAAGTTACGCCAGAAGAAAAAGAAGAGTTATTAACGGGGCTGAGATCGTATAACGGGCAGTTTTTAGATCTGGCGACCTTCAGCGGGGATATTGGCGTTTACGTGCGGGACGAAAAAGGCATCATGCTCGGTGGGCTAATTGGGGTGCGTAAAGGCGACTGGCTGAATATTGATTTTCTGTGGGTCAGCGAGACCGTGCGCGGATCCGGCGTTGGCAGCCAGCTCATCAGAACGGCCGAAGAGGAAGCCCGACGCAAAGGCTGCAGGCACGCGCTGGTCGATACCGCCAGCTTCCAGGCGCGCCCGTTCTATGAAAAACAGGGGTACCAGCTGCAGATGTCTTTGCAGGATTATCCGTATGAAGGCATGCAGCGGCACTATCTGACGAAAGCGCTTTAACCGCCGATCCCGGTGCCGATCACGGCAAGCGCATGACGGACAATGATTTCCGGCGAGAGGGATTTTAGCCTCTCGTCATTGCGCATGCGTGAGAACGGCACCAGCACCAGGCTCAGCAAGGTCGTAAACAGCAGCTCCGGTGCCAGCGCCTGATTCAGCTTCCCCTCCTGCTGCCAGCCTTTGATGGTGGCAAGCGTCGCCTGATACTTCTCGTCACCAAACCGCGCCTGAAGATGGGTGCGCAGTACCGGCATTTCGCCAATCACCTCCTGCATCCACAGCGGCGCAAACCAGTGATGCTGTTCTGCCAGTTCGGCCAGCACCTTGACCATTTCCGTCAGGGCGTTCACCGGCGAATCCCGGTTATCGGCAAAAATCGTCCCGATCCTCTCGCGTAACGGCAGAAAACGCTCCTCAATCATCGCATCCAGCAGCTGCTCTCGGGAGTTGAAGTAATAGTGCAGCATCGCGGGCGTGACGCCCGCCTCTTTGGCAATGGCGTTGAGTGAGGTGTTGGCGATCCCCTGACGGGAAAAGAGGTTCAGGGCGATATCCAGCAGCTGTTCGCGGCTGGCGGTAACGCGTTTACCTCCGCGAGGGCGGCCGGGGCGGCGCGGTTCAGAATTGTCTTTTAATGCTGGCATGACCACGGTGCCTCTTGATCTTATTCATCACTTCCACAAATATTAATTATGCGATTAATTAATTTCAAGCGATCTCTTATGGAATCCGACGTCATGACCCCAACCGTGCAAAAAGCGCCGTCGATTAAGCTGCTGTTCAGCGCGCTGTTGCTGGTGATGCTGCTTTCGGCGCTGGATCAGACCATTGTCTCTACCGCGCTGCCGACCATCGTCGGCGAACTTGGGGGGCTGGATAAGCTCTCCTGGGTGGTAACGGCCTATATTCTCAGCTCCACCATCGTGGTACCGCTGTACGGCAAGTTCGGCGATCTGTTTGGGCGTAAAATCGTCCTGCAAATCGCGATTGTGTTGTTCCTCCTGGGCTCGGCGTTGTGCGGGCTGGCGCAAAACATGACCCAGCTGGTGCTGATGCGCGCCCTGCAGGGGCTGGGCGGCGGCGGCCTAATGGTCATCAGCATGGCCGCCGTCGCGGACGTGATCCCGCCAGCCGATCGCGGGCGCTATCAGGGGCTGTTTGGCGGCGTATTCGGGCTGGCGACGGTCATTGGGCCGCTGATCGGCGGGTTTATCGTCCAGCACGTCTCCTGGCGCTGGATTTTCTACATCAACCTGCCGCTGGGGCTGTTTGCCCTGCTGGTGATTGGTGCGGTGTTCCACGGCAGCGCGCGGCGCAGCAAGCATGAGATTGACTATCTGGGGGCGATTTACCTCAGTATGGCGCTGCTGTGCATCATCCTGTTTACCACTGAAGGCGGCACCGTTCGCCAGTGGAGCGACCCGCAGCTGTGGTGCATTTTGGCCTTTGGCCTGACGGGCATTGCCGGGTTTATCTATGAGGAGCGGCTGGCGTGGGAGCCGATCATCCCGCTGTCGCTGTTCCGCGACCGCAGCTTCCTGCTCTGCAGCCTGATTGGCTTTATCATTGGCATGTCGCTGTTCGGCTCGGTGACCTTCCTGCCGCTGTACCTGCAGGTCGTGAAAGACGCCACGCCAACGCAGGCCGGCCTGCAGCTCATCCCGCTGATGGGCGGGCTGCTGCTGACCTCCATTATCAGCGGGCGGATCATCAGCCGCACCGGGAAATACCGTCTGTTCCCGATCCTCGGCACGCTGCTCGGCGTGGTGGGGGTGTTTTTACTGACCCGCATTTCTATCTCGTCTCCGACCTGGCAACTGTACCTTTTCACCAGCGTGCTGGGCATGGGGCTGGGCCTGGTGATGCAGGTGCTGGTGCTGGCGGTGCAAAACAGCGTGTCGGCGGATCAATACGGCGTAGCCACCTCTGGCGTCACGCTCTTCCGTTCTATTGGCGGGGCCATTGGCGTCGCGCTGTTTGGCGCGGTGTTCACGAACGTTCTGCAGTCAGGGCTGGTCGACAGGCTGCCTGAAGGGGCGGAACTGCCGCGCGAGCTGAACCCGACCGCCATTCATCATCTGCCAGACGCCCTGAGGCTGGACTATCTTGATGCGTTTGGCTCGGCCATCCACGCGGTATTCCTGCTGGCGGCGGGGATTATGGTGCTGGCGTTTGCGCTGTCGTGGTTTTTACGTGAGGCGCCGCTGCGTCGGCAGGCGTGACTCCATCGCCCGGTGGCGCTTTGCTTACATGGCCTACAACACCTCCGCGCGTAGGTCGGGTAAGCGTAGCGCCACCCGACAATAGGCCGCATATAACGTATCCTTCTTATTGATTCCTTTTCGTTTTTTAGAGAGCCGTTGCGTTGTCGATATAGTCTTCTAAACGTTTATCAAAAGGATCTGTCTCGTGAAACTTCGACTGGGTGCGCTTCTCCTGACTGGCCTGCTGCTCGCGGGCTGTGACCAAAACAGCAATGATGCCAAACACATTAAGGTTGGCGTCATCAACGGCGCTGAACAGGACGTGGCGGAAGTCGCCAAAAAGGTGGCAAAAGAGAAATATGGCCTGGACGTGGAGCTGGTCGGCTTCAGCGGCTCGCTGTTGCCCAACGATGCCACCAACCAGGGCGAACTGGATGCCAACGTCTTCCAGCATCGCCCTTTCCTTGCGGAAGATAACAAGGCGCATGGCTATAAGCTGGTGGCCGTGGCCAACACCTTTGTTTTCCCGATGGCCGGCTATTCCCGCAAAATCAAATCCGTGTCTGACCTGAACGACGGGGCAACCATTGCCATTCCAAACGACCCGACCAACCTTGGCCGCGCGCTGTTGCTGTTGCAAAAAGAGAAGCTCATTACCCTGAAGCCGGACACCGGGCTGTTGCCGACGGCGCTGGATATTACCGCCAACCCTAAGCACCTGAAAATCATGGAGCTGGAAGGGGCGCAGCTGCCGCGGGTGCTGGACGACCCGAAAGTGGATGTCGCCATCATCAGCACTACCTATATTCAGCAAACCGGGCTGTCGCCGGTGCATGACAGCGTCTTTATTGAAGACAAAAACTCGCCGTACGTGAACATCGTGGTGACGCGCGAAGATAACAAGGATGCGGAGAACGTGAAGGCGTTTATCCAGTCGTATCAGTCGCCTGAAGTGGCAAAAGCGGCTGAGACGATCTTTAACGGCGGGGCAGTGCCGGGCTGGTAAGGGAACCGGCAGAAAACGCGGTGTCTTCAATTGGCCCGATTCCATCGGTAATCGCCCTTTAGCCCACAGCGCCAATAGTGACGGATGGCTATCCTCCTTATCACACCAACCGGAGGATAGCCCATGAACATTACCCATATTCGCAACGCCACCCAGCTGATTTCCTACGCCGGAAAACGTCTTTTAATTGACCCGATGCTGGCCCCGAAGGGCGCTTATCCGGGCTTTCCCGGCACGGCGCATGCCGAACGCCGTAACCCGACGGTCGAACTCCCCGTGGACGTGAACACGCTGCTGGACGCCGACGCGGTGATCGTCACCCATACCCATGACGATCACTGGGATCGCGCTGCGGCAGAGCTGATCGCCAAAGACAAACCGATCTACGTGCAAAACGACCGTGACGCCGCGCTGCTGCGCAGCCAGGGGTTTAGCAACCTGACGGTCATGACCGACGCGACCTTCTTCGGCGATATTCAGATTACGAAAACCCAGGGCGGGCAGCACGGTACCGATCGCGCTTACGCCCCACCGCGAGGGCGGACAGGCGCAGTTCATCGCCCTGCCTGTTCCGAAAGATACCCGTGACGGACGCATTAACTGCCTGATCGACTACCTACAGCAGCACATTACCGAACCGCATAGCCTGGACTCGCTGGCGGAGGTGGTTTCGATGAGCCGCCGCACCCTGACCCGTCATTTTATTAAAGCCACGGGGATGAGCGTCGCCGACTGGCTTACCGCCGAGCGCCTGCGGCGCAGCCAGATCCTGCTTGAAGCCGGAAATATGCCGATTGAACGCGTGGCCGAGCTGGTGGGATTTAATTCCGCCGTCACCTGGCGACAGCAGTTTAAGGCGCGTTTTGGGGTGAGCCCCGCGGAATGGCGAAAAACGTTTCGGCTTCATGCCTAGTGTATTACGGCTAACTCAAGATTTAAGGATGAGTTAAATCATTTCTCATATTTTCTTAATCAACCTCTCACTTTTCTGAAAAAGTATTTTCTTTGATGCCCCCTAAAGCAAATTAGATATACTCGCATTAAGAATGCTCCTATATTTCGGAAATATTAATTGCGAATAAATTTTGTGGCATGGATGAATAGCAATAAAATAAAAAAAAGAATAATTTCATTAGCAAATTATATTGTTTTTATCTTATCGGTTGCGCTTTTTTCAGCGAGCGTGAACGCTGCCCCCTTGTCGCCAGCCGATCGCGACGCTATTCAGCAGCAACAGCAGCAGCTTTTATTACAGAACCAGCAACAGCGTGAAGAGCTGGAGCGCAGTATTCCTCGCCCCGCGCCCGCCAGACCGCTGCCCGTTACCGGCACCGGGCCCTGTTTCACCATTAATACCATTACCCTTTCCGGCGCGACCTTAATCCCCCCGAAAACCCGTCAGGCCCTTGTTGCGCCGTGGCAGGGCCGGTGTCTGGATATGGCGAAA
>NZ_JAHAWC010000019.1:0-80595 GCF_018383635.1 Enterobacter sp. 120016 | reverse complement strand
AGACTTGGTATTCATTTATTGTCCGAAGACATTAAGAATCCATGTCACTTTGAGTGCCCACACAGATTGTCTGATAAATTGTTAAAGAGCAGTGCCGCTTCGCTTTTCGCAGCGGCGCGGGGTGTGCATATTACGCTTTCCCGCTTCAGAGTCAAGCGTTTATTTTCGCTTTTCTCTGCTGGCGTTCATCTCTGAACCCCGCTAACCCGGCGGCCTGTAAGCCGTTGTTCCGTGTCAGTGGAGGCGCATTATAGGGAGTTATTCTGAAGTGACAAGCACAAAATACAAAAAACTTTTCGTTCGCTCACTTTTCAAACTTAACGCTTATTTAAGTCGCGAATCGCCCGTTAAATGTGCGATTTCCCGCGCAAAACTGGCCACCTGCGACCAGTCGGTATAAACCACTTCTTTACGCGTATCGGTTTCACCCCCGGTCATCTTCATAATCAGGCGGATCATAAAGCGGTCATACCAGCGGTAGCGAGGATAGCGCAGCGCGCCGGCAAAGACGGCGCACAGGTCTGGCTGCCACGGCGAGCTGAGCAAAAACTTGCGCGTGTAGCTGTTGGTCTGCGGCGTACGCTTCTCGGCTTTACGTGCGACAAGATTGACCGAGTAAAACGCACCGGGCAATTTGTTAAGCACCGCCGTGTGCTTTTTCACAAAGCGGTCCAGCGCCGGATGGAAATGCCCGTAACGAATTGACGCGCCAATTACCACGCGATCGTAATCCTGCCAGGTTATCTGATCCGCACGATTCAGGTTTACAACATCCGAGTAAATACCCAGCTCTTTTAATTCCGATGCCAGATACGCGGCAATCTCACGCGTTTGCCCGTCTCGCGTAGAGAAAAGAATCAGTGTTTTCATCAACGGCTCCTTACTCGCGCCAGAATGTAGGGGTGAACAGCACCAGCAGCGTAAAGACCTCAAGACGACCAAACAGCATATTGGCAATGAGGATCCATTTCGCGACCGGGTTCATACTGGCAAAGTTATCCGCCACAACGCCCAGGCCAGGCCCGAGGTTGTTCAATGTTGCGACGACGGACGCAAAGGCGGAGAAATCATCCACCCCCGTCGCGATAATCGCCAGCATGCTGACGATAAAGACCAGCGCATACGCCGAGAAGAACCCCCACACCGCTTCGAGGATACGTTCCGGCAGCGCGCGGTTCCCCAGTTTGATGCTGTAGACCGCGTTCGGATGGACCAGACGCTTCAGCTCGCGGTTCCCCTGCTTAAACAGCAGCAGAATACGAATCACCTTCAGGCCACCGCCGGTAGACCCCGCACAGCCCCCGATAAATGCAGAGCATAAAAGCAGCACCGGCAGGAACAACGGCCAGCGCGCGATGCTGTCCGTGGTAAACCCGGCGGTCGTCGCCATTGATACCACCTGGAAGAACGCCTGATTTAGCGTGGTCAGCGCGGAGTTGTAGACATCATGGAACCACAGCACCAGGGTACAGATGATCACCAGCGTCAGCTGGACGCCAATGAACATACGGAACTCTGGGTCACGCCAGTACACCTTCAGGCTACGCCCGCTCAGTAAAGAGAAGTGCAGACCGTAGTTACAGCCTGAGATCAACAGGAAAATGGCAATAATCGTGTTAATCGTTGGGCTGTCGAAGTAGCCGACGCTGGCATCGTGAGTGGAGAACCCGCCGATCGCGATCGTCGCGAAGCTGTGTCCGATGGCGTCGAACGCGGGCATCCCGGCGAACCATAGCGCCAGCGCACAGGCCACCGTCAGCAAGACATAGATAAGCCACAGGGTTTTCGCCGTCTCGGCAATACGCGGGCGCATCTTATTATCTTTCAGCGGTCCGGGCATTTCGGCGCGATAGAGCTGCATCCCCCCGACGCCCAGAATCGGCAGAATAGCCACCGCCAGGACGATGATCCCCATCCCCCCGAACCACTGCAGCATCTGGCGATAAAAGAGAATGGCGTGCGGAAGCGAATCCAGGCCCACCAGCGTCGTCGCCCCGGTCGTCGTTAAACCGGAGAACGATTCAAAAAAGGCATCAGTGATGCTCAGGTTAGGCTGTTCAGAGAAGATGAAGGGCAGCGAACCGACGCTCCCCAGCACCGTCCAGAACAGGACCACAATCAGAAATCCTTCGCGAGATTTCAGTTCACCTTTCTGACGACGGTTTGGCCACCACAGCAGCGAGCCAATCGCCAGCGCGACAAAGAAGGTCTGGGTAAATGCCCGCCCCGCGCCGTCCCGGTAGATAAGCGCCACCAGTCCAGGGAGAATCATCGTCCCGGAAAAGAGTATGACCAGCAGTCCAACGATTCGGGTTATGGCACGAAAATGCATCTCTGCCGCTTCCTTTGGTATTCAAAAGTGAGGTGGGGATTATTCTTCAATCGGCAGCAATTGCAACGAACCACGACTAAAATCAGCCAGTTTTGCTGAAAAAGCAGCCAGTTTCGCCTGAGGAAGCGCCACGCGTAATTGCACCATTGCCTGATATTCACTGTGCGCGATGACGCCGTTAAACTGCCTCAGCAGCGCCTCGATGCCGGATAACTGGGCGTAATCACACAGTAAAGTATATTCGGTAAGCGGCGTTTTGCGGGTGGTTATGAGTATATTCAGTGCCTGCTGAACCCCACCGCCGTACGCTTTAACCAGCCCACCCGTGCCTAACAAAATACCACCGTAGTAGCGCACCACCACGGCGGTAATTTCACCCACGCCGCTGCCCATCAGCTGTGAAAGCATAGGTTTACCGGCCGTGCCCGCCGGTTCACCGTCGTCGGAAAACCCCAGCTGTTGCGAATCGTCGGGCGGCCCTGCTACCCACGCCACGCAGTGGTGACGTGCGTCAGGATGCTCCGCGCGAACAGACTCGACAAACGCCTTTGCCGCCTCTACGCCGTCGGTATGCGCCAGCAGCGTAATAAAGCGGCTTTTCTTGATTTCCTCAACAAAGGTGACCGGTTCAGCCGGTATCAGCCAGCTTTCCATCAGGCCAGCTTCAGGTCTCGCGTCATGTTCTCGATACCGTTTTCGTGAACCACAACGTTATCTTCGATGCGAATACCGCCAAACGGCTTCAGCGCGTCAATTTTTTCCCAGTTGAAGTGTTTGCTGAACTGGCCTTCACGCCACGGCGCCAGCAGGGATTCGATAAAGTAGATCCCCGGTTCAATCGTCAGCACCATACGCGGCTCCAGAATACGGGTGCAGCGCAGGTAAGGATATTTAGACGGTGCCGCCAGGTGCGTACCGGTATCATCCTGCATAAAGCCCGCAACGTCGTGAACCTGCAGGCCCAGCGGGTGACCGATACCGTGCGGCATGAATGGCCCGGTCAGATCGTTCTCGACCATCGCCTCTTCGCTCATGTCTTTCACAATCTGATGCTTACGCAGCAGTTTTGCGATGCGCTGATGGAACTGGATGTGGTAATCCACATAGCTGGTTCCGGCTTTCATGGTGCCAATCAGCGCCAGCTGTTCATCGTTCACGTCTTTAATCAGCTGCGCGAAATCGGTATCCGCATTCGCCGCCCAGGTACGGGTCAGGTCGGCCGCGTAACCGTTATACTCTGCCCCTGCGTCCAGCAGGAAGCTGCGCATTTCCGACGGAACATGGTGATCCAGTTTGGTGTAGTGAAGCACAGACGCGTGCTCGTTCAGCGCGACAATGTTGCTGTACGGCACGTCGGTATCGCGATGACCGGTGGCGGTCAGGTACGCCTGGTTGATATCGAACTCGCTCATGCCGGACTGGAACGCTTCATGCGCCGCACGGTGACCGTTCACCGCCGTTTTTTGCGCTTCACGCATGCAGTAAAGTTCGTAGTCGGTTTTATACGCGCGGTAATAGTGCAGGTAATCCAGCACCCCTTTCGGATTGAGTTTGTCTGCCGGAATATCCAGACCCAGCGCGCGCTCTGGAACAGGGCCAATGTAGCCGATGTTGCCACGCGCCGCAGGCAGCTGGCTGCCAATGCCGTCCGCTTTCGGCAGCGCAATCACGTCGATCTCTTCGGTCCAGAAAGAGGTCGGCAGCGGCTCTACGTTGTGCCAGTAATCAACAGGCAGGTAGAACCACAGTTTCGGCTTGTTCACGCCGTCCACCAGCAGCCAGCAATTCGGAACCTGAGTCACCGGTACCCAGGCTTTAAACTGCGGGTTCACCTTAAACGGATACGCGTGGTCATCCAGAAAGGTATTCATCAGCTCGCCGGAGTGGATCAGCAGTGCATCCAGCTTAAAGCGGGCCAGTACATCGCGGGTACGTTCCTGTAGGGTAACGATATGATTTTTATAAAGCGAAGCCAGTGAGTCCATCATTCTTCCTTTCGTTTTTTTGACCTCAAGTCATCGCATCTTAGCACACCTCACTCCGGCTGCGTGATTTCCACCGACCGTGATCAATGCAGCATTTTCTTAATGAGTAATTTGCATTTTATTAACATAAATCCCACACTCCGATTCATCTGGTATGACCAGATCCAATTGCTGGATTCAGGAGACTGACATGCTCTACAAAGGCGACACCCTGTACCTCAACTGGCTGGAAGATGGCATTGCCGAACTGGTGTTCGATGCCCCCGGCTCAGTGAACAAGCTTGATACCGCGACGGTGGCCAGTCTTGGCCAGGCGCTGGATGTTCTTGAAAAACAACCTGAATTAAAAGGGCTGCTGCTGCGTTCGAACAAAGCGGCCTTTATTGTCGGTGCCGATATCACCGAGTTCCTTTCGCTGTTCCTGGTCCCGGAAGAACAGCTGAGCCAGTGGCTGCACTTTGCCAACAGCGTCTTTAATCGTCTGGAAGATCTGCCTGTCCCGACCATTTCCGCCGTTAGCGGCTATGCGCTGGGCGGCGGCTGCGAGTGCGTGCTGGCGACCGACTACCGTCTGGCGACGCCGGACCTGCGCATCGGCCTGCCGGAAACCAAGCTGGGCATCATGCCGGGCTTTGGCGGCTCCGTGCGTATGCCGCGCATGCTGGGTGCCGATAGCGCCCTGGAGATCATTGCCGCAGGTAAAGATGTCGGCGCCGAACAGGCACAGAAAATTGGCCTGGTCGACGGCATCGTGAAGCCAGAGAAACTGGTTGAAGGCGCACTCACCATTCTGCGTCAGGCCATCAACGGCGACCTCGACTGGAAAGCCAAACGCCAGCCGAAGCTGGAGCCGTTAAAACTCAGCAAGATTGAAGCCACCATGAGCTTCACCATCGCTAAAGGCATGGTGATGCAGACGGCGGGTAAACACTATCCGGCGCCTATCACGGCGGTGAAAACCATTGAAGCGGCTGCCCGTCTCGGTCGCGATGACGCGCTGAAACTCGAAAATCAGAGCTTTGTCCCGCTGGCGCACACCAATGAAGCCCGCGCGCTGGTCGGTATCTTTCTCAACGATCAGTTCGTGAAGGGTAAAGCCAAACAGCTGACTAAAAACGTTGAGACGCCAAAACATGCGGCGGTACTCGGCGCCGGCATTATGGGTGGCGGCATCGCTTACCAGTCGGCCTGGAAAGGCGTGCCGGTAGTGATGAAAGACATCAGCGAGAAATCTCTGACGCTGGGCATGACCGAAGCGGCCAAGCTGCTGAATAAACAGCTGGAACGCGGAAAAATTGACGGGCTGAAGCTTGCAGGCGTGATCTCCACCATTCAGCCCGTGCTGGAATACAGCGGTTTCGACCGTGTCGACGTGGTGGTCGAAGCCGTCGTCGAGAACCCGAAAGTCAAAAAAGCGGTGCTGGCGGAAACGGAAGACAAGGTTCGTCCTGAGACCGTGCTGGCCTCTAACACCTCCACCATTCCAATCAGCGAACTGGCGAGCGTGCTGAAGCGTCCGGAAAACTTCTGCGGGATGCACTTCTTCAACCCGGTACACCGTATGCCGCTGGTCGAAGTGATCCGTGGGGAAAAAACCTCTGACGAAACCATCGCTAAAGTGGTGGCATGGGCAAGCAAGATGGGCAAAACGCCGATCGTTGTTAACGACTGCCCGGGCTTCTTCGTCAACCGCGTGTTGTTCCCTTACTTCGCCGGTTTCAGCCAGCTGCTGCGCGACGGTGCGGACTTCCGCAAAATCGACAAAGTGATGGAAAAACAGTTCGGCTGGCCGATGGGCCCGGCGTATCTGCTGGACGTGGTCGGCATTGATACCGCCCACCACGCTCAAGCGGTGATGGCGGCAGGCTTCCCGCAGCGTATGCAGAAAGATTATCGCGACGCCATTGACGCACTGTTTGACGCCAACCGCTTCGGCCAGAAAAACGGCCTGGGCTTCTGGCGCTATAAAGAAGACAGCAAAGGCAAACCGAAGAAAGAAGAAGATGCCGCGGTGGATGGCCTGCTGGCTGAAGTCAGTCAGCCAAAACGCGACTTCTCCGACGATGAAATCATCGCCCGGATGATGATCCCGATGGTCAACGAAGTGGTGCGTTGCCTGGAAGAAGGCATCATCGCCAGCCCGGCAGAAGCCGATATGGCGCTGGTATACGGCCTGGGCTTCCCTCCGTTCCACGGCGGCGCGTTCCGCTGGCTGGACACGCTCGGCAGCGCCCGCTATCTCGATATGGCTCAGCAGTATCAGCACCTCGGCCCGCTTTATGAGGTGCCGGAAGGGCTGCGTAACAAAGCGCGCCATAACGAACCCTACTACCCAGCAGTTGAGCCAGCCCGTCCGGTTGGCGAGCTGAAAACGGCTTAAGGAGTCACAATGGAAAAGGTTGTCATTGTTGATGCGATTCGCACCCCGATGGGCCGTTCAAAAGGCGGTGCATTCCGTAACGTGCGTGCAGAAGATCTCTCCGCGCATCTGATGCGTAGCCTGCTGGCGCGTAACCCGGCGCTGGATCCTGCAGCGCTGGACGATATCTACTGGGGCTGCGTGCAGCAGACCCTGGAGCAAGGTTTCAACATTGCCCGCAACGCGTCGCTGCTGGCGGAGATCCCGCATTCGGTTCCGGCTGTCACCGTGAACCGCCTGTGCGGTTCATCAATGCAGGCGCTGCACGACGCGGCGCGTATGATCATGACCGGCGATGCGCAGGCCTGCCTGGTGGGCGGCGTTGAGCACATGGGCCACGTGCCGATGAGCCACGGGGTCGATTTCCACCCTGGCATGAGCCGTAACGTGGCGAAAGCCGCGGGGATGATGGGTCTGACCGCCGAGATGCTCTCTCGTCTGCACGGCATCAGCCGTGAAATGCAGGATGCCTTTGCCGCGCGCTCTCACGCTCGCGCATGGGCGGCGACGCAGTCCGGTGCCTTTAAGAATGAGATCATCCCGACCGGCGGTCACGACGCAGACGGCGTACTGAAGCAGTTCAGCTACGACGAAGTCATCCGCCCGGAAACCACCGTAGAAGCGCTTTCTACTCTGCGCCCTGCGTTTGATCCGGTCACCGGTACGGTAACGGCAGGTACTTCGTCGGCGCTGTCAGACGGTGCCGCCGCGATGCTGGTGATGAGCGAAAGCCGCGCCCGCGAGCTGGGCTTAACCCCTCGCGCTCGGGTACGTTCGATGGCGGTCGTGGGCTGCGATCCTTCAATCATGGGCTACGGCCCGGTTCCGGCCTCGAAGCTGGCGCTGAAAAAAGCGGGATTAACCGCCAGCGACATCGACCTGTTTGAGATGAACGAAGCGTTCGCCGCACAGATCCTGCCGTGCATTAAGGATCTGGGGCTGATGGAGCAGATCGACGAGAAGATTAACCTCAACGGCGGCGCGATCGCCCTCGGTCACCCGCTGGGCTGCTCCGGGGCGCGTATCAGCACAACGCTGATTAACCTGATGGAACGCAAAGATGCCCAGTTTGGTCTGGCAACGATGTGTATCGGGCTGGGTCAGGGTATCGCGACGGTGTTTGAGAGAGTGTAAATCAGGAAAAGTATCTCAAAGCCAATGGCGTCAGAACAAGGCGGCAAGCGAGCGAATCCCGATGAGCTTACTCAAGTAAGTGATTCGGGTGAACGAGCGCAGCCAACGCAGTTATGGCGTCATTGGCGAAGAGAGAGAGTTTAGTTGCCGTTCTTCCCGCCTGTCAGGGGCGGGTTTTTTATTTAAATGAAGGCAAACGCATCGCCAAACAGGCGGTCTTCACGCGCGTCACGTTCGTTACAGAACAGGTCACGGGCAATTTTCGCCATCTCAAAACGGCCAGCAATATAGATATCATGCCCTGCCAGCGTGCCATGATCCTGCAGCACCGCCGTCAGCACCGTCCCACTACGACCACGCCAGCCCTCTTCCGGCTGCTCAACCACCGGCTCAATGCGCAGGTTAGGATGGGTTACGCTCAGCGCTTCCAGTTCAGACAGGTCGTACAGATGTTTCTCTTCGCGGCCACCCCAGTAAATGGTGATGTCGCGGTCCGGGTTACGCGCCAGTGCGGTCAACAGAATAGAGCGCACATAAGAGAAGCCCGTACCGCCAGCGATCAGGATCAGCGGACGGTCTTCGTCATCGCGCAGCCACGCATCACCGTGCGGAATATCCACCACGATTTCACGTTCCTTCAGGATCCGATCCATCACCGCCATCGCATACAGGTTAAGCTCTGACGCACCAATATGAAGCTCAATAAATTCCTGCTCCGCTGGCGTTGAGGCCATAGAGAAAGGACGCTTATCACGCTCATCCATCACAACCATCAGGTACTGACCCGCGCGGAAAGAGAATGGCGCTTCTGGCACTAAACGGACGCGATATACGGTGTCGGTGATGGCATCTACCGAGGTCACTTTACAGCTTAAGGTTGTCATTCGCTCTCTCTGTCGGGAAGTCTATAGGGCTTAACGGTCAGCTCAGGGTTTACCGTTATTCATTATGGCCAGCTCGTCCCAGATCGCGTCAATTCGCGCGGTCACTGCAGGATCTTTTTTGATCGGGCGACCCCATTCACGGTCGGTTTCGCCAGGCCATTTATTTGTGGCATCCAGTCCCATCTTTGAGCCAAGACCGGAAACCGGCGAGGCAAAATCCAGGTAATCTATCGGCGTGTTTTCGACTAACACCGTGTCACGCGCCGGATCCATTCGCGTGGTAATGGCCCAGATTACGTCATTCCAGTCGCGGGCGTTAACGTCATCATCGCAGACAATAACAAATTTGGTATACATAAACTGGCGCAGGAAAGACCATACGCCCATCATCACGCGTTTAGCATGGCCAGGATACTGCTTCTTCATCGTGACCACCGCCATGCGATACGAGCATCCTTCAGGCGGCAGATAAAAATCAACAATTTCCGGGAACTGCTTTTGCAGGATAGGCACAAACACTTCGTTCAGCGCCACGCCCAGCACCGCTGGTTCGTCCGGTGGACGTCCGGTATACGTGGAGTGATAAATCGCATCTTCACGCTGCGTAATGTGCGTCACGGTGAACACCGGGAAGTTATCCACTTCGTTGTAATAGCCGGTGTGGTCGCCGTAAGGGCCTTCTGGCGCCATTTCACCCTGCTCAAGATAACCTTCCAGCACAATTTCTGCACTGGCCGGAACTTCGAGATCGTTAGAAATACACTTCACGACTTCGGTTTTCGTTCCGCGCAGCAGGCCTGCAAACGCATATTCAGAAAGGGTATCCGGCACGGGGGTGACGGCTCCCAGAATGGTGGCCGGATCGGCACCTAAGGCGACAGACACCGGGAAACGTTCCCCCGGATGCGCGGCGCACCACTCCTGGAAATCCAGCGCGCCGCCGCGATGCGACAGCCAGCGCATGATGAGTTTATTCTTGCCAATCAACTGCTGGCGGTAAATACCGAGGTTTTGCCGCTCTTTGTGCGGGCCGCGCGTAACGGTCAGCCCCCAGGTGATCAGCGGAGCGGCATCTTCAGGCCAGCACTGCATGATAGGGATTTTAGTCAGATCTACCGCATCGCCTTCCAGCACTTTCTGCTGGCACGGCGCGCCGCGCAGGCGTTTGGTGGGCATGTTCAGCACCTGCTTAAACTGCGGCAGTTTGTCGAACAGATCGCGGAAGCCTTTCGGTGGCTCCGGCTCTTTCAGAAACGCCAGCAGTTTACCGACTTCACGCAATGCCGTGACGTCTTCCTGCCCCATCCCCAATGCAACACGGCGCGGTGTACCAAACAGGTTGCACAGCACCGGCATTGAGTAACCTTTTGGATTTTCAAACAGTAATGCGGGGCCACCGGCACGCAGGGTGCGGTCAGCAATTTCTGTCATCTCCAGATAAGGATCAACAGGAAGTGTAATACGTTTGAGTTCACCCTGCTTTTCCAGCAGCGTCAGGAAGTCGCGGAGATCGTGGTATTTCATGCAGTTAATCATGGCCTCTCTGTAAGCGCTTCATTATACGGCGTATGCCTGCTTGATGCTGTAATTTTGTTAAATAAGCGTGAACTTATGCGTTCTGTTCCATTTTCCCCCATTATAATCAACTTAGCGATCCCGCCAGGGTTTTGATATGCTTGCGCCCCGAACTAAGGGAAAGAGTGATTATGCAGGCCTGGTATTTACTGTATTGCAAACGCGGGCAACTTCAGCGCGCGCAGGAACATCTTGAACGTCAGTCTGTAAATTGCCTGACGCCCGTGATCACGCTTGAAAAAATGCAGCGCGGGAAGCGCACAACCGTCAGTGAGCCGTTGTTCCCGAACTACCTGTTCGTGGAGTTTGACCCGGAAGTCATCCACACCACCACCATCAGCGCAACGCGCGGCGTCAGCCACTTCGTTCGTTTTGGCGCCCACCCGGCAACGGTTCCGTCGACGGTCATTCATCAGCTGTCGATTTATCAACAGCCTGAAGGGATCACCGACCCCGAAACCCCTTACACCGGCGATAGCGTCGTGATTACCGAAGGCGCTTTCGAAGGCCTGCAGGCGATTTTTGCCGAGCCGGACGGGGAAGCGCGATCTATGCTGTTGCTCAATCTGCTGAACAAGCAGGTGCTGCAGAGCGTTAAAAACACCGACTTCCGCAAACTTTAAACGTTTATTCCGAACAGATTACGCACGTTGTCATCCGTCTGCGCCGAAAGCCAGTGCGGATCCTCTCCGCGCCACTTCGCAACGCTCTCAACAATGTGCCCCAGATACGCGGGCTCATTTCGCCGCGATGCCGGTTTGGGCTTCATATCGCGCGGTAGCAGATAAGGCGCATCGGTTTCAAGGAGCAACCGGTCAGCCGGGATCGCTGGCAACAGCTCCCGAAGCTCAAGCCCGCGACGCTCATCGCAAACCCAGCCGGTAATACCCAGATAAAGCCCTCGCTTCAGGCAATCCAGCGCTTCCTGCCGTGAACCGGTGAAGCAGTGCAGCACCGCGCCGGGCAGTTTATCCAGCCACGGATCCAGAAGTGCCAGGAAACGCTCATGCGCGTCGCGGCAGTGCATAAATACGGGCATTCCAAGCTCTACCGCCAGCGCGAGCTGGGCAGTGAACGCCTTTTCCTGCTCTTCAGGCGTGGAAAAGTTACGGTTGAAATCGAGACCGCATTCGCCGATCGCCACAACGTCTGGCGTCTTCGCCAGCCTGTACAGGGTGTCGCCACTTTCCGGGGTCCACTGGCTGCTGTCGTGAGGATGCACGCCGGCAGTAGACCAACAACGATCGTAGCGTTGCGCCAGCTGCTGCGCCTGCTCGCTCTCATGCAGGTTGGTGCCTGTCAGCAGCAGCCCTTTCACCCCGGCGGCAAACGCGCGCGCAACCACCTCATCACGATCTTTCGCAAACTGCGAGCTGGTCAGATTGAGTCCGATATCAAACATGCAAATCCCCATATAACAACCGCCCTGACGGGCGGCTGGTTTTACTCTTCAGTGGTCTTGTCGGACGTATCGTCTTCGTCATCCGCTCGACGTCCTTTACCCACGTAGAAACGCGAGAAGAATACGCCGACCTCAAACAGACAGTACATCGGTATGGCCAGCAGCGTCTGCGAGAACACATCCGGCGGTGTCAGCAGCATGCCGACCACAAAGGCGCCCACCAGAATATATGGACGCTTCTTACGCAGGTCATCCGGGGTGGTTACCCCTACCCAGCAAAGCAGCACAATGGCCACCGGCACTTCGAATGCCACGCCAAACGCCATAAACAGCGCCATCACAAAGCTGAGGTAGCTGGCGATATCCGTCGATACCTGGACCCCTTCCGGCGCGGTATGCGTCAGGAAGCCGAAGGCCAGCGGGAAGACAACGAAATAGGCAAACGCCATGCCGATATAGAACAGCAGCGAGCTGGACACCAGCAGCGGGATCACCAGCTTGCGTTCATGCTTATACAGCGCTGGCGCCACAAACGCCCACACCTGGTAAAGAATGACCGGTGCAGAGGCAATCAACGACACCCAGAAGGTCAGCTTGATGGGGGTAAAGAACGGAGAAGCAACGTCTGTTGCAATCATCGTTGCGCCCAGCGGCATCTGCTTGATCAGCGGTGCAGAGACCACCTGATAGATATCGTTGGCAAAATAGACCAGGCACAGGAATATGAGTAAAACCGCAATAATGCAGTTTAACAGGCGCTTACGCAGCTCAATGAGGTGCGTAATCAGCGGTTGAGTATCATCTACTGCCATGTTTACGCTTTATCACTCGACGAGGGGGATGATTCGGAAACGGACGCAGCGGGCTTCACTTCCGCCGTTTTTGCCA
This sequence comes from Enterobacter sp. 120016, assembly GCF_018383635.1. NCBI lineage: Bacteria > Pseudomonadati > Pseudomonadota > Gammaproteobacteria > Enterobacterales > Enterobacteriaceae > Enterobacter > Enterobacter sp. 120016. The sequence continues at coordinate 67,976 of NZ_JAHAWC010000019.1, read as the reverse complement.
CCGGCTCTTCCGGCTGCGACTGTTTTTTCACTTCGGTTTCCTGCGGCGTCTGCTCTGGCGCGGCAGCCTGATGTTCAGCGCTGGCAGGCGTTACGCCCTCGCGCTGCTCCTCGCTGCCCTTCACCACCGGGTTATGGATGGTGTTCGCTTCATCGCTCGCTTTTTCAGGATCGTTAACGCTATAGGAGCGCTTCATCGATTCCGCCGCTTCGCGCAGCTCATCCATTGACGCTTTCAGTTCCGGCGTCAGGTTATCCATGCTCGCCTTCTCGACCTTTTTCAGGCTTTCCTGAAATTCCTGCAGCTTAAGCTCCTGCGCCAGTTCATTCTGAACGGTCGATGCAAGCGATCTCAACGCACGAACCCAGCCCGCAACGGTTTTCACTGCCACCGGCAGACGCTGCGGCCCCAGCACAATCAGGCCAATCACAAAGACCAGCAGGAGTTCACCAAAACCAATGTCGAACACGACTTACACCTGCTCTTTATCGTGGCGTTTAGCGTCTTCCTTTTTGGCTTCTTCTTGCTTGTCGGCGATGGATTTAGCAGTAAAATCAGCGTCATGGCTGGTTTTATCCTGCTTGGTCTCATCATCGCTCATCGCTTTCTTGAAGCCTTTGATAGACGCGCCCAGATCGGAACCAATAGAACCGAGCTTTTTGGTGCCAAACAGCAGCACGACGATGACGGCAATGATCAACAATTGCCAGATACTGATACCACCCATACATGTTCCTCAGGGATAGATGATTAAAGAGTCAGATCGCATTATACGTATGCGACCCGTCGATAGCGACGCACGCTCAGCGCGTTTTTCGCCAGCCTGCCAGCCAGACTACCACTCCGCCAGCCATCAGCCAGGCGGGCATCATCTGCCAGTCCGGACGGTTGATCAGCAGCAGCGTACCGCTCAGCAGCAGCGTTGCGCCAATTCCAAAGAGATAGCGTGACTGTCCCTGGCGAACACGGCTGGACTGAAGCTCGCGGGCGATTTTATCCATGCTGTGCTGAAGGTTCTTGCTCTGACGCAAACTGTCATAAACCAGTTCAGGAATTTCAGGCATTTTTTCTATCCAGAACGGACCTTTCTCTTTCAGAGAGCGCACCAGCGCCGGAATGCCAACCTGATCCTTAATCCAGGATTCAAGGAAAGGTTTCGCGGTCTTCCACAAGTCTAACTGAGGATAGAGCTGTCGGCCTACACCCTCAACGTAAAGTAATGTTTTCTGAAGTAAAACTAGCTGTGGCTGAACTTCCATATTAAAGCGGCGAGCCGTGTTGAACAGGTTTAACAGCACGTGTCCGAAGGAGATTTCCGCCAGCGGTTTTTCAAAAATCGGTTCACAAACGGTCCGGATCGCGAACTCGAACTCTTCGACGTTGGTGTCAGGCGGCACCCAGCCGGAATCAACGTGCAGCTCGGCCACTTTACGGTAGTCGCGGTTGAAGAACGCGATGAAATTTTCTGCCAGATACCGTTTATCTTCTTTGTTCAGCGACCCCACAATCCCGCAGTCGATACCGATATACTTCGGATCCTCAGGGTGTTCGTAGCTCACGAAGATATTGCCCGGATGCATGTCCGCATGGAAAAAACTGTCGCGGAACACCTGGGTAAAGAAGACCTGTACGCCACGCTCGGCCAACAGCTTCATGTTCGTTCCCTGTTTCTCCAGGGCCACCACATCCGAAACCGGAATACCGTAGATACGCTCCATCACCATCATGTCCTGGCTGCAGTAGTCAGAATAGACTTCAGGCACATAGAGCATCGGGCTGTTTTCAAAGTTGCGACGCAGCTGAATGGCGTTTGCCGATTCACGCAGCAGGTTAAGCTCATCAATCAGCGTTTTTTCATATTCCCGCACAACTTCCATTGGACGAAGGCGACGCCCGTCCGGCAGCAAGCGTGGTACCCAGCGCGCCAGACGATAAATCAGCTTCATGTCCGCTTTGATGATGGGCAGGATGTCCGGTCGAATGACCTTAATAACGACTTCTTTGCCGTTTTCTTTCAAACGCGCGGTGTGCACCTGCGCGATTGAGGCCGACGCCAGTGGCTTAATGTCGAAATCGTCGAACCAGGTCTCGACGGGTACATTCCCCATCGCCTCTTCAATCTGCTTTTTCGCGCGCGCGCCGTCAAACGGTGCGACGCGATCCTGCAGCATCGCGAGCTCATCGGCAATGAGAGGCGGGAACAGATCGCGGCGGGTCGACAGCATCTGTCCGAATTTAATCCAAACCGGACCGAGCTCCTGCAGCGCCAGGCGCAGACGCTCACCCAGCGGTTGACCTTTATGGCGATTGGGCATCCAGAACAGCATCCGCCGCCAGATACGAAGCGGCAGCGTGATACGCATTTTGGGGATAAGCTCGTCGAGCCCGTAGCTCAAAAAGGTGCGAATAATAAAATAGAGGCGCCGAATTTCACCAGGCGTCATTTGCCCTCCAGTTTTTCCAGCCGTTTGGTTAACGCATCAACCGCACGTTCAACAGCAGCGGTCTCTTCCGCAAACCATGCAACTTCCAGTGGCCCGGGCGCCATTCGCCACTCCTCAGTCAGCACTTCCGCCGCATAGCGTTGCTGGCGCTGGAGGCTTTTACGCGCAAAGGAGGCGCCACCATGAAGGACTTTCCCGATGCCTTCGGCGGCGATGTCGCCGATAAAAGGCGCAAGCAGCTCTGCCGGATCGAACTCCGCCAGATCGGTGAGCGCAACGAAGTTCTGCACGACCTGAATGTCGCCTTCCACTTCCAGCTCACCGCTGCGGATAAGCGCCGTTAATTGCTGGCGATCGCGCAGTTTTGGCAGCACGCTCATATGCGTGATGACCGAGCAGTCGGCTTCACCTTCCCACGCCCCCAGAACGTCAAGCTGACGTTCGTTGAATACCAGCACCAGCGGCGCCGAGAACTCTTTTAAAACAATGCGCAATACCTTCCCGTTTAGCCGCTGACGTGCAGCTTTCAGCGCCGGAGCGCGATACAGAAAAGCGTTCAGTACATTCTCGACGCCTGCGGAGACTAAGGGTTTAAAGGGCACGGGACACCTCCACTCAGAATTTGTAACCGCGATGCAGCGCGACGACGCCCGCCGTCAGGTTGAAATATTCAACATTCTCAAATTCTGCATCCTGCATCATGGCTTTTAATGTGTCCTGATCCGGGTGCATACGGATAGATTCCGCCAGATAGCGGTAGCTTTCAGCGTCATTAGCCACCAGCTCGCCAATACGCGGCAGCACGTGGAAGGAATAGGCGTCGTAGGCTTTGCTCAGCGGCTCAATGATCGGTTTAGAGAACTCGAGCACCAGTAGACGTCCACCCGGCTTCAGCACGCGGTACATGGAGCGCAGCGCTTTTTCTTTATCGGTCACGTTACGCAGACCGAAAGAGATCGTGATGCAGTCAAAGGTGTTATCCGGGAATGGCAGCGCTTCGGCGTTTGCCTGCACATATTCCACATTACCCACAACGCCGATGTTACGCAGCTTTTCGCGTCCCATTTTCAGCATGGAGTCATTAATATCGGCAAGAACAACGCGACCGGTTTCGCCCACCAGACGGGAGAACTTCGCGGTTAAATCGCCCGTGCCGCCGGCTAAATCCAGCACCGTTTGTCCACGACGAACGCCGCTACAGTCAATGGTGAAGCGCTTCCACAAGCGATGAATGCCGAACGACATCAGGTCATTCATCACATCGTACTTCGCCGCCACGGAATGAAATACGTGGGCCACCATGTCAGCTTTCTGCGCTTTGGCGACAGTCTGAAAGCCAAAGTGCGTTGTGTCTTGTGAATCGTCAGCCATCTTAGAGCCTGCTTATCAGTAAAATGTTCGTGAAGTGTAACAGATTGGGCGCGTTTGCCCTACGTTTCAACCACCGCGAAAGAAACGCGCTGGAGTCTCGTCTGGTGATAAATTCGCCGCTAACGTGTTGTCTTCACTGTTTGTCTTTTGTTCGTCCGCACCTTCTCGCAGGCGAAACTCGTCGTCCTGGGCGGTGGCCTGTTCGACCAATTCCGGATTAATCTCGCGTTTAACCTCTACCCCCAGGCTGCGGAATGATTCGGCCTGTGCCAGCAGATTGCCGCGTCCGGAGGCGAGTTTTTTCATCGCCTGGCGGTAGTTATCCTGCGCACGATCCAGGCTCTGCCCGACTGATGACATGTCGTCCACGAAGAGGCGCATTTTGTCGTAAAGCTTGCTGGCACGATCGGCAATCTGCTGCGCGTTGCGGCTCTGGTGCTCATAGCGCCACAGGTTCGCAATGGTGCGTAACGCCACCAGCAGCGTGGTGGGGCTGACCAGCATAATGTTATTTTTGAGCGCTTCGGTGATAAGCTCGGGCTGTCTGTCGAGTGCCAGCAGAAACGCGGGTTCTACCGGGATAAACATCAGGACATAGTCCAGCGAGCGGAGGCCCGGCAGCTGCTGGTAGTCTTTTCTGCCGAGCAGGCGAATGTGGTTACGCACGGAGGCAATGTGCTCCTGCAGCGCAGACTCGCGCGTGTAGTCATCTTCCGCATTAAAGTAGCGTTCATACGCCACCAGCGTCATTTTGGCGTCAATCACCACATCTTTACCCTGCGGCAGCCGCACAATCACATCCGGCTGCATACGAGAGCGGGCGTCGTTTTCGATACTCACCTGCGTTTCGTATTCATATCCTTCCCGCAGTCCAGAGGCTTCCAGTACGCGGGTCAGCACCACTTCTCCCCAGTTGCCCTGGGTTTTGTTATCCCCTTTCAGCGCTCGGGTCAGGTTGACCGCTTCCTGCGCCATCTGGGCATTCAGCTGCTGGAGATTGCGAATCTCATGCGCCAGGGTGTGACGCTCGCGCGCCTCCTGCCCAAAGCTGTCCTGCACCTGACGACGAAAACCGTCAAGCTGTTCGCGCAGGGGCGTCAGCAGGCTGTTCAGGCTCTGGCGGTTCTGTTCATCAACGCGGCGGTTGCTGTGCTCGAAAATACGGTTGGCGAGGTTCTCAAACTGTTCGCTGAGACGCTGCTCGCTGTTGATCATCTGGCGGATTTTGTCTTCCGCATGCAGCTGGGTGGATTCAAGGCGGGTGGTCACTTCGCGGAGATCGGCCTCCAGCGAGGTGTTGATATCTCGCAGGTTGCGCAGCTCGTTATTGAGCAGCTCGCACTCCTCTCGCCAGTGGTCACTCAGCGCAAGCTGCTGCTTTGCCGCACTTAATTCAGCGACTATCTCTTCGCGCTCTGCCAGCTGGTCGGCCTTCTGCTGTGCATGCTGATAGCTGGAAATGAGCCAGCCTATCGCCACGCCTGCCAGCGCAATCACCGCGTAAATCAGGATTGAGATATCCACAATGCCCCCTGCATCAACGTATTACCCGCACAAAATAGGATTGTGCTGTACAAACGTCCAGTTTGAAAGGGTTTTCCTGCGAGGCGCTACGCAAAAAATAAAGGCCGAACGTGTCGGCCTTTGATTTCGAAAGGAGAGGACTAGATCAGGCGACGCGCGGCTTCAACCACGATTTTCACTGCATGACTTTCGGTCTGCTTCATGGTTTCGGCGTTCGGGATCTCCTGCTGGGTACGGTTGACGATAACGCCCGCCACCATACCGGCACGCAGACCCTGGCTTGCACACATGGTCAGCAGCGTTGCGGATTCCATTTCGTAGTTCATCACGCCCATGGACTGCCACTCTTCCATTGAGCTTTTGAAACGGCTTACCACGCGGCCTGAGAAGGTGTCGTAACGCTCCTGGCCCGGGTAGAAGGTGTCGGAAGAGGCGGTTACGCCCACGTGGGTAGTTGCGCCTACGGACTTCGCGGCTTCAACCAGCGCGGTGGTGCATTCGAAATCAGCCACTGCCGGGAATTCCATCGGTGCAAAGTGCAGGCTTGCACCGTCCAGACGGACGGACGCGGTCGTGACCAGCACGTCGCCGACGTTGATGTGCGGCTGGATAGCGCCGGTGGTACCGATACGCAGGAAAGTACGAATGCCCAGCTGCGCCAGCTCTTCAACAGCAATAGAGGTAGACGGACCACCGATACCGGTAGAGCACACGATCACCGCTTTGCCATCCAGCTCTGCGCGCCAGGTGGTGAACTCACGATGGGCAGCCAGCTTGACCGGCTTATCCATCAGCGCGGCGATCTTTTCCACACGCTCAGGATCGCCGGGGACGATAGCGAGCGTAGCCCCTTGTAAATCGTTTTTAGTGAGGCCGAGATGAAAAACATCAGACTTAGACATAGGTGACTCCTCTGTGGGTCGGTTAGTCAGAAGAAGTAAAACGGTACTTTACAGAAGCAGTACGCAGAATTTCGTGACACATCTCACCATGAATGAAAATGATTGCAGTTAATTTCCATTAAATAGTGACTCACATCACATTAACAAGTTATATCGCCAGGTGCTGCACAAAAGATAGACCGTTTAAGGCACTGTGAGTTGTTAACCTGGTGTCTATATTTACCTTTGCGCTAACTCATTGGTACGGAGAATGCCATGACTGAAAAAACCGGTTTTGCACCTGCTGCGGCCCCACATGCTTCAACCATCGTGTCGACGCCAGAAGCGGCAATTACCGCGGGTGAGACCTCCATTCCCTCCCAGGGGGAGAATATGCCTGCTTATCACGCACGGCCAAAATCGGCAGACGGCCCGCTGCCCATCGTGATTGTGATTCAGGAGATATTTGGTGTTCACGAACACATTCGCGACCTCTGCCGTCGGCTGGCGCTGGAAGGGTATCTGGCCGTTGCGCCAGAGCTCTACTTCCGTCAGGGCGATCCGAACGACTACAGCGATATTCCAACATTGCTCAGCAACCTGGTCAGCAAAGTCCCGGACGCGCAGGTGCTGGCCGATCTCGACCACGTCGCCAGCTGGGCGGCGCGCAACGGCGGCGATCCGCATCGTCTGCTGGTCACCGGTTTCTGCTGGGGAGGGCGCATTAGCTGGCTGTATGCCGCGCATAACCCGCAGCTCAAAGCCGCTGTCGCCTGGTACGGCAAACTGGTGGGTGAAAAAACGCTGAATTCACCGAAACATCCCGTCGATATCGCCACCGAGTTAAATGCCCCCGTGTTAGGGCTTTACGGCGGTCAGGACACCGGTATTTCGCTTGATTCGGTAGAGACCATGCGCCATGCGCTCCGTGCGGCAAATGCGAAGGCGGAGATTGTGGTCTACCCGGATGCCGGGCATGCGTTTAATGCCGATTATCGTCCGAGCTATCACGCAGAATCAGCCCAAGATGGCTGGCAGCGGATGCTGGCGTGGTTTAGCCAGTACGGCGGGAAGAAAGCATAAAGCAAAAAGCCCGGTGGCGGCTACGCCTTACCGGGCAATCTGACACCACTACGCCTGACGCAAATTCTGCGCCGCCTTCACCATGTTGGCGAGCGCCGCACGCGTCTCCGGCCAGCCGCGGGTTTTCAGTCCGCAGTCGGGGTTCACCCACAGGCGCTCTGCCGGAATACGCTGGGCCGCTTTTTTCAGCAGGGCTTCAATCCACTCCACGCTCGGCACGTTCGGGGAGTGAATGTCGTACACGCCCGGCCCGATTTCATTCGGGTAGTCGAACTCTTCAAACGACTCCAGCAGCTCCATGTCCGAACGCGAGGTCTCGATGGTGATCACGTCGGCGTCCAGCGCGGCAATCGAATCCATGATGTCGTTAAATTCGCAGTAACACATGTGGGTGTGGATCTGGGTGTCGTCCTTCGCCACCGCGGCGTTAATGCGGAACGCCTCCACGCCCCACTGCAGGTAGGCATCCCAGTCGCTGCGGCGCAGCGGCAGACCTTCGCGCAGCGCCGGTTCGTCAATCTGGATAATGCCAATACCTGCCGCTTCCAGATCCGCCACTTCATCACGCAGCGCCAGGGCAATCTGTTTGGCGATGGTTTCACGGGTCACGTCTTCACGCGGGAACGACCAGCAGAGAATGGTCACCGGACCGGTGAGCATCCCTTTTACCGGCTTGTCGGTCAGGGACTGGGCATACTTCGCCCACTCCACGGTGATCGCTTCCGGGCGGCTGACGTCACCAATGACCACCGGCGGCTTCACGCAGCGGGAGCCATAGCTCTGCACCCAGCCGTTCTGGGTAAAGACAAAGCCGTCCAGGTGCTCACCGAAGTACTCCACCATGTCGTTACGCTCGGCCTCGCCGTGCACCAGCACGTCCAGCCCCAGGCGTTCCTGCTCGATAATCGCCTGCTTGATGTGTTCCGCGATGCCGGTGCGGTAGTGATTCGCATCCAGATTGCCCTTTTTGAAGTCCAGACGCAGACCGCGGATCTCCGTGGTTTGCGGGAAAGAGCCGATAGTCGTGGTCGGCCAGGCGGGCAGGTTGAAACGGGCGCGCTGGGCTTCGGCGCGCACCTCGTACGGGCTCTGGCGCTGGCTGTCCTGGGCGGTGATGGCCGCCAGACGTTTTTCCACCGCCGGGTTGTGCACGCGCGCAGAGTGCCGACGCGCCTGGATCGGGGCGCTCCATTCGGTAATCGCCGCCGTGTCGCCGCTGTTGAGCGCGTCGCGCAGCAGCGTCAGCTCTTCACATTTTTGCAGGGCAAAGGCAAACCAGCTTTTCACCTCGACATCCAGGTGGGTCTCCACGCTCAGATCGATCGGGCTGTGCAGCAGGGAACAGGAAGAGGCCACCCAAAGCTCACGTTTGCCGACGATGTCTTTGATTTGTGCATATTTCTCGGTCAGATCGGCGCGCCAGACGTTACGACCGTTAATCAACCCGGCGGAGAGCAGCCAGTCCGCAGGCAGGCGCTTGTGCAGCTCCGCCACATCATCTTTACCGTGTACGAGGTCAACGTGCAGGCCCTGCACCGGCAGCGCGCTAATGGTCTTCAGGTTTGGCGTCACGCCTTCGAAATAGGTGGTGAGCAGCAGCTTCACCTGCCCGGTGAGCGCGTCATACGCCGGTTTGAAGGCATCGAGCCAAACCTGGGGCAGCTCGAGCACCAGCGCCGGTTCGTCGATTTGTACCCACTGAATGCCGCGCTTGCCCAGCTCAATCAGCACCTGTTTGTAGACCGGCAGGATATCCTTCAGCAGGCTGAGTCGGTCAAACGGCTCACCTTTCACTTTGCCCAGCCACAGGTAGGTTACCGGCCCGAGCAGCACCGGTTTCACCTGGTGGCCCAGCGCCAGCGCTTCGTCCACCTCGTCCAGCAGCTGCGTCCAGGTCAGCCTGAACTGCTGACCTTTCACGAACTCCGGCACCATATAGTGATAGTTGGTGTTGAACCACTTGGTCATTTCCGCCGCTGCCGCTGGCTCACCCGTTGGCGCGCGGCCGCGGCCGATGCGGAACAGGGTATCGATATCTACCGATCCATCTTTGTTCTGATGACGAGCCGGCACGTTGCCAAGCAGCAGGCTGGTCGTCAGAACATGGTCGTACCAGGCGAAATCGCCCACCGGCAGCAGGTCAATACCCGCCTGTTTTTGCTGCTCCCAGTGGCGGGCGCGCAGCTCGCGCCCCACCGCCAGCAGCTCTTCACGGGTGGCGTTCCCCGCCCAGTAGCTTTCTTGTGCTTTTTTCAGCTCGCGACGCAGGCCAACGCGAGGGAAACCGAGAGTGTGATTGCGGATTGTCATGGTATGCCCCTTGTGAAATTCGTTATTTAGACGTCCAGATGTTTACACTTCTATAATTGGCAGGTACTGTATATTCCTCAAGCGCAATATGTTCATGGCGAAGTGAAGGACTTTCATGATCGAGATAAAACACCTGAAAACGCTACAAGCGTTGCGGAACTGCGGCTCGCTCGCGGCGGCTGCGGCCACGCTGCACCAGACCCAGTCCGCCCTTTCTCACCAGTTCAGCGATCTGGAACAACGCCTCGGCTTCCGTCTTTTTGTGCGTAAGAGCCAGCCCCTGCGCTTTACGCCGCAGGGTGAAATTCTTCTTCAACTGGCGAATCAGGTACTGCCGCAAATCGCCAGCGCGCTGCAGGCGTGTAACGAACCGCAGCAGACCAAGCTGCGTATCGCCATTGAGTGCCACAGCTGTATTCAGTGGCTGACCCCCGCGCTTGAGAACTTCCGTCAGAAGTGGCCGCAGGTGGAGATGGACTTCAAATCCGGCGTGACCTTTGACCCTCAGCCGTCACTGCAGCAGGGCGAGCTGGACCTAGTGATGACCTCTGACATCCTGCCGCGCAGCGGCCTGCACTATTCGCCGATGTTTGATTATGAAGTGCGCCTGGTGCTGGCCCCGGACCATCCGCTGGCGACCAAAACGCGCATCACGCCGGAAGACCTGGCGACGGAAACGCTGCTGATTTATCCGGTCCAGCGCAGTCGTCTGGATATCTGGCGCCACTTCCTGCAGCCCGCAGGCATTAGCCCGCAGCTGAAAAGCGTGGATAACACGCTGCTGCTGATTCAAATGGTGGCGGCCAGAATGGGTATCGCGGCGCTGCCGCACTGGGTGGTGGAGAGTTTTGAACGTCAGGGTCTGGTACAGACCAAAACCCTGGGTGAAGGACTGTGGAGCCGACTGTACGCCGCCGTGCGCGATGGCGAGCAGCGTCAGCCGATTACGGAGGCGTTTATTCGCTCAGCGCGGAACCACGCGTGCGACCATCTTCCGTTTGTGCGGAGCGCGGAGCGACCCATCGGCGATGGACCCACAGCGAAGCCAGGATCACCGCTCCCCCAATAATGAAGCTCGGCCAGTGCGGCTGTTGCTGCCAGATGGCGAGGTTGACCAGCAGCCCTGCCGGGACGTGCACGTTGTTCATGATCCCCAGCGTACCGGCGTCTACCTGCGTAGCGCCGTAGTTCCACATGAAGTACCCCAGCCCTGACGCCACCACGCCCAGCCAGACCAGAACGCCCCACTGCACGGTGGTGGTCGGCAGTTTTTGCGGGTTACCGAGCATAAACCACGCCGCCACCGCGACAATCGCGGCGCCCATATAAAACCAGGCGAATGCGTTATGCTGCGGCATCGGACGGGTTTCCATCAGGCGTTTGTAGCCCACCATGCCGATGGCAAAACTGATGTTGGCGAGCTGGACGAACATCAGCCCGGTCCAGAAGTGATCGCTGACTTTGTCATAGCGAATGATCGCCGCGCCGATCACCGCCAGCGCCGCGCTCAGCAGGTATCCCCAACGCAGGCGGCGCCTGCTGAGCAGGTCGTAAATCAGCGTGATATAGAGCGGCGTCAGCACGGTAAAGAGCAGGAACTCGGAGACAGACAGGTAGACGTAGGCCCGGAAGCTAAACAGATACATGATGCCGAGCTGCATCGCCCCCACCAGCATGTACAGCACAATCGTTTTCAGCGATTGCCCGCGCGTGCGCAGAAACGGCAGGAACACCAGCGCCGCCAGCCCCACGCGCATCAGCACCGAGAAGTAGCTGTCGACCGAACCGGCAAGGTATTCGCCAATCAGGCTAAAGGAGAAGGCCCACAGGATAGTGGTGATAATGAGTAGCGCCACAATGCTTGTCTCTCAAAAAGAAGGAGAGGCATTGTAGCGAACTCTTTAGTTGACATCTGAGCAATAAACAACCAAATGAAGATTATTCAAGGAACAGTTTGCGCAGATACTTCGGCACCGCGTTGTCTGCGTTGGTGCCGATCACTTCCAGCTCCGGGTGCAGGTCTTTCAGACGCTGGTGCGCATTTTCCATAATGCAGCCCTTGCCTGCCATCGAAAGCATTTCGGCATCGTTCATGCCGTCACCAAAGGCGATACAGTCTTTCAGCTCGAAGCCCAGACGTTTCGCGACGGCTTCCAGCGCGTGACCTTTGGAGACGCCCCCCGCCATCACTTCCAGGCAGGTCAGGGTTGAGAAGCTCACGTTGACGCGATCGCCCCAGCGGGCGTTGATCGCCTGCTCCAGCGGCAGCAATTCCTCATGGTTTACACAGGTGAAGAACACCTTACTGATCCCTTCCGGCTCCAGCAGACCCGGCTCGTACAGTGAGTACTGGAATACGGCTTCCTTGAAGAAACGCATCTCTTCCGGGCGGTGGCGGTTCATAAACCAGTCGTCGTCGCGGTAGACGTTGGTGACGATATCCGGGTTATTGTGCACCACGCCGAACAGATCGGCGGCAATATCGCGATCCAGGTTGTGGGTAAAGATCAGGTTGCCGTCAGTATCGTGCACGCGGGCACCGTTGGAGGTGATCATGTACGATTTGATTTCCAGATTATCGCGGATCTGCCCCACGTCCACGTGGTGGCGACCGGTGGCAAACACGAAGTTCACGCCACGGGCGGTCAGGAGTTTTAAGGTCTCTTTCGCGTAAGGCGAGAGGGTGTGGTCGGGGGAAAGCAGCGTGCCATCTAAATCAGATGCAACAACCTGGTACATAGGGATTTCAACCTCTGGTGGAAAACAAGAATCAATTATGCCTGTTGAAAAATTCAACAATGGCGTTGAGCGCGACTGAGCGCATAGCGTCCTTTTCAAAAAGGATCTCATGGTACGCGCCGTTAATGACCAGCGGTTTTCCCCCTTCACAAGGGTGACCGGCGGCAGCGCGCAGTTCGCAATAACGGTCATGCATGCGGTTATCCACCACACGCTCTTCTTCAGCCTGAATCAGGAGCGTTGGCGTGTCGTCATTGCCGACGCCAGCCAGCACCTGCTCACCGGCAAGAATACCTTCCCGCACCCAGTGATAGGTCGGGCCGCCCACGCGCAGGCGCGGTTCATCGGCATAAAAACGCAGGTTACGACGATAGCGCTGTCGGCTGTGGGTCAGCACGTTCATCGCAAACGGCAGTGCACGCCAGCGCCCCGTCCCGATGGCATAGCCTTCTCGAATGCGCTGATGGCCCTCAGCCCAGTCAAGAATATGACGCACCATCCAGTCAGGAAAACGCATGACGATGCCATACATCGGCGCGGTGAGCGCAATGGCGTCGCACTGGTGCGCGTGGCGCTGTAAAAACAGCGTTGAAATCGCGCCGCCCATTGAGTGCGCCAGAATATAGCGCTTCCGCCAGGGGCCAGGCTCGACCTCCTGCTGCCAGAACGCGGCGAGATCGTCGACGTAATCGCTGAAGTTATCCACGTGGCCGCGATGCGTATCCGATAGCAGGCGGCCAGAAAGCCCCTGCCCGCGGTGATCGATAATCAACACATCGAAGCCCAGATGGAACAGGTCATAGGCCAGTTCGGCGTATTTGATATAGCTCTCAATACGCCCGGGGCAGACCACAATGACCCGGTCATTTTTCTTATCGTGAAAACGCACAAAGCGTACCGGAATTTCACCGACGCCCGTAAACTCATCTTCCTCACGCTGGCGCCAGAAATCGGTCAGCGGCCCCATGGAGAAAGCAGCAAATGCGTTTTCTCGTGTTTCCCAGTCCTTTTTCTGCTGAAACATCGGGTTTCTACTCACCTAAGCCAAGGAATATCGTTTTTTCGTAACCGGTCACAAAATGACTCAACAATAGCGTATTGTGGCATAAAAACAGACGATTCGGGAGTTTCAAATGACCTTCGAGTGGTGGTTCGCTTACCTGCTAACATCCATCATCCTTAGTCTTTCACCGGGCTCGGGCGCCATTAACACCATGACCACCTCCATCAACCACGGCTATCGCGGTGCGGCGGCGTCGATTGCCGGTTTGCAGACCGGGCTGGGCATTCATATTGTGCTGGTCGGGATTGGTCTGGGGACCCTGTTCTCCCGCTCCGTACTGGCCTTTGAGGTGCTGAAATGGGCCGGGGCAGCGTATCTGATTTGGCTCGGTATCCAGCAGTGGCGCGCGGCAGGCTCCATCAACCTGAATACGCTCGCTCAGACGCAAAACCGCGGCCATCTGTTTAAGCGCGCGGTGTTCGTCAACCTGACCAACCCGAAGAGCATCGTTTTCCTCGCCGCGCTGTTCCCGCAGTTTATCGTGCCGCACCAGCCCCAGGTGATGCAGTACGTGGTGCTGGGCGCGACCACCATTATCGTCGATATCATCGTGATGATTGGCTATGCGACGCTGGCGCAGCGAATTGCGGCGTGGCTTAAAGGGCCTAAGCAGATGAAGGCCCTGAATAAAGTCTTTGGCTCGCTGTTTATGCTGGTTGGCGCGCTGCTTGCGTCAGCGCGTCACGCTTAGCGAGAAATGATGAGATGAATGCCGAAGCCGGCGAACAGCGCGCCGGCGAAGCCGTCAATCCACTTCGCGATACGCTGGTAGCCGCGGCGCATCGCCGGTAAGGCAAACAGGCTGGCCACGATGGTAAACCAGGCAAAGGTTTCAACGACGATCAGCAGGAAGATGCCCCAGCGCGCGCCCGCACCGACGCTATCGCCGACAAACAGCGAGAACACGGAGCCGAAATAGATAATCGCTTTTGGGTTCGCCAGATTGGTCAGCAGCCCTTTTACAAAGCTGCGGCCGCCCGTTGCCAGCTCCACCTTTGGCTCTTCCGGTTTTTTCTCTTCTTTCTTCAGCGCCCCGCGCAGCATCTGGTAGCCCATCCAGCACAGGTACAGCCCGCCGCCGACCATGATGATGTTATGCAGCCAGGCCATCTTCGCCAGGATAAGGTTCAGACCGAGCAGCGCAACGGCCGCCCAGACCATAACGCCCATGGTGATACCGAGCACGCCCATCATCGCCTCTTTGCGGGAGCGGCTAACGGCCGTTTGTGATACGAAGAAAAAGTCTGGGCCGGGGCTCATCAGCGCAACGATGTGCACTAACGCCACGGTGAGAAATAGCATCAACATAATTAACTCGCGGGGAAATAATTCAGTGAGTCATCATCCTGGCACTTTTTCGCCCGGCTGACTACTCCTCATCATCACCATCGGCGTGAGAGCGGATGAGCGCCATAAACTCTTTACCGAAGCGCTCCAGCTTGCGCGTCCCCACGCCGTTGACGCTGAGCATCTCGCTGGCGCTCAGCGGCATCTGCTCGGCCATCTCAATCAGCGTCGCGTCGTTGAACACCACGTAAGGCGGGATGTTTTCTTCGTCGGCGATGGCTTTACGCAGCTTGCGCAGTTTGGCGAACAGCTTGCGGTCGTAGTTGCCGCCGTAGGATTTCTGCATCACGCGCGGCTTCAGGGCGATGACGCGCGGCACGGCGAGCTTCAGTTCAATTTCACCACGCAGAACGGGGCGAGCGGCCTCCGTAAGCTGAAGCGCGGAGTGCTGGGCAATATTTTGCGTGGCGAAGCCGAGGTGGATCAGCTGGCGAATGATGCTCACCCAGTGCTCGTGGCTCTGCTCCTTGCCAATACCGTAGACCGGCAGCTTGTCATGCCCCATATCGCGGATACGCTGGTTGTTGGCACCGCGCAGAACTTCCACCACGTAGCCCATCCCGAAGCGCTGGTTCACACGGTAAATGGTCGAGAGCGCCTTACGCGCGTCCATCAGGCCATCGTACTGCTTCGGCGGATCCAGGCAGATATCGCAGTTGCCGCACGGCTCCTGTCGCCCTTCACCAAAGTAGTTGAGCAACACCAGACGGCGGCAGGTTTGCGCTTCGGCAAACGCGCCCATCGCGTTGAGCTTGTGGCGCTCGATATCCTGCAGCTGTCCCTGCGGTTTTTCCTCCAGGCAGCGGCGCAGCCACGCCATATCGGCCGGATCGTAAAACAGCATCGCTTCCGCAGGCAGCCCGTCACGCCCGGCGCGGCCGGTTTCCTGATAGTAGGATTCGATATTGCGCGGGATGTCGAAATGCACCACAAAGCGCACGTTCGGCTTGTTAATGCCCATTCCGAACGCCACCGTCGCGACGACGATCTGCAGGTCGTCGCGCTGGAATTTTTCCTGCACGTCGGCGCGGATGTGGTTCTCTAACCCGGCATGATACGCGGCGGCGCTAAAGCCGCGGTTTTGCAGACGCGCGGCGGTGTCTTCCACCTTCGCACGGCTGTTGCAGTAGATGATGCCGGACTTGCCGCGCTGCTCCTGGACGTAGCGCAGGAGCTGATCCAGCGGCTTGAACTTTTCCATCAGCATATAGCGGATGTTAGGGCGGTCGAAGCTGCTGACCTGAATATAGGGGTCGTTCAGCCCCAGCAGACGAACGATATCCTGCCGCGTTGTGTCATCCGCCGTGGCGGTGAGCGCCATAAACGGCAGCTCGGGGAAGCGCTGACGCAGCTGGCCGAGGGCAGCGTATTCCGGGCGGAAATCGTGTCCCCACTGGGAAATACAGTGCGCTTCATCCACCGCCAGCAGCACCGGGTTCCAGTGCGCAAGATGGTCGAGGAAGTTATCCAGCATCAGGCGTTCCGGGGCGATATACAGCAGGCGGATCTGCCCGGTGCGGCACCCGGCCATCACCTCTTGCTGCTGCTCCCGGGTTTGCGTGGAGTTAAGACAGGCTGCCGCCACGCCGTTGGCGAGCAGTTGGTCAACCTGGTCTTTCATCAGAGAAATGAGAGGGGATACCACGACCGTCAGGCCGTTAAGCACCAGCGCGGGCACCTGATAACAGAGGGACTTACCGCCGCCGGTCGGCATCACCACCAGGCAATCACGACCTTCCAGCACCGTTTCAATGATGGTTTCCTGGCCGGGGCGGAACTGCTGGTAGCCAAAGGTTTCATGCAAAACCTGTTTAGCCAGCGACTCCTGATTCAATACTTCCGCCTGCGCCACGTTAACCCCATATGCCTGAAATGAAACAGGCGCTATTTTCAGCGCCTGAGAGAGAAACTTCAACGTTTAACGCAAAAACATTCGAGCAGCCTAGAGAATATCGTTCAGCATCACGCCCACGCCGACGCGGGTCTGGTTGAAGTTGTAATCGATAAGCGACTCGCCGTAACCGCTGTACACCTGAGTATAGATACGGACATGCTTCGTCATTGGATAGCTTAAGCCCACTTCTGCACCGCCGTAGCCGGTGTTCCAGTTGTACTGACCTTTGGCGCTGAGCACGGCATCACCTAACTGGTAGCCGACTTTGAGCTGGTAGTAGCCCATATATTTGGTGATATCCGGGTTATCATCGGTTTCGCCCACCACATACCACGGCTTCACTTCCACCATCCAGTTACCGTTCTGCGCCATCAGACGCGTATAGGCACGGTTCCAGCTGCGCGAGGTGGGGTCAGAGCGACCGTTTGAATCGTGGTTAAAGCCCACTTCAACGTCACGCAGCGTCCAGCCCGCAAACTCATAATCCGTTGCAAAACCGAGGAACAGCTGCGGCTCATAGTTGGTTTCACGGAACGGTGAGGACTCGCCGCTGTTAGAGAGCTGCCACCAGGATTTCTGCGTGTAAGACGCCCCGAGCACCGAGTTCGGCCCCAGAATGCCGCGCCAGAACGGGAACGCGAGGCTGAGCTGGAACTTCACCTCATCTTTACGCGCATTATCAGACCAGTTATAGGAGCTTATCGCCTCTTTGTTGAGATCGCTGGTCTGGGTATAAATCACGTAGTTGGTGTCATACGGGTAGAGCGTGAACGGATTGTCATGCTCCTGAAGAAGGTTCGCGATAATGCTACCGTGAACGGCAGGTTTATCATGCACCTCTTTGATCGTCGCTTCCTGCGCATATGCTGTGAGGGGCAGCGCAACCGCCGCCAGTAACCAGGCCAGATACGTCCGCATCGGTGGTGTTCTCCTGCAAAAGAGTAAAATTAGCTGAATAGTTATGTGGCGGACATTCTACAGACTTCTGCGACAACTGCTGCATCCTCGTTTCTGAAAGTGGAATTCCTTGTTGCCGAGGCATAAAATCAACATTTCGTTAACAATAAGGATGTGATGCCTCATGTCAGCCATGCTTACCGCCGAAGAAGTGTTAAAACTCGTGGGCGAGATTTTTGTTTACCATATGCCGTTTAACCGTGCGCTGGGACTGGAGCTGGAGCGTTACGAAAAAGACTTCGCCCAACTGAGCTTCAACAACCAGCCGATGATGGTGGGTAACTGGGCGCAAAGTATTTTGCACGGCGGCGTGATCGCCTCCGCGCTGGATGTGGCGGCAGGTCTGGTCTGCGTGGGCAGTACGCTGACCCGCCATGACACCATCAACGAAGACGAACTCCGCCAGCGTCTGGCGCGCATGGGCACCATTGATTTGCGCGTCGACTACCTTCGCCCGGGGCGCGGAAATCGCTTTACCTGTTCCAGCAGCCTGCTGCGCGCGGGGAATAAAGTGGCCGTGGCGCGCGTTGAGTTACACAACGAAGAACAGGTGTATATCGCCAGCGCAACCGCCACTTATATGGTGGGTTGATACGGCAAAATCGGGTAAAATTAATTCACTTCTTTGTAACGGATTTTCCCGATGGATGCTAAACAGACGCGGCAGGGCGTTTTACTCGCCCTTGCCGCTTATTTTATTTGGGGTATCGCCCCGGCGTATTTCAAGCTTATCGCCTACGTTCCGGCCGATGAGATCCTGACTCACCGCGTTATCTGGTCGTTCTTTTTTATGATCGCGCTGATGAGCCTCAGCCGTCAGTGGTCGGGCGTCAAAACGCTGTTTAAAACCCCTAAAAAGGTCTTCCTGCTTGCGCTGTCAGCGGTTCTGATTGGCGGCAACTGGCTGCTGTTTATCTGGGCGGTGAATAACCATCACATGCTCGAAGCGAGCCTGGGGTACTTCATTAACCCGCTGGTGAACATCGTGCTGGGGATGATTTTCCTCGGAGAGCGCTTCCGCCGGATGCAGTGGGTGGCGGTGATTCTGGCCTTCTGCGGCGTACTGGTGCAGCTCTGGACCTTCGGCTCGCTGCCGATTATTGCCCTCGGTCTGGCGTTCAGCTTTGCGTTCTATGGCCTGGTGCGTAAGAAGATTGCGGTGGAAGCGCAGACGGGGATGCTGTTTGAAACCCTGTGGCTGCTGCCCGTGGCGGCGATTTATCTCTTTGGCATCGCCGACAGCGCCACCAGCCATATGGGCAGCAACCCGTGGTCGCTGAACCTGATGCTGATGGCGGCGGGCGTGGTGACCACCATTCCTCTGCTGTGCTTCACCGGTGCCGCGACGCGCCTGCGTCTCTCCACGCTGGGCTTCTTCCAGTACATTGGCCCGACGCTGATGTTCCTGCTGGCAGTGGTGTTTTACGGCGAAGTACCGGGGGCGGATAAGATGGTGACGTTCGCCTTTATCTGGGTGGCGCTGGCGATTTTCGTCGCGGATGCGATTTATACCCAGCGCAGGGTGCGCAAAGGGCTGTAGTGCCTTTTTGCCGGATGGCGGCTGCGCCTTATCCGGCCTACAAGATCTGTAGGCCCGGTAAGCGCAGCGCCACCGGGCGGATTCTCAAAGCCAGTTACGACGCTTAAAGTACAGATACGGCGCCAGCCCCGCGAGGATCATAAAGATAATCGCCCCCGGGTAGCCAAAGCTCCACTTCAGCTCCGGCATAAACTCAAAGTTCATCCCGTAGCTGGACGCCACCAGCGTCGGCGGCAGGAACACCACGGACACCACCGAGAAGATCTTGATGATGCGGTTCTGCTCGATGTTGATAAAGCCCATCGCCGCCTGCATCAGGAAGTTCACCTTCTGGAACAGAGATTCGTTGTGCGGCAGCAGGGATTCGATATCTCGTAAGATCTCGCGCGCCTGCTCCAGCTGACCGCCCGGCAGACGCGCCTTGCGCACCAGGAAGTTCAGCGCGCGCTGGGTATCCATCAGACACAAACGCACCTTCCAGCCGATATCTTCCAGCTCCGCCAGCGTGGAGAGCGCTTCGTCGTACTCATCGCCCTGATGGCCTTCCATGATCACGCGGCTCAGCTTTTCCAGATCGCTGTAGATGTTTTCAATTTCGTCCGCCAGCTGTTCAATTTTGGTCTCGAACAGATCGAGCAGCAGCTCGTAAGCGTTACCGTCCACCATTGCCTGGCTGCGGGCGCGCATGCGGTAGAGACGGAATGCCGGCAGCTCGCGCTCGCGCAGGGTAAACAGACGGCCGTCGCGAATGGTAAACGCCACGGTGGAGTTACCCGCGTGGTCTTCCGCATCTTCGAAGAAGAAGAAGGAGTGAATGTGCAGGCCGTCTTCGTCTTCAAAAAAACGCGCGGATGCTTCGATATCTTCCAGTTCCGGGCGGGTTGCCAGGCTTTGCCCCAGCTCAGATTGTACGCGAAGGCGCTCATCGTCGTCCGGCTCGACCAGATCCACCCATACGGCATCAATGAGGGGCTGTGACTCTTCGGCTTCAAGCCGAGTCAGTCGGTTATTTTCGAGTTGAAATGCGCTCAACATGACCGGGACTCCCAATGCAAAAAATATCGGACAGTTCGGTGGGCACACAGAAACAAATTGGGTTTCAGACCATTAAACAGCCTGACTCAGCGCGACGGGAATAGTGCAGGTCGCTGACAACCACTAAGGCCATCAGCAAGAGGAGATAGCCTTAGGAGTTGTTCCTGGATGACAGGGAATTGAGCCAGTATCTACTGGGTGTGTCCAAGGCGAATGTCCTCTTAGCGTAATCGTGCGCGCATGTTACGCCAGCTATAACTGTGGCGTCAACACGCAACGGAACGCTGAAGGGCATTAATTGACCTTCACTGTATAAGGCTAGCAGATTATTACAAAATAATTATATTTTTCTGAATGTTAGACTGTTTCCAGCTTCGCATAGGCCGCCACCAGCCATTTGATCCCCTGCCCCTGGAACGCCACCTGCAGACGGCTGTGCTCGCCGCTGCCTTCCAGATTCACAATGGTACCTTCGCCAAACTTCGAATGGCGCACGCGCTGGCCCAGCTTATAGCCGGTGTCGGTTTCCGCAATCGGCGAGCCCATGCGCTGATGGCTGACCGGACGGCTGATGCTCGCCCGCAGACGCACCTCTTCCACGCACTCCTCCGGCAGTTCGCCGATAAAGCGCGACGGACGGTGATAAACCTCTTTACCGTACAGGCGGCGGGTTTCGGCATAGGTCAGCGTCAGCTTTTGCATCGCGCGCGTCACGCCCACGTAGGCCAGACGACGCTCCTCTTCCAGACGACCGCCCTCATCCAGCGACATCTGGTTCGGGAACATCCCCTCTTCCATCCCGACAATAAACACCTGCGGGAACTCCAGGCCTTTGGCGGAGTGCAGGGTCATCAGCTGAACCGCATCCTGCCAGGTATCCGCCTGCCCTTCGCCCGCTTCCAGCGCGGCGTGGGAGAGGAACGCCTGCAGCGGCATCAGGTCTTCGTCTTCTTCGTTATAGCTGAACTGGCGCGTTGCCGTGACCAGTTCCTCTAAGTTCTCAATACGGGTCTGGCCCTTCTCGCCCTTTTCCTGCTCGTACATGGTGCGCAGGCCGGAGTCTTTAATCACCCGGTCGGTCTGCACGTGCAGCGGCATATCGACGGTTTCCTGCGCCAGGGCGTCAATCAGCTCAAGGAAGCGCTGTAACGCGCTGGCGGCGCGCCCGGCGAGGGCTTTTTCCTGCAGCAGCTCGCGGCACGCCTGCCACAGCGTCAGTTGGCGATCGCGCGAGGCCTGACGCACCACGTCCAGCGTGCGGTCGCCAATCCCGCGGGTCGGCGTATTGACCACGCGCTCAAACGCCGCGTCGTCGTTACGGTTCGCAATGAGGCGCAGATACGACAGCGCATCTTTGATTTCCTGGCGTTCGAAGAAGCGCATGCCGCCATAAATGCGGTACGGCATGCTCACCTGCAGGAGCGCCTCTTCCAGCACGCGCGACTGGGCGTTGCTGCGGTAGAGAATGGCGCACTGCTCCAGCGCGCCGCCGTTGTCCTGCCAGGTTTTTATGCGGTTCACCACGAAGCGGGCTTCGTCGAGCTCGTTGAAGGCGCAGTAAATCGAAATCGGTTCGCCGTCGACGCCGTCGGTCCACAGCTTTTTACCCAGACGCCCGTTGTTGTTTTCAATCAGGGCGTTGGCCGCGCTCAGAATGTTGCTGGTTGAACGGTAGTTCTGCTCCAGACGGATGGTTTCCGCGCCGGGGAAGTCGTTGAGGAAGCGCTGGATATTTTCTACCTGCGCCCCGCGCCAGCCGTAAATCGACTGGTCATCATCGCCCACGATCATCACCTTGCCGGTATCACCGGCCAGCAGGCGGATCCACGCGTACTGGATGTTGTTGGTATCCTGGAATTCGTCCACCAGGATATTGGTGAAGCGTTCACGGTAGTGCTGCAGGATGTGCGGCTTGTTGAGCCACAGCTCGTGGGCGCGCAGCAGCAGCTCGGCGAAATCCACCAGACCGGCGCGATCGCACGCTTCCTGATAGGCCTTGTAGACGTTCTGCCAGGTCTGCTCGACCGGGTTGCCGAAGCTCTGAATGTGGTGCGGGCGCAGCCCCTCGTCTTTCTGGCCGTTGATGTACCACATCGCCTGACGCGGCGGCCACTGCTTCTCGTCGAGGTTCATCGCCTTGATCAGGCGCTTCAGCAAGCGGAGCTGGTCTTCGCTGTCGAGGATCTGGAAATCCTGCGGCAGGTTGGCGTCCATATGGTGCGCGCGCAGCAGGCGGTGCGCCAGGCCGTGGAAGGTGCCGACCCACATGCCGCCCTGGCTGGTGCCCATCAGTTGGGCAATACGGTGGCGCATCTCTGCCGCCGCCTTGTTGGTAAACGTCACCGCCATAATGGAGTACGGTGAGCAGTTCTCCACGCTCTGCAGCCAGGCGATACGGTGAACCAGCACGCGCGTCTTACCACTGCCCGCCCCAGCCAGCACCAGCATGTTGGTGCGCGAGGCGGCAACCGCGTCACGCTGTTTGTCATTAAGGCTGTCGAGCAGGTAAGAAACGTCCATTGGCACCGTCACATAGTATTCAGGAACACAGCAAAACGCCCGGTGGCGCTTCGCTTACCGGGCCTACAACTGCAAACCCCTGGTAATTTATACAATATTACTGGTGATTATATCAGCGTCGTGAGGGATGCCAACCGTGAAATTTCCACGTGCGGCAGAAGACGACTGTCCAGCGTGGTCATCAGGTCGGCGTTTTCCGGCTTGATCCAGCAGGCCTGCATGCCGCAGCGGATAGCCCCGGCCACGTCCGTGGTCAGATCATCCCCCACGTGCAGAATGTTACCCAGCGGCAGGTTAAGCTTTTCCGCCGCCAGATGGTACATATCGCTGAACGGCTTCGCGCGCCCGTGAGGGCCTGCGCGCAGCACAAATTCAAAGTAATCGCTGAGGCCAAACAGCTCGGGCTGGGCATTGCCGTTGGTGATGGCCACCAGCGGCCACTTTTCAGCAAGCTTCGCCAGCGTCTCGTGGGTTTCCTGCGGCACGTCGATACGGCTGCGCCATTTGGCAAAGTTTTCCATTGCCGCTTCGGCCCCGATGGCGGCGTCCTGCACGCTCAGGCCCACGTTGAGCATCGCCTGCTCAACCGCACGACGACGCCATTCGGTCACGTCGTGGTAAATGTCCGGCTCGGTCTCACGCAGGGACTGACGCAGCTTCTGAAAATCCTTGTTCTGTATCGCTTTCAGCGCGGGATGGTAGTTCTGCACAAACGCCAGCGACTCCTGCTCGGTACGCAGGATCACCTCGCGGTTGTCATAAAGGGTGTCATCAAGGTCAAACGTCAGGGCCGAGATCTGACCAAGTGGGCGGTAAAAACGCATTATTTCCCCCGTTTGGCGCGTGGATGCGCCGCGTCATACACCGAGGCAAGGTGTTGGAAGTCTAAGTGGGTATAGATTTGAGTGGTCGACAGATTTGCGTGGCCAAGCAGTTCCTGCACGCCGCGCAGATCGCCGCTCGACTCAAGCATGTGTGTCGCAAAGGAGTGGCGCAGCTTGTGCGGGTGAACGTGGCTGTTCAGCCCCTGCTTAATGCCCCACTCCGCAAAGCGCTTCTGCACGTTACGCGCCGAGATCCGTTTGCCGAGTTTCGACAGGAACAGCGCATCCTCTTCGCTGCCAAACAGCCCGCGTAGGTCAAGCCAGTGCTCAATCCAGGAGACCGCGTTGCGGCCAATCGGCAGACGGCGCTCTTTGCTGCCCTTACCCATCACCCACACTTCACCAGATTCCAGATCGAGATGCTTGAGGTCAAGGTTGACGAGTTCAGACAGACGCAGGCCTGCGCCGTACATCACCTCCAGCATCGCGCGGTCGCGCACGGCCAGCGGATCGTTAAGGTCGATATCCAGCAGGCGGTTTACGTCATCGACGTCGATATTTTTAGGCAGATGGCGCGGCGCTTTCGGCGTGGCGATCCCCTTTGCCGGGTTGGCTTTTAAGCCCCCCTGGCTGACCAGCCAGTCGAAGAAACTGCGCAGCGCTGAGAGCCTGAGCGCCAGGCTCGCCGGGCTGAGATTTTTTTTACGGCTACGCACGACGAACCCGCGTACCGTCGCAGCGTCACATTGTTGCCAGCTTTTCAGGCCGATTTCGTCGGCAATCTGCATGATGGCATCAAGCTGACGCTGATAGTTAAGCAGGGTAATGGGGCTAAGCTGACGCTCCACGCCCAGATAGCGCAGAAAGCGCGAAACATCAGTGGCGAGCAGTCCGTCCGTCATACGCGCTCAATCCAGCGCTCCAGCAGCTCGGGCAGCATCAGGGCGATCTCCTGCAGCAGGTGCGTGGCTTGCCCCTGCTCATAGTGATGCGCGTCGCGGCTGGTAAATAACATGACCCCCAGATCGCCATCGCGCCCCATCAGCGACATCGCTACCGAGCCAATCGCTTTGGCTTCCGGTAATACCACCAGCAGCTCAGGCCCGTTCAGCGGCCCCAGATAGTGGTGCTCATGGCCCAGACGCTGAATGCGCAGCGGTTCAAACGCCTGACGGCTGAGCGCCAGATGGGTAAACCCCGACGGCGCGCCAATGCGCCAGCGGTCAGGGAACAGACGAATCGTTGCGCCTGCCAGCCCCAGCTCCCGGGCCCAGCGGTGAAAGCGGCTGAGGAACTCGTCAAGGCTATGCGCCGACGCCAGACGCGCCTGCAGGTGCAGCAGACGATAGAACAGGCTTTCGTTGGTGCTGGCCTGCTCCATCAGCAGCGTCATGTTCTCTTCAAGCTGATTGATGTGGTTACGCGAGCGCGCCATGTGCCATTCGACCAGCGACACGGTCCCGCGAACCGGATGCGGCACGCGCATCTCTTCGACGACGCGTGCATTGCGAATAAAAAACTCAGGATTGCGCAGCAGATAATCAACAACAGCTCTGTCGTCCAGTTCCGTCACTGTTTCCTGCAGTTCTTCCCCTGGTTGTTTCATAGATGGATAAACCCGTCATAGACATGTGCCGCCGGGCCAGTCATATACAGTGGATGACCCGGTCCTTTCCAGGCGATATCAAGCCGACCGCCCGGTAACTCCACGCGAACCTCTTCTGCCAGTAACCCCTGAGAGATGCCCACGGCCACCGCAGCACAGGCACCGCTTCCGCAGGCCTGAGTCTCGCCCGCGCCGCGCTCGTAAACCCGCAGGCGAATGTGCTCGCGCTTCACCACCTGCATAAAGCCGATGTTCGCGCGCTCCGGGAAACGCTCGTGGCTTTCCAGCACCGGGCCGAGCGTTTCGACCGCGGCGGTTTCCACATCATCAACCTGAATCACGCAGTGTGGGTTACCCATTGAGACGACGCCGCACAATACTGTCTGCTCGGCCGCACGCATAATATAGGTCTTTTCCGCTTTGTTTGCGCGAAACGGCACGACGGAGGGCTCGAAGTTAGGCTCGCCCATGTTCACGCGCACCAGTTCATCATCGGTGACGCTGAGCACCATGCGACCATTGGCCGTGCTGACGCGAATATCACGCTTGTTGGTCAGCCCTTTCAGGCGGACAAAGCGGGCAAAACAGCGCGCGCCGTTTCCGCACTGGTTAACTTCGCTGCCGTCCGCGTTAAAAATACGGTAGTGGAAATCGAGGTCGGGATCGTACGGTGGCTCGACCACCAGCAGCTGATCGAACCCCACGCCCAGATGCCGATCCGCCAGGCGACGGATCAGTTCCGGGGAGAAAAACACATTCTGCGTTACCGCGTCGACGACCATAAAATCGTTGCCAAGGCCATGCATTTTAGAGAACTGCATCATTTGCTCCATTGCGCGGGTACAGAACGTTGTCGTCAGAGATTAACCTGAGTCGGGCCACCGTTGTCGCCACGATCGTTAGTATTTGGCGTGGTAGACTCAATGCCGCTTTGCACGGGTTTCGTCGGCGGCGGCGCGGTTTTATCCGCAGGTGGGAAGTACAGTGGTCCCTTCAGTCCGCAGCCAGTCAGGCTAAACAGCGTGATGAGAACGGCAAGCGTTCGGAAAGCGTTTTTCATTATAAAGTTGCCCGTAAGTTCAAATCTGTTTCTATCATCGCAGGAGAAGACACAAAAGCAAGAGTTTGCCGCTTTCCTGCAACGGGAATTATTTAGGGTTATACTGCCGGCATCACGAAAAACAGGAACAAAACCATGAACGACAGTGAATTCCATCGCCTTGCCGACAACCTGTGGATGACCATCGAAGAGCGTCTTGACGACTGGGACGGCGACAGCGATATCGATTGTGAAATCAACGGCGGCATTCTGACCCTGAGCTTCGAAAATGGCAGCAAAATTATTATTAACCGCCAGGAGCCGCTTCACCAGGTCTGGCTGGCCGCGAAACAGGGCGGCTATCATTTCGATCTGAAAGCCGGGGAGTGGGTTTGCGACCGCAGCGGCGTCACGTTCTGGGATCTGCTGGAACAGGCCGCGACCGCGCAGGCGGGTGAGGCTGTGAGTTTCAGGTAGTTTTGTTGCCCGGTGGCGGCTGCGCCTTACCGGGCCTACAACGGCTCGAACCGTGGGCCGGGTAAGCGTCATCGCCACCCGGCAACAGCGACTCGGACCGTAGGCCGGGTAAGCGTCAGCGCCACCCGGCGAAAAGGCTCAGGAGAAATACTGCTGCAACAGCGGCGCGGTTTCCTGATTGGCAGGCGCGGCAGGCGTTACGGCCTGGGTCCGGAACGGGATCACCTGCGTACGACCGTCGACGTTCACAATCTGGTAGAACTGCGGCAGGTTAAAGTTGATAAAGCTTGAGCCGTAGGTGAAACGGTCATGCGAAGAGGAGTAGAAGCGGCTGACGTCGCGCACCAGCTCCTCTTTACTGCCTTCACAGTGGTGATACACCTCGGCGCGGTTGGTTTCATCCAGAATGTAGATGTTGAACCCGGCGTCCTCACCCGACTCTTCAAAGAAGAACTGAATAATCCCTTCGCTGGCGAATCCGTCCACCACCTGCGGCAGCTTAACGTGGTTAGTTTCCACCTGCACCGACAGGCCATGCAGCTTGTTGTGCGAAATCGCGCCGTAGAACTCGATGGCGTTTTCCAGCTTCTGTACCGACACGTTCAGGCGCTCGAAGAACAGGCCCCAGGTCTGACCGGAGACGCGCAGCGCTTTGAAGCGTCCGGTCTCCTGACGGGTGCTGGAAAGACGCAGTTCGATACACTCAGAAACCAGCTGCTGCACGCGAGTACGAATTAAACCGCGCAGATGCTGGCTATAGCAGAACACTTCGACGCTGTCCGGCGGGGCGGCATCCTGGTGCATCTTGCCGAGAATGGTTTTCAGCGCTTCGATCATCGCCTGCTCGCCGTTGAAATGCAGGGTACGCACTTCGTTCCACGAGTTGCGGTACAGCAGATCCACGCTGCCCACCAGACAGTTTTGCTGCTCGCCAAAGCTGAAGACGTCCAGCTTGCGGAAGTCAAAGTGAACCACCTGATTGCGGAAGGCCGCCGTCGGGTCGTATTCCAGGTTGACAATAATCGCCAGATGGCGAATCTCGCATGGGCTGTAGAGCGCTTTCGGCGTTGGGGCAGGCAGACGCAGCGGGAAGTGGTGCGACACATCCGCGACCATCTCCTGCAGCTTAGCGAGATCAACCACCTCGTTGCCTTTGATAAACAGGCGCGTGCGCGAGGTCAGCAGGCCGTTAAACCAGGCCCAGGCCACCAGCTTGTTCAGGTAGCGGTTATATTCCAGCGGCTGATGGCTGACGATCGAATCCATGCTTGGCGCACGGTTATACAGATACCACCCGGTGCGGTTCGCGCGGCCCGGCGGCACAAAGATAAAGGTCAGGTTCGGTTCTGACAGGTCTGGCGAAATCTGCGGGTTAACCAGGGTGACTTTACCCGGCAGCGCTTCAAACGCGGCGTACAGCTTACGGGTCAACACCCCGATGTCCTGCGGGCTGGCGGAAACGCTGAGGTTGTTACGACGCGCAAAGCGGATCAGGTTACGGTAGCTTTGCATCATCGCATCGAGCAGTTCGTTGTGCGCTTCACGCACCTGATCGATTTTCCAGTTGGCCCGGTTGTCGAGCATGGACAGACGCGCTTCGTCCCATCCCCACTCTTTCACTAACTGACTGACCACTTCACGACGCCAGCCCACGCAGGCGCGCTCGCGGCTCAATTTCTCACAGACTTTGAGATAGAAACATCGACGCACCAGGTCAAGACGCGTGGTGTCATCAATGGCTTTCAGGTATTCGGTCACGCGCTCCAGCATCATGCAGTAGGCGTCCAGCCCGAAGGAGACGATCTCCCCGTCGTGCAAACGCTGCTTGATATCTTTCGCCAGCAGGCGCGGCGTAGGGTATTCCCAGGAATAGGCTTCCAGCAGCAGCGTTTTCAGCACCGCTTTGTACGGTGAGTCGATACTTTTATAGAGCTGCCAGAGGCTTGCGCCAAAATACTCTTCGGCTGACAGAGAGCTCAGACCGCCGAGGTCCAGCCATTCGTTTGGCGTCAGTACGCCCTGCGCGTAAAGCGACATGACGTAGTCATCGTAATGCTCTTCTTCTTCGCACGGGACCATATTCCACAGAATACGCTTCCCGGCCAGACGCACAGCAGTACGGTAAAATTCATCCAGCAATAAGATGTGCTGAGTCGAGCCGCAGTCCTCCCCCCCCAGACTGCCGCTTTCGTTATGGCGGAAACGGTTTTCATCAATCAGGAAGAAGCTCACTTCCACGCCGAGCGAGGCCGCCCAGCTCTCCAGCAGGCTGCACTTGCGCTGCAGCAGCTGACGCTCGTCGTTATCAAGCCAGGACTGATGGCAGACCCAGATGTCCAGGTCCGAAGAACAGCTTTGCCCTACCGATGAGGTGCTCCCCATAGAGTAAACGCCGGTAATCGGCAGTTCACCTTTCGGAGACTCCTGTGGCGGCATGCCGCGGTAGAGTTCCAGCTCGTTCAGGTAATGCTGTTGGGTTTCATCAGGCGTGAAAAGGCAAATGCCCTGGGGAACGTTACCGTCAAGGTAGCCAGGCATCAGCGGATGGTGATAGTGCAATAATGTCGGCAGCAGACTGTATACCTGCTGGAAAGCAGGGCCCATGGCAGCAAGCGCGCGATCCACACGCAGTTGATTAATGGCATCCAGTCTCTGTTTCAGAGTCTCAATATAGAGGTACAAGACGTATCGCCTGATGTTTCCGGGTGTCGCAAGCTATTCAAAACACGAATAACAGCGGACCCGCAGTATTTCAAAAAGATAACCGTTACCCTTTTTCGCCCTTATCATTTTTGGTGGTAGCGACGAAAAAATGGTCTAAAACGTGATCAATTTAACACCTTGCCGGTTGACCGTAAAGAAAGATGCGCTACATACAAGTGTAGCACCGTTCTGTACGTGTAAATTCCTGAATACGGCTATGGCTGACGAATACGCCGCCTTGTCCCTCTCACGCTTCATCAACCGTAAAACTGCCATCCCAGAGTCAACAATGTTAGGATGGTTAGCGATTGATAATGACGGTAACAAGCATGTTAGACAATGTTTTGAGAATTGCCACACGCCAAAGCCCTCTCGCGCTCTGGCAGGCACATTATGTGAAGCAGCGCCTCGAAGCCTGCCACAGTGGATTGCGCGTCGAGCTGGTGCCGATGGTCACGCGCGGTGACGTGATCCTCGATACGCCCCTGGCGAAAGTGGGCGGCAAAGGCCTGTTTGTCAAAGAGCTGGAACTGGCATTGCTTGAGAACCGCGCCGATATCGCCGTACATTCGATGAAAGACGTGCCCGTCGAGTTCCCGGAAGGGCTGGGGCTGGTGACTATCTGCGAGCGCGAAGATCCGCGCGATGCGTTTGTCTCTAACCACTATGACTCCCTCGACGCGCTGCCGGAAGGGAGCGTGGTTGGCACGTCCAGTTTACGCCGTCAGTGTCAGCTGGCGGAGCGTCGTCCTGACCTAATCATTCGCTCGCTGCGCGGTAACGTCGGCACGCGTCTGGGCAAGCTGGATAACGGCGATTACGATGCCATTATCCTCGCCGTTGCCGGCCTGAAGCGTCTGGGGATGGAGTCGCGCATTCGCGTGGCGATGCCGCCAGAACTGTCGCTGCCGGCCGTGGGCCAGGGTGCCGTCGGCATCGAGTGCCGTCTGGACGATGCGCGTACCCGCGAACTGCTCGCGCCGCTGAACCACGACGAGACCGCTATTCGCGTAAAAGCCGAGCGTGCAATGAATACCCGCCTCGAAGGGGGATGCCAGGTACCGATTGGCAGCTATGCTGAATTAACAGATGGCGAACTGTGGCTGCGCGCGCTGGTGGGCGCCCCGGACGGTTCGCAGATGGTACGCGGCGAACGTCGCGGTAAAGCGCAAGATGCCGAGCAGCTTGGCGTGTCGCTGGCTGAAGAGCTGCTGGATAACGGCGCCCGCGAGATTCTGGCTGACGTTTATAATGGAGAGCCCCCTGCATGAGTATTCTCGTCACCCGCCCTTCTCCCGCAGGAGAGCAGTTAGTGAGCCGTCTGCGCGCACTGGGGCAGGTGGCCTGGAGTTTTCCGCTCATTGAATTCTCCCCCGGTCGGGAGCTCTCTGCGCTCGCCGACCAGATGAATACCCTTCAGGAAGGCGACCTGCTGTTTGCGCTGTCGCAACATGCCGTGGAATTTGCCCACGCGCAGCTGCAACAGCAGGGTTTGACCTGGCCAACCGCCCCCCGCTATTTCGCGATTGGCCGCACAACGGCACTGGCGCTGCATACCGTAAGCAGCGCGGACGTTCGTTACCCGTTAGATCGGGAAATCAGTGAAGTCTTGCTACAATTACCTGAATTACAAACTATTGCCGGAAAGCGTGCGCTCATTTTACGCGGTAATGGTGGCCGCGAACTATTGGGCGAAACGCTGCGTGAACGTGGTGCAGACGTAACGTTCATTGAGTGTTATCAGCGCTGTGCAAAACACTACGATGGCGCGGAAGAGGCGATGCGCTGGCACGCGCGCGGCATTAATACGCTGGTGGTCACCAGCGGTGAAATGTTACAACAGCTTTGGTCGCTGATACCGCTTTGGTATCGCGAAAACTGGTTACTCCGCTGTCGGCTTCTGGTCGTCAGTGAGCGTCTGGCGAACCAGGCCCGGGAACTGGGCTGGCAGGATATTCGGATCGCTGATAACGCCGACAACGATGCGCTGCTGCGCGCATTACAATAACTCTCAAATGGGAAGCCATAATGACGGAACACGACAAATCCTCCGCCGTGGTTGAAGAGACCAGGGAGACTGTGGAGACGACGCCACAGCCAGAGACGACAGAGAAAACCGCTGAGAAGAAAAACGGCAGCAATAAAACGAGCCTCACGCTGAGCGCGATTGCCATCGCCATTGCGCTGGCAGCAGGGGTTGGCCTGTACGGTCTGGTGAAGCAACAGGGTGCTAATCAAACGTCCACCAGCGATGCGCTGGTGAATCAGCTCACTGCCCTGCAAAAAGCGCAGGAGACGCAGAAAACCGAGCTGGAAGCTGTGATTAAGCAGCAGGCCGCCGCGCTTGCCGAGGCGAACAGCAAACAGGAAGAGCTGACCAAACAGCTGGGCGACGTGCAGCAGAAAGTCGCCACGATTTCCGGCACCGATGCCAAAACCTGGCTGCTCTCGCAGGCGGACTTCCTGGTGAAGCTCGCCGGACGTAAGCTCTGGAGCGATCAGGACGTCACCACTGCCGCCGCGCTGCTGAAAAGCGCCGATGCGAGCCTGGCAGACATGAACGACCCGAGCCTCATCGCGGCCCGTCGCGCGATTACCGAAGACATCGCCAGCCTCTCCGCCGTCTCGCAGGTGGATTACGACGGTATTATCCTCAAGGTGAACCAGCTTTCGAATCAGATTGATAACCTGCAGCTGGCGGATAATAACGACGACGACTCCCCGATGGATTCCGACGGTACCGAGCTTTCCAGCTCCCTGAGCGAATGGCGCATAAACCTGCAGAAAAGCTGGCAGAACTTTATGGACAGCTTCATTACTATTCGCCGTCGCGACGAAACCGCCGTGCCGCTGCTGGCGCCGAACCAGGATATCTATCTGCGCGAGAACATTCGTTCCCGCCTGCTGGTAGCGGCTCAGGCCGTACCGCGTCATCAGGAAGAGACCTACAAACAGGCACTGGATAACGTCTCAACGTGGGTACGCGCCTACTACAACACCGATGATGCGACGACCACCGCCTTCCTCGAAGACATTGATAAGCTGAGCCAGCAGAACATCACCATGAACGTGCCGGATAAGCTGGCCAGCCAGCCGATTCTGGAGAAACTGATGCAGACGCGCGTACGTAACCTGCTGGCGCAGCCGGGCGTGCCGGCAGAGCCGTCGGGCGGGGCGGCACCTGCCCCGGCTCCGGCACCTGAAAGCGCACCGCAAGGAGAGTAATGATGCTAAAAGTTCTCTTACTCTTCATCCTGCTGATCGCCGGGATCGTGCTGGGCCCCATGCTTGCGGGCCATCAGGGTTACGTCCTGATCCAGACCGATAACTACAACATCGAAACCAGCGTAACGGGCCTGGCGATCATTCTGATCCTCGGCATGGTGGTGCTGTTTGCGATCGAGTGGATCCTGCGCCGTATTTTCCGCACCGGTGCCCACACGCGCGGCTGGTTCGTTGGCCGTAAGCGCCGTCGTGCCCGTAAGCAAACGGAGCAAGCGCTGCTGAAACTGGCCGAAGGCGATTATCAGCAGGTAGAAAAGCTGATGTCGAAAAACGCCGACCATGCCGAACAGCCGGTGGTGAATTATCTGCTCGCAGCCGAAGCGGCGCAGCAGCGCGGTGACGAAGCCCGCGCCAATCAGCATCTGGAGCGAGCGGCAGAGCTGGCTCATGGTGACCCGATTCCGGTAGAAATCACGCGCGTTCGTCTGCAGCTGGCGCGCAATGAAAATCACGCGGCTCGCCACGGTATCGATCGCCTGTTGGAAGTTGCGCCACGTCATCCGGAAGTGCTGCGTCTTGCCGAGCAGGCGTATATTCGTACCGGCGCCTGGGGTTCACTACTGGACATCATTCCGTCAATGGCGAAGGCCGAGGTAGGCGACGATGAACATCGTGATGAGCTTCAGCGTCTGGCATGGATTGGCCTGATGGATCAGGCGCGCGCCGACCTGGGCAGTGACGGTCTGAAAACGTGGTGGAAGAATCAGAGCCGTAAAACGCGCCAGCAGGTTCCTCTGCAGGTTGCCATGGCGGAACATCTTATTGAATGTGACGACCATGACACGGCTCAGGAAATCCTTCTCGACGGTCTGAAGCGCCAGTATGACGATCGTCTGGTGATGGTGATCCCGCGCCTGAAAACTAATAATCCAGAGCAAATCGAAAAAGTGCTGCGTCAGCAGATTAAAACCGTCGGTGACCGCCCGCTGCTGTGGAGCACGCTTGGTCAATCGCTGATGAAGCACGGAGAATGGCAGGAGGCGAGCCTCGCCTTCCGCGCGGCGCTGAAACAGCGTCCGGATGCCTTCGACTACGCATGGCTTGCCGATACGCTGGACAAGCAGCATAAGCCGGAAGAGGCAGCCGCCATGCGGCGAGATGGGTTGTTGTTGACGCTGCAAAATAACGGTACGCAGCAGTAAATAAAAAGGAGGCCATCTGGCCTCCTTTTTTACGCCCATAAAAAAACGCCTGCTATAAAAGCAGGCGTTAAAACAGGTCTGTAAGACAACATATTTGGTGCTTCACTCAACGTTGTGTCCATGGTGTCTGATGAGGCCGAAGCGACATCTGTCAGTGGACGATAAGCACCGTAAATGGCTCTGCGTCATTCCTGAGTTTATGAGGCACTAAGGCGAACATAAGAGATGGAATGAGCATCTACACGCATATTATTGCACGTAACGTGCCAACATGACACCCAGAACTTTTACATGACGCAACATTTTAAGATAAAAGGAAATTATGCTGTTAAGCGCCGTCTTAAGCGCTAGAACGTATCGGGAAAAGACGGGAATATGTCGCCAGGAGGAGACAGCAAAACGCATAACTGGTTTTTTATCTATCTTTCAATGAGTTGTATGTCGCTGGATTGCGACAATGAAAAAGGACGTTGTTGGGAAAAGACGACAGGGATGAAGAATCGCAGAAAACAAAAAACCCCGCCGAAGCGGGGTTCAAAATTGGTCGGCGAGAGAGGATTCGAACCTCCGACCCACTGGTCCCAAACCAGTTGCGCTACCAAGCTGCGCTACTCGCCGATGTACTGCTTTTTTGAATTTTTAGTTCAATTCATTTAAAAAGTCGTGGTGCGAGGGGGGGGACTCGAACCCCCACATCCAAAGGACACTAACACCTGAAGCTAGCGCGTCTACCAATTCCGCCACCTTCGCAATTCACAACTCTTTCAAATAATGGGGTGGCTAATGGGATTCGAACCCACGACAACTGGAATCACAATCCAGGGCTCTACCAACTGAGCTATAGCCACCACTGTATTCTTAACTCACGCGGTACTGACTACTTCTCAGACCACCGCAGCTCCAGCACCGGGTAAATGGTGCGCCCGACAGGATTCGAACCTGAGACCTCTGCCTCCGGAGGGCAGCGCTCTATCCAGCTGAGCTACGGGCGCTTAGCGCCGTTGCGGGGCTGGATATTACGTACCTCCGTCCCCGCTGTCTAGTGCTTTTTTGAAAAAAATGCGCGTTTGGTTATGGTTTGCACATTTTGCCGCTTATTCCTCCACTTTCTGCGTGGTAGCACGGCGGCCCAGGCCAAAAAGCTTATATGCAGCCGTTACAGCCGCAAGGAAGATCACCCCGACAAACAGCGACATGCGGGTATCTTCATTAAAGTACATCCCGATTAATACGCAAATCAGGAACGCCATCGTCAAATAGTTCGCATAGGGGAACAGAATTGAGCGGAACGGATGGCTTTCAATCGCCTTTTTATGCGCCTGACGGAAACGCAGCTGGCTGATGAGGATAACAAACCACGGCACCATGCCCGGCAGTACGCTGGCGCTGTAGACGTAAACGAACACGCGCTGAGGGTTAGGAATGATGTAATTCAGGCAAGAGCCAATCAGCAGGATCACTATGGAGACCGCCACCCCCGCCACCGGCACCCCGGCACGTGAGACTTTGCTCATTGCCGCAGGCAGCTGGTTGTTCTTCGAGAGCGCATAGAGCATACGCCCGCAGCTGTACATCCCACTGTTACAGCCTGACAACGCTGCCGTCAGGACCACAAAGTTGATGATACCCGCCGCCGCCGTGATACCAATTTTGGCGAAGGTTAATACAAACGGGCTACCGGTCGTGCCAATTTCGTTCCACGGGAAGATGGTCACGATGACGAAGATCGCGCCCACATAGAAAATCAGGATACGCCACAGCACTTTGCCTACTGCGCTACGCAGCGTGACCTGCGGGTTTTTCGCTTCACCGGCGGTAATACCGATCAGCTCCACGCCCTGATACGAGGCCACTACGATACACAGCGCGGTCAGGAAGCCCTTCCAGCCGCCGGCGAAGAAGCCGCCGTTTTCGGTCAGGTTGCCGAAGCCGATAGCGTGTCCACCGTTGCCAAAGCCGAAGAAAATCACGCCCAGGCCGACGACAATCATCACGATAATCGTGGTGACTTTGATCATTGCGAACCAGAACTCAATTTCACCGTAAAGGCGCACGGCGGCCA
Organism: Enterobacter sp. 120016; assembly: GCF_018383635.1. Taxonomy (NCBI): domain Bacteria; kingdom Pseudomonadati; phylum Pseudomonadota; class Gammaproteobacteria; order Enterobacterales; family Enterobacteriaceae; genus Enterobacter; species Enterobacter sp. 120016. The sequence goes on along the minus strand of NZ_JAHAWC010000019.1, from coordinate 32,130 downwards.
GGTTTGCCAGCGCCACCAGCCCCACGGCAATGAGCGCGGGTATCCACTGGACCATGTCCGGGAACCAGAACTGGACGTAGACCCCTATCGCGGTGATCTCAGAGATGCCCACCGCCATCCACATAAACCAGTATGACCAGGCCGTCAGGTAGCCGAAGAACGGGCTCATATAACGATGCGCGTATACGGCGAAGGAGCCGGTTACCGGCTCCAGGAAGAGCATTTCACCCATGGAACGCATAATGAAGAAAACAAACAGCCCGGCGATAATATACGCCAGTAATACGGAAGGGCCTGCCCATTTGAGCGTACTTGCGGAGCCCATAAACAGGCCCACGCCGATAGTGCCGCCCAGCGCTATCAGTTCAATATGACGAGCTTCCAGCCCACGCTGTAGCTCCGGTTTTTTCTCTGCCATAGATCCTCGATTGTGTTTGCTGTTTCCCGGCTTAAGACCGGGTATTGTTTTTTAGGGGTACTAAAATACGGAGCGAATGGTTTCTTAAAATCTGCCAAATGGCAAACGATGCATTAAAAAAATGAATGCATTGCACAGATTATCAGCAGTTTTGCAGGCGAGTTGCAGCGCGAATAGCATATCGCGCTACATTTTGATTACATTTTCCCGGTGTAATGCCAGGCGAGGTAGCGAAGCAGACGGATCTGTCGTTTAATGCGCGTCGGTTGCGATAGCAGGCGGTACAGCCACTCCAGCCCCAGATTTTGCCAGACCTTGGGCGCACGCTTAACGTGGCCGGTAAAGACGTCGTACGTGCCGCCGACGCCCATGTAGAGGGCATCCGGACAGACCAGACGGCAGTCGCGCATCAGGATCTCCTGGCGCGGGGACCCCATCGCCACGGTGACAATTTTCGCCCCGCTGTCACGAACGCGCTCAAACAGAGCCTGCCGATCTTCCGGCTTGAAGTAACCATCCTGGCTGCCGACAATATTAACATTCCATTGACGACGCAGTTTCTCCTCCGTCTGGGCCAGTATCTCCGGCTTACCGCCAATAAGGAACACGGGCGTGCCCTGCGCACCTGCGCGGGCCATAAGCTGCTCCCAGAGATCGGCACCCGCCACGCGGGAAACATTAGCGTCAGGATACTTTTTACGGATAGAGCGGACCACGCTGATCCCGTCCGCATATTTAAATTCAGCCGCTTCAATCAGGCTTTTGACTTCCGCATTATCCTCAACCGCCAGCATTTTTTCCGCGTTGATGGCCACCAGCGTACCGGATTTCATCTGGCCGTCGGCGAACAGAAAGTCCAGCGCGTGCTGCATGTCGCGCCAGCCAATAAGCTGCAGGCCACGTAGCGCATAGCGCGGTGCAGAAATTTTATCAGTCATTACTATCCTTACTCAGACTTGCGACAGCGTTGTGCTGCCCTGCCGCTCGCGCTTGTGCACAAGCCCTGCGCTGTCAAACAGCCAGTACAGCAGTTTGGCCAGTAACAGGCAGATGCCGAACACGACCATGAAAAACACCACGCGCGACACGAAAGAGTCCAGCCCTTCGCGCGCCAGAACGATCATATTGAAAATGGCACCAAAGCAGAAGCTGTGCAAAATGGCGGCTTTATAGCGGTTGGTCTCTTCGTTGCCACGCACGTAAAGCCAGTCGAACCACTTGATAATCAGCCCCACGGCAACCGCCCCGGGGAGTATGAACCACGCCCCTCCCATCACCACCAGGGAACCAATCAGCGTTGGCGAGATTGCCAGACCGGAATGGTTATTCAGCACTTCCCAGGTAAAGTAATTTGCCGTGTTAAGCACCACGCCAGGCCGGTCCGGCCATAGCCAGGAAGGGATAAAGACGTAGAAGTCGCGAACAATCGGTGCCAGCCCCTGGAAATCAATCTTGTCGTAGTTTTGCAGCAGCAATGCCAGGTTTTCCCACGGCGAGAAGGTATCGCGCGTCAGGTAGAGGAACGTGTAAAACGCCTCATCGCCCGCCACGTTCATCCCGTAGCGCTTCAGCGCCAGCCAGAACATCCCCACAATGCCAAACACCCCTGCCGCAACCAGCATCCACAGCGAGATCCAGCCGCGGATGATGCCGATAAACAGGAAGATAGCGAAGGCGATAATAATGTTCGCGCGCGTACCGCCCACAATCATGTAGGTCAGAATGCCAAACGCGACGGTGCTAACCAGGAAGAACAGCCACGCTTTGCTGTCCTGACGCAGAAAAAAGATCACCAGCATCGCCGGAATGAAGAAGTAGAAGAAACGCTTAAGCGCCACGCCCGAGACTTCTGCCGAAAAAATCTGGCTGTAAGAGTGGAGCTTAAACAGCAGGAAGCCGTTGTGCATGAAGAAGATACCGACGCTGACCAGGGCGATGGTCATCAGCATCACCCACGTCAGGTGGGTCTCCACCCGATTCATGGTAAAAAGCGCCCGACGCGGGGCTGCAGCCTGCGCTGAACGCAGACGCGTTTTATAGGTGACGTAGTAGACCGCATAGAAGCAGGTCGCCGCCAGAAGCGCCTGGAGCAGGATTTCCGGCGGCGCGACGCTCACGTCAAAACGGAAGACCAGGATGCTGGTGAGCGGGAAGCCGAAAAAGAAGGTCAGCAGAAACAGTAACGAGAAGAACACGTTAAAGTTGAAGCGCACCCGGCGGAACTCAAACCAGGTAAGCGTGGCGATAAACAGGGTGCTCAGAAGCCAGACAACCAGTAAGCCGCTGAATTGCAACTGACTCATGCTTTGTCTCCTGAAGCGATACGCAGCGCGCGATGCCACGGCGTGAGGTAGTTCGGGCTGAAAAAATCGATGCTATTTTTATCCACCAGCGTGAGCTGGCGTTGGGCTTCCCGTACCACCTCGACATTCAGCGTGTCAGAGGTAAACAGCACCGGAATATGCTGCTCGGCCATGTCCTGCCAGAACGGGTTGTCGCGGTTGAGCACGCACGGTACACCCGCCTGAATCAGCAGACACAGCGTGCCGATTCCCTGCTGTCGGGCAAAGATGAAATAGCCGAGATCGCATTTTCTCAGCAGCGCAAGATACTCATCAAATTCCAGCTTATCGCTGAGGATGTGCAGATTTTCTGCACTAAACAGCGCAAGTCCCTGTTGGCGAACCTCATCAATATAGGCGTCGTTGTTGGCGGGATAGCCCATCGGCACCACCACGTTCACCGTGTCGCCGAACTGCTGATGCACCGCCCTGAGCGCCGCGACGTGTTCGTTACTGCGATCGCCGGAATTCCCCACCAGGATCGTTAGCTTGCCTTCACGCACCGCGTCATTCGCCATGGCGTTCAGCGCCGGATCCATGCGGGTTGGGAAATAGAGTAATTCTCCGCGCACGTTCGGGTGCTGTTTAGCAAAATAGTTGAGATCGCCTCGGGTGGCAAACACGCAGCCTACGCGCCCCTGCGCCATGCGGCGCAGCGGATAGAAAAGACGGAATTTCCAGCCGCGGGAGACTTCGTAGAGATCGGCTCCCCAGATATGCCAGCTGCACTGGGAGGGTTTAATCCCCCCGCTGAGCAGCGCCAGCCACAGGCCGGTATTGAACTGCCCGTGGAAAAAGAAACGTTGCTTACGATCCGCTTTGGCTTTGGCAACAACCGCCTTCGCCAGCGCGGCCTTATCCGGCCAGAAGCGAACAGTTAGCGCCGGAAATGCTGCGCTCAGGCCCTTATCCTGACCTGCAACCATAAACTCACGCGCATCAGGATTACCCGATGCCAGCTCGTCGTTGAAGAACCGCAAAACGGTCTGGTTATGGTGTGGGATATCCGATCCCAGGATGTGAATCAGTGCAGTCATGCGCGTTTACGCCACAATAAAAATACGCCGCAACAGGCGGCGAAATAAACGATATAGGTTGCCATGTAGGCCTGAGCCGCCCCCAGCGCACCGTGCGCGGGTATCAGCCAGTGTGAAAATGCTGTCAGTAACGCAAACTGGCTAATTTCCGCCAGGATATACAGCCGCAGGGACGCTTTTGCAATCACCAGATAGCCGAAAACGTAAGCACCCACTTTCAGCACATCACCCACCAGCTGCCAGGCAAAGAGATCGCGCATGGCGGTGAACTTCGCCGAGAACAGCAGCCAGATGGCGACATCGCGCAATAACCAGACGGTAAAGCTGGCCGCCGCAACGGCCGGCAACACAAAGCGCAGCGATCGGAAAATCTCACGGGTAATATCCTGTCTGGACGTCAGACGCGATAAGGTTGGCAGCAGGTAAACGCTAAAGGAAGCCGTAATAAACTGGAGATAGGCGTCGGAAATACTGCTTACGCCCTGCCAGATCCCCACTTCATCCCAGCTATAATGCGCCGCCAGCAGGTTTCGCATCATCACGTAGGCTACCGGCATCGTGACGGAGGTGATGAGCGCCATCAGGGTAAATTTACCCAGCTGGCTGGCAATCATCGTGTCCCATTGCGGTTTGAGGTAGCTCAGAGGGATGACGCCCCGACGCATCAGCATAAACGCCGCTGGCACAACAACCAGCGCCGGGACCAGCGCCAGCCCCAGCAGTGCGCCTTCATAGCCGCCCAGGCGAAAGCAGAAGTAATAGGCAATCACGCCGATGACGCTGCCCAGGATTAAGGCAAGCGCGTTCCCGGCAGCATCACGAAACCCTTTCATCAGCGCCAGCAGCAGGTTAGCCCAGGCAATGCCCATCTGGACCAGCGCAACCAGACGCACCAGCCCCTGGTAATGAGTGTGCCCGAACAACCCCTGGCTGATGGGCGCCGCCGCCAGCAGAAATATCATCGCCATCAGGGTCGAAAAACCCGTGACCATCGCCGAAGAGGTGCCCACCACTCTGCGCAGCTGAGCCGCATCATCGTGATACTGCGCAACGTATTTGGTCACGCCGTTGAAGATACCGGCACCGGCCAGCACCCCAAGGACGGTGACAAGCTGGCGGAAATTACCCGCCAGCCCCACGCCAGAGGGGCCAAATGAGACGGCCAGCAGCTTGACGACCAGCAGCCCGGCGCCAATTTTTACAAGCGTGGACGCGGCGGTCCACACCGATGCTTTTGCCAGAGACATATCAGCCGAAATAACTCAGAAGGGTATTAATCACCGTACGCTGGTTAACAGGCGCGAGGTTGTAAAACAGCGGCAAGCGAAGCAAACGCTCACTTTCTTTCGTGGTGTAACGATCTTCACCCGCGAACGTGCCAAACGCTTCTCCGGCCGGGCTGGAGTGCAGCGGGATATAGTGGAACACCGCCATAATCTCGGCCTCTTTCAGCCAGGCGATAAGCTCGCTGCGGTCGTCGTTATCGCGCAGCTTGATGTAGAACATATGCGCATTGTGGACGCAATCTGCCGGGATGGTCGGCAGTTCAATACGCCCTGCTTTGGCCAGAGGCTCAAGCGCATCGTAATACGTTTGCCACAGGGAAAGACGCTGAAGGTTGATACGTTCCGCCGCTTCCAGCTGCGCCCACAGGTACGCCGCCTGCAGATCCGCCATCAGATAGCTGGAGCCGATATCGCGCCAGGTGTATTTGTCTACCTGCCCCCGGAAGAACTGGCTGCGGTTGGTGCCTTTTTCGCGGATCACTTCCGCGCGCTCCACGAGAGCCCGGTCGTTAATCAGCGTCGCGCCACCTTCTCCACCCGCCGTGTAGTTTTTGGTTTCGTGGAAGCTAAAGCAGCCAATGTGGCCGATAGTGCCCAGCGCGCGTCCCTTGTAGGTGGACATCACGCCCTGCGCGGCATCTTCCACCACGAACAGATTATGTTTTTTGGCGATGGCCATGATGGTGTCCATTTCACAGGCCACGCCCGCGTAGTGAACCGGCACGATCGCGCGCGTTTTGTCAGTGATCGCCGCTTCAATCAGCGTCTCATCAATGTTCATGGTATCCGGGCGGATATCCACAAAGACGATTTTCGCTCCGCGCAGGACAAAGGCGTTCGCGGTGGAAACGAAGGTATAGCTCGGCATAATCACTTCATCACCGGGCTGGATATCCAGCAGCAGCGCCGCCATTTCCAGAGATGCCGTACAGGACGGGGTCAGCAGCACTTTGGCGCTGCGAAAACGCTGTTCCATCCACTGCTGACAGCGACGGGTAAAACCGCCGTCACCACAGAGTTTGCCGCTGCCCATGGCAGACTGCATATAGTCGAGTTCAGTTCCGACAACGGGTGGTGCGTTAAATGGAATCATCTTGTCACCTGTATAACCAGTAGGCGGTGGCGTCGATGTTGGCACCACTCGCAATATAACGTTTAAGCGCGGCGGTGTTGCCCAGTTGGGTCGCAACCCGCAGCGTCACAAGCTGCTGCTGCTGCGCCCAGTGCAGCGCCGCCTGCATGAGTTTCTCACCCATGCCGTGCCCGGCTAATAAGCCAATGCGCGCCTCGCGCTCGTTGAGCTTACGCAGAGAGACGAACCCCTGGATTTGACCGTCCCCTGCACGGAAAACCAGGCAGACGTGGTCAAAGGTGCCTTTGACCGCATTCTCTATCCACTGGGCATAGAAACGCCCGCTATCGTCAGGTGCATACCAGGGCGCACGAAAGCGGCTCTGCGCAAACGCCCGGGTCGCCATCTGACGCAGCACGGGGATGTCCCGATCCGTTGCAATTTCCGCGCCGGACGCATCGTGCCGGGTGAGGGAAATGGAAAGATCGACCTCACCTTCAACCAGCTGAAAGCCATGCTGCTGGAGCGCGTCAAGCAGATCGGCACGCTCCGCAGGGATCTTCGCCTGCACCCGTTGCCAGGCGATAAAATCTGATTCAGCCAGCACCGGCGCGTCATCGCGCAGACGCACGATGGCCGACGGCAGGCCGAAAAAGGCACTCTCCCACTGCAGGGACTCGAGCACCCCATTCAGGCTATTCAACGCCAGACACCTTTGGTATCCACAATATACTGCTGACGAACGGCATCGCCGGACGTCGCTTTAAACTCTTTATGATCCACCAGCAGCACCAGCACGTCCGCCGCCGCCAGCGCGTCGTCCAACGCCGTCAGCGTGCAGTGCCCCGCCAGTTTTGCCGGTAATTCATGAATATTCGGCTCAACCACCAGCGTTTCCCCCTTGTGCCATTCGGCAATCATCTCGGCAATTTCCATCGCCGGGCTTTCACGCAGATCGTCAATATTGGGTTTAAATGCCAGACCAAAGCAGGCAATTTTCAGCTCGCTGGCGCGCTTGCCGCTCTCTGTCAGGCAATCCGCTACCGTCGCTTTAACCTGATTGAGCACCCAGTGAGGCTTGCTGTCGTTCACTTCACGCGCGGTGCGAATCAGACGCGCCTGCGCCGGATTCTGCGCCACGATAAACCACGGATCGACGGCGATACAGTGTCCGCCCACGCCCGGGCCTGGCTGGAGAATGTTTACACGCGGATGGCGATTTGCCAGGCTAATCAGCTCCCAGACGTTAATCCCCTGATCGGCGCAGATCAGCGACAGTTCGTTCGCAAAGGCGATATTGACGTCGCGGAAGCTGTTTTCCGTCAGCTTGCACATCTCGGCGGTGCGGGAGTTGGTCACCACACACTCGCCTTCCAGGAAAATCTTGTACAGCGCGCTGGCACGTTCGGAACAGACGGGCGTCATACCGCCAATGACGCGGTCGTTTTTAATCAGTTCGACCATGACCTGGCCCGGCAGGACGCGCTCCGGACAGTAGGCGATGTTGATATCTGCCTGCTCACCCGCCTGCTGCGGGAAGCTTAAATCAGGGCGCGCGTCGGCCAGCCACTGTGCCATCTGCTCGGTAGCACCGACCGGAGAGGTCGATTCCAGGATCACCAGCGCCCCTTTCTTCAGCACAGGTGCGATGGATTTTGCCGCCGCCTCGACGAACGCCATGTCGGGCTCGTGGTCGCCTTTAAACGGGGTGGGGACGGCAATCAGGTATGCATCCGCTTCAACTGGGGTCGTGCTGGCACGCAGGAAGCCCCCCTCTACCGCCTCTTTCACCACGCGGTCAAGATCGGGTTCCACAATATGAATTTCGCCACGGTTGATGGTTTCCACCGCGCGTGCGTTGATATCCACACCGACAACCTGTTTTTGACGAGAGGCAAACGCCGCCGCGGTGGGCAAGCCAATGTAGCCAAGACCAATGACAGAGATGGTAGTAAAACTCATAGCGATACCCGATTGTGTTTAAGTGCATGCAAAATACGACCACAAGCCTGCCCGTCTCCATACGGATTGTGGGCCCGGCTCATCGCCTGATACGCTTCATCGTCGTGCAGCAGGCGCGTGACCTCTTCGACGATCAGCTGTGCGTTGGTGCCGACCAGACGCACCGTACCGGCCTTGACGGCTTCCGGACGTTCGGTCGTTTCACGCATCACCAGCACCGGTTTGCCGAGGGATGGCGCTTCTTCCTGAATTCCGCCGGAATCGGTGAGGATCAGCCAGGCATGGTTCATCAGCCAGACAAACGGCATGTAGTCCTGCGGTTCGATCAGCAGAACGTTTTCGACGTGGCCCAGGATGCGGTTAACCGGCTCGCTGACGTTAGGGTTAAGGTGTACTGGATAGACAATTTGCACATCGTCGTTCTGCGCGGCGATTTCAGCCAGCGCATGGCAGATTTGCTCAAAACCCCGGCCAAAACTTTCGCGTCGGTGGCCAGTGACCAGAATGGTTTTTTTGCCGTTGTGAAGGAACGGATAGCGGGCAGCGAGTTCTTTCTGAAGATCGCTATTTGCCAGGACGCGGTCACGTACCCAAATTAACGCGTCAATGACCGTATTGCCGGTCACAAAGATTTTGTTATCGGCGATATTTTCACGCAGCAGGTTCTGACGCGAGTTTTCCGTTGGCGCAAAGTGGTACATCGCCAGATGACCCGTTAACGTGCGGTTGGCCTCTTCCGGCCACGGCGAATAAAGATTGCCGGTACGCAGACCCGCCTCAACATGCCCCACGGGAATTCGCTGGTAAAACGCGGCCAGGCTTGTCGCCACGGTAGTGGTGGTGTCACCGTGTACCAGCACCACGTCAGGTTTGAATGACTCCAGGATCGGCTTAAGCTCTTGCAGAATGCGACAGGTTATCTCCGTTAGCCCTTGTCCCGGCTTCATAATATTAAGGTCGTAATCCGGGACGATGGAGAAGAGCGTTAAAACCTGATCGAGCATCTCACGGTGTTGGGCCGTGACGCAGACTTTCGCTTCAATATCAGGATCGCTGGCCAGCGCATGAACCAGAGGTGCCATCTTAATGGCCTCCGGCCTGGTGCCAAATACGGTAAGTACTTTCACATCGATTCTCTTCGATTAGGCGATGAAGGCCGCAGCCTTCATCGTAGACGGCGTTCTTAGTTTTTGCGACGACGCGTTAACGCCACGCCAGCGCCCGTCAGTGCGCCTACAATCCCCCACATAATCATCAGGAATGCACGACGCGGACTATCGCGTTTTACAGGTTCTTCAGGCGTTCGCAAATAACGATAGGTCTGAAAACGCGGGTCCAGGGATGGACCGACATTAAGCGTATTGAGCATCGCGCGATTTTGATCGTAATCGAGGTCAAAATCAGGCCCAACGGCCTTCAGGTTTTCCAGACGCGCCTGCAGCATAGGGCGACCAAGAAGGAACATTTCAGAGTCAGGCAGTTCATCAGCCGGCACGTCCGTCTCAGTACGGGAAATATTGTGCTGTTCCGCAATTTTCAGCGCCTGCTCAATGTTATGCACGCGGCGACCGAAAATGGTATTCGCCACCTCTTCCTGACGTTTCACCTGCGCTTTCATCTGGATGGTACGAGCCGCCCAGGCACCTTTAAGCTCTTCGTTAAGATGGCTTGCGGCACGCTGGCTGGCAAATGCGACGTACTGACGCAACAGGTTGTTGGCATCCGGCGCGGTTTCTGCAATCAGCTTGACGCTGTCGTTGACGTTACGCAGCGCGTCGCCCGGCATGAACTGAATATTGTTAATCAGATCGTCCAGCAGGGCGGCATCGGCTTTGGTGTTATCAACCCGGCGCTGCTTGTAGTAATCCGTCTGGGACCAGAAGTCGCGGCGGGTATCCCACGAAGCCAGCTGCATCACAAACTCTTTATAGGCTTCATCCATAACGGAGGCCTGGTCTGGCGTTGCAAGACTGGCTTTGATGTCCAGGTTTCGCAGGAATTGCTGCTGGGAATAGTATCCCCCAAGCATATTAACCGTTGGCCTGTCTGTGATTGCCGTGGCGCTCCACTCTTGTTTTGCAAAGAACGTATAGGCCAGCGCTAACAGTGCAAACCCCAGCGCGATCCCCGCAATCCAAAGTTTGCCTGCCCATAACACGCGAAACAAACCCCGAATATCCAGTTCATTCTCAGTTACCACTGATTTCGCTCCCGCCAACGGTTGAGTCATCATAGTCCCGGTTTTACTTAGTTAATGTTGTATTTTTGCCACTGTTACGACGCATCCTGCGTTTAAGACGTTTAATAAATCGCGCTACTTTCCATGCGCGCTTAATGCAGTAGCCGTACAGGAAAAATGCCAGCAAGAATAATGCCAACATAACCCATTCAGGAATAATATGAGAATATTCTGCAGCTACACCAATCGCGGCCAAAATAGCGGCGGCAAGCGTAATCAGCACAAATGCCTGACGAGAAGTAAAACCCGCGCGCATAATGAGATGATGAATGTGTTGGCGGTCGGGAGAGAAAGGACTCATCCCTTTGCGCAGGCGGCGGTACATAATCGCCACCATATCCATTAATGGGATGGCAATAATCCACAGCGCTGTTACGGGACTTATCGGATGGGTTTGACCCTGTGTGGTTTCAAGCAGGATCCAGATAACCGTAAAACCAATCAGCGTACTGCCCGCGTCTCCCATAAAGACTTTATAGCGGCGGCCCAGCACTCCGAGGTTTAAGAGGATATAAGGCAGAATGGCGGCAATCATGGCGAAACACCACATTGCCAGACTGTACTGGCCATCAAACCATAAAATAATGCCGATAGCGGCGAACGAGACGGATGACAACCCACCGAGCAGGCCGTCGATGCCATCCACCATGTTGAAAGCATTGATTGCCGCCCAGACGGCAAAGAGTGTCAGGAAGAAGCCAAATGGGCCCAGAACTAATTCCCAGGGGCCGAACACATAGCCGAGGCTTCGCAGATACAGTCCGCCCACAACCATCATCACCACGCCAATGCCCGCCTGAACGGTGGCGCGTATTTTCACCGCGATATCGAACCGGTCATCAAGAGCACCGACTAACACCAGTACACCGGCACAGGCAATGTAGAGGGCGGCATGCGGGATATAATAATCGGCAATACCAAACGTGAAGCAAATCCCTGCGTAAACAGAAATCCCGCCGACTAAAGGAATAAGTCCCTGATGGCGTTTACGAAAATTAGGCTTATCCACCAACCCTATTCGTTTTGCCACCTTGCGCGCAATGAACAAAAAACAGGTTGTGAATAAAAAAATACTGATCAGTTCAGTAACGGCGGTGAATAGATTCACAATGGATTGCTCTCAACAAATGTTAGTCCCGGAAGTATAACCATGAAGCCACAGCCTCAGAAGTAATAAAGATGGCTTCTTACAACTCCCTTTGTATATTTTTCAATCAATTATTTCTTTAGCTGCACAAACGGCCCTATTGTCGCACCGACCGGTCAAAATTGGGAGTAGATGGTACTAGCGTATAGTCCAAAAATGAAAAACGCCACGTAAAAACGTGGCGTTTGCTGGCTTTATTTGCGTTACGAGCGTTTCATCATGTCGAAGAAATCGTCGTTGGTTTTGGTCATCGCCAGTTTGTTAATGAGGAACTCCATCGCGTCAATTTCACCCATTGGATGGATGATTTTGCGCAGGATCCACATTTTCTGCAGCTCTTCCTGCGTGGTGAGCAGCTCTTCTTTACGGGTACCGGAACGGTTGTAGTCGATAGCCGGGAAGACGCGTTTTTCAGCGATTTTACGAGAGAGGTGCAGTTCCATGTTACCTGTACCTTTAAATTCTTCGTAAATCACTTCGTCCATTTTTGAACCGGTATCGATCAGCGCCGTCGCGATGATGGTCAGGCTGCCGCCCTCTTCCACGTTACGTGCGGCACCGAAGAAGCGTTTCGGACGATGCAGGGCGTTAGCATCCACACCACCGGTCAGCACTTTACCGGACGCCGGCACCACGGTGTTGTAGGCACGCGCCAGACGGGTGATGGAGTCGAGCAGGATGATCACGTCTTTCTTGTGCTCAACCAGGCGTTTCGCCTTCTCGATAACCATTTCCGCAACCTGAACGTGGCGAGAGGCTGGCTCGTCGAAGGTAGAAGCAACCACTTCACCTTTAACCAGACGCTGCATCTCGGTCACTTCTTCCGGACGTTCGTCAATCAGCAGCACCATCAGCACGCAGTCTGGGTGGTTGTAAGCGATGCTCTGCGCGATGTTCTGCAGCAGCATGGTTTTACCCGCTTTCGGCGGTGCCACAATCAGACCACGCTGGCCACGACCAATTGGTGATGCCAGATCCAGAACACGTGCGGTTAAGTCTTCGGTAGAACCGTTACCACGCTCCATGCGCAGGCGAGAGTTCGCGTGCAGCGGCGTTAAGTTCTCAAAGAGGATCTTATTACGCGAGTTTTCCGGCTTGTCGTAGTTAACTTCGTTAACTTTCAACAGCGCAAAGTAGCGTTCACCCTCTTTAGGAGGACGAATCTTACCTGAAATGGTGTCACCAGTGCGGAGGTTGAAACGGCGGATTTGGCTAGGAGATACGTAGATGTCGTCAGGGCCGGCGAGGTAGGAGCTGTCTGCAGAGCGGAGGAAACCAAATCCGTCTTGCAATATCTCCAGCACACCGTCGCCAAAGATATCTTCGCCACTCTTAGCGTGCTGCTTCAGGATGGCGAAAATGATGTCCTGCTTGCGCATACGAGCCTGGTTTTCCAGCCCCATATTTTCGCCGAGAGTGATCAGCTCAGAAACCGGCGTATTCTTTAATTCGGTAAGATTCATAATGGTGTGGGTTCTTAAACTCGGGGTGATTCTCGAACTTAATGTTGTGAATGGTATGGCAGGGTCATCCATGCCTGTTTAGCGGCCATCAACTCATGTCTGTTCGCTGTCTGGTCACAGGGAAAGAACGCAGAACTGAAACGACAAGACGGATTGAGTGACAAGCCCGGAATTTAGCCACTTCACGCACTGTTCATGTCAACAACGGGAAGTATCGGGTAAAACAAGATTCAAACAACAAGATATGTTTAAAATGAAGTCATAGCTAACTTAGCACGACTTCAGCCGGGCGTCCAGAGTTCCACATCATTTAGCCGGGAGCTCTGAACGCACAGCGGAGAAACCTTACGCCAGGTTAGCGTCCAGGAACTCTTTCAGTTGACCTTTGGACAGCGCGCCCACTTTGGTCGCCGCCACTTCGCCGTTTTTGAACAGCAGCAGGGTCGGAATGCCACGGATACCGTATTTTGGTGCGGTGCCCGGGTTCTGGTCGATGTTCAGCTTGGCAACGGTCAGTTTGCCCTGATATTCGTCGGCGATCTCATCCAGAATCGGGGCGATCATTTTGCAAGGACCACACCATTCAGCCCAGAAATCGACGAGGATCAGCCCGTCAGCCTTAAGTACGTCCGTGTCAAAACTGTCGTCAGTCAGGTGAATAATTTTATCGCTCATATATAACTCCACAGGAATAAGCCTGGTACGTTGGTTTTGTCTCCACCAACGACGTGTTGATGTCGCATTAACCAACTAAAGGTTGACTTTATTTCACCGGATACGCTTTCGTAAAGCAATAGTAAGCTGATATTCTACCACACTATGAGCAAAACACATTTAACAGAACAGAAGTTTTCCGACTTCGCGCTGCACCCGCAGGTGATTGAAGCCCTTGAAAATAAAGGGTTTCATAACTGCACGCCCATTCAGGCCCTCGCGCTGCCGCTGACGCTGGCCGGTCGCGATGTTGCCGGGCAGGCGCAAACCGGTACCGGCAAAACGATGGCGTTTTTAACGTCAACGTTTCATTATTTACTTTCTCACCCAGCGATTGCAGACCGCAAAGTTAACCAGCCGCGCGCGCTAATTATGGCCCCGACGCGAGAACTGGCGGTACAGATCCACGCAGACGCTGAACCCCTGGCGCAGTCTACCGGCCTGAAGCTTGGCCTGGCCTATGGCGGCGACGGCTACGATAAACAGCTGAAAGTGCTGGAAAGCGGTGTGGATATCCTGATCGGTACCACCGGTCGTCTTATCGACTACGCTAAACAGAACCACATCAACCTCGGCGCAATCCAGGTTGTGGTGCTCGATGAAGCTGACCGCATGTACGATCTGGGCTTCATTAAAGACATCCGCTGGCTGTTCCGCCGTATGCCTCCGGCCAATCAGCGTCTGAATATGCTGTTCTCTGCAACCCTCTCATACCGCGTTCGCGAACTGGCGTTCGAACAGATGAACAACGCCGAATATGTAGAAGTGGAACCTGAGCAGAAAACGGGTCACCGCATTAAAGAAGAGCTCTTCTATCCTTCCAATGAAGAGAAAATGCGTCTGCTGCAAACGCTGATCGAAGAAGAGTGGCCAGATCGCGCCATTATCTTCGCGAACACCAAACACCGTTGTGAAGACATCTGGGGCCATCTGGCTGCAGACGGTCACCGTGTTGGCCTGCTGACCGGCGACGTGGCGCAGAAAAAACGCCTGCGTATTCTTGAAGAATTTACCTGTGGCGATCTCGATATTCTGGTCGCAACCGACGTTGCTGCTCGTGGTCTGCACATTCCGGCCGTGACGCACGTCTTTAACTACGATCTGCCAGACGACTGCGAAGACTACGTACACCGTATCGGTCGTACCGGTCGTGCGGGCGCAAGCGGTCACTCGATTAGCCTTGCGTGTGAAGAGTATGCGCTGAATCTTCCAGCCATTGAGACTTATATCGGTCACTCTATTCCGCAGAGCAAATACAATCCGGAAGCGCTGTTAAGCGAACTGCCGCCGCCTAAGCGTCTAACCCGCCCACGCTCCGGCAATGGTCCGCGTCGTTCAGGCGGCGCACCGCGTAATCGTCGTCGTTCAGGTTAAAAAATATGCTCAGCTCCACCTCGCTTTATGCGGCAATTGATCTCGGTTCGAATAGTTTTCATATGCTGGTTGTGCGCGAGGTGGCGGGAAGCATACAAACGCTGACGCGCATCAAGCGCAAGGTCCGCCTCGCGGCGGGCCTGAGCAGTGACAATCACCTATCACCTGAAGCCATGGAACGTGGCTGGCAGTGTCTGCGACTCTTTGCCGAGCGTCTGCAGGATATCCCGCATGCCCAAATCACCGTGGTCGCCACTGCGACACTCCGCCTGGCGGTTAACGCCGTGGATTTTATTGCCAGAGCGCAGGAAATTCTCGGTTGTCCGGTTCAGGTTATCAGCGGTGAAGAAGAAGCTCGCCTGATTTATCAGGGTGTTGCACACACCACGGGGGGTGACGACCGTCGCCTGGTAGTGGATATTGGCGGTGCCAGTACCGAGCTTGTGACCGGCACCGGCGCGCAGGCAACGTCGCTGTTCAGCCTGTCGATGGGCTGCGTGACCTGGCTTGAGCGCTACTTTACCGATCGAAACCTGGGTAAAGAGAACTTCGACGAGGCAGAAAACGCCGCGCGCGAAGTGTTACGCCCGGTGATGGACGAGCTGCGCTATCACGGCTGGAAAGTCTGCGTGGGTGCCTCGGGTACCGTGCAGGCTCTGCAGGAAATCATGATGGCGCAGGGAATGGACGAGCGGATTACGCTTGCCAAACTTCAGCAGCTGAAACAGCGCGCTATTCAGTGCGGACGCCTGGAAGAGCTGGAAATTGAAGGCCTGACGCTGGAACGCGCGCTGGTCTTCCCGAGCGGGCTGGCCATTCTTATCGCCATTTTCACCGAGTTGAACATCCAGTGTATGACCCTGGCCGGCGGCGCGCTGCGCGAAGGTCTGGTCTACGGGATGTTGCATCTGTCGGTCGATCAGGATATCCGCAGCCGTACCCTGCGCAACGTGCAGCGTCGTTTTCTGGTTGATATCGATCAGGCAGGACGCGTATCGCAGCTGGCGTCACGCTTCGCCGATCGGGTCGCTAACGTCTGGGATCTTGATCATCTGAGCCGGGATTTATTGCTGAGCGCCTGCGCGCTCCATGAAGTCGGGCTGAGTATTGATTTTAAGCAGGCACCGGCTCACGCAGCGTATCTGGTGCGCAACCTTGATTTACCGGGCTATACACCCGCGCAGAAAAAATTGCTGGCAACGCTGCTGCTGAACCAGACCAATGCCGTCGATCTCTCCTCTTTGCATCAGCAAAACGCCGTACCGCCGCGCGTGGCCGAGCATATGTGCCGCCTGCTGCGTCTGGCGATCCTGTTTGCCAGCCGCCGCCGCGATGATTTGCTGCCCGCCATTAATCTGGTGGCCGATGACGAGAAGCTTTCGCTGACGCTGCCGGAGAACTGGATTGATCGTCACCCGTTAGGGGCCGAGATGATCGAGCAGGAGTGCCAGTGGCAGAGCTATGTGCACTGGGTGCTTGAGGTAAAGTAATACGCTGAACCTTGCCGGGTGGCGGCTTCGCCTTACCCGGCCTACAGGTCCCTTCGGACTTATCCTTTCTCTTTGGCTTTTGCCAGCATGGCGCGGATGTTTGCCACGTTAGCCTGCCCCTTGTGCATCCGCTCTTCTGCGGTAATCACTTTACGCTCCTGTTCCCAGATAACGTCATCCTGCGGCAGTTCCAGCAGGAAACGACTCGGCTCCGGGCGTACCAGTTCACCATACTGGCGGCGCTCTTTACACAGCGTGAACGTCAGCTCTTTCTGCGCACGGGTGATCCCCACGTAGGCCAGGCGGCGCTCCTCGTCGACGTTGTCTTCATCAATGCTGCTCTGGTGCGGCAACAATCCCTCTTCCATGCCGACCAGATACACATACGGGAACTCCAGCCCTTTGGACGCATGCAGCGTCATCAGCTGAACCTGATCGGCCTCTTCTTCGCTCTCGCCGCGCTCCATCATGTCGCGCAGGGTAAAGCGGGTGACCACCTGCGTCAGGGTCATTGGCTCGTCGATTTCAGATCCTTCCAGCATTTCGGTCATCCAGCTGAAGAGCTGGTTAACGTTTTTCATGCGCATCTCAGCCGCTTTCGGGCTGGCTGAGGTTTCATAAAGCCAGGACTCATAGTCGATGCCGTGAATGAGATTGCGCACTGCCGCCACCGGCTCGCGCTCCGCGAGACGCTGCACTTCGCCGAGCCAGTGGGTGAAGCGGGTTAACGAGTCATACCCGCGTCCGGTTAACGTCTGGCTCAGCCCCATGTCGAAGCTGGCGGTAAACATACTTTTGTTGCGGGTCATCGCCCACTCGCCGAGCTTTTGCAGCGTCGCCGGGCCAATCTCGCGCTTTGGCGTATTCACGATGCGCAGAAACGCGCTGTCGTCATCCGGGTTAGTGAGCACGCGCAGATAGGCCAGCAGATCTTTGATTTCTGGTCGTGAGAAGAACGACGTGCCGCCCGAGATTTTGTACGGAATGCGGTTCTGCATTAGCATCTTTTCAAAGACGCGCGACTGGTGATTGCCGCGATAGAGGATCGCGTAATCCTTATATTCGGTTTTGTTGACGAAGTGGTGAGCGATGAGCTCGCCCGTCACGCGCTCCGCTTCATGATCCTCATTGTTGGCGCTGAGCACTTTCAGCTCCGTGCCGTAGCCCAGTTCGGAGAAGAGACGCTTCTCAAATACGTGCGGGTTATTGGCAATCAGGATGTTTGCTGCCTTCAGGATACGCCCGGAGGAGCGGTAGTTTTGCTCCAGCTTAATCACCTGCAGGGCGGGGAAATCTTTGCTCAGCAGCACCAGGTTTTGCGGGCGCGCACCGCGCCAGGAGTAAATTGACTGGTCGTCGTCGCCTACCACGGTGAAACGCGCGCGCTGCCCCACCAGCAGCTTCACCAGCTCGTACTGGCTGGTGTTGGTGTCCTGATATTCATCCACCAGCAGGTAGCGGATTTTATTCTGCCAGCGCTCGCGCACCTCTTCATTGCGCTGCAGCAGCAGCGTGGGCAGCAGGATCAGGTCGTCAAAGTCCAGCACGTTGCACGCTTTCATATGCGCATCGTACAGACCGTAGCAGTGGGCGAAGATCCGATCCCGTTCGCCTTTGGCGATCGCCGCGGCCTGGGCCGGCGTCATCAGATCGTTTTTCCAGTTCGAGATCGTCGAGATCAGCTGCTGCAACAGCACTTTATCATCTTCGATCAGCCCCTCGGTGAGCTCTTTGAGCAGCGCCACCTGATCGGTATCATCAAAGAGCGAGAAGTTGGACTTCATTCCCAGCGCCGCATACTCGCGTTTGATGATATCCAGCCCCAGCGTGTGGAAGGTGGAGATCATCAGGCCGCGCGCCTCTTTACGGCCCAGCGTCTGACCGACACGCTCTTTCATCTCGCGCGCCGCTTTATTGGTAAAAGTGACCGCCGCAATGTGTCGCGCCTGATACCCGCAGTTGTGGATCAGATGGGCGATTTTGTTGGTGATCACGCGGGTTTTACCCGAACCGGCCCCTGCCAGCACCAGGCATGGTCCAGTAACGAATTCGACCGCTTGTTGTTGTCCAGGGTTTAAACGCATGGGAGTGTTGCTCAATCTTCGAACGGGGTGTGGATTGTAGCAGAAAGCCGGGCGCAGATTTACCGGCTAATGATAAAGTGGAGAAATCGCGTTTAACCCGTAGAGCAGAACCATGAAAAAGACCGCAGCAGCCCTGCATATTCTGGTAAAAGAAGAGAAACTGGCTCAGGAGATCTTGGCCAAGCTGGAGCGCGGCATCAGCTTTGATCATCTGGCGAAGCGTTACTCTAAATGCCCTTCCGGGCGCAATGGCGGTGATCTCGGCGAGTTTCAACAAGGTGCGATGGTCGTCCCGTTCGATCAGGCGGTCTTTAGCTGCCCGCTTCTGAAGCCCTACGGCCCGGTAAAAACCAAATTTGGCTACCATATCATTAAGGTGCTTTATCGCCGCTGACGCGTGGTATATTGCGCCCCGATTTATTTCAACCTATTCAAGGCACGATCATGGCAAAAACAGCAGCAGCAGTGCACATTCTCGTTAAAGAAGAGAAACTGGCTTTAGATCTTCTGGAGCAGATTAAAAACGGTGCCGACTTCGGCAAGCTGGCTAAGAAGCACTCCATCTGCCCGTCAGGCAAACGCGGCGGCGATCTGGGTGAGTTCCGCCAGGGTCAGATGGTTCCGGCGTTCGATAAAGTGGTGTTCTCCTGCCCGGTGCTGGAGCCAACCGGCCCGCTGCATACCCAGTTCGGTTATCACATTATCAAAGTGCTGTATCGGAAATAAACAGCAAGGCCTTCTCTAAGAGAAGGCCTTTAATGTTTGCACCCTCTCCCCGTGGGAGAGGGTCGGGGTGAGGGCATCAGCCCGCACCTGGTGTTAACCCGCTACCGCGATACGCTTCATATCGGTCATGTAGCCACGCAGTTTGTGGCCCACTTTCTCGATCTGGTGGCTGCGAATCGCTTCGTTCACATCGCGCAGCTGCGCGTTATCCACGGCACCTTCCGCAATCGCTTTGCCCAGATCGCCCGTCTGCAGAGTGGTCATAAACTCTTTCAGCAGCGGTACGCAGGCGTAAGAGAACAGGTAGTTACCGTATTCTGCGGTATCAGAGATCACCACGTTCATTTCGTACAGACGCTTACGGGCGATGGTGTTCGCAATCAGCGGCAGCTCGTGCAGAGATTCGTAGTACGCAGACTCTTCGATGATGCCGGAATCCACCATGGTTTCGAACGCCAGCTCAACGCCTGCTTTCACCATGGCGATCATCAGTACGCCTTTATCGAAGTACTCCTGCTCGCCGATTTTACCTTCATACTGTGGCGCGGTTTCGAATGCGGTTTTACCGGTCTCTTCACGCCAGGTCAGCAGGTTTTTATCGTCGTTCGCCCAGTCCGCCATCATGCCGGAAGAGAATTCGCCGGAGATGATGTCGTCCATATGTTTCTGGAACAGCGGTGCCATGATGGTTTTCAGCTGTTCAGACAGCGCGTAAGCACGCAGTTTTGCCGGGTTGGACAGACGGTCCATCATCAGCGTAATACCGCCCTGCTTCAGCGCTTCGGTGATGGTTTCCCATCCGAACTGAATCAGTTTTTCCGCGTAGGCCGGGTCGGTACCTTCTTCCACCAGCTTGTCGAAGCACAGCAGAGAACCGGCCTGCAGCATACCGCAGAGGATAGTCTGCTCACCCATCAGGTCAGATTTCACTTCGGCAACGAAGGACGATTCCAGAACGCCCGCGCGGTGGCCGCCGGTCGCCGCTGCCCATGCTTTGGCAATCGCCATGCCTTCGCCTTTTGGATCGTTTTCCGGGTGAACTGCGATAAGCGTCGGCACGCCGAAGCCGCGTTTGTACTCTTCGCGTACTTCCGTACCCGGGCACTTCGGTGCCACCATCACTACGGTGATGTCTTTACGGATCTGCTCGCCCACTTCAACGATGTTGAAGCCGTGGGAGTAACCCAGCGCGGCGCCGTCTTTCATCAGCGGCTGTACGGAACGCACAACGTCTGAGTGCTGCTTGTCTGGCGTCAGGTTAACCACCAGATCCGCCTGCGGGATCAGCTCTTCGTAGGTACCCACTTTGAAGCCGTTTTCGGTCGCTTTGCGCCAGGAAGCACGCTTCTCAGCAATCGCTTCTTTACGCAGGGAGTAGGAGATATCCAGACCGGAGTCACGCATATTCAGGCCCTGGTTCAGACCCTGTGCGCCACAGCCGACGATGACCACTTTTTTACCCTGAAGGTAGCTCGCGCCATCGGCAAATTCGTCGCGCGCCATGAAGCGGCATTTGCCCAGCTGCGCCAGCTGCTGGCGCAAGTTCAGTGTATTAAAGTAGTTAGCCATGGGTGATACCTCGTGATGTTGTGTGTCTTATTGTTCGGTTCGCGCTTCAGCGAGAATGTACCCACATTACAACAGGAAATTTATTGCGGAAATTGATATATTCACAACGTCATGTTGCAATTTTTGCAATGTAAAAAGAGGGAGTGGAATCGGTGGATTTACGCGATCTAAAAATGTTCCTGCACCTGGCGGAAAGCCGCCATTTTGGCCGCAGCGCCCGGGCAATGCACGTTAGCCCCTCCACGCTTTCACGCCAGATCCAGCGCCTTGAGGAAGACCTCGGCCAGCCGCTGTTCGTGCGCGACAACC
Organism: Enterobacter sp. 120016; assembly: GCF_018383635.1. Taxonomy (NCBI): domain Bacteria; kingdom Pseudomonadati; phylum Pseudomonadota; class Gammaproteobacteria; order Enterobacterales; family Enterobacteriaceae; genus Enterobacter; species Enterobacter sp. 120016. The sequence goes on along the minus strand of NZ_JAHAWC010000019.1, from coordinate 10,898 downwards.
GCACCGTCACCCTCACGGAAGCGGGTGAAGAACTGCGCATTTTTGCCCAGCAGACGCTGTTGCAGTACCAGCAGCTGCGGCACTCGATTGACCAGCAGGGGCCGTCACTCTCCGGCGAGCTGCATATTTTCTGCTCCGTGACCGCCGCCTATAGCCATCTGCCGCCAATTCTGGACCGCTTCCGCGCGGCGCATCCGTCGGTTGAAATTAAGCTCACGACCGGCGACGCCTCCGACGCAATGGAAAAAGTGGTGACGGGCGAAGCGGATCTCGCCATTGCCGGGAAACCTGAAACCCTGCCGGGCGCGGTGGCATTCTCAATGCTGGAGAATCTGGCGGTGGTGCTGATTGCCCCGGCGCTGCCCTGCCCGGTGCGTAACCAGGTGTCGGTGGAAAAACCGGACTGGTCCACGGTACCGTTTATCATGGCCGATCAGGGGCCGGTGCGCCGCCGCATTGAGCTGTGGTTCCGTCGTCAGAAGATCAGCAACCCGTCGATTTACGCCACGGTTAGCGGCCATGAGGCGATGGTGTCGATGGTGGCGCTGGGCTGCGGCGTGGCGCTGCTGCCGGAAGTGGTGCTGGAGAACAGCCCGGAACCGGTGCGCAATCGCGTGATGATTCTGGAACGCAGCGACGAGAAGACGCCGTTTGAGCTTGGCGTGTGCGCACAAAAAAAGCGGCTGCATGAGCCGCTTATTGATGCGTTCTGGCAGATATTGCCGAACCACTAGCCTGCCAGGAAGAAGCGGAAGGCCGGGTTATGGGTTTCGTCGTGACACTCATAGCCCAGCTCGTTCAGCCGCGTTTCGAAATCCGGCTCGTGCTCGCCCAGTTCAAACGCCGCCAGCACGCGGCCGTAGTCGGTGCCGTGGCTGCGGTAGTGGAACAGAGAGATGTTCCAGTGCGTGCCCAGCGTGTGCAGGAACTTGAGCAGCGCGCCCGGCGATTCCGGGAACTCAAAGCTGAACAGACGTTCCCTGAGCGGCTTCGATGGACGCCCGCCGACCATGTAGCGCACGTGCAGCTTCGCCATCTCGTCGTCAGAGAGATCGACCACGCTGTAGCCGCCCTCATGCAGCAGGTTGAGGATCTCTTTGCGCTCCTCCACGCCGCGGCTCAGGCGCACGCCGACAAAAATACAGGCGTCTTTGGCATCGGCAAAACGGTAGTTAAACTCCGTCACCGAACGACCGCCCAGCAGCTGGCAGAACTTCAGGAAACTGCCCTTCTCTTCCGGAATCGTCACCGCCAGCAGCGCTTCCCGCTGTTCTCCCAGCTCGCAGCGCTCGGAAACGTAGCGCAGGCCGTGGAAGTTCACGTTGGCACCAGACAGCACGTGCGCCAGCCGCTCGCCGCGAATGTTGTGCTGCGCGACGTATTTTTTCATCCCCGCCAGCGCCAGCGCGCCGGAAGGTTCCGCCACCGCTCGCACATCCTCGAACAGATCTTTCATCGCCGCGCAGATAGCATCGCTATCAACCGTGACGATATCGTCGAGATATTCCTGGCACAGGCGGAAGGTTTCATCTCCAATGCGCTTCACCGCCACGCCCTCGGCAAACAGCCCGACGCGCGGCAGATCTACCGGATGCCCCGCATCCAGCGCCGCCTTCAGGCAGGCAGAGTCTTCCGCTTCAACGGCGATGACTTTGATCTGCGGCATCAGCTGTTTGATCAGCACCGCCACGCCCGCGGCTAAGCCACCGCCGCCCACCGGGACGAAGACGCGGTCGAGATGGGCATCCTGCTGCAGCAGTTCAAGCGCCAGCGTGCCCTGCCCGGCAATCACCATCGGGTGATCAAACGGCGGCACCCAGGTGAAACCCTGCTGCTGAGCCAGCTCAATCGCTTTGGCTTTTGCTTCGTCGAAGTTAGCCCCGTGGAGCAGCACTTCGCCGCCGAAGCCGCGGACCGCATCGACTTTGATGTCTGCGGTAGCGACCGGCATCACGATCAGCGCCTTCAGCCCCAGACGGGCAGACGAGAACGCAACGCCCTGGGCGTGGTTGCCCGCCGACGCGGTAATCACGCCGCGCGCTTTTTGCTCATCGGTCAGCCCGGCCATCATCGCGTAAGCGCCGCGCAGCTTGAAGCTGTGCACCGGCTGACGGTCTTCGCGCTTGACCAGAATGACGTTGTCGAGGCGCGAAGAGAGTTTTTCCATTTTCTGCAGGGGCGTAACCTGCACGGCTTCATAGACCGGCGCGCGCAGCACCGCTCTCAGGTATTCCGCCCCCTCGGGGGCGGCGGACAAGGGTTGTGACTCGGCCATCATTAGCCCCCCAGTTTAGATTTATCGCGCACCGCGCCTTTATCTGCACTGGTGGCAAGGCTCGCGTAGGCGCGAAGGGCGAAGGAGACTTCACGCTGGCGATCTTTCGGCGTCCAGGCTTTGTCGCCGCGGGCTTCCTGCGCTTCACGACGGGCCGCAATCTCCTGGTCGCTCAGCTTGAGCTGAATGCCGCGATTCGGAATGTCGATTTCGATCAGGTCGCCGTCTTCGATGATGGCGATGTTGCCGCCGCTTGCCGCTTCCGGCGAAACGTGGCCGATAGAGAGGCCGGAGGTGCCGCCGGAGAAACGTCCGTCGGTGATCAGCGCGCAGGCTTTACCGAGCCCCATGGATTTCAGGAAGGTGGTTGGGTAGAGCATCTCCTGCATGCCCGGACCGCCTTTCGGCCCTTCGTAGCGAATAACAACCACGTCGCCTGCCACCACTTTGCCACCGAGGATGGCTTCTACCGCATCGTCCTGGCTTTCGTACACTTTCGCCGGACCGGTGAATTTCAGGATGCTGTCGTCCACGCCTGCGGTTTTCACGATGCAGCCATTTTCCGCAAAGTTACCGTACAGCACGGCCAGACCGCCGTCTTTGCTGTAGGCGTGTTCCAGCGAGCGGATGCAGCCTTCGGCGCGGTCATCGTCCAGGGTATCCCAGCGACAGTCCTGCGAGAACGCCTGGGTGGTACGAATACCGGCAGGGCCGGCGCGGAACATCTTTTTCACCGCGTCGTCTTTGGTCAGCATCACGTCGTACTGGTCCAGCGACTCAGGCAGCGTCAGGCCGAGCACGTTTTTCACTTCACGGTTCAGCAGCCCGGCGCGATCCAGCTCGCCCAGAATGCCCAGCACGCCGCCCGCGCGGTGTACGTCTTCCATATGGTACTTCTGGGTACTCGGCGCGACCTTACACAGCTGCGGCACTTTGCGGGACAGCTTGTCGATGTCGCTCATGGTGAAGTCGATTTCGGCTTCCTGCGCGGCGGCCAGCAGGTGCAGAACGGTGTTGGTGGAGCCGCCCATGGCGATATCCAGCGTCATCGCGTTTTCGAACGCGGCCTTGCTGGCGATGTTGCGCGGCAGCGCGCTGGCGTCGTCCTGCTCGTAGTAGCGTTTGGTCAGCTCAACGATGCGCTTACCGGCGTTGAGGAACAGCTGCTTACGGTCGGCGTGGGTCGCCAGCAGCGAGCCGTTGCCCGGCTGAGAAAGACCCAGCGCTTCGGTCAGGCAGTTCATGGAGTTCGCCGTGAACATCCCGGAACAGGAGCCGCAGGTCGGACACGCGGAGCGTTCCACCTGGTCACTCTGCTCGTCAGAGACTTTCGGGTCCGCGCCCTGGATCATCGCATCAACCAGATCGAGCTTGATGATTTTGTCGGAGAGCTTGGTTTTCCCCGCTTCCATTGGACCACCGGAGACGAAGATCACCGGAATATTCAGGCGCAGGGAGGCCATCAGCATCCCCGGGGTGATTTTATCGCAGTTGGAGATGCAGACCATCGCATCGGCGCAGTGGGCGTTAACCATGTACTCAACCGAGTCGGCGATCAGCTCGCGCGACGGCAGTGAATAGAGCATGCCCCCGTGACCCATCGCGATACCGTCATCCACCGCAATGGTGTTGAACTCTTTCGCCACGCCGCCGGAGGCTTCGATTTGCTCGGCAACCAGTTTGCCGAGATCGCGCAGGTGCACGTGGCCCGGTACGAACTGGGTGAAGGAGTTCACTACGGCGATAATCGGCTTGCCGAAATCGGCGTCGGTCATCCCGGTGGCGCGCCACAGTGCGCGGGCACCCGCCATATTACGGCCGTGGGTGGTGGTGGCTGAACGATACTTAGGCATGCTTTATTTACTCCCGTCTGACTATTTAATGGGACGGTGCGTGCCGTCCCAAATTTATGCTTAGTGATTAACCTGATCCAACCAGCCGTATTTATCTTCTGTTTCGCCGGTGAAGAGGCCAAAGAACGCTTGCTGAATACGTTTGGTGACCGGACCACAGCGGCCTTCGCCCACCTGGATACCGTCTACGCTGCGTACCGGCGTAATTTCAGCCGCGGTACCGGACATAAACACTTCATCGGCCAGATACAGGGATTCGCGGGACAGCACCTGCTCGCGTACTTCGATACCCAGATCTTTCGCCAGCTTGATGATGGCGTCACGGGTGATGCCCGGCAGCGCGGACGAGGTAAACGGCGGCGTGAACAGGATGCCGTCTTTCACTTCAAACAGGTTTTCGCCCGCACCTTCAGAGATGTAGCCGTTCACGTCCAGCGCGATACCTTCCTGATAGCCGTGGCGGCGCGCTTCGCTACCGACCAGCAGGGAAGAAAGGTAGTTACCGCCTGCTTTCGCGGCGGTCGGGATGGTGTTTGGCGCCACGCGGTTCCAGGAAGAGACCATTGCGTCGATCCCCTGCTCCAGGGCTTCGGCACCCAAGTAGGCACCCCATGGGAACGCGGCAATGATCACATCAGTGGTATAGCCGGCTGGCGGGTTCACGCCCATACCGACGTCACCCACGAACACCAGCGGACGAATATAGGCGCTGGTCAGGTTGTTCTTACGGATCACGTCGCGACAGGCTTCCATCAGCTCGTCGACGCTTTGAGAAACCGGGAAACGATAAATTTTGGCTGAGTCATGCAGACGCTGCATGTGTTCGCGATGGCGGAACACCACTGGCCCTTTGTGAGAATCGTAGCAGCGGATGCCTTCAAATACGGAGGTACCGTAGTGCAGCGCGTGGGACATCACGTGGACCTTCGCGTCCTCCCAGCGAACCATCTCACCGTTGAACCAAATGTAATCAGCTTTTTTTGTCGTCATTTTTTCGTCCTGTCACGCTTAAGCGCGGATTTGTTGTGATGTGGTTGTGCTCTGGCAGATGGCAACATGGGCAACGTCTACCAGCTTTGATAACTGACTAAACAGTAAGTCGACCGGCCGAGGGCTGGCAACGGTTAATTCGATACTGATGTTTTGGGCGTCAGTGGCCGTCTCCATATTCATAGAGCAAATCTGAAAACCACGATGACGCACCACGCGCAAAACGCGTTCTAAGGTTTCCGGGTTGAAGCGAGCCTGTACGGCGACCTGATGCTGCATCATGATAATTTCTCCATCATTTGTGAGTTACTGGCACCAGGCGGTACCAACGGCCAGACGTTCTCGAGTTCGTCGATTGAGACATGAAGCAGGTAAGGCCCATCGCTGTTCAGCATGGTGTCGAGCGCCGCTTCAACCTGATCTTTACGGGTGATGTGCTGGCCAGGGATGCCAAAGGCGCTGGCCAGGGTGAGGAAATCGGGGTTATCGGTGAGAGTCGTTTCGCTGTAGCGCTCCTGGAAGAACAGCTGTTGCCACTGGCGAACCATCCCTAAACGCTGGTTGTCGAGCAAGACGATTTTCAGCGGCAACTGCTTACGCTTAACGGTGCCCAGCTCCTGAACGTTCATCATGAAGGAGCCGTCACCGGAGATACAGATAACGGTATCGTTCGGGCGGGCAACCTGTGCGCCAACGGCTGCTGGCAGACCGAAGCCCATCGTCCCTAACCCGCTGGAGGTGATGAAATTTTCCGGGCGGGTGTAGGTCATGTGCTGCGCGGACCACATCTGATGCTGGCCTACGTCGGTGGTGACAACGCTGTCAGCCGGTTTACGGTCGGACAACTGCTTCAACAGCAGCGGCGCGTAGATGGCCTCGCCGGGGTGGTCGTAACGCCAGGCGTGCTCGGCGCGCATGTCTGCGGTGTGCCGACGCCATGCGTTGATATCCAGCGGCTGCTGCAATGCCGGTAACAGCGCGTTGAGACTGCCCTGCAAGGCGACGTGCGCCTGACGCAGCTTGTTCATCTCCGCCGGGTCGATATCCATATGAATGACTTTGGCGTTCGGCGCAAAGGTATTCAGCTTGCCGGTGACGCGGTCGTCAAAACGGGCGCCTACGGCGATGAGCAGATCGCACTCCTGCACCGCCAGGTTTGCCGCTTTGGTGCCGTGCATCCCCAGCATGCCCAGGTAGTATGGGTAATCCGCGTCGACAGCACCGAGACCTTTCAGCGTGCAGGTCGCAGGCATCTGCGTTGTTGCGATAAATTCGCGCAGGGCTGGAACGGCCTGCGCCATGCCGACGCCACCGCCGACGTACAGCATCGGCTGTTTCGCCTGCGCCAGCATCTGACGGGCCTCTTCCACTTCCGCATCCGGAAACGCATCGTCGCTTTCAACGGTGGAGAAGTGCGGCTCCAGATCGCCGAGTGCCACCTGGATATCTTTTGGGATATCGACCAGAACCGGACCAGGACGGCCGGAGCTTGCCACTTCGAACGCTTCTGCCATTACGCGCGGCAGTTCTTCGAGAGACTGGACGAGGAAGCTGTGTTTGGTGCAGGCCAGCGATAAACCGAGGACGTCGACTTCCTGGAAAGCATCGGTACCGATGAACGGAGACGCCACCTGGCCGGTGATGGCGACAACGGGAACGGAATCCAGCAGCGCGTCAGCCAGGCCGGTGATGAGGTTAGTTGCGCCCGGGCCTGAAGTCGCCATACACACGCCGGTTTTGCCCGTGGCACGGGCGTAACCAATAGCTGCCATCGCTGCGCCCTGCTCGTGTCGGCACAAGAGATGTTCCACGCCGCCGTCATACAGTGCATCGTAAATCGGCATAATTGCGCCACCCGGATAACCGAATACTGTTTCGACTCCCTGCGCGCGCAACGCATGTACTACCCACTGTGCCCCATTCATAGTTAGTTCCCCGTCATAAATCGGGAGAAACAGAATTTTGTGCTAGTCATCATTCTCTGCTCCTCATTTACGTTTTTTAGTCATAAAAAAACCCCCGGACCTTTCGGTGCGGGGGTCTTAGTTCGTTAAGGCTTGATTTCTAAGCCTTTCCTCGTCCAAGTGCAGCCCCGCACGGTGGGATAATAATCACCACCACGCTAATCACGACCAGGCTAATCACTCGTAGAAGGGCTGTCATTTTCAGTTCTTTCTGCATCTTGTTCGAAGGAATACCTAAAGAGGTATCACAGAATTCAAAACAAACACAAGATTTATTTATGGCTCATTTGATTAGCCAGCAAATCATATTTCTTAAAATCGTTGTTTTATATGAGGAAAATAGAAAATGAATATTTTTCATTTTTTTACTGCGGTTTTAAGCGTCAAAACGGGGCTTTTTACATTCTGCGAGGAGGCTTCCACGGTTATGCAAGGATTTCATTGTGCGCTTAAAATCTCTGAACAGGCGGCGTAAATTCGCAAAATGACGCTAAACAGACAAAACAGGCGCTGGCATAGTTACCCCAGGAGGTAGTGCAAATGTCACTGTCAGTTGTTTATACGCGTGCGGCTCTCGGGGTAAAGGCACCGCTTATTTCCGTCGAGGTTCATTTGAGTAACGGACTCCCCGGACTCACGCTTGTCGGGTTACCTGAAACGACGGTTAAAGAGGCCAGGGATCGCGTTCGCAGCGCAATAATAAATAGCGGTTATGCCTTCCCCGCGAAGAAGATCACCATCAACCTTGCGCCCGCCGATCTGCCTAAAGAGGGGGGACGATACGATTTACCTATCGCAATTGCCCTTCTCGCGGCTTCTGAGCAGCTTAATACGACACGGCTAGGCTCGTATGAGTTCGTTGGCGAACTCGCGCTTACAGGCGCGTTAAGAGGCGTTCCCGGTGCGATATCGGGAGCGCTGGAAGCCATACGTGCAGGGCGGCAAATCATTGTCGCCAATGAAAACGCATCAGAAGTGAGTCTTATCGCCGAGAAGGGGTGTCTCATCGCGGGGCATTTACAGGAAGTTTGTGCCTGGCTGGAAGGGCGGCATGAACTGTCCGAGCCGGAGGAGTGTGATGATGCTATAGCAGATGCTCCAGAGGATCTCAGCGAGATTATGGGGCAGGAGCAAGGGAAACGGGCGCTGGAGATTACGGCTGCAGGTGGACACAATCTTCTGTTAATTGGTCCGCCGGGTACGGGTAAAACGATGCTGGCAAGCAGGCTGAGTGGGTTGCTGCCACCGCTCAATAATCATGAAGCGCTGGAAAGTGCCGCCATATACAGCCTTATCAGTTCGACGTCGTTGCAAAAACAGTGGCGCCGTCGTCCTTTTCGTTCTCCGCATCATAGCGCTTCACTGACGGCAATGGTCGGCGGAGGGTCTATCCCCGGGCCGGGAGAGATCTCGCTGGCACACAATGGCATTCTGTTTCTTGATGAGCTGCCTGAGTTTGAGCGCCGCGTGCTGGATGCTCTGAGGGAACCCATTGAATCCGGTGAGATACATATCTCACGCACGCGAGCCAAAATAAGCTATCCCGCGCGGTTTCAGCTGGTCGCGGCGATGAACCCCAGCCCGACGGGTCACTACCAGGGCAACCATAACCGCTGTACGCCAGAGCAGACGTTGCGCTATCTGGGTAAGTTATCCGGCCCGTTCCTCGACCGTTTCGATTTATCCCTCGAAATCCCCCTTCCCCCGCCGGGTCTGCTCAGGCAAACGGGTATAACGGGTGAAAGCTCAGCGGATGTACGCGAGCGGGTGATTGCAGCCCAGACGCGGCAGTACGCTCGTCAGAACAGGCTGAATGCGCGGCTGGATAATGCCGGGATCCGGCAATTTTGTTCTCTTAACGTTGAGGATGCGGGATGGCTGGAGGAGACGTTGACGCGGTTCGGGCTGTCTATACGTGCGTGGCAGCGTTTGTTGAAAGTGGCCAGAACCATTGCTGACGTGGAGGGGTGCACTGACATTGAGAGGAAACATTTGCAGGAGGCGCTGAGCTATCGCGCTATCGATCGTTTACTGCTGCATTTGCAGAAATTGCTGGCATAAAAAAAGGGGCCGTAGCCCCTTCTCTTCATTCTAGTCATCAGACTCGGTGTAGTCTTCTGCACCTTCCATCTGCGGCTTGCCGCCAGACAGCGTATGGAAGCGTTTTGGACGCTTAATGCGCGCCATGTACTTGATCCATACACGTTCCGCTTCAGACTCCGGCTCACGCTCACCACGGCAAACAGAAACAAACTGTTTCTCGTCTTCGGTAGCAGGTTCACGCTTCCCCAGATCCAGCTCGTTAAAGGCATAACCATGGCGCTCAAGCAGTTGAGCTTCTTTGATGGTGAAATCGCCGTGACGAGAGAACCCGCGCGGATAATGTTTATTGTCGAAAAAACGATTAGTCGTCGTAAAGCTTTCCGCCATCCTACACGCTCCTAATTCTTTGGCCGAGCTATTTATGGCGCGGAGTATTAGTTACGCTTGACAGAGTGTAAAACAAAACATTTAAATCATAACGACAAATAATTTTGCGGAGAAAGATGTGGATACGGAATTGCTTAAAACTTTCCTTGAAGTGAGCAGAACACGCCACTTTGGGCGAGCAGCTGAAGCCCTTTACCTGACGCAGTCAGCAGTCAGTTTTCGTATTCGACAGCTGGAAAATCAATTGGGTGTGAATCTTTTTACCCGCCATCGTAACAATATTCGCTTAACGCCTGCCGGCGAGAAACTGCTGCCGTACGCAGAAACGCTGATGAATACCTGGCAGGCGGCACGTAAAGAGGTGGCACATACTTCGAGGCATAATGAGTTCTCGATAGGGGCCAGCGCTTCTCTGTGGGAATGCATGCTAAGTCAGTGGCTTACCCGGCTATATCACTCACACGGGCACCTGCAATTTGAGGCCAGGATTGCACAACGGCAGTCGCTGGTTAAGCAACTTCATGAGCGCCAGCTTGATCTTCTGATCACCACCGAAGCACCCAAGATGGACGAATTTAGCAGCCAGATTGTGGGGCAGTTTGGCCTGGCGCTTTACGCCTCTGAACCTTCGATGATGAAGGCAGACCTGACCTATTTACGCCTTGAGTGGGGGCCGGATTTTCAGCAGCATGAGACGGGATTGATTGCACCTGATGATGTTCCGCAGTTAACGACCAGCTCTGCAGAGATCGCCTGTCAGCAGCTGTCCCTGCTGAAAGGTTGTACCTGGTTACCCGTTCGCTGGGCAGACACTAAAGCCGGGCTGCATACCGTGATGGATTCCACCACGCTTACCAGGCCGCTGTATGCGATTTGGCTGCAAAACAGTGATAAGCAATCGCAGATAAAAGATCTGTTAAAAATCAACGTAATGGATTGATACATCAGCCAGCAGAAATGCTGGCTGAAAATTAAGAAGAGCGTTTTCTGCCGTGTTTCAGGCAAAAAAAATCCTTTGCCGAAGCAAAGGATTCTATATGGCAGGGGCGGAGAGACTCGAACTCGCGACACCCGGTTTTGGAGACCGGTGCTCTACCAACTGAGCTACGCCCCTAAAGTTTTTGCCATTAAGCCTGCCAATAAGGCAGGCTTAATGTCTTAATAAGTGGCGGAACGGACGGGACTCGAACCCGCGACCCCCTGCGTGACAGGCAGGTATTCTAACCGACTGAACTACCGCTCCACCGAAGACTGCTTGTAACCACCGGATTTATGCACCGGCTTACTACTTAATTTGATGCCTGGCAGTTCCCTACTCTCACATGGGGAGACCCCACACTACCATCGGCGCTACGGCGTTTCACTTCTGAGTTCGGCATGGGGTCA